>JAFVFY010000027.1 GCA_017475265.1 Prevotella sp. | reverse complement strand
TGTTGAACAAACCCAGCGGTTTTCTACTACAAACCCGCTCACTTACTACTATTAGACTGGCTGTTTGGCTCCAAAAAGGCCGGAACGGACGCCTCGAACACCCTTTTTCGGGGTATTTCTCAACAGCGAAAAACGCCAGTTTCAAGCGAAATAGAGGTGAACAAGTGTTAAGTTCGCGTAATTTTAAGTTAATTTCTGCACAAAAGAGGGGTGTTTGTGCAGGGTCGTGAAGCGCGATTCCTGCAAAAAACAGTCGGTTTTGGCAGGTTTTAGCGCTAGATGGTCAACTTTTAGGAGCACTTTTTTCTGCACTTTTTCTTTACAGTTTCTCGGTGTCGTAGTTGTGTTTATCACTGTCGATGGTCACACCGCTGACTAATCTTTGAATCACCAACTGGCAGTCCGAAATCGCCCGCTTCGCCCCCTCGCTCTCCGTCTTCACCTACCACGGCTCCCAGCGCTCGCTGAAGCCCTTCACCGCCCCCGTCGCGGTCGCCGCTTCTCCTGTTTCGGTCGCGGTCGGCAGTCCTCCCGCCGCCACCCCCGACATCCTCCTCACCACCTACGGCGTCCTCCGCTCCGATGCCTCCAAGCTGAAGAAGCTCCCCTGGCTGGCCGTCATCATCGACGAGGCCCAGAACATCAAGAACGCCGACACCGCCCAGAGCAAGGCCGTGCGCGCCATCCCCGCTAAGCTGCGCATCGCCATGAGCGGCACGCCCGTCGAGAACCGCCTCTCCGAGTTCTGGAGCATCATGGACTTCGCCAACCAGGGCTACCTCGGCTCCGCGAAAGCCTTCAAGGACGAGTTTGCCACCCCCATACAGCGCGAGGGCGACAGCCACGTGGCCGACCGCTTCCGCCGCATCACCGCCCCCTTCCTCCTGCGCCGCCTGAAGAGCGACAAGACCATCATCAACGACCTGCCTTCTCTCCCTGAAAGCCGCCGGCACCGGCCTCAACCTCACCGCCGCCAGCCACGTCATCCACTTCGACCTCTGGTGGAACCCCGCTGTCGAGGCCCAGGCCACCGACCGTGCCTACCGCATCGGCCAGCACCAGAACGTCCTCGTCCACCGCTTCATCACTCAGAACACCTTCGAGGAGCGCATCGACCAGATGATTCAGGACAAGCGCCACCTCGCCGACATGACCGTAGCCACCGGAGAGAGCTGGATAGGCAAGCTGAGCAACAGCGAACTCAGGGAGATATTCAAATAACTGTCTTCAAGAACAATTTGAAATCATTGGTTACGCTGAAGGTGATTCTGGCAAGGAACTTGGTTTAAAGCCTTATCCCCGCGAATTAAAGAAAATAAATCCAAGTCTTCGTGACGAGCAATTGTATTATATAGAAAAAGGGCTACCCATAAAACCCTATGCAATTCTTATCCGTAAAAAACAATAATAATATTTGGTGAATAGCCATAAAAGTATTACCTTTGCAGCTGATAGTATTACAAACCACTACGCAACAATGGAAACAACTATTATTCGCCGCCCCGCCTCCTTCCGTTTGCGTGCTGATCTGTTGGAGGGGCTGAAACGCAATGCAGCACGCCAGAACCGCACACTCAACAACTATGTGGAGAGCGTTCTTCTCGACATTGTGTACAACGAACCCAACGAGGTGACCAAGGCTGCCATCAAGGAGGCAAAGAGCCGAAAGGTCTATCCAGAGAATGAACTTTATAGCAGTGCCGAGGAAATGTTCAAAGCTTTAAACGCTGAGATAGACGCAGAATGAAAAAGATATTCCCATCGAGCCAATACAAGAAAGACTACAAGCGCTATCGCAACCAGCCTAAGAAGCTAACAGCACTTGGAGAAGTGATTTTTTTCTATACATCTATCTTGACGCTGCAATTATACAAACTTATTTCTTTCCCACTAAACTTCCTGCCCATTTTTTCTCTTAGAACTTGAAAAATCCGTTAAAAGTCACCCCCTTTTTGCTATTTTTGGCTCAAACGTGGCGGTGATACATTATTTCTTTGTATCTTTGCAATCGGTTCGGGGGAGAAATCCCGATACCGCTAACGAAGCATTTGCTATTATTTCGCGTTAAGCCAAAATGCCCAGGAAACAGTTTGGAATAAGAAACGCTCGGAAGTAATAGAGATTGTGGGGTGCTGGATAACGGCATTCCCATTCCCGTCTTGATTAGCAATGTATTCGCGCCAATAGGCGTGATACATTCTTACAAGACGGGATGGGGTTCCAATTCCTGGGCATGCCCCAGCTTAACGCATAAGGATGGCATCATGCCTTTTTTGTGCGGTGGCGATTGATAGTCAGATGCAGACCTAAGACTATCAATCTATGGCAAACAAGAATCTTAATGCGGCCAAGACGGCCAAGAAAGACGAGTTCTACACGCAGTTGACGGATATTGAAAGGGAGTTGCAGCACTACTGGCCGCATTTCCGCGACAAGGTGGTGCTGTGCAACTGCGATGACCCTTACGAGAGTAATTTCTTCAAGTACTTCGCCCTGCGGTTCAACCAGTTAGGCTTGAAGAAATTGATATGTACATGCTATGACGGTTCGCCGGTCATGGGGACGGAGTTGTCACTTTTCGCGCTCGATGCACAAGGCGAGGAGAAGAAGGTGGCCTACAAGGTGGAAATCACGGAGGTCTCGGATGACTCATCCCCCTCATCAAGCCCATCGTCTTCAATGCCCTCATCTGGGTTGTACTGCGCCAGCCGCAGCAGCGCCTCGGCACCGTGGCCATGCTCCTGCAATATCTGAACCACTGTCTGCAGATATGCAAGAGAGGAGCGTCGGCCCGCAACATCCCCATTTATGCATACGCGCTGGCCTACGCTCACATCGACGAGGCACGCGCCATCCTGAAAAGAATCTTCAAGGAGCTGAAAGCCCTCGACATGGAGACTTTCAAAGAGATTGAGGCTATCTACGACGACCCCACAGACCAAATGGAAGGCTCCCTCTTCGACAGCATCGATGGCTACCTGAACTACCACGACGTGCCGGATGACTTTTTCGATGGCGAAGACGGCTGGGATGACAACGAGGACGATTGGAACTACGACAATGAAGAGCCGGACTGCACCGGCATCTACGACCGTTGGAAACAGCGAAAGCGATACACCGTCCGTCTGGAACTCCTCGACGCACCCTGCACCGTGGAGCGCACCCTGCAGATTCCATCAAACCTCCGCCTCGATGCCCTTTCCCAGCTCCTTATGCTTTCATTCGGGCGCAAGGATTCCCCGAGTGAATACATTTATGAAGCGGGCGACATGCTCTATCCCAACAGTAGTTGCCACGCCTTCACCCTCGGCGACCTACTGAAAAAGAAGAACCAGTCGGCCCTCTTCAATATCTGCGACCGCGAGCATGAGACTCACTGGCGGCATGGCCTCACCCTTGAGAAATCGGCTGACTATAGCGACCGCACAACCTCCTACATGACACTTCTCGACGGCCGTGGTACCTATCCTTCAAAGAACGTCAACGACATGGAAGCCTATACCCGGCGTTTCCTCGACGGCAAGCTCCGTCAGCCCAACTTCAAGACCGTCCGCCAGCATATCCGCGACTTCGAGGAGGAAAACACAATAATGTAACCCTCGGCCAGCTTCTCCTTGCAGAACTACACCGCCATAGCGTCAATCATCTGCTTGGCCTCGCGGACCAGCTGTCGGTTGAAGGAGCCTTCCCTCAGTGAACCGATGATAAAAAGGATTTTCTTCATGATGCTATATACTTTACATATTATGCTTTCTTTTTCCAAATACGCTCAAATTCATCCGCCTCTATCAAATCCTCCTGTTGCAGTTTGTACATCCGCCCCTCCGTTCTTATTTGCTCAAATATTTCAGCAAGGCGTTTGGATGGCTCAACCGATACATCCTGCGGACAATAGCGTTCAGCAGAACCCTCGGTACTGACGAGGAGTGCCCTGACAATCTGATAGTGGCAAGTGTCCAAATACAACGTGTCGCTGCCATAAGTGAACTTGCTGAACATCCGCCTGTTATAGTCCTTTTTTGACACGTCAATAATTACCTCCCTGATTCTGCGGATGTTCTCTGGCGTGGCATAGCGTTTCATTATCCTTACGGAAGTGCCGAAGCTGATGGTGCTCTCCGACGGAGAAATCCATCCGGCAATAGGAATGTGAGCCTGTTCTATCCGTGCTTGAAACTGGTATTTCCTTTCTTCGTATTCCTTCGGGTATCGCCTTGGGTCGGTGTACATGGTCTTCGACATATAAAACATCTTCTCCTTGGAATTGTATCTGAAGCTGATACCGCTGTCAACATCGAACACATCCCCTGTATGCTCCTGGCTATTAATGCTCACCTTCACCGTCTTATAATGGCGGGGCGACATTATCGGCAGTCGGCGAAAGATCCAGAAATTGTCCATGCTCTTCCACAGGACGAATAAGAGCAACACCATCCAAATGCCAAGAGCGACGAGGCTGTCTGTAGAGTGTACTATCAGAGCATATACGATGATTGGCAGACTGCCTCCTATCAGGATGAGAGGAGGATATATTATCTTGTTCACCTTCCAGCGATGTTGTTTCTGGCCTTCCTCTTCAATCACATCAAAGACAGACTGCTGACGCGACACCTGGAAATGGCTTCCATCGGCATTGTGCAATTCGCCGGTGCCGCTGATGTCGAAATACGTCAAGCGGCACTCCTTGGCCAGTTCAAAAGCCAGGGCACTGGTTTTCTCCGCGTCGGTATGTGCGAGCGCCACGTAAATAAAATCCTTGCCGAAGCCATAGTCGGCCTCCAGAAACTCGCCAGAGTCTATCTCGTCAGCTGCAGGGGCGAACTCCCCATTCAGAGGGCGCACTCTGTCCTTCATCTTCAGGAACCACTGTTGCAATGCCGGCCTCGCCTGCCTGTAGTCATACTGCTGATGCCCAATGGCCTCGTCATACCATGCCAGGAACTCTTTGCAGTTGTTGAACCGCGGGTGGTGGTCAATGATGGCAATATCGTAACTCATGCGTATTTTATTCTATGTATAGGTTATTCTTTAAAAAGATCGTCTGCCGTTATTACGTTCTGCACGCTATATTGGTACGTGTTCTGCTTCACGCCGAAGGGGGTGATAAAGGTCAGATGAACAGCCTTGTGGGATTTCTGCGCTTCGCGGAAACGGCCGGCTTTATGGCGCAGGCTGTCATCGTCGGTTTTCTCTATGGCATATTCCTTCGTTGAGAATTTCATCTCACAGAGATTGACCACCTGGTCGGAACGGTCTATGACCATATCGACCTGGCCCCCTTCTCCATAGACGGGGTCATCCTTTACACGCCAGGAATAGACACGAGTGGAAACGCCGGAAATACCCAATGCCTGCTTTATCTCCCGTACATGCTCAAAGCAAACGCGCTCAAAAGCAAGCCCTTCCCAAGCATTGCGAACAGGGGTGTTCACATTCGCACTCCAATAGTTTTCGCCCACATCGGCATGGTTGTGAAGGAACTTATAATAGAATAAGGTGTAGTTATCCATCAATTGGAATATGGCATTGCTACGTTTGATGCCCTGATAAACATATCTGCGAATAAAACCGCAAGCCTCCAGGTCTTCCAGAATCCGTGACAACTGGCCGTTGTTTGTTATTCCACCTTCATTGACCAGTTCTTCCCTAGTCATCCCTATTCGTTTCGTACCGAGTGTCGATACGATTTGAAGGTATGGCTCAGGATTCTTGAAAAGAGAATCATACAACTCGCTATACTCATAATGCAGCTTTCCCATCGGCGAGAAGAACAACGCATCAATATTCTGGGCCAGGCTGCGTCCTCGCTCCAATAGAGACCAATAGAACGGAATGCCACCCATCACCATGTAACACTCCAGAACATCGTAACGGCTCATCAACAGATGTTGGCTTCGGGCATACGCCTCACACTCGCCAAGCGTAAATGGCGCAAGATGGATGCGGTGTGTCACACGGTTGTGAAGCCCGCCGTGATTACGGAAAACGTTATTGATAATCCATGAGGTGGCAGACCCGCAGATAATCAGAAGAATGTCTTTCCGCGCCGAGGCATACGCATTCCAGAAGTGTTCCAAAGCCGACACGAAATTAGACCGGGGGGCATCCATCCAAGGCAGTTCGTCAATAAACACCACCTTCTTTCCTTTTCCCTGCTGGTCTAATAGTTCTGACAACAAGAAGAAGGCATCAAACCAGTCTGCCGGGACGCGACATTTCTTCAAGCCGCTTTTTATCAGCGACTGGCGAAACTCCTGCAACTGAACCCTCGTTTTCTGGTTTGCCAAACCCGAATGTTGGAAAGCGAATGTATAATTGAACGTCTCTCTCACAAGGAACGTCTTGCCAATACGCCTTCTGCCCGTGACGGCCACAAACTCCGAATACTCTGATTCGTATGCCCTCCTTAACTCGGCTTGTTCATCCTTTCTGCCTATAATCATAACGCAAACGTTTGTATTTTGAGTGCAAAAATACAAACTTTTTTTGTTTATAGCGTGCTAAGAACTCACTTTTTTTTTGTTCTAAGCACAGTATAAACAATTTTTAATCTTTAAAGAACGCCTCAACCTGTGCCTTTAGCGCAGACTGCTGCTCCGCAGCTGAAGGCACCATGATTTAATGTTTTCACTACCATCGCAGGTGGCGGAAGTTGATGATGCCGTTCTCAGCCTGTGGGTTCTCCTGCTGGCCGTCGTAGACGACGGTTGTCTTTAGCAACCGCTCCTTTAGCAGGGGGCGCAGATAGTTCATGTTGGCGAAGAAGTCGGCGTTCCATGTCTGTGCTGACTTTATCTCGTAAGCCTCGACCAAGTTGGGCGGCAGGATGCGCAGCACGTCCACCTCGCGCTGGCTCTTGTCGCGGTAGAAAAAAAGCTGCTGCATGTTGTTACCGCGGTTCAGGTCGAGCTTCATCATGTCGTTGTTGACCATGAGAGCGTTGTCTTGCCCGATTGGCGCGGTCCGGTTAGCGTGATGACGGGTAGATAGCTGAATACGCCCGAAATGGACGAAGCTAACGTTCTGGATATAAGTTGCTTGTTCATAAGCTAGACAAATTTGCAATTGGACTGAAAATTTGGCCAAAGGTACGACTTTTCCCGCAAACCATCAAATTTTTCACGACTTTTTTGTTCCTTTTGTGGGGTTATGACGGTTCCCACGAGTATCGGTTCATGTCTACATGACCGTTGGACTTAAAGACAACGCCCTCTTCCTCCAGCAAAGGCCGCTGACGGCTCCATCCGGGAGCTGTGCGGCCTTCTTTGTTGACTACACGATGGCAGGGCAGCTTCTCAGCACCGGGCGTATAACGCAGTGTGCGCCCCACCATGCGCGAGTGTGCCGGCCAACCCGCCCAGGCGGCAATCGTGCCGTAGGTGGTCACACGTCCACGGGGAATCTGGCTGACGATGTTCAGCACGTCGTCGCGGAACTGCCGGGTCTGCTTCGGCGTCATCTTGTCTGGATAGTCGTTCATTTACAAAGTCATCCAGTATCGGCGTTCCTCGTCCGTCATCTTTTCGATGGCATAGCGGAGGGCGGTGCGGGGCATCTTGTGGGCGTGCTGGCGTAGGAAGTCGCGCAGCAGGTCTATACTTACCCTTTTCCCCATCTCGCGGAGCATCCAGCCCACAGCCTTGTGCATCAAGTCATGTCTCCCCTCCGACAAGTGCTTCTCAGCATAGCGCAGACACCACGACGGGTCGCCCATCTGCGAGGTCTTCCACGTGCAGACGATGCTCATGCGCTGCCGCCACAAACAGGGACTCTGCGCCAGGTGGTCGAGCACCTTAATCTTGTAATCATGTTCGTTTTGGGAACCATTCAGGAACGTTGGCAGGAGTAGCCAGTGGCCGAGAATCTTGGGCGCCGAGAGATCTACCAAGTCCCAGTTGTTCGCCTGTTCGGCATACTGGAGGTACATCGTCAGGATTTCGTCGCGGGCTCTTATCGCGGCCTCGTCGTGTTCCAATCGTTTCGTCGCTAACTTCTCAAACTTCTCCACAAGTATCAGCAACCCGCAGAGGCGCACTTCGTGCCAGCGGCTCATCAGCAGCTCCGGCACCTCGCTCAAGGGGAAATCCTTAGCCACACTCTTCACCACCTCACGTGTCTGTGGCACCTTTAGCCCGAGGAACTCGTCGCCCTCGCCATACTCCCCCGGTCCGGTCTTGAAGAACTGCACGAGCACCCGCCGCTGCTCCTCGTTGCGCAGCGACTCCATGTAGGCAATTACTTCGGCGGCTGTCATTTTCTCAGGCTATAGCTTTCCTCCCCGAGCCTTTATCCGTTCGTACCAGGCCTCGCGTTCCTTGACGAGGTCGTAGCCACGGGCGGAGAGGTAGTTGTTGATGCGACCCTTGTACTTGCCGAAGACCTCATGCTTCTTCTTCGAGCTTTCGGCATCGATAGCCAGCTCGCGGGCCTCCTTCAGCCAGGCAAGTATCTGCTGCTTCTCTTCTTCTTTGAGCGTGGGAATCATGTCGAGCTGTGCGTCGTAGGTGACTTTCACAACGTTGAAAGTCATTACGTCCTTCACGGTCTCTATCTGGGAAGGCGAGAGATACTTGGAAAGGTCAGCCTCGAAACCGAAGTGCGAGCGGTAGAGCTTCGAGTCGGCCTGTGCCTCAGCTATTTGACGATTTGACTTACTTTTTGCGATGAGTGAGTCGCGCTCGGCGTAGATGTCGTTCAGGCGGAAGTATCGGTTGGCCACAATGTTGAGTACGTTTCGCCCCTCCACGGTGTAGGTGATACCCAGTTCGTCGGTGACCTTCTGTGAGCGTTTTAGGATGGTCTCCACATAGTCAAGGGCGCGGCCTGCGCTGTCAAGGGCCACCTGTGGGGTGGGGTAGGGCAGCCCCAGCACCTCTTTTAGGTAGTGCACGTTGGCGCCGTAGTTCATGCGGACGTTCTTCACCATTGAGGTGTCGCGGCTTCGCTCCACGAAGAGCCAGCCTTGCCATTGCATGTTGTCGAGTGTACGCTTGATGGCGAGTAGGTCGATTGTTGAGTCGTTGCGCAGCCACACGCGGTCGGAGTTCGAGGCGTGGATGGCGCAGATGTTCTTTGCGCCCAGTGCTTTCATGTCCTTGGCGATGTCCCAGCCGTTCTCCACGATGGTCTGCCACTTGTAGAAGATGGCGATGCCCTCGCTCTTCACATCGCGCAACAGTTTAAGGTTACCTTTCGCGTCGAGCGGCATGTCTATGCCTACTCGTTTGCCCCTTCGAAGAGCCTCCTCGCCGATGTCGTGCAGACGGCGCACCACCTCTGCACGCTTGGCCTTGTCCGTGGCCCAGTCGTTACCGCAACCACCAAGTGGTAGGAAGACCACGGGGCCGCTGCCCATGCGGTCCATGGTGTCGAAGCAGTCGGCCACCAGCTCCATGTAGTTATCACGTTTCGTGAGGTCCTGAGCATAGAACCCGCTCATGGCCACAGCCCCTACGGCAATGCCCAGCGAGTCGGCCACGCCTTTGAAGTGACGGGCTTCGGCCTCATCGCGCAGCTTGTTGTCGAACATCTCGCGCTGGCCCAGGCCTCCCATGTCCAGTTCTACGCCGTCGGCACCCAGCTCATGGGCCAGGGCAAACTCGCCCAGTTTCTGACGTTTCAGCACCATCCAGTCGCACACCCCCACGTGGTAGCGTTGCTGGGCCGACACGGGCAGGGGCAGCAAGAACGTTGTCAACAATAATAGAACTGTATAAAAACGCAACATGTTATTATCTGTTTCAGCTTTCACGCTCCTCTGCCTTGCGCAGAGCGATGTCGTAGGCCTGGTAGTAGTATTTGATGAACTCGCTCCAAAGGGCTTTCTTCGAGAGGGCATCGGCTTTCTTGCGACAGGCATCAATCTCCTTCTGCGTCATGGCGGAGTAGTTGGCCACGGTGTCCTTGATGTAGTCGGCTACCTCGGAGTAGTTGTAGTCCGTACGATGGATGACCTTCACGCCGTCCTTTATCTCACCCTCATGGCCCAGCTCCTTGTTCACCCAGAGACCGAAACCGGCCAGGTCGGTGGTGATGCAGGGAACTTTGAAAGCCACGGCTTCCAGCGGCGTGTAGCCCCATGGCTCATAGTACGAGGGATAGATGCAGAGGTCGTTTCCCAGCACCACGTCGTAGTACGAAAGGTTGAGAATACCGTCCTTACCGTCAAGGTAGCAGGGCAGGAAGATAACCTTCACCCGGTCTTCGTGGCGGTTGTGCATGTCGTAGTATTTCAGCATGTTGAGCACGTTGTCGTGTCCCATGTTGTGCAGCCAGTGGGTAATCATTGGAACCTCCAAAGCCTCCCCCTGCCTCTCCGAAGGAGGGGTTTTCCTCTCCCCTCCTTTGGAGGGGTTGGGGGAAGCCGTTAACCTTTCCTGCAGGTCCTCTCTCGGCTCGCCCACCCATCCGGGCACGTCGATGAAGGCCAGCACCTTCTTCTTCAGGTCGCGGTCGCGCAACAGACGGTTCATAGCCTCGATGAATACGTCGATGCCTTTGTTGCGGAACTCATAACGGCCCGAGGTAGAGACGATGAGCGTGTCCTCGTCCTTCAGTTGCTCACCCATGAGGGCATTGGCCACCTCGAGCAGTCTGCGGCGTGCTAGCTTGCGCTTACGGGTGAAGGTAGCGCCATGAGGTACGAAGCTGTTGTCGAAGCCATTGGGCAGGACTACGTCGACGGGCTTGTCGAGCAGTTCCACACACTCGTTGGCGGTGATGTCGCTCACGGTGGTGAAGCAGTCCACGTAGTGGGCCGTCTGTTTCTCTATCGAGTGTTTCGACTGCATGTTCAGCTCGCCAGCCATCTGGTCGCCGTTGTAGGCGAAGAGGTAGTCGTAGAGTGGCTTCTGGTTTCCGGCTATGGAGCGTCCGATGCTCGTTGCGTGAGTGGTGAAGATGGTGCCCACCTGTGGCAACACCTTATTTATATATAAGGCACCCAGGCCGCACATCCACTCGTTGGCGTGGTAGACCACTTTGAGTTGAGGGTTAAGGGTTGAGAGTTGAGAGAAGAGGCTCTCCACCACCTTTCCTGCTGCCCAAGAGAACATTGAGGCCTCGTCGTAGTCGCCGTAGGCATGGAGCGAGTCCACGCCGAAGTTATCCCATGCCCATCCGTAGATGTCGTTCTTCTCAGTGAAGAAAGGCTTGAAGTCCACCAGCACGGCGATGGGCTCGCCTGGGATGGTCCAGCGCCCAACCCTAACGTTCAGCCCCTGCTCCTTGGCTTCCAATTGCCACTCGGCAAAAAGTTTTTTGTCCTCGCGGAAGTAGGGACTCTCCTTCTCCTTGGGGTCATTGTTATCTGTCTGAGGGGATTTGCAATCTCTGTAGAAGTCCGGACCAATAAAGATGATGCGGTCGTGAAACTTCTCTTGCAGTGTCTTTGCACGTGTGGAGAGCACGGTGTAGATGCCACCCACCTTGTTACATACTTCCCAGCTTGACTCAAAGATATAGTCGGGTATTCTTAGCTCATTATCCATATCGAAATTTATTAAATAATATTCTTAGAAACAGGGTGCAAAGTTACGAAGAAAAACTGAATCGACAAAGGTTCAGACTAAAAGTTATGGAAATTTTCCACAAAATATTTGTTGGGAACGGGAATTTTAGCTACTTTTGCAGCCGAATTACATAATTCTATCACAAATCACATTTAAACATTGTAGCAAGAATGAACATGATGACAAAGGAAACAGTCAGGTGTCGAGCGGTTCAATGATGAAGTAAAGTACTGAATCTGAGAATCGACGGGAGGATTGTACCTTGTCGTTATGTACATTCTTTGAGGCTTTGCCTCGAAGACCCTGAGCGGTCTTTGACATATTGCTACAATTGTCGGGGATTGTGATAGTGTATTTCCTGAACAGAATACGCTATTATTCCATAGGTTGGTGCCGAAGCACCTGCCTATTAACTCTTGTGCCCCCATACCAAGGGGATTTACGCTTTCTTTTGTTTTTTATAGTGATTAGAATTATGTAGATTATGCGGAAAGAATACAGACTTATTAGCGATTTTAGGAGACAGACACAAACAACTATCTGGAAGCACTTAGATGCTATGGCGGTGAATTATGCCGTCTATTCCTCTCACCTGAAGGGCTTAGCCCCATTTTTGACGGACTTCGACGTATATCTATATTGCGACAATTCAAGTATGGTCGTGGTATGCCTTGACTGCTGCGGGCAGGGTGAAGAACAGAAATACGAAGAATCCGAAACACTCAGTCCCCTTATTTTCCGTGAAGGCCGCTGGTGCCTTGTCAAATCCACCTGAGGACATTGTTCCCATTGAGGTTCCTCGCCCGAAAATCAAAATTGGATTTTAAACAACAATTATTCACATGAGAAGAAGAATTCCTTATCGGGTGTGCAGCTGCATGCCCAATGGCGTTGTTACCCATCTTGAAGCCCGACTGCTGAAGGAAATGGTAAACAGTACAATACATCCCATACGTTGTGCCGCAAGCTGCAAGCAGAAGTACATGAAAGGTATGCGTATCGGCGACCTCTGTGCAGAAACTGGGCATTTCTATTGGGCATTGAAGATTTGGAGATTCACAAGGTATCTGATTGAAGAAAAAGACTACGATGACAATCTCTATGAGTGGTTCAACAACAAATGGGTAAGCATTGGGGATGTAATCTCTGAAACAGAATGTGAGCTACTTACTCGTCGCTGTAGCAAGCTATGGCGTGCACTGGGATTTCCAGAGTACGACTGGTGGGATGAGAAAATGGAACGATACCATAGCTTACGCTTTGGCACCTCCTATTGGTATTTATGGAGTGAGAAGTATGGC
This sequence comes from Prevotella sp., assembly GCA_017475265.1. GTDB lineage: Bacteria > Bacteroidota > Bacteroidia > Bacteroidales > Bacteroidaceae > Prevotella. The sequence continues at coordinate 183,235 of JAFVFY010000027.1, read as the reverse complement.
TATGAACCCTTGGAAGGATTGATAGAATATGCTGAAGAGATGAGAGGCTACGAAGCAGAGCAGGAAACCGAATACATCTTCCGCGAAGGACAAATTGACAATCCACCTGCATGTTCGCAAGACTTCATTGAGTACTGGCACGGCAGTCCTGTGAAAGATGACTTCTCTTGGATTGATGACCCAAATCAACGTTGGTAAGAGTTTCGTCCGCCGTTTTTTTTGTCAGTTCGCGGTTTTGCTGAGCTAAGTGCGTGGGCTTGCTGAGCTAAGTTTCATTAAACCGACGTATTGGCTTGCGGGGGTGGCTGCAACGGGTACCCCAGAGCAATATATGTCAATATTTTGACGGCGAGGAATAAATTGTTTCATTTTTATTCTCTTTTTTGCGAAATAATTACTACCTTTGCCGCCGAATTTCAACAAGTTAGAGATTCACAGACGTTATTTTTGACTGAATTAACTTTTAAGGTATAGATAACTTATGAAAATCAAAGCAGACTATGTGAACGCTCCGCAATGGAAGGAGCTGACCGTTAAGTCGAGCCTCCCTGAGGAGCTGAAGTGTCTCGACGAGATTGCCCACAACCTTTGGTGGGTATGGAACTATGAGGCTCGCGACCTGTTCCGCGACCTGGATCCTGAGCTTTACCACGAGGTGAAGCATAACCCCGTGATGCTCTTAGAGCGTCTGAGCCTCACCCGCAAGGAGGGCATCGTGAAGGACAAGGCGCTGATGAGGCGCATCAAGGAGGTGTACAAGCTGTTCCGCGCCTATATGGACGTGACTCCCGACAAGAAGCGCCCCTCGGTGGCCTACTTCTCCATGGAGTACGGTATGCACTCAGCCCTGAAAATCTACTCAGGCGGTCTTGGAATGCTCGCCGGAGACTACCTGAAGGAGGCCAGCGACTCTAACGTCGATATGTGCGCCGTGGGATTCCTCTATCGCTATGGCTATTTCACACAGAGCCTCAACATGGACGGCCAGCAGATTGCCAACTACGAGGCCCAGAACTTCACCACCCTGCCCATTGAGCGCCAGCTCGACGAAAACGGCAACCCGATGGTGGTGGAGGTGCCCTATATGAACTACGTGGTACATGCATACGTGTGGCGTGTGAACGTGGGCCGCATCAAGCTCTACCTGCTTGACACCGACAACGAGATGAACTCGGACTTCGACAAGCCCATCACCCATAGCCTCTATGGCGGCGACTGGGAGAACCGTCTGAAGCAGGAGATTCTGCTCGGTATCGGTGGCGTGCTGACGCTGAAGAAGCTGGGCATCAAGAAGCAGATATACCACTGCAACGAGGGTCACGCCGCACTCTGCAACCTGCAGCGTCTGTGCGACTACATCGAGGGTGAGCACCTGACCTTCAACCAGGCCCTGGAGCTCGTTCGTGCAAGCGGCCTCTACACCGTTCACACCCCCGTGCCCGCCGGCCACGACTATTTCGACGAGGGTCTCTTCGGCAAGTACATGGGCGGCTATCCGCAGCGTCTGGGCATTACGTGGGATGAGTTCATCGGCATGGGCCGCACGAATCCCGACGACCACGGCGAGAAGTTCTGCATGAGCACCTTCGCCTGCAACACCTGTCAGGAGGTCAACGGCGTCAGCTGGCTCCACGGCAAGGTCTCGCAGAAGATGTTCTTTGGCATCTGGAAGGGCTACTATCCCGAGGAGAACCACGTGGGCTACGTGACCAACGGTGTGCACTTCCCCACCTGGTGTGCCGCTGAATGGCGTGAGCTTTATGCCAAGTATTTCGACAAGAAATTCATGTCTGACCAGTCTAACGAGGAAATCTGGCACGGTATTTACAACTGTCCCGATGAGGAAATCTGGGAGACCCGCAAGACACTGCGCACGAAGCTCTTCGACTATATCGTAGAGCAATTCCGCGAGACATGGCTGAAGAACCAGGGCGACCCCCAGCGCGTCATCGGCCTGGTGCAGAAATTCAACCCCGACGCTCTGGTCATCGGCTTCTGCCGCCGCTTCGCCACCTACAAGCGCGCACACCTGCTGTTCACCGACCTGGAGCGCCTGAAGAAGATTGTCAACGACCCGCAGCGTCCAGTGATGTTCCTCTTCGCCGGCAAGGCCCACCCCGCCGACGGCGCAGGACAGGGACTTATCAAGCGTATCTTCGAAATCTCTCAGCAACCCGACTTCCTTGGCAAGGTCATCTTCCTTGAGGACTACGACTTCCTGCTGGCCCGCCGTCTTGTGAGTGGTGTGGACATCTGGATGAACACCCCGACACGTCCGCTCGAGGCCTCCGGCACATCGGGCGAGAAGGCTGAGATGAACGGCGTGGTGAACCTCTCGGTGAAGGACGGCTGGTGGCTTGAGGGCTACCGCGAGGGTGCCGGATGGGCTCTCACGGAGCATCGCACCTACGACAACCAGGGCTATCAGGACCAGCTCGACGCCGCCACCATCTACACGATGCTTGAGAACGAGATTATACCTCTCTATTTCAACAAGAACGAAAAGGGCATCAGCGAGGGATGGATCAAGGTCATCAAGAACAGCATCGCACAGATTGCACCGCACTACACGATGAAGCGCCAGCTGGACGATTACTACTCGAAGTTCTACGAGAAGGAGGCCAAGCGCTTCAAGGAAATATGCAAGGACGGCTACCGACTGGCCAAGGACATCGCACTGTGGAAGGAAACCGTGGCCGAGCGTTGGGACGGAATAAACGTGGTAAACTGCGAATGGAACATACCCGCAACAGGACTGGAGACTGGTCTGAAGTACACCTTGCGCTATGTCATCGACGAGCAGGGGCTGGACGATGCCGTGGCACTGGAGAAGGTGAATATCTCCACCAACAAGAAGGGCGAGGACTACGTTTACAGCGTTGAGCCGCTGAATTTGGTGAAGCACGAGGGTAACTTATACACCTTCGAGGCCGAGCTGGCTCCCAAGCAGGCCGGTATCTACAGGAGTGCCGTGCGCATGTACCCGAAGAACAAGAATCTGCCTCACCGCCAGGATTTCTGCTACGTGAAGTGGCTCGAACTGCCTAACAACTTTTAAGAAGCATTTCCAAAAATAATCATTGAACAGCCCGAAGGGACGACAGATTATCCATAGTCTGTCGCCCCTTCGACGCTGTTTAGCACGATGTTTTCGTTGGAAATGTTAAATAAGAATAAGTCTTTGCCCGTGACACGGAATTTATTAGTACCTTTGCAAAAGTTTGTAAAATACATAGATAACTATGAGCAAGACCATCATCCCACATTTCGCACTGGCACTACTTATCACTTTTCACTTATCACTTATCACTTCCACAGCACAGACGGCCCGCGAGGAGATTCGCAAGAACCACTGGCTGGCAGGGTCGAACTATCTGGACTACGACCGCCAGCTGCCCGACTTCAACTACACGAAGGCTCCGAAAGGCTACGTGCCCTTCTACTTCTCGCACTATGGCCGTCACGGCTCGCGCTGGCTCATAGGCAAGGATGACTACGAGCGTGTGATAAGACCCATGCGCAAGGCACGCATGGAGGGAAAGCTGACACGAGAGGGGCAGGAAATACTGCGCAAGCTGGAAATATTCAACAAGACCACTCAGAAGCGCCTGGGTGACCTCACCACCGTGGGCGAGCGACAGCACCACGGCATCGGCCGTCGAATAGCCCAGCACTTCCCCGAGATATTCGTCAAGACGAAGGGCGTACACATCGATGCACGCTCCACGACGGTGAACCGCTGCATCCTCTCGATGGTGGCAGAGTGCGAGGAACTGATGGCCGCCAACCCCACGGCTCACATTCACAACGATGTGAGCGACGCCCTGCAGTACTACCTGAACCAAGGCTGGGAAGGCCGCGTAAAAGCCGAGGGCGACAAGACGGGGAAAGTCCGCCATGAGTTCGGCGACAAACACACCCACCCGGAGCGGCTGCTCACCGTGCTCTTCAACGACCAGCAGTGGGCACACGACAGCATCCGGACGAAGAGCTTTATGCGAAATCTTTTTGAAGTGGCTATCAACATGCAGAGCCACGACGATGCCCCCTACGAACTGGCCGACCTCTTCACCGAAGAGGAAATATACGACCAGTGGCGCGTACAGAACGCAGGGTGGTACGTCAACTACGGGGCTGCACCGCAGACAAAGGGCGTGATGCCTTTTTCGCAATTCAACCTACTGACGAACATCATCGAGACCGCCGACACCTGCGTCAGTCTGGGCAAGACACAGGCCACGATGCGATTCGGCCACGAGGTGTGCGTGCTACCGCTGGCCTGCCTCATGGAGCTGGACTCCTGTGGCGTGGCGGTGGAGAACCTCGACGAGGTGGATCTCCACTGGCAGAACTACAAGATTTTCCCCATGGGCTGCAATATACAACTTATATTTTATAAGCCGAAGAAAGCACGGGATTTCAAATCCGGTGCAACAGGCGACATCCTTGTCAAGGCCCTGCTCAATGAGCGCGAGGCTTCGCTGCCAGTGCCTACGACCATGCATCCATACTACCGGTGGGACGACTTGAGGGCCTACTGGAAGAAAAAACTCAATGACTTTGCTAAGACTAAAGACTAAGACTTCAGACTATAGACTTTAGACTTCAGACTATAGACTATGGACCTCAGACAATAGACTTTAGACTGAATAAGATGACATTTAATGAAGTTATAGGACAGGAGGAGGTGCGTGAGCGGCTCGTGCAGATGGTTGATGAGGACCGACTGCCCCATGCCATCATGCTCTGCGGACCTACGGGCGTGGGGAAGAAAGCACTGGCCACGGCCTTCGGATGCTACTTGCTATCCCGCAATCAGAGTAATGGGAGCGTCGGCGGCTCGCCCGCGATGTTCGCAGACGAGCCTCTAGTGCCCTCGGAACATCCTATGCTAAAGAAGCTGGAGCACCCCGACCTGCACTTCACTTACCCCACCATCAAGCTACCGTCGATGGGCAGCGACCATCAGCCTGTGAGCGATGACTTCGCCCGTGAATGGCACGAGGTGATGATGCAAGGACCCTATTTCTCCATGGACGAGTGGATGACGGCCATCGGCGCCGAGAACCAGCAGGCCATCATCACCGCCGGAGAGAGCGACGAACTGGTGCGCAAGCTCTCGTTGAAGTCGAGCCAGGGAGGCTACAAGGTGAGCATCATCTGGCTGCCAGAGCGAATGAACATCGCCTGTGCCAACAAGCTGCTGAAGCTCATCGAGGAGCCACCTTCACAGACGGTGTTCCTCATGGTGTGCGAGGAGCCTGACCGTCTGCTGGAGACCATCCGCAGCCGTGTGCAGCGCGTCGACGTGAAGCTGCTGCCCACAGAGACCATTGCCAAGGCACTCGTTGAACGACGTGGCGTGGACGAGGGACAGGCCACACGCATCGCCCGACTGGCCAACGGCTCGTGGATGAAAGCGCTTCAGGAGTTGCAGGTGGGAACGGAGAACGAACAGTTCCTCGACCTCTTCATCAGCCTCATGCGACTGGCCTATCAGCGGAAGGTGAAGGAACTGCGCAAGTGGAGCGACACGATGGCCGCCTTCGGGCGTGAGAAGCAGAAGCGATTCCTCGACTTCTTCCTCCGCATGGTGCGCGAGAGCTTCATGTATAACTTCCAGAACCCCGACCTCTGCTACATGACGCAGAAGGAGGAGGATTTCGCCCGTAACTTCGCCCGCTTCATCAACGAGACCAACGTCATTCCCCTTTACGACCTGGCCAACCGCGCCAGCCGTGACATCGGACAGAACGCCAATGCGAAGATAGTGTTCTTCGACTTCGCACTGCAGGTCATCGTCCTGCTCATTCAGAAATAACAAATAAGTAATAATGGGAAGAAATAAGAAACCATTGCCACTGCTCGAAGGTGTGACCATAGAGGCCGTGGCTGCCGAGGGTAAGAGCTTGTTCCACTGGAACGATATGGTGGTGTTTGTACCCTGGTGTGTACCGGGCGACGTGTGCGACGTGCAGCTGCGGCGCAAGAAACACTCCTATGCCGAGGGCGAGGTGGTGCGGTTTGTGAAGAAGAGCGACGTACGTACGGAACCGTTCTGCCAGCACTTCGGCGTCTGCGGAGGATGCAAGTGGCAGATGTTGCCCTACGATGCACAGCTGCGTATGAAGCAACAGCAGGTGGAAGACCAACTGCGCCGTATAGGAAAGGTGGAGCTGCCGCCGCTGAGACCCATTCTAGGAAGTGTGAAGACCCGCGAATACCGCAACAAGCTCGACTTCGGATGCGCCAACAAGCGATACCTGACGAAAGAGGAAATAGCCAACCTCTCACCCCTCACCCCTCACGCCTCAGAGAAAGACCGCCCTGCCATCGGTTTTCACATCACCGGGGCCTTCGACAAGATTCTGCCCATAGAGCGGTGTCATCTCATGGACGACCTGCACAACGAGATACGCAACGAGACGCTGCGCTATGCCACGGAGCATGGTTTCTCCTTCTTTGACCTACGAGAGCAAAAGGGATTGTTGCGCGACCTCATCATCCGTAACTCGGCCTCTGGAGAGTGGCTCGTCATCGTGCAGGTTCACATTGACCATTCACCATTGACCATTGACCATTCACCATTGACCATTGACCATTCACCATTGACCATTGACCATTCCGAGGAGCAGGAAAAAGAAATGGTCAATCATCAATGGTCAATGGTCAATGGTTTGTTGCAACACCTCGCCGACACGTTCCCACAGATAACATCGCTGATGTACGTGGACAATCAGAAGTGCAACGACACCATCGGCGACCTCGACATAAAGCTGTTTAAGGGGCAGGACCACATCACCGAACTGATGGAAGACCTGCGCTTCAAGGTCGGTCCGAAGTCGTTCTACCAGACGAACACTGAGCAAGCCTGTCACTTATATAAAGTTGTGAGCGAATTGGCCTCACCAAACCCATCCATAGAATCTGGGCAGTTCTCCCCTCCTTTGGAGGGGGCGGGGGAGGCTCCCCTCATCTACGACCTCTACACCGGCACGGGCACCATTGCCAACTTTGTGGCCCGCCAGTCCCGCCAGGTCATCGGCATAGAATATGTACCCGAGGCCATCGAGGATGCGAAGGAGAACTCACGGCTGAACGGTATCGACAACACCCTTTTCTTTGCCGGCGACATGAAAGACATCCTCACCGATGAGTTCATCGCCCGGCATGGTCGTCCCGATGTCATTATCACCGACCCGCCACGTGCCGGCATGCATCCCGACGTGGTAAAGACCATCCTGCGGGCGGCTCCTGAGCGTATCGTCTACGTCAGCTGCAACCCCGCCACACAGGCCCGCGACCTGCAAGTGCTCGACGAGGCCTACCGTGTCGCCGTAGTGCAGCCCGTCGATATGTTCCCCCATACTCCGCATGTGGAGAATGTGGTTCTGCTCGTAAAAAAACAATAAAGAAAGGGACGGAGGGGTAATAAAAGCTCCCCATTCATTTGGTTGTTACATTGCCCTGTGCTATTTGTTTTACAGTTGCGACATCAATACCAAGCATAGCAGCGATGTCTTCAGCTGACATTCTTTTCTCCATCAAGGCAATTACCGAGTTGCGCATAATCCGCTCGGCACGTTCCTCGGCCTGAGCTCGCTGTTCCTCGGCCTGAGCACGCTGTTCCTCGGCTCTGCCAAGCTTTTCCTCGGCTCTGCCAAGTTTCTCCTCGGTCATGCCAAGTTTCTCCTCGGTCATGCCAAGTTTTTCTGTTGCCTCCTTGATGGCAACCTTTGTCTCCGCCAGCTGCATGTCCTTGTGCATGATCTCCTCATCGCGGCTCTTCAGCACGGAGAGGAACTCGTCTTCCACATCCATCTTCCGGCGCAGTTCACTGTCGGCGGCAGCTTCCAGAAGGCGGCGGATGATGGGCTGCATGTCGTTATCCTCGTGATATGCACCGGCATCTATGTCAATGGTATGCGGGTCCTTCCCGTCCTTCAATGTCTGGTCGAAGATGCTTAGTACCTTGTCCAGACGGTTGTTTATCTTCCCGTGCAGACGCGGAATCTGCACGATGATGCTGTCGTGTGTCAGGCTCTCCACGAATGGGTCTTTTGCTCCGCCTTCAACAACATTGTCGTAGTAGTCCTTCACCTGATGACCCACATACACCACGGGTGCTTCTATGCCGCCCACCTTGTGGCCCAACAAGTAAATGGCTACCATGGGCAGTGCGTGTATGTCACGGCCATTGCCCGTCATGTTGGCATCGTTGGCATACTGAAAACTAAGATACTTGCGGAAACGCAGCACCTCTGCCTCCACCCACGTCTTTTGCACCTCTATGAGGATGGTCTGACGCTGTCCCTTGCTGTCGATGATGGTGGCACCGAAGTCGATGCGGTAGATGGTGAGGTTGTCGGTGAGTGGGTTGTTGTACTCGTTGTTACGCATGTGCACCTCCACCACCTCCTGCTTCAGCAGGGCAGAAAGTATGGTGCGGGCAATGCGCTCGTCTTCCATGAGATACTTGAACACAACGTCGTAAACAGGATTGGCTACTATCATGGTTATTACGCTTTATTACAATTCGCCGCCAAAGGTACACAATAATCCGCACACGGCAAAACGGTTTGTCCATAAAAATGTTAAACGCCCGGTCTTTCACCATAGAAATTTCCTGCATCACCTTTGCCGTTTCAGGAAAAAGTCGTACCTTTGCCGCCGTGATATACAAGACATTCGACAAGAAATTAATAGCCGAGCTGCCGGTGGTGGCTTTTCCCGGCCGCATCATTGTTATCCTGACACCTGGCGAGACGGCACGCGCCGTTCGTTATTTGCTTTCGCAGCCCCTGCTGGGCATCGACACGGAGACACGACCGTCGTTCAAGCGCGGTGACCAGCACTTGGTGTCGTTGCTGCAGGTGAGCACGCCCGACACATGTTTCCTCTTCCGCCTTCGCTACACGGGGTTTACCCCTGCACTGAAGACCTTCCTGGAAGACAATACCGTGACGAAGGTGGGGCTCTCCTTGACCGATGACATGAACTCGCTCCATCACCTTGGAGCCTTTACTCCCGGAAACTTCATCGACATTCAGAACATGGTGAAGGAGGTGGACATTGAGGACTTGAGCCTACAGAAGCTCTACGCCAACCTCTTCCGTCAGAAAATAAGCAAGCGCCAGCAGTTGAGCAACTGGGATGCCGACATTCTCACTGACAAGCAGAAACTCTACGCCGCCACCGACGCCTGGGCCTGCATCAATATCTATAACAAACTGAACAAACTCATTTCCATGGGAGTGAAAGGGGAGTGAAAAGGACGATTGAACTATGAACTATAGACTATGAATTATGAACTATAGAACCGTATACTTGAAGCCTGGCAAGGAGGAAAGCCTGCTGCGTTTCCATCCTTGGATATTCTCCGGAGCCATACACCACATTGACAATGGTATCAGCGAGGGCGATGTCGTTCGCGTCGTGACCTCCGACGGCCACTATGCCGCCACTGGCCACTATCAGGGTGGCTCCATCGCCGTCCGTGTGCTGTCGTTTACTGATATTCCCATCGATGCTGCCTTCTGGCAGCAACGCCTGAAAGCCGCGCTCGAAGCCAGAAAAGCCATGGGTTTTCTATCCTCCTATTCCTCCCACCTCCAGACTACTGCTTTCCGTCTCGTCCACGGTGAGGGCGACATGCTCTCCGGCCTCGTCATCGACATTTACGGACACACAGCCGTGATGCAAGCCCACAGCATCGGCATGCATCGCAGTCGTCGTGACATAGCTGAGGCCTTGGCCGAAGTAATGAGCGACCACGTAGCGAATATCTACTATAAGAGCGAGACCACACTACCCTTCATGGAAACGGCAAACGGTTTCCTCATGGGAGGCAGCGAGGATGACACCGCCATGGAGAATGGGCTGCGCTTCCACGTGGACTGGCTGAAAGGACAAAAGACAGGATTCTTCGTAGACCAGCGCGAGAACCGTGCCTTGGTGGAGCGCTACAGCAAGGGTCGCACCGTGCTCAACATGTTCTGCTACACCGGCGGATTCTCGTTCTATGCCATGCGCGGCGGCGCCTGCCTCGTCCACTCCGTGGACAGCTCGGTGAAAGCCGTAGAACTGACGCGACGCAACGTGGAACTGAACTTCCCTGGCGACCGTCGTCACAAGGCCTTCTGTGAGGATGCCTTCAAGTTCCTTGACGGGATGGAGGGGGCTTACGACCTTATCATCCTCGACCCGCCGGCCTTTGCCAAGCACCGTGGGGCGCTGCACAACGCGCTGAAGGGTTACACCCGGCTCAACAGGTGTGCCTTCGAGAAGATTGCCCCTGGCGGTCTGCTCTTCACCTTCTCCTGTTCACAGGTGGTGACGAAGGAACACTTCCGAAACGCCGTGTTCACCGCCGCCGCCCAGGCCGGGCGCAGCGTGCGCATCCTCCACCAACTGCACCAGCCAGCCGACCACCCCATAAACATCTACCATCCCGAAGGCGAATACCTCAAAGGACTGGTGCTCTACGTGGAATAATCCGAAACAAATAAACCCTTTTTATAAACAACGAATTTCACGAATTTCACGAATTAACACGAATTGCTTATTTTATTATACGAATTGCTGCGCCAGAAAAAAGGAATTAACAATAATTCGTAAAATTGGAAATGATTCGTGTCAATTCGTGAAAATCGTGTAATTCGTTGTTTATATAAAATTATAAATTCAGTACCATAGCTTCCTTATACCTGTCTTTCTATCCAGGCCAGGGTGTCGCCCTTGCGCACCTTCGCACCCTGCTTGGCACTGACCTCCACGAGCTTGCCACCGAGGGCTGCGGGGATGGGAACAATCTCGCCCCACTTCTCCACGAGGTAGCAGAAGGTCTGGCCTTCCTCATACTTCTGACCGATGAACGGCTCGATGCACGGAGCACACTCGCCGTCGCCGTTGAACTCGTAGAAGATTTGTCCGGCAGAGGGACACACGAGGGCATCGGCCTTGGCGTGCTTGAAGGCGGCCAGTTCCTCGGGACTTATCTTCGAGCCACCCAGCTTGGCATCCTTTGCCTTTTGGATGTCGGCCAGCAGCTGCTTCTTGGCCTGGCCGCTCTTGAACGGACGGTACTGCTCGGGGTGCATGGCCAGTTCGAAAAGTTCCTCGTTGTCCTGACCGTAGTCCCAGCCATTCTCGTCCATCTCCTTCTTGAAGCCTTCAAGGGCATTGGGCAGCAGCGTGTGCGGGTCAACGTCGGTGAACTCACGCTTCTGCGTCTTGGCGAGTTCGATAAGCTCGGGAGCGATGGTGCCGGGCACCTTACCACTCTTTCCGAGAATCATGCCCCAGATGGCGTCGTCCATCATCACGTAGCGGCCCTTGCCCTGCTCCATGGTGAGGAGGTTCATCAGGGCGATGTTCTTCGTGTATTGCGAGAACGGCGTGACGAGTGGGGGATAGCCGACGCGCGGCCACACGTATTCCACCTCATTGAAGAGGCGCACCAGCATGTCGTCCATGGTCAGTGCCGGCTCTCCCTTCTTTTCGCGCAGTTTGTTAATCATGCTCTGTATGGGACCGAGGTCGGCCATCATACTTCCCATCATACCGCCGGGCAGTCCACTACCGAGCAGCAGCGATGACATGTGTTTGTTGGCAGGATTGATGAAGTAGCCTAGCCAGTCATCGATGAACTCTTGCGTCAGCGTGCGGGCCTGCATGTAGGCGTTCATGTTCAGCTCTTTCACCTCGAAACCCTCGTTCTTTAGCATCGACTGTACGGAGATAATATCGGGATGAACCTTACCCCAGCTGAGCGGCTCGATAGCGGTGTCGATGATGTCGGCGCCATTGTTACACACCTCCAGAATAGAGGCCATCGACAGACCGGGGCCGGAGTGGCCGTGATACTGTATGATGATGTCGGGATGCTTCGTCTTGATGCTCTTCGTCAGGGCACCGAGCATGGCGGGCTGTCCGATGCCGGCCATGTCCTTCAGGCAGATTTCCTCAGCACCGGCGGCGATGACCTCATCGGCAATGGCCGAGTAATACTCCACGGTATGCACAGGCGAGGTGGTGATGCAGAGCGTGGCCTGCGGAATCATACCAGCTGCCTTTGCCCACTTAATCGAGGGAATGATGTTGCGTGTGTCGTTCAGACCGCAGAAGATTCGCGGAATGTCCACGCCCTGTGCGTGCTTCACCTTGTACATCAGCTCGCGCACGTCGTCGGGCACGGGATACATACGGAGGGCGTTAAGTCCTCGGTCGAGCATGTGGGTCTGTATGCCCACCTCGTTGAAGGGTTTGCAGAAAGCGCGCACGGCAGCGTTGGGGTTCTCGCCAGCCATGAGGTTCACCTGCTCAAAAGCACCGCCGTTGGTCTCCACACGGTCGAAGCAACCCATGTCGATGATGACGGGTGCGATGCGCTCCAACTGATCCTTGCGAGGCTGGAATTTTCCGCTCGACTGCCACATATCGCGGTAGACAAGACTAAACTTGATTTGTTTCTTTGCCATAGTTTTATGATTTCAGTTAAAAAAGGTTGTTTATGCAATTTGGATGCAAAGGTAGTATTTTTTGTGGAAGTGCAAGAACAATAAACAATAAACAATATACAATAAACAATAAAGGGAGTTAATTTGAATAGTAATACCAGTAGGTGTTGCGGTAAACCTCGAGCATCTTCAGCTTTTTCTCGCTGCCCTCGGGATACTGTGCCAATAGCTCTTGCAGCTGCTTATACTCTTGCTCAAGTGCCTCATCTTCATAGTAGTGGGCGACGCTTCCGGGCTTCGCGGCATATAAATGGTTATAGAGCACCAGGGCCTCACGGTAATGTCGGGGGAGCATAGATGCTTGCCCATAATATTTTGGCAGCAGCTTTACGAAACCCTTGAGGTCTCGGTCGATAAGCTTACCACAGAGCACGTAGTCTGCCACGGCGGGTGTAGCCAGTGAGTCGAGTTCCAGAAGGTGGTAGAACTTCCCATCGTTCATAGGGTTGGCAGGCTTTCCGCCTAAGTGTTTCCAGATGCTGTCGGCGGGAATCATTAGCGGGGCCTCGTTCATGGGGAGCAGGTCAGCCCCACTGCCCACAATGGGATAGCAGAACAGCTTTTCCCCCATCAGTCCCTCGCGAGAGAGGGCAAAGGCACGGAGCATCATCAGCTGTGAGTCGGTCTCCAGCGACTCCCATCCCACGCGCATGGCCTCCTTGTTGTCGCCACGCAGAAGAGCCGTCTCGGCATGGGCACGGAAATGGAGCACGGCATTGGTATTGCCGAAGGCGGCGACGAAGAGCATCATTACGGCCAGCTGCACGAGGTTCATCCATGTGCGGGCTGAGAAGAGTCCTGTGGGCTGCTTGTCGCTGTCGTTGAACGGCAGCATCTGTTTTGCCAGCCATACGGCTCCTATCCAGAGCACGAACATGATGACTAACAGCCACCACAGTCGGCCTACCTCCACCACATTGCCGGAGCAGACGTTGATATCAGAGAGGAATGCCAGGGCGAGGAACGACGGCACGTAGGTCAGCGCATGCGTACGCCGCGACAACCTTGTAATGGCGTGGACGGCCAGTTGCAGCAGGAAGAGCACCAAAGTGATAATGGAGGCTCCCATTGTGCGGTTATAGTGCGTCACTCCGCCGCTAAGTGTATGCTGCGCCACGGCCAGCAAATCGGCCTGAAACCAAAAGAGCCATAGAAACGAGAACACCAGAAAACAGACCGCACATACAATTCGAGTTGTGACAGTACCGTGCCTTAATACATTATTATTATATATCATAGAGAGTCTTTTCTTTATTTGCGGCAAAGTTATCAATAATTTCCCATCCCACCAAATGTTTTGCTGAAAAACCCCAAAAATAGTTAATTAACTTCGTTCGTTTACATTATTGTTGTATCTTTGCGGAGCAATTATTAACCAACCTATACTATGATATTACGTCTGCTAACTACATTTTCCCTCGCATGTCTGTCTCTTTCTGCTGCCTTTGCTCAGATGACATTCACACTCAATGGCGTGACCTACTCGTCTGTGGCTGAGACCGACGAGAAAGGTTTCACCACTGTCTCCCTACCTGCGGGTACTAACCTCAGCGGACTTATCACGGCCGTGCAGATAGACGGGCAGACGGTCAGCGCCGCTGACATCACCCCCAACCCCACGACAGCCAACATTAGCTACGACGAATTGAAGATTTTCACCTACAATAACCGTGCCTACGGTTTCCGCTTCACGGAGGACGTATGGTTCTGCGGTGTGTTCTTCTCTGACTGCCACATCAACCAAGGCAGCGGACACGACGGTACCAGCACTGAGGAAATGGCTAGAATCATGCAGAACATCCTCGACATGGGCAAGGACGGAAAGACGAAGAAGGTTTCCTTCACCACGGGGGGAGCCAGGAGCCTAGTGCCGAAGACCAGCATCGTCTTCTGCCTCGGTGACATAGACCAGGACAAGGGCGACGACGGCAGCAGCGGCTCGCACAACAATTTCCTCAACTGCACCGCAGAGCTGGCAAAGACCGCCGGAATACCATTTATCTTCATCGCCGGTAACCACGACATCTCGCCCGACTACTGGACAGGCGACAATCCCGACAAGGGTGCCACATGGAGCGGCTCCAATGCTGATGACAAGACCATCAGCGCCATCACCGACAACAACAGCTATTGGAATGGACAAGGTGTATTCGATGAGGACATCTCCTACTTCACCGACGAATCAAAGTCGGGCTGTTTCCAGTCGAAGCCCTTTACCTTCAAGTTCAAGGACGTGCGCTTCTACTGCGCCCAGACCTACTGGTTCCAGAAGCTCTACAAGAAACCCTCGCTCTTCGGCAGCGCCACGTATTATGCTCCTGACGGTGTCATCAGCGCCCTCGACACCTTCGTGGAGAGCCACGCCGACGAAGCCTCCGTCTGGATGCAGCACTACCCTTGGCTTGCCGGTAGCGACTGCAACCGTTGGTGGCTCGACCAGAACGACAAGGGACTCTACATCCCTGCTACCGACGAATCGGCCTACGGCAGCAGCACCTCAGGCATCTCCTACAACAATGCCAGCTCTGCCAACAAGCTGAAGAAGGACCCACTCTCAGCCATTATGATGAAGACGGCGGGAAAGGTCGATGGAAAGGTGCAGCACTTCTCCGGCCATTACCACCGTTTCAGCGACCAGACATACACTAGTACGGTTAATTCCGACAATAAAGTACACGACTACACCGTAGCCGCCAACGGTAACACGGAGCAGTCGAACAATGCATTTATCGTCCTCTTCAAGCGCGGCGAGGGCGTAAAGGAGGTCATCCAGACGCAGTTCTAGTTTTGACTACAGATTATACTTTGACTTTAGACTTTAGACCTTAGACTTTAGACCTTAGACTTTAGACTTCAGACTTCAGTACTTAGACTTCAGACTTTAGACTTTAGACCTTAGACTTCAGACTAAAATGAAACGATACGTTTTTGCATTTCTTGTGCTGATGATGCTGGCGGGAAACGTCGCCGCACAAAAGGACATTACCAGTGAGTATATCGTCAATGCTGCCCTCACCAATGGCACAACAGGATGGACAGTAAAGAACTTCAACAACCCTGTGCGCGGCACAAATACCGGCACATACGCCGTCGAGGCATACGCAGGATGGTCGAGCCTCAGTGTGACAAGCTACAGCCTTACGCAGAAAATCAAACTGCCAAAAGGCAGCTACCGCCTGACTAACAATGCGTTCTTCCGCTATGGAGAGAAGTACAACACCAACGCCTCCAAGTCGCAGGCCTATCTGAAGGCTGGCACAAAGAGGGTGGCCGTCAAGACGCAGGGCAGTGTAACCGCCGATACGTATGCCGACAACCAGGCTGACGGTGCCGATTGTCTGGGCAATAACACATACCGCAATGTGGTGGAGTTCGACATTGCCAACGACAACACCACCATAGAAATCGGTATTACGGGAACATTCGATAAGATGCGGTCGTGGTGCATCACCGGAGGCTTTGAACTGACAGACCTCAATGCCAAGGATGACCGGAAGGGTCTGCTGACCGCTTTGGAACGCTTCGAGAACGATTACAACCTTGCCGACGGTACTGACTACGGCCGCCTGACAATGAGTGCAGAGGCTTGGTCGTCGCTCATCAAAAAGGTGAATGTTGCTAGTCTCGCACTCGATGACAACACACGTGCCGAGGAGTACAGCGACCTCCGGGATACCCTTAACGCCCAGATGGATGCCACCGATGCCTCCATCGTTCTCTTCAACGAATACAAGACTGTCGTTGACCATGTGAGAACCCTTGTCGGTACATCTGTCAGTATACCGGTATATCCTTCCGATACTGACACCGATGCCTCGCTGCGTGAGGCCATCAACCGTCTGAATAAATATGCCGAGAACTATAGGGGCGATGTGAATGGCGACGGTGTTGTTGACGTGGCAGACATCGCCACCATCATCGACATTATGGCCGGCAATGGTCAATCATCAATGGGCAGCGGTCAACAGCATGCCGACGTGAACGGCGACGGCACAGTGGATGTGGCAGACATCGCAATGGTAATTTCCATAATGGCAGGTGAATTTTAACTTGGATTATTCATACTCTTTTCAACAACGGATTTTACGGATTACACGGATTATACAGATTATAATTGATTTCACAGATTTCTTTCAGATTCGATGGTGAGATAATAAATAATCCGTGAAAATCCGTGAAATCAGTTTTAATCCGTTGTTTTACATATTGCCATGAATAATGTAGGTTAAAATCTGCTCCGTTCACGCTGCTCCAGGAACTCGCTGACCTGTTCCTGGGTGCTGCGGGTCACGGCGATGCGGCCAGAACGGGTGTACTGCAGCACGCAGTGGAACTCGTCTAGCGTGTGGTAGAGCGACATGATGTCATCGGTCTTGCCGCTTTTCATCACAATGACGTAGGTGGGGTTCACCTCTGTTATCTGGGCGTCGTGTTTCCTGATGGCCTTGCTTATCTTAGGGTTCTGGAGCACCACGTCGGTGGCCAGCTTGTAGAGGCCTGTCTCGCGGATGAAGAGCTGGTCGTCGGTAAACCACGTGGCCTTCACCACGTCGATTTTCTTTTCTATCTGACGGGTGATCTTCGTTATCTGGTCCTCATCGCTCCAGGCGGTGATGGTGTATTTGTGCACGTGGGGTATGCTCGACGCCGAAACATTAAGGCTCTCGATGTTCACCTGACGGCGGGTGAACACGGCAGTAATCTGGTTCAGGATACCCGCGATGTTCTCGGAGTAGACCAGGAGGGTGTATAGTTTCTTTTCCATAGTCTTTAGCGGATTATTCAAACTCTTTTCAACAACGGATTTTACGGATTACACGGATTATAATGGATTTCACAGATTTCTTTTAGATTCGATGTTAAGAAATAATTGATCCGTGAAAATCCGTGAAATCAGTTTTAATCCGTTGTTTTTCCATATTGCTGTGAATAATGTAGGTTAGGGGACTAAAGTTAGCATCATGTCATTAACGTTTGAGCCCGGCGGGGTCATCGGCAGCACGTCGTCGTCCTCCTTGATGGCGCACTCCAGGATGTACGGGCCTTTCGTGGCGAGCATCTTCTCCACGGCGGCCTGGAGTTGACTGCGGTCGGTGACGGCCTCGTAAGGGATGCCGTAGCCCTGTGCTATCAGCTCGTAGCAAGGGTTCATCATGCGGGTGAACGACTTGCGGCGGTTCCAGAACATGTCCTGCCACTGGCGCACATTGCCTAGGTAGTTGTTGTTCATCAGAATCATCTTCACCGGTGCCTGCTGCTCCATGATGGTGCCCAGCTCCTGGATGTTCATCTGGAATCCGCCGTCGCCCATGAAGCAGACGACCGTCCGGCCATTCATCGTTCCCTTTTCATTATTCATTGTTCTTTTTTCATTATTCATTAGCCCCGCAGGGGCGCAAGCAAAGGTGGCTCCGATAGCGGCGGGCATGCCGTAGCCCATGGTACCCAGTCCGCCGCTGGTGCAGATGCTGCGGCGCTTCGGGTATTTGAAGTATCGTGTGGCGAAGAGCTGGTTCTGGCCTACGTCGGTGACGAGCACGGCGTCGCCCTGTGTGGCCTCGGCCACGGCGTTCACCACCTCGCCCATGAGCAGCGGTCCTTCCTTGGGGTGGATGGCCGGTTCGATGACCTTCTCACGCTCCTTCGCGTCGAGGGGCAGGAACGACTCGCGCCATTCGCGGTGGTCAGCCTTACGGAGCAGTGCCGTGATGGCGGGAAGCGACTCCTTGCAGTCGGCCACGACGGCCACGTCCGTCTTGACGTTCTTGTCGATCTCGCTCTTGTCGATGTCCAGATGGATGACCTTCGCCTGGCGGGCGTAGGTCTTCGTGTTTCCCGTCACGCGGTCGCTGAAGCGCATGCCGATGGCGATGAGCACGTCGCACTCCTGTTCCTTCAGGTTGACGGCGTAGTTGCCGTGCATGCCCAGCATACCCACGTTCAGCGGGTGTGTCGACGGCAGGGCCGAAAGTCCCAACATAGTCCGCCCGGCGGGGATATCGGCTTTCTCGAGGAAGGCCAGCAGTTCGTCCTGCGCATTGCCCAGCTCCACGCCCTGCCCCACAAGTGCCAGAGGCTTACGAGCGTTGTTGATCAGCTCCGCAGCCTGTGCCACGGCATCGTGGTCGAGTGGGGGACAGGCCACGTAGCTGCGCACGAAGTCCACCTTCTGCTCTACGAACTCCACGGTCTCCACCTGTGCGTTCTTCGGGAAGTCGAGCACCACGGGACCCGGCCTTCCTGAGCGGGCGATATAGAACGCACGGCTCACGGCCCAGGCGATGTCGTCAGCGTGGCGTATCTGGTAGCTCCACTTCGAGATGGGCTGTGCCACGCCTACGAGGTCTACCTCCTGGAAGGCATCTGTACCGAGCGCGCCGATGGGCACCTGTCCGGCGATGACGACGATGGGGGTCGAGTCGAGCATGGCGTCAGCCACGCCCGTCAAGGTGTTGGTGGCTCCGGGACCGCTGGTGACGATGGCCACGCCGACCTCTCCGCTCACGCGGGCAAAACCCTCGGCGGCATGTGTGGCGGCCTGTTCGTGGCGCACGAGGATGTGGTCGAAGGCCTTCTTCTCACCACGGGTGTAGTCGTAAAGGGCATCGTAGACGGGCATGATGCTCCCGCCCGGGTAGCCGAAGATGGTCTTCACGCCCTCGGCCTTCAGCGCGAGCATCAGGGCCTCGCTGCCGGTTACCTTATGTGGACAAATACAAGAATCTGTCCCTGCAGTACATTGGTCTTTCTCTTTATCCATATACGTATATTATTATAGTTCACTTCTTGTGCCATCGTTCTATTTGGCACGAGTGCTGTTTGGTGTCGCGGTCGTAGTTGATGCCCACGAGGAGGATGTCGCCGGTATACTGTGCCACCTTGTCGGGATAGTTCTTTGCTTTTATCTGGCTGATGGCGGCCTGTGCGTCCTTGTTATATTTCAGCTCGATGACCAGTGCCGGACTTTCCACGTTCTTCCGGGGTATGAGCACCAGGTCGGCATAGCCCGAGCCTGTAGGGTACTCGCGGTGTATGTGATAGTCATTGCGGGCGTAGTAGTAGGCCAGGCTGATGACGCAGGCTAGCGAGTTCTCGTCGTTATAGGAGAATATACTGGTGTCGTCACTGTGTGCGGCGGCAAGTGCGCGCTCCACATAGTTAGCATCGCCGCGCAGGGTGGCTTCCAGCAGCCGTCGTGACTGCTGTAGCGTTTCAGTGACGCCCTTCCATTTGTTTATTTTGACGGCATTCTCCATCTCACCAGCTACTTCCAGGTTTGGTATGTAGCACTCTCGTGTGTAGCGGTCGTAGGTCAGGTAGCCCAGGTGTATGAGCACGGTGAGCACGTCATCGCGACTGTGAATGTCAGAAAGGTCGTTGAGGAATCCCTTGGGGTTTACCTCGGTGCGACTGCCGCCCAGCATCTGTACGATGTCGTTGCGCAGCCCTTCGTAGTCAAGATTGATATAGCTGGCCACTGCCTCGAAGGAGCCTGTAGCCGACCAGTAACTCTCGCAAAACTCACTGTCGATGGCCTGCATCACGGAGTTGGGGTTGAATATCGACGTCTCAGGACCTATCTGATAGCCGTCGTACCATTTCTCCATCTCGTCGAAGTCCATGCCGTGACGAGCTGACAATGCCAGTACCTCGTCTTTCGTGAAACCAAAATAGCGGGACATGTTGCGTGGGTTTACCATGGAGTACTCTGTGAAATTGTTCAGTGCCGACTCCGTCTTGTATCTTTTGATGGGCAGTATGCCCGTCATGTACACTCCGGCGAAGACACTGACGGCTGCGACATCCTTGAACATACGCCGCAGCAGGTTCACGAAGTCGTCCTTCAATTCTGGATTGTCATCATACATGCGGATGACGGCATCCCATTCGTCGATGATCATGAAAAACTTGTCGCCCGTGGCAGCAACTATGTGTTGCAAATATACCATCAGATGGTCGCCCTCCTGGTATGTCACCTGGGGGTATGCCTGGCTGATGTCCTTGATGAGTTCTTTCTGGATGTTGCTGACAATATCTTCCTTTTTGCCTCCTGAAGTGAAAGCCGTCATGTCCACATAGATGACGGGGTACTTGTTCAGGTGCTCCTCAAACGACGGATGACTGGCTATCTCCAGATCGGAAAACAGGCTTCGCGAGTCGCACGAGTGGTCGTAGTAGGCGGCCAGCATCTTTGCCGCCACCGACTTGCCGAAGCGGCGGCAGCGCGTCACGCAGCTCAGTTTGCCTTCAGTGAAGAGCGTCTTGTTCACGATGGCTATTAGTCCCGACTTGTCCACATACTCTGAGTTGCGTATCTGCCGGAACCCTTCGTTGCCTTTGTTAATATATAGTCCCATATCGTTTTCGTTTTAGTACCACTGCACGGAGTTGGAGTAGCTGCTCTGCTTGTCGTACTTCAGAGCATCGGTGAGCGTGGCGGCGTTGCAGCGGAAGGTGAAGTTATAGCTAGTATAGGGCGAGAGCACCAGCGAGCACGACATGTTGAAGCAGTGCAGGTCACGCGAGAGCGACGCCGTGGTCATCGAGATTTTCTTCTGTTCGAAGTCGTAGCCCGACGAGAACGAGATGTTCCATCCATCCGAGATGACGATGTTTCCGCTGACGTTCAGGCTTTGCGTGAACTTGTACGGATAGCGCATGGTGTCGTAGTTGAAGCGCTTCACGTCAGTGTCCTCGCGCATGGTGATGCCATAGCCGAAGCTCAGCGACCAAGGCAGCTTGTACTTCATGTAGCCATCCTCGTCGGTCTCCGCCATGCCTTGGCTCTCCGCCCCGTGCTTGCCCGCCTCCAGGTCCTTGTCGATGTTTGTGTCCACGCCGGTGTCCCATTCGTCCTCCTCGTCATCGTTCCTGTCCTCGTCTTTCTTCTTCCGTTTCTCGCCCTTCAGCCATCTGAAGAGGTCGGCCACCTTCTCGTTCGAGAGGGTGTACGACAGGTTCTGCGACATACCCTGGAAGCGGCCTAGCTTTCCCTGTTGCCAGTAGGTGGTATGTTCGCTCAGTCGTGGCGTGGCACCCACGGAGTCGGCTTCGTAGACATAGCTGGCAAAGACGGCGTTGAGGTTAAACGTATAGCTCTTCGTCAGTTTCAGTCGCAGTCGGGTGCTCACATCGCTCAACGGGCGTATCTTCGTAGCAAGGTTATAGCTCACCGATACGCCCAGCTCGTCTATCAGGCTGATTTTCTTCAGTCCCGTGCTGTCGCTTTCGCTCCTGATTTTCATCTCCACGTTGTTCGACATGTCAAACGATATGGAGCCTGTCTTGCCCTTGCTCACACTGCCGTAAAGCTGGCCCTCGTAGGGGTTATACTCCACGAGTGTGATGTTGCCCTCGGCATCAGTCTTCTGGTAGGTCTTGTAGAAGCCGTAGCGCGAGGCGCTGAAGTCAGGCGAGTAGGAGAAGCTGACTGTCGGCGTGAAGACGTGGCGGATGGCGTTGATTTTGTCGCCGAAGAGCTTCCTTGAGGGGACGTAGAAGCCATAAAGCTTTGTCGAGGCCGACAGCGAGAGGCTCCAGTTGTAGACGTTGTAGAATCCGTTCACCGTGTCGCGCACCACCGTTCCCGTTTTCTCGTCCCACGATTGCATGACGCGGTTCAGGTAGGTGCGGTCGGTGAAGTTGAACGACGGGTTGATGTTGATGTAGTCCATGAGCACGAAGCTGCCGCTGATGGGGATGCTGTGCTGCATACCGTTCTTCCAGTCGCGGTTCAGGCGCGACTTCAACAGCTTGTCTTCCTTCGTGTCGATGGAGTTGCTCAGATGGCCTGTATACGACATGGAGATTTTCTCGTACCACCGCTCCTTGCCCGCCATCTTCTTACGCTTGAAGGGGTAGAAGCGCGAGATGCTGATGTTCAAGTCGGGCAGTGTCAGGGCTATCGTCGAGTCGCGCATGTTCTGGTTCAGGTTCATCGTCGTGCTCAGCGTCATGCCGATGCTCGAGAACCCCGTGTTGTAACTCACCGACGATGTTCGCGTACTCTGCGTCAGGGCCTGCGGGTTGTACATCGACGTGAGGTTGTTGGGCTCGTAGCTCGTCGTGGCGAAGTTCACGCTGGCCGAGAAGTTCGAGAAGGGGTTTGCCTTCTGGTCCTGTCGGTGGTTCCACTGTATCTTGAAGCTTGTTGTCTTCGAGTAGTCGGGCATGTTCTTGTCGCCCGTGACGCTGTTCTGGTAGCTGCCTTGGAACGAGCCACTGTAGCGGTAGCGCTTGCGATAGTTCGACGCTGCACTCAAGCCCCACGACCCTTTGGTGTAGATTTCGCCTATCAGTTTCAGGTCCATCTTGTCCGAAATGGCAAAGTAGTAGCCACCGTCGCGCAGGTAGAAGCCACGCGACGTCTCATCGCCGTAGGTGGGCATGATGAAACCGCTTGAGTAGCTCTTCGTGAAGGGGAAGAATCCGTAGGGGACGGCCAGCGGAACGGGCACGTCGCACACCACGAGGTAGGCTGGACCGAAGATGACGTCCTTACCGGGACGCACCTTGGCACGCGACAGGGCGATGTAGAAGTCGGGATGCGCGGCGTCGCACGTCGTGTACTTGCCGTGCTGCAGGAACAGCTCGCCCTCCTTGTTGCGCTTCGACAGCTCACTGGTCAGGTAACCGTCCTCCTGCTCGGTGTACACCTGCTGTATAAAACCCTTCTTCGTCTTGAAGTTGAAGGCCATCGTGTCACTCTCGTAGGTGTCGCTGCCCATCTGGAACACGGGCGTGCCAAACTGCTTGCCCAGGCTGTCGAGGGCTCCCGTGGCATGTACCAGCGACGAGTCGAGACACATGTAAATCTTCTCGCTCTGCAGGTCCATGTTCTGGTACTTCACGTGCGACTGTCCGAAGAGGTGGGCCATGCCCGTACCGGCCTCGTAGATGAGCGAGTCGTTGGCCGAGAACTCCACGGGTGAGTCGATGCCGTTCTTCCGCTGGCGGTTCAGGCTGTCCAGGCGCAGCGAGTCGTCAATCACCTTGTTATACTTGTAGATGGCCAGTTCCAGCGAGTCCATCGTCGTGGTGTCGCGCTTCAGGGCGGCAGCCGCCTTCCCCAGAGGGGGGAGGTCATCCTTCGTAGGGACATATTCTTGTAATGGTCCAACACCGACGGCATTGGCGAGGCTGTCGCCGACAGCAGGCAGTTGTGAAGCGAGGTCTGTGAGGCCGTCGGCATCCACCGGCGGCAGTTCGGAAGCAAGCTGTGTGAGGGTGTCCTTGACCTGGTCCAGAAGCGCAGAGTCCACACCCAGTGTCTCCGCCGACAGTCCATCGACAACCGTACCCAGCGAGTCGAGGGCTGACGAGGCCACGGGGCTGGACAGCAGCTCCGGGAGGGTGGCATCACTTACCTGTCGCTCAATGGCGGCAGTCCCCTCCTCTGACTTCTTACGGCTTTTCGTCAGGGAGAGGGGCGAGCATGCCCACGTCAAAACAAGGCCTAAAAGGACCAGCAAAAGGGAAGTACGTTGCTTCACGGCTGCAAAATTACACCAAAAATATGGAATAACGCCAACTTTACCAATGTTTAACGTAAAAGTGTACTGTACAATTTCTGTGCAAATTGTTTACAGTTAAAAAGAATTAATTTGTTCAATTATTTTTGATAAATAATGGAATATTTTTATATAAATCTGTATCTTTGCAAGATATTATATACAAAAGCATAAGAAAATGCTGCACATGGGCAACAAAACACGCATTATGTCTGCCTTTTTAGGTGTATGGAGCACCCTCCTGCTTCATACCCTCACTGTGCATGCTGTTGTGCTTTCTGATTCAACGTTCTATAATAAGTACGCGTACATATATATAATTAATGATGACGAACCCGACCCCACACTCACCGACGAGCAGTTCTTCGACCATGCCGCCAGCATCACCTTCCCTGTGGCGGTGAGCCGGTTGCCGAAGAACGATGACCTGCTCAACGAGCTGCGCACCACTGTCATCCCCCAAATCAACGGCGACAGCCTGCAGCTTGTCAGCATGATGATGCGTGGTGCGGCCTCGCCCGAAGGCAGCGTAGACCTGAACCGCCGCTTGGGAGGCGAGCGCGTACAGGCGCTGCTCCAGTTCTTCTCCGATAACCTGCGTTTCCCGCTGGGCGACGATGTGCTCTCCGTGGATAACGCCATCGAGGACTACCGCTCGCTCTGCCTCCTCATGCGCCGTGCCGACGACCCCGACTACGCCACCGTGAAGGGTCTCTGTGACAGCTTCCTCGACAGCGACCTGTCCCGCCTGAAGCAGAAACTCATGGCCGAGCAGGGCGGCAGGCTCTGGCAGCGGTTGCTCAACACCTACTTCCCACAGCTGCGCACCGCGCGCTTCATCATCGTGCTCCGCAAGTATACTCCCAAGCCTGCAGAGCCCCTCACCGTGCCCGCAGTACCCATCGAGCCCATAGCCCCCATCGAGCCCATTAAGCCCACTGAGCCCATTGAACCCATAACGCCCATTGAGCCCATAGAGTCTATAGAACCTATTGCCCCCATCCCCCCCGCCGAGCCTCTCGACTCCATCCTTCCCCGTCGCGAGTTGCTCTCCGTGAAGACCAACCTGCTCTTCTACGCCCTCTACATGCCCGGCTACGACCGCTGGTGTCCCATACCCAACGTCGCCATAGAGTACTACCCCAAGGGCGGCCACTTCACCTTCGGAGCATCTTTCGACATGCCTTGGTGGCAGGACTACGACGCCCACAAGTACTTCCAGCTGCGCAATTACCAGGTAGAGGCACGCTACTACCTGCGCTCCTCCACTCCAAAGTCTGAAGTCTATAGTCGAAAGTCTGAAGTCTATAGTCCAGAGTCTGAAGTCTATGGTCTAGCGTCTGAAGTCTATAGTCCAAAGTCTGAAGTCTATGGTCGAACGTCTGAAGTCTATAGTCCAGAATCTGAAGTCCGAAGTCCAAAGTCCTCCCCCGCCTTCAGCGGCTTCTATGCCTCGGCCTACATCCACGGCGGTCTCTTCGGCATCTGCTTCGACGCCAACCGCGGTTGGGTGGGCGAAGGCTACGGAGCAGGCCTCGGAGTAGGCTACGTCACCCCCATCTCCCGCAACGGCCACTGGCGTCTGGAGTTCGGCTTGCAGGCCGGGTTCTTCCGCTGCAAGTACGACCCCTACCAATATGGGAACCCCGTCACCCTTTCAACTAGCGATGACCTCTACTACTACAAGTGGACACAGGGTTCCGAACTCTTCAAGAAGCGCCAGTACCGCTGGAACTGGCTAGGACCTACACGCATCGGCGTCACCCTCACCTACGACCTCCTCTACAGGAGAATACAGAAGAAAGGCGCAAGCTTTAAAAACAAAGAGAAACTACCCCAAAAACCCCATTAGCCCCATCAAACCCATCAAACCCATCACCCCCTCCCTGTGAGGGAGGGGCCTAAATACAAAAGATCCCAGAGATAATCATTATGATAAAGACAGCATATACATATTTGAAGAGCCACATATACTCTTCCCGCCACTGGGAGGGGCATAAGCTCGTGCTGTCATTGTTTACAATTATCAATTGTCAATTATCAATTATCAATTTAACCGCCTGCTCCCCCGAGCCTCCTCTCCATCTCTACGACCCGAAGGAAGTTATTATCGACTATCCCATCATCGACCTCAACCTGCAGGTGTACTGGGACTACGAGACAGCCTTTGGAATAGACTACGACTGGCAGACGGAGTGGTACTACGGATGGGACGAGGAAGACAAAAGAATATGGGGAGAGCTGGGATACGCAGAACCTACAGTATTCAGTCTGCGAAGATACTTTACGGGAGACACACCCGACGCACCACATACAGGCGTCATCGCCAGCACCGTGGAGGGAAACCACACCCGCGATAAGTACGACTATGGATTCTGGGACATACTCGTATGGAACCAGATTTCTACACTCGACGGAGTGCAGAGCCTCATCTTCGACGAACAATCATCACTCGACAGCGTAACGGCATACACCAACCCGTCGATGATAATGTCACGTTACCATGCGCCGAAATACACAAGGGCTTTCTACGCACCCGAGCCGCTCTTCGCCGCATACGAGGAGGACATGGAGGTGAACAGGAACCTCGACGGATTCGTCTTCGACCCTGTGGAAAACGTATGGACAAAGACACTCAACATGATGCTCAGACCCATCACATACATATACCTCACGCAGGTCATACTGCACAACAACCACGGGCGAATCATCAGCATCGACGGTTCGTCGAACCTCTCGGGAATGGCACGCACAACGACACTCAACAACGGACGCGCAGGCGACGATGCAGTCACCGTGAACTACGGAGTGAGATTAAAGAAAAACCACCCGCTGGTGCCCTACAAGACACGCAACGAAGAGGTATCAGACACAGTGGAGCTGGTAGACATCATAGGAGGACGACTCATGACCTTCGGAATACCAGGACACCAGGCCAACAGCATCAGCCGGGCAGACGAGGTGAAAGACGTCAACCAGCACTACATGGACCTCGACATGCAGTTCAACAACGGTATCGACTCCACCTTCGTCTTCAACGTCACAGACCAGGTGCGAAGGAGATACAAGGGCGGTGTCATCACCGTAGAACTGGATGTCGACACCATTCCCATCCCCTCACGACGGGGAGGCTCCGGCTTCGATGCCGTAGTACTAGAGCCCGACACCGTGACACACGTCATAGAAATGTAAGATAAAGTAGCCGATAGGAATACAGAGCTTTGAAAAAAAGATGAAAAACGGACTGAAACCACTGCCCACAGGTATACAGACCTTCGAGAAGATAAGAGAAGGCAATTACCTCTACGTAGACAAGACAGCACTTGTTTACCGCCTGGCTAATGAGCACAGCTATGTGTTCCTCAGCCGTCCGCGTCGTTTCGGCAAGAGTCTGCTCTGCTCCACGCTGAAAAGCTACTTCGAGGGCCGCCGTGACCTCTTTGAGGGACTGGCTATGGAAAGTCTGGAGAAGGAGTGGAGAAAGCACCCCGTGCTGCTCATCAGCCTGGCCAGCATGAAGGAAGGCACGACGGAAGATTTCAACGCAAAGATAGACATTCAGCTGTCCAGATATGAGGAGCAATTCGGCATTAAGAAAACAAGTGAAACCCCAGGTGCACGGTTCCAGAACCTGATAGAGCAGTTACCCATCAAGACGGGCGAGAAGACCGTGGTCATCATCGACGAATACGATGCCCCTCTGCTCGCCACGCTCCATGAGCCAGAGAAACTGAAGGAGATGCGTACCACCGTGCGTTCGCTCTTCGGCTGCCTGAAGGACTGCGACCCGTGGCTGCGCTTCGTCTTCATCACTGGTGTATCCAAGTTCTCGCAGGTGAGCATCTTCAGTGAGCTGAACAACCTCGACAAGGTTACGATGATGCCCCGATACTCTACCCTCTGTGGCATCACCCAGGAGGAGCTAGAGACGCAGATGAGGCCCTGGGTGGAACACCTCACTGCCGACCTTGGCCTAAGCATAGAGGAGGCCCTGCTGCGCCTGAAGCGCAACTACGACGGCTACCACTTTGCCGATGACCTGAAAGACATCTACAACCCCTACAGTCTGCTGCAGGCTTTTAAGTGGGGCAGAACGAATGACTTCTGGTTCGACACCGGCACACCCTCGTCGCTGCTGAACATGATAGAGAAGTTCGGAACACAGGTGATGGATTTCGACGACGGTCGCCTGTGCGAGGCATACGAGTTTGACGCTCCTACAGAAAAGATGACAACACCCATGCCCTTCTTCTATCAGAGCGGCTACCTCACTATCAAGAGCTATGAACCCGATACGGAAAGCTACACCCTGAGATACCCCAACCGAGAGGTGCGCAACGGCATGATCTATGCGCTGATACCTTATTATGTGGAAAGTGACCCCATCCACGCGAGGAATATAGTGGCCGATGTTTACCACGCCATACGCCGTGACAACCTCAACGAGGCCCTGCAGACGCTGAAGGCATACCTCGCCTCCATACCCTACGCAGAGAACGCCAACAGCGAGGGCCACTACCAGACGATGCTCTACGTGGTATTCTCCCTCCTGGGACGCTACGTCCAGCAGGAGGTACGCACGGCAAAGGGGCGCATCGACATGGTGCTCTACACACCCACCGACATCTATGTCATGGAGTTGAAGATAGATAAGACTGCCGACGAGGCTCTTAAACAAATAGACACAAAGGAGTACCTCCTGCCCTACACCCTCGACGACCGTCGCCTGCACAAAGTGGGCATCGCCTTCAGCACAGAGGCACGCACACTGACTGAATGGAAGATTTATCCCAATTAGCGACAAACATTTATCTCAATTAGCGTAAAAAAACAAAGATATATGGAACACAATAATATATATACCGCCAACAGGGCAGCAGAACCTCTCGCCATGACCTACGGCATGAGCGACGAGCTGCGCAACAGCGACCTCCTCAGCCGCATCAGCGTGCTGAGCCTCAACGACAAGCAGTGCCTCATACGCTACATCTCAGAAGAGGTGGAGGCTGACCAGATGGAGGAGGATCCTTGGGAAACCCAGGACACCTCTGACCTCGAACCATACACCCTAGAAGAGCTACGTGCCAGGCTACAAGAGTCGCACGAACAATACCTCAGAGGGGAATATCTGACAGAAGAAGAAGCGAGAGAAGAAATGAGAAAGGAGTTCCCATGGCTACGGTAACATCTGGGACACCAAGCGAAGCCCCGAAAACCTGACAAGAAGAATAAAGACATAAATTTAACGACAAAGATTGACGACCCTCACGGAACGATGGAACAAGACAAAACCATCTATAACCGGACCCTCGAACATTAAACTTAAATAATGAACAAACTTTTTAATTAACCCTTTTTATTTACTTTTTAATTCTTTACAATTATGAAAACAAAGTATTTTTTCATCGCAGCTATCGCAGCCGTAGGGCTCATCAGCTGCGCAGACGATGCTTTCATCGCTGAGGCTCCTCCCGTCAATAACGTAGAGGAAAACGGAATGGCGCCTATCCTGTTCAGCTCCTCACAGAGCGCTTTCACACGTGCCGACTACGTGGATGCAGATGCTGCAGACCTACTGAACAACATGTTCGTGGTCACTGGTTTCAAAGGCGCCGCTACGGCTACTCCTGGTAGTATCGTGTTCGACAACTACAAAGTGACGTATGAAGCGAACACTGCCAACACCACAGCTTCGAACTCCTCCAACTGGGAGTATGTGGGAAACGCTCCCATCTACTGGGCCGCAGACAACGGTATTACAAGTCAGACAATCAAGTACTGGGATTACTCTAAAGACCAGTATGACTTCATTGCATGGGGCATGGGCAAAGTTGATGTCAGTGGAACACTCACGGAAATAACACCCATTTATGATGCCGCTACTACCGACTTGGCTGCCCAAACTGTGCGCGTGTCGGCTATCGTTCCAAACAGCAAGAATAAAACTTGGCCTACTGCTGCTGATCCTGCACCTGCAAATCTGTCTTACACTTTTGAAGGTGCTGCAAAAGACCTGGCCCATTGCTACATCTCCGACATCGTGACGGTGAAGAAGAGTGGTGCTGGACAATATGGTGAGGTTGAAGGCTACGGACAGCCCGTCACCCTGAAGTTCCGCCAGCTCGGAACCAAGGTGCGTATCGCACTCTATGAGACCATTCCTGGATACTCGGTGAAGAACGTGGAGTTCTACAGTGCTGCTGCTTCTAATGATGCAAGTGCTGCTTCCGCCAAGATCTTCACTACTACTGCCAACCAGATTTTCACGGAGGGAAAGTACTACGTGTATTTCCCCACTATGGATACTCCTGACAATCCTGACAACAACCAGGCTCACATCAAGTTCACAGCAAAGACAGGTACAACCCAGGCTACCACTGTTGACTGGGGTAGACTGAACTACACTGGTCGTCAGGAGGCTGAAAAAGGTGATGCTGGTAATTTTAACATTTATCTGGGCCGCACCTCGAACACCGCCTCCTTCGCTGGCAAGGCTGCTGACAACTACTACGTGTTCTATCTTCCCAATGAGGATGGTACGAACCTGAACCTCCGCGTGAACTACACTTTGGAGAGTATCGACGGTTCTGGTGAGGAGATTGTTGTGCGGGGTGCTACAGCTCAGGTGCCCAGCATCTATACCACCTGGAAGCCTGGTTATGCTTACACCTACCTCTTCAAGATTAGCGACAAGACCAACGGCTACACAGGCGTTTACGACCCGTTGCATCCTGATGACACTACCATTAATAGTGACCCCGCTGGACTCTATCCTATTACCTTCGATGCTATCGTAGTGAACGCCGAGGATGGAAATTACACGCAGGAGACCATCACTCTAGTATCTGCGCCCAGCATCACCACCTACCAGAACGGTTCTAAGGTTGTGAATAACAACGAGTACACCTTCCTCTCTCCCTCTGGAAAGATTACGGGTGAAATCTACGTGACCGTGAACGATGGAGAAGCTACTTATGAGGAAGTAAGCAAAACAGCAGGAGAATCTGTTGCTGGACTTTATACTAACCCGTCGACTGATGTCTATACTCCTTGCGCAGCAGATGCAGTAGCAGTAGATGGAACAAAGTACTATAAGATGTTATTGCCATCTCTGGATACTAGCAATCTGGCAACGCTGACTGGCAAAGTGGCTCTTTACACCGTAGCTGACGGCACAACTGAGGCTCAGGTCATCGATGCTTTGCAGTATCAGGAGGATGATAAGGCATCCTATACTATTAAGGGTCGCAACGGCGTTGGCCTGACAGAGCCGTTGAGTCTCGAAGATCTGGATGGAAATAGCACTCTGGATGACAAATTGCTGGTTGTAACTGATGAGGTAACCTACGGTGTGGATGGTAACTCCATTGACGTTAGCACTGGCAAGGCTGCCAAGTTCGTTCCGGTAGCAAGTACAACCTATGCTTTCGTCTACACGAAGCAGGCATCAACAGATGAAACACCTATGTATGAACCCAGATCTTTCTCCGGTACTGGTACAAAGTACCGCTATGTGACTACTGCTGTAGCAGCTGCATCTGATGTCCAGAAGAATGTTGTGTATGTTAAGCCCACTACGGGTATTCAGCCAGTGTTCCTCGGTCAGGGCGTAGGAAATCTGTATACTAACAATTCTGGTACTGCTACACCAACTACCGAGTATGCCTCTACAGGTACGACCTATTACTACAAAGACGGTTCGACATATAAAGAAGCACATAAAGTTGCATACGCAGATTTTGCTACTGCAACATTGTATGTAAAGTCAGGTGCATATTTCGTGACAAAGACGGAGACTGAGCCTGTGGATGGCACTGCTTATTATTACCAGACAGGCGCTGGAACTGATGCAGACCCATATGTTTACACCTATTGCGTCATCTACCCCGAGCAGACCGCTACAACTTGGTTCACTGTTGACACTAACAGCTATGTAGAAGTTGGTGGTAGCGAGGCTGAGATTTCTGGCATGACCTACTTCGACATGTACACAAAGAACAACGGTGTCTACTACACCAAGATTATCAAGGTGCAGTAATTATCTATTCCTGCTCGACCGGATTTGTCGCTCGGCATCCTGCGCTCGGCCTTTGGACGCTTGCTACCAGCGGGACGCAAGAAGGGTGACGCTTGCGTAGTAAAACGAAGCAAGAATCCGGGCGCAGTGAATAAAAGCATTTGAAATGCAACCTACAAGCCCGCGCGGGGTTCGACTCCCCGGCGGGCTACAAGAAGAACCACGGTAGGGATCTACTGAACCATACAAGTTTTCAAAAGCTATTGATGTATGCATATCATCTCGAAAAGCAAATTAGTGGAATACTACACCGAACAACCTCAAGCCAAACCGGCCTTGTTGTCATGGTATGAGAAGACGCGAAAGGCTTCGTGGACACAATTTGCTGACGTGAAAAAAACGTTCAACTCTGTTGACAATGTCGGTAACCAGCATTACGTGTTCAACATCAAAGGCAATGACTATAGGCTTGTTGTGGTAATTCAGTTCACACCCAAAAGGGTATATATCCGCTTCGTGGGAACGCACGCCGAATACAATCACATCCAAAACATTCAAAACATATAGAAGATATGGCACAACTGAAAGATGAAGCCGCCTATCGCGTGGCATTGAAAAGGATTGACGAACTGCTGCCCTTGGTTCACGATGATACTCCTACAACGGACAAGAACTACATCGAATTGGACATGATTTCCGACCTTGTGGAAGAGTATGAGGATGAACACTATCCTATCACTGCACCGTCACTGATAGAAAGCATCCAGTTGCGGATGTGTGAAATGGGACTGACGAAGAAGGCGTTAGCCGAAATGCTGGGCATCAGCATTGCCGGCATAAACAAAATCATCACTGGCAAGGGTGAGCCGTCACTACAAATAGGACGCGAGATAAGCCGTAAGCTGAACATTGACCCCGCCATTGTGCTGGGAGTTTAATCCCCCTCGACCGGATTTGCCACCCGGCTCTGCCGATTGCCACCACGGGGCCTCAAGAATCCGCTCGTACAAACAACACCAAGCTCGTCGGAGTTCGACTCCCCGGCGGGCTACAAGAAGAAAAAAATACAATCAGGATGTAAGCTTATGATGAATACAAGAACTATAAACCCTGTACAGTTGCACCTCTTAGAGATGTTCAACTATTGTGGAAGCGAGCAGACAGTTTCTGAGTTGAAAGATGTGCTGGCAGACTTCTACGCCAAGAAAGTACAGCAGGAGGCCGATCGTCTCTGGGATGAGGGAACGCTTAACGGCGAGGCCATAGAGCGGATTCTTCAAGAACATTGGCGGACACCATACAGAGAAGCACAATGAGAAGAGTAGTCATTGATACGAACTGCCTGTTGGCCATTCTCCCGTCGAGGAGTCCTTACCATAGTGTTTGGACGGAGTTTCTCGAAGGGAGGTTGGAGATATGTGTCTCTAATGAGGTTCTTATGGAATATGAAGAAATCCTCTCCGAGAAGACATCTCCATATTTTGCCGACTGCATTATCCAGGCACTTCTGAACAGGAAAAATCTGGTTCGGGTCTCGCCCGTATGGCGGTTCAACATGATTTCTCAGGATCCTGACGACAACAAGTTCGTTGACTGTGCTGTATGTGGGCAAGCAGAGTACCTCGTGTCGAATGACAAGCACTTCAGGGCGCTCCGCGACGTGAGTTTCCCTCCTGTCACGTTAGTTACAATACAGGAGTTCGTATATCCTCTCCGCCCGACCTGATTTGCCACTCGGCATCCCGAAGGGTGACTCCCCGGCGGGCTACAAAAGAAGAAAATAATTGCGGGCGAAGAGGCCGGGCCTCGGAGCAATTGAAAACAGAACATTATATAACAAACATTATTAACATAAAAACTAAGAATGATTTTGAAAAAGTATCTTTTCCTCGCTTCCACCATTATGTTAATGGTCGGATGTACCAACGACAGCATCGTGGACAACGGGCCTGACGTGAAGACCGATATGGGTTCTGAGGCCATATCGTTTAGCTCTATGTTCAAGGGCACAACCCGTGCAGACCATTATGGTGCCGACGCAGCAAGTATCCTCAACAACAAGTTTATCGTTGGTGGTTTTAAAGGAGCTACAGGAACTTCCACTGTTTACACTGATGGTGCTATCACCACACCTGGTGTCCCTTCCACAGGTTTGGTTTTTGACAACTATCAGGTAAACTGGACTGCCAACACTGCTGGCACCACGCTGTCTAACACTTCCAATTGGGAGTATGTTGGTTTGACGGCTCTTGCTCCTTCAGGCATTGCTGGAAATGATCAGTCTATCAAGTACTGGGACTATACTGCTGACCAGTATGACTTCATTGCCTACTCTACAGGTGATGCCACAGTAATCACGACAGGTGACCCAAGCGATGGTGATGTGCTGGTTTCTGCTATTAGTGCAGCTAATGCTGGTACAACTACTGGAGCCTATACCCTCAAAGGCGCAGCTGCTGACCTTCAGAAGTGCTACATTGCTGACATGGTGACAGCTTACAAGACTGGCGCTTCCATGTCTCCTGTTCAGCCTAAGTTCCAGGATGAGATTCAGCTCAAGTTCCGTGCCCTGGCCTCCAAGGTTCGTGTTGCACTCTATGAGACGATTCCCGGCTATAGTGTCAAGGATGTGAAGTTCTACACGAATGCATCTACCTATCTTAATTCCACCACAGCTGGAGATAAAGTTGCTAATGCCACCCTGTTCACTACAGGCGGTTCAGCTGACAAGGACTACTTCTACACCTCAGGACAGTACACCGTTTATTTCCCCACCATTGGTGCCAGTAACATTGGCAATAGCGATTACAACAAGGCTCACGTCATCTTTGCTGCTGACGCTACAGGAAAGGTGACTACGAAGGATTTCTCCACGCTGAATTATACTGAAAAACAGTACAAAGAGAAAACTGCGGGTAACATCTGGCTTGGCCGTTCTGCTGCACAAGCATCCTTTGCTGGTGCTGCTGCCAACAACTATTACCAGATTGCCATGCCTAATGAAGATGGTACTGTCCTCGAACTCCGCATCGACTATACCCTTGAGTCTATTGACGAATCAGGCGAGGTGATTCATGTCTATGGAGCCACCGCATTTGTGCCTGCCATTTATGCTGCATGGAAGAGCAACTATGCCTACACCTACATCTTCAAGATTAGCGACAACACCAACGGTTGGACAAACACGGCTAATGCAGCTCAGAACGCCACTGATCCCGCAGGTCTCTATCCCATCACCTTCGACGCTGTCGTCATGGAAGCGCAGGACTACACTCAGAGCACCATCACCACTGTGGCTACTCCCAGCATCACTACCTACCAGAAAGGTCATGTGAACACCGACGAGGAATATGATGCTTCCAAAGGTAAGATTTACGTTCAGGTCATGACCGATGGTGCATTAGCTACGGATCTTAACACCAAGGGTAAGCTCTATGAAGTTGCTGCTTCTAATGGTTTGGATAAGGACGGTGTCGTTTCTGAAGCCGAGGTTATGGACGCTCTGAACATTGTAAGCCTCGATGCTACTCCTGTTCCCATGAACGGTTGGACACTCACAGAGGTAACAACAGGTACAGCATTACCCACCGCTATCCCCGGTGCTGATGGTAACAACATCACAGTTACAGCCAATACAGCCTTTGAGTTCACTCCCACTGCTGGCAAGGTCTACGCATACGTCTACACCATCTCTACCGGCACTCAGAAGGCTGTTGGCATTGCCAACACACTGACCACTGCACCGGCAGACTGGAGCACGACACTCTACTTCACCGACAAGGATTGCACAACTGCTGCTCCTTCAACCTTTGCTCCTGGTGTGTATTACAAGAAGACCTATCTTGACAACCAGAACGCATACGGTGTGAAGATCATCCGCGTAAAGTCGGCATCATAACCCTCTCAAACCAAGCGAGGTTCGACTCCTCGCTTGGTTACACCTTGTTATAATTGAAAATAATATTCACGCGTTAAAATTTTAAGAGATGATGAAAAAGTATATCTACTTCGCAGTTGCCCTCCTAGGACTGGCCAGCTGCACAAGCGAGGACTTCGTGGGAGACGAAGACCTGCGCATTGCAAATGAGAACACCGCCATTAGCTTTGGCTTCAATGTGCCTACTCCGACACGTGCTCTTGAGGATGCAGCTGCCGCCACAGCACTCAGCAGTCAGTTTATCGTCTACGGCGAGAAGGGTGAAACGGATGGTACTGCTCCTGCTGCAGGTAATCTTGTGTTCCAAAACTACAAGGTCACTTACACTGCCTCTACTGCCTATACTACCACATCGAACACCGATGATTGGGAGTATGTGGGGCTTAGCTGGACTTCTGCCGAGCAAAGCAACATCACCACATCCACCACTGATGTACAGTCCATTAAGTTCTGGGACGATGCAGCATCAAGCTACACCTTCACCGCTGTCTCAGCTTTGCCTGCTGATATCCAGAATGGTCGTGTAACGATTACAAAGACCACCAGCGGCAGCGACCAGTATGCCAAAGGCTACAGCATTGTGTTGGCGAAGGATGCCAGCGACAACTATCCCGACCTTTCCAAGCTGTACTTTGCTGACCGCAACAACATCGCCAAGGGCGATGGCTACAGCCACAATGCCGTGAAAATGAATTTCCGCAATACGCAGTCTCACGTGCGCGTGGGTGTGTTTGAGACGATTCCAGGATACAAGGTATCGGCTATCCATTTCTTCAAGCAGAACGGTACGACTGAGTATAATGACGGTGCTTCAACTCCTACAAACGCTTTCGGTGCCGTTTGTCCGAACATCAGTGGTACGAACTACGAGGGTACGCTTACCGTGACTTACGGCAATGGCACTAATGCAGCTTTGAATCAGCCCATCGTCGGAGTCAGCGGAACGCCTGCCACCGACCTTGTCCTCGGCACGAACTATAGCACACTGACTGTTGGTAATCCTTCGGCAGAACCTGCCGTTGCCGCAAAGTTCCTCGGTGAGACTGCCACAACTGCCACCTACGACACCAACGGTGGAACCTACACCATCGTGATGCCACAGGAAGGCAACACGACGAACCTAAAGCTGAAGGTGAACTACACGCTCTACAACGAGATTACGAAGGAGACCATCACCATCACAGGCAAGACCGCTGAGATTCCTGGCAAGTATCTGGCCTGGAAACCCAACTACAAATACACTTACCTCTTCAAGATCACTGATGATGACTTGAATCCCATCACCTTCGACGCTGCTGTCATAGAGGCTGCTGATGGAAAGGCTGAGTACATTACCACCGTTACTGAACCCAGTATCACCACCTTCGGCGTCAGCGGAGGCAAGTATGTAACAGACAAGAATGAGTACGAGGCTGGCAACGACATCTATGCGACATTCGTGGTGGGTAGCACTGTCCAGACACCACAATTGGGAATAAACAATGCTACTAATTATGTACAGATTTATCAGGTAACAACCTCTGATGCAGACAATTTCCCGATCACCGAAGCTTCTGTAGCCGAAAGACTTGCAGTAACACCAGCTGGAACTGCTAAGATAACATGCACAAATGTCACTACGTCCAACGATGGAACATATTTCACGAATACAGAATCACCTTCTGTTGTAACTAGTGTTCCTGCTGAAGATGGTACAACAAAGACAATTAATGCTGTGAAGTTACCAGGTGCTAAGGAAAACACCTATGCTATCGAATTTGTAACCTACGAAGCTGTAACACTTGCAGCAGATGCTTCGCTCGTTGGTTACTACTTAGAAAGCTCTGGCACATACACTATACAGAATAGTGGTACATACTCATCTGGAACATATTACAAGCAGGTTAAGACCTACAAGATTATCAAGGTAGCAGCAGTTCCTACTCCTTAACTCTCTATCCTTCCCCAATACCCTTGGCGCGTTCCCCCGCGCCTTGGGTATGCGGGTGGGGACACGGAGTATTAGCATTTGCAATACTGACAATGCATCAAGCTCGTCGGGGTTCGACTCCCCGGCGGGCTACAAGAAGAAAAGACAAATGATGTAAGCTAATGACGACAAGACGTGAAAGAGCAAAGTCACAGAAAGCCCAGATACAACTGGTAGCGGCAGACACAGAACAAAAACCGCACCATGAAGTGAACCAATAAAAGAAAGGACAAGTAATATGGGAGTTTATTTAGGTGCTCTATTTGTAGGTCTGCCGTGTCTGATAGCGCTCATATATCTATGGCTAACCCTTTCGGGCAGACGTTGGATGAGAGTGAACAACTTGCTATAGGAAAGGACAAGTACAAATCCGCTCCTACAAACAACACCAAGCTCGCCGGAGTTCTTGCTCCGCTACGCTACGCAAGCGGCAAAGCCGAGCGCGACTCCCCGACGGGCTACAAAAGAAAAAAGTGATTTTGGAACACGTTTAACTTAATAAGGAGTTTACATGAGGCCATGAGAACTCATCCATAACAAGAAAGACTAAAACATATCTGATATGGAAACGACAACGACAGTGAAAAAGAAAACGGTGAGGAGAAGGAAAAAACTCACGACAGAGGAAAGCATGATTCCCAATTCTGCTTTGCCTGTACAAAACAAATACGTAGAAGCAGCCTTGAAACACCAAGGTTCATTCATCGTGTATGACCCAAACTTCATGTTATGACACGCTATCTGCTGGACACGAACATATTCATATATTGGGCAACTGATGTCGATTTAATCAAGAAAGACGTATTCGCGTTGCTCCGTGAGCCAGATGCTCTGCTCTATCTAAGCTCTGCGTCTGTCATGGAGATGGTCGTGGGCTACAACAACAAGAGTTTCGACACCCGCAGGTGGAAGAACGCTCAGCAGATGGTGGAGTCTATCAACAAGGAGTTCTACATTGGCATCCTGCCGTTCAAGGAGGAGCACCTCCTCACCTTTGCCAGACTGCGTGCCAACGTGGCCAAAGGACATAAGGATCCTTTCGACCACATGATTATCTCCCACGCCATTACAGAAAAGATGACCCTCGTATCGAGCGACCAGCGCTTCCCCTTCTACCGGCGACAGGGGCTCAGCCTGCTGTTCAATGAAAAATAATTCCCTGCGAGCGGATTGCAAATCCGCTCGAACAGACAACACCAAACTCGTCGGAGTTCTTGTTCCTCTTCGATACGCAAGCGAACAAGTTCGAGCGCGACTCCCCGGCGGGCTACAAGAAGAAAAGAAATAAATAAATGTTCGCGTACGCGAAGAGGCCGGTGCCTATTGAGACGCAAAGAAAGATTATCACCTTAAAAAGAAAGAATATGGAAGAAATGAAATTTAAAAACAGATTTGAACAGATGGAGTGGTATGCTAAGCAAAGAGGCTGGGAACCACTGACCGAAGAGGATATAGAAGCCCTCGACGATGCAGTTAGAATGATAACCAACTTGGACTAGAGCACTATGAGACTTACGCGAAACTACGTATCAATGAGGCACAAGAGCACTACGACCCGTCAGACCATCTGATTATCAGTCACGCGTTGACCAATCGCATACCACTCATATCAGCAGACAACAAGTTCCCTTTCTACCGCAACCAAGGCTTGGAACTGATAGAGAACAAGAAATAACAACCAAAGCCGAGCGCGACTCCCCGGCGGGCTACAAGAAGAAAAAGAAACATTTTGACAGCAGCTATGGAAACAAAGGAAAAAACTATTGTACCACAGAACAAGTACATGGAGGCGGCCTTGAAGCGCCAAGGTTCATTTGAAGTCTATGACCCAAACTTCATGCTGCAGAAATCCACACCATCGGGAACCATGACGGTATCCACCAAGAAAAGGACGAGCAAGAAGAAAAAGCTCACACCTGAAGAGAACAGGGCCTTGAACGCCTCGTTGCCTGCCGGGAACAAATACGTGGAGGCCGCGAGAAGGCTCAAAGGTTCATTCATTGTCTATGACCCAAACTTCATGCTATGACACGCTATCTGCTTGACACAAATGCCCGGCTGCGTACCAACGTAGCCAAGGGTCACAAGGACCCTTTCGACCACATGATCATCTCCCACGCGATAACAGAAAAGATGACCCTCGTGTCGAGCGACCTGCGTTTCCCATTCTACCGTCGGCAGGGACTCAGCCTGCTGTTCAATGAAAAATAATTCCCTGCGAGCGGATTGCAAATCCGCTCGAACAGACAACACCAAACTCGTCGGGGTTCTTGCTCCACTACGCTACGCAAGCGGCAAAGCCGAGCGCGACTCCCCGACGGGCTACAAAAGAAAAGAAAAGCCCCCTCCAACTCCCCCAAAGGGGGAGGGAAAGGAAAGAAGAAGAAAGAAAGATTTAGAACACGAATTACCACGAATTAACCATTAATGGCTGCGCGCAGCAATTATATGAACAATTACATGGTAATTATATGCTAAAGAAGAAAGAAAAATATTAATGTTTGCGCACGCGAAGAGGCCGGGCCTCGGAGCGATTAGAATTAAATATTGAAACTGTAGGGGCAGGCCCCGTGCCAGCCCGTAAATCGTAAATCGAAAATTCGTAAATCGAAAATAAAATAGATGAAGTACCCGATAGGTATACAGAGTTTTGAGAAGATCCGCAAGGGTGGCTACGTCTACGTGGACAAGACCGACTTGATATACGAGTTGGCCAAGGGTAGCGTATACTTCCTCGCCCGCCCGCGCCGCTTCGGCAAGAGTCTGCTGATGGACACACTGCGCTGCTACTTTGAGGGTCGCCGCGACCTGTTCGAGGGTCTGAAGATTATGGACTTGGAGCAGGAGTGGACGGACTATCCCGTTATCACCTTCGATTTCAACGGACTGCTCAAAGCCGAGGACGACCCCTTGCGCTGCTACCTCTTCAGTCAGGTAAAGGAGGCCGAGAAGAAATACGACATCACGCCGGAGGACACCAACGACCTCGGCCTGCGTTTCCGCCGTCTGCTGCCAGCTATACACGAGAAGACTGGCAAGGAGGTGGTGGTGCTCGTCGACGAGTACGACAAGCCATTACTCGACTTCCTCGGCACTGACGCCCCGGATGATGCACAGCGGCTCGACCACAACAGGGAAATGCTCAAAGGTTTCTTCTCCATCTTCAAGGCTGAAGACCGCCACTTGCGATTCGTCATGCTCACAGGCGTGACAAAGTTCTCGCAGGTAACGATGTTCAGCGGCACCAACCAGCCCGACGACATCTCGCTCTCCAACCGCTACGACACATTGCTTGGTATCACCACCGAAGAGCTGCACACTGCCTTTGCAGAACCCATACGCGAGCTGGCCAGCACGCTGGG
This sequence comes from Prevotella sp., assembly GCA_017475265.1. Taxonomy (GTDB): domain Bacteria; phylum Bacteroidota; class Bacteroidia; order Bacteroidales; family Bacteroidaceae; genus Prevotella. Next base: position 141,922 of record JAFVFY010000027.1, on the reverse strand, counting down.
CAAGAGCGAGGAAGAGACGAAGGAAATGCTGAAGCGGCGCTACGACGGCTACCATTTCAGCAACCGTATGATTGACATCTACAACCCCTTCAGCATGCTTAACGTTTTCGCCGACATGAAGATGCAGGACTACTGGTTCCAGTCTGGCACACCCACATACGCCGTGCGTCTGCTGGGGCAGACACAGGAGGACGTGATGTCGTTCACACAGGTGGAGCATACCCTCGACGAGTTCGTCAACTACAAGGCCGACACTGCCAGGCCGCTGCCCATGATCTTCCAGGCGGGTTACCTCACCGTCAAGGGCTTCGACCCCGACTTTGAGACCTACCGCCTCGACTTCCCCAATATGGAGGTGCGCCGCGGACTTATCACCCTTCTTGCCAACGACTACCTGCAGCTCAACGACAATGCCGTGACGTGGGTTCAGAAGGTGGTGAAGGCTCTCCGCGTCGCCGACCTTGACCTGGTGCAGCGGCTCTTCACCGCCTTCCTCGCCGAGACACCCTACTCCATGAGGCCGAAGAAGGATCAGAAAGACCGTGAGCTCTATTTCCACTACACGTTCTACCTGCTGCTGCGCCTCATCTCCTGCTACACCGTCTACACGGAGAAGCATCTCTCGGAGGGCCACGCCGACTGCATCGTGGAGACCTCGAAGTATATCTATGTCTTTGAGTTCAAGCTCGACGGCACGGCAGCAGAGGCCCTGCAACAGATCAACGACTGTGGCTATGCCCGCGCCTATGAGGCCGACAGCCGCCCCCTATACAAAATAGGTGCAAGCTTTAGCAGTAAGACAGAAACCATAGAAGACTGGAAAATCGAAGAAAGATGACTGTTAGATTCAGACATATTGCACAGTGGGTCATGATGACCGTTCTCTTAGGCAGTTGCGACCACGATGCCGCCCTGGAGGGGGGCGGAGTGGTGCCTGAGCCTGAGATCAGCATACCCATCGCCTTCACCGCCCAGCAGCAGGAGCAGGACATCACCCGTGCCGGCTCCCCACTGGAAAGCAAAGTGAATTTCTTCAAGGTCTATGGCTTCAAGAACATGACCTGCAACGAAGGAACTGCTAATAACCCCACCGACGATGATTACTCCGACTATCAGGAGGTGTTCCCTGGCTACGTGGTGAACTGGGTGGCGAACACCGCCGGAACCTCTACCACCAACAGCGACGGCTGGGAATACGTGAACCAGCAACCCCTTGGCCAGGAGGAGCAGACCATCAAGTACTGGGACTGGAACGCGAAAGCCTACCGTTTCTTCGCCGTGGCCGGAGCAGACGGCACCAACCAGGTGACGGCAACAACAAAGACAATCAACGCCGGCACTGCTGACGAATATGAGGTCTACGAGCTGACCTACAATGCCGATGCCGAGAAGGAGGCCACCGACCCCACAGCGGTGCCCTACTACAGCCGCCTGTGGTTCAGCAGCGGCAACACCTCATACGGTCACAGGCCGTTTGGCCAGCCTGTAGAGCTGGAGTTCATCAAGCCGTTCTCGAAGGTTCGTTTCATCTTTACTTTCGAGGATCCTACCCTCGCAAAGGAAACCGAGCTGAAAGAGAAGAGATTCCATCCCACCGACAACAACACCATCAAGACGAGTGGCAAAGTGACCATCACCTATCCTCTGACAGGTACGGGAGTCAGGGAGTCGTTCCATGCCACCGCAGAGGCAGGGGGTATCTCGGCGTTCACGCAGGACTACTACGCGACCGTAGAAAAAACAAATGGGACAGTCACCTCTCCCTACTTCAATGCCGACGAAAATGCTACAGGAATAGTGTACACCGTGCTCCCTGCCATAGGCCAAGGCACCTACATCCTCTCGTTGTACGTCGGCGGCGATCCTAAGAGCACCATCGTGCCGGCAGAGTTCATGGACTGGCTGCCGGGATACTCCTATACCTACATCTTTAAGGTACACGTGGACAAGAGCGTGAGCATTGATGCCGTGCAGTCGGCGTTCACGGAGTGGGAAGAGTTTACGGCAAAACATACGGTGTACAACTGGTAGATTGAAAATTGAAGACTGAGAATTGAAGATTGAACGTTGAATATTGAAAATTGACAGCATGAAAGAGATGCTACGACATATTGCACCATTCGATATAGCGGGCTGGCACAGGGCCTGCCCCTACACCTGTTGTGGACTGTTGATGACATTGTTCCTGCTGGGATGCTCCGATGACACGGAGCAGGAGGAGCTCCGGGGGCGCGTGACCATAGAGGCGCAGTACTGTGCCTCGGAGTTCACTGATGTGGAACAGCCCAGCGACAGCCGACCAATGAGTAGCACCACACGTGCGTGGACTACGCCGGAGTATACCAATTCAAAGAATGAAACAAAGCATTTTGTCACCTACGATAACATCAACGGCATGTTCGATGGTCAGAAGGACTTGGTGAATAAGTCTATTGGCGTGTTCCTCACCAAAGACGATGGCTCGCCTTTGGAGACCACCTTCTTCTACAAGAAGACTTCAGAAGGCAGTAGGTGGCAGATGAGCTTGGACGAAATACCTGGCGGCGACTACCACATCTATGGATACATTCCCGAGGAGGATGCCGAGTCGGCCACCGTCAGTGCCAACGGCAGCTACAGCAACGGTGCCGTGCTCGACATCATCGGCCTGAAAACAGTCACGGCCAGTGACGTGTGTGTCATTGTGGGTGCCAAGGATGATCCCTCCTATAATAGCAACGTAGCCAGCTATACCGTCCCTGGCCTTCAGCAAGGACAGTTCGATGTTAGATTCTATTCCAGCGAAGGGGCCAAGAACTATGTATTCCTGCTCTTCGACCACCTCTATTCCGGTCTGCGCTTCGGGTTCACCATCGATTCCGAATATGCGAAACTCCGCACCATCAAGCTGCGCAAGCTCGAGTTGATAGCCTACTCTACCGATGCCAACGCAGGCGTAAAGGCAAAATACAATGCCCGAATCACTTTGAAGAAGAACACCGACGGCAAAACCCCCATCGTAGGGAGCGTTGTCTTCACTCCTGACGATACGAGTGCCGACGTTGCTCCCGAACCGATATTTGACTGGAAGGATAACCCGGCCAACTATGTCACGCTTTCCACCACAGCCCCCAGTGAGTTCATGGGCTGCTTCGTGCCTGGTGACCACACGTACTTCAAGCTGCGCAGCACTTACGACGTGTTCGACAAAAATGTGACGAATGCTCATCCCGAGGGCAACCTCATCCGTGAGGGCTGCCAGTCAGAGAATACCATCGACCTGCGCGACTTTTTCGGAGAGAGACTCACTACGACACGCGGTCATTGCTATACCTTCACCTTCACAGTGCAGCCCACTTACCTCTACGTGCTCTCCGAGCCCGACCTGGACAACCCGACGGTAACAATGCAATAGAAACAAGACACTCTTAGGGTTTGAACGAACCAAATCCGTACTTTGAACGAACCAAGCCCATAGAAAGAACGGCTACATGAAACAGACAATATATATGATGATGAAAATATTGGCAAAACCATATACTTCCTTTTCACAGGGAGGACGGCTGGGGATGATGCTTCTCGCCCTCATCTTCCTGCCTCTCATTTCAATTGCGCAGTCTACAGATCCGTCTTCTGGTGGCTCCTCAACCCCAGCAACTACAAGCCCTGTCGTGCAACCGAAGATTGTGATTGGCGGCAACGTCTATGGCGGCGGCAATGCCGGCGATTTGTCGGGCAGCACAAAGGTCACCGTGTATGCCGGCGAAATCAAAGATGTGTACGGTGGTGCCAAGCAGGCCGACGTGAAGGGGCGCACATTCGTCAATCTCGACGGCGAACATGCCAGCGACGACATCTTCATAGTCAATGTCTATGGCGGCAATGATATAGCAGGAAAGATTGGAGAAGGAGAAGGCCCAACGACTGTCCCGACTGAACTGGAGAACATCTGGAAAACATCTGATGGAGATGACAAGACCAAGAACAAAATCGACACTTCATGGAAGACCTTTGTCCGCACCAGTGCCTGTAAAGTGAAAGTGCCCGTAGAATATCAGGGCATTAACTTAAACATTGACGCTAATATGCTTGTGGTAGCCAGCCTCTTCGGTGGCGGCAATGGCGACTATACATACACGGACGATGAAGGACATAATCTCATGGAGGGGGGGAAATACATCGTCAAAAACGGCAATAATACTGTGGCTACCAGTACAAAACCCTTCATTAAGCCTGAACTCTCCAAAACCTATTTAGAAATCAAGGGCGGTTGCATTGCCCATGTCTATGGTGGCGGCAACAATGCCACGGTGACAGGGGCTACCACCATTAACATTGACAACAGTAGTGACCACTTAGAGAAAGGGGCAATAATTTTTGCTGGCAAACATCCGGAAATTTCCAGTGTTACAGATTATTTCAAGTCTAAGGTGAATATGTCCACCTTCCAGGCCAGACTCGACAGTTGGGCCTTCAACCACGCCCGTGTGTTCGGTGGCAACAACAAGGCCCCGATGGCCATCATACCGAAGTGGAACCTACAGAAGGGTATCATCCGCGACCTCTACAGCGGCGGCAACCAAGGCATGATGACCTCGCCGATAGGCCTCCTTCTGGAAATCGACCCCTCAGGAACGTATGAAGACAAGATGAAGCTGAAGATTGAGAACGTCTTTGGTGGCTGCCGTATGGCCAACGTGGAGCCTCTCGATGGCAGCGGAAACCTGGTGGATCACGTCCAGGCACCTGAAGGCTATGCCTTCCCCAAAGACTTGGCAGCCCGCACGCTGGTGCGCGGCGGCGACATCAACAATGTCTATGGCGGTAACGACATTTCCGGAAAAGTGTACTTCGGCAATGCCGTGGGTATCTACACCAGCATACGCGGTAATGTCTATGGCGGCGGCAACGGCTCTTACGCCTATACCGACAACCCCGACCTGAAAGACAAAGAGGAATACCGTGACTTCTACTACGAGGTGCCCAGTGGGATGACCTCAGTGCAGGCTCTCACTGCCCACCGCCCCAATGCCGAGCAGGTGTCGGTACGCTTGTGGGGAAAAGACGCCGACCATCCCACCATCATCGGCGGTAGCGTCTACGTGGGTGGCAACAGCGCCACCCTGGAGCAAGACCCTACCAAACTGAACAACACCAGCTACCCGAACTATCCCGTAGTGGAGCTGAAGATTGGCTCAAACGTCTATGCCGAGAATGTGTTCCTCGGCAACAACGGAGAGAACATGGTGAAGTACGAGCAAGCCAACGATGTGCTAAAATTGTTTGGAAAATACGTCGGCACTGACGGGAAACTAACTGATACGTCAACCAATGGCCTCAAGTTCAACACCATCAACTTCACAGACGGCCCCACCTTCGCCGAATACATGAAGGGCTGTGCTATGACGGACATGATTCCCAGCGTGGTGTTCGACAACAAGGAAAAGGGCGATGCCCACAACTATGATCCTTACAGCAGCTACATTGGCTCGTTCTACTGCGGCGGCAACGTGGGCAGCATGATCCATTCAGGAGCATCGAAGATAGACTTCACCCACAAGATCATCATCTACAACAAGCTGGTGGGCGGCTGCAACAGTGCTGTTGTGCCCGAAACAGACTATAACGCTGTCTACGAGGGCGGACTCATCGGCAGTGCCGACCAGGCAACCGGCAACAAGCTGGAACTCAACCTCTCCGGCCTTCTCATTCAGCCCAAGCGCTGGGCGGTGCAGAGAAACGAGAATTATGAGCCTGTTTTAACCAACGGACAACCGACTTATCTGCTGTCACCCCAAGTGGGCAACGACGCGACCACCCGTCACCGCTATTTGGAGTGGAACACCGTGGACAGCCGTCAATACGACACTGGCACTAAGACCTATACGGAGGTGGCTCCCGTGACTTCTTTCCCTGAAGGAACCGCATCTTGCGAAAGTTCTTCTGACGACCTTGCCCGCCGTCTGTATGGCGGCAACATCTACGGCGGCTGCTACAGTAGCGGTATTGTGGAGGGCAATGTGGTCATCAACCTCAATGCCACCATCGTTGAGCGCGAGAAGCTCTTCGACGTGGTGCAGTCCGACGAGCTGGGCGAGGAGGTAAGCCTCTACGGCGCGACCCAGACCGAACAGACAAGATTCAATATCACGCAGCGCCACACCGGTGTCATTCTCGGCCAGCAGGGTATGGACGTGTTCGGCTCGGCCCTCAACGTCTTCGGAGGCGGCAAGGGTGAGGACACCGAGATATGGGGCAGCACCACCATCAACCTGAACAAGGGCTATACCTTCCAGATTTTCGGAGGCAGCGAGGATGGTGTCATCGGCAAGCCACTATTCGCTTCGGATGGGAAGACAAAACTCACTACCACAGCCAGTAACTATACTATAGACACCGCTACAGGCAAATACGCCTTCGACGGCAAGCTATATGAGTACAACCCGGCCTACAGCTGCTACGTCAACATTTGCGGCACGAAGGCCGGTGTGTCGAAAGCTGCCGACACGAGTGAGGACATGGCCGAGTGTGAGTTCCTGTACGGCGGCGGCTTCTTCGGCCCCATCTGCGGTAACACCATCAGCAATATAGGCAAGGGCCGCGTCTTCAACAGTTTCGGCGGCTCGTGTAATGCCGACATTCTGGGTCATTCCGAAACCTACGTGGGTCGTATGGTGAAAGACGGGAACAGAAAGCGCATGGGTAAGCTGGGAAGCACTTCCACCGGCACTGATACCTCAATCCTTGACAACGACACCTGTTACGTGGAGGGCTTCCCCTGGGTGCGTGACATCGTGTATGGCGGCAACGACCTGGGCGGCAGGATTATGAAGGAAAAACTCTTCCAGAGCCGACTGCGCACCACGAGCGACGCAAACTATGGCCTTGATGTGCTTGGCAAGGTGCATCCCAACGATACCGACGGCGATCACATTCCCGACGTGCTAAAGGCCGGAGCCTACGTAGAGTACCTGCAGGGCCGCGCCGACGCCATCTTCGGCGGATGCTACGGTACCTACGACTACTCTGACTACAAGTTCGCCCGCTACACTTACACTAAAAAAGCTGATGGAACAATACCAGATGGTGTAACAAAAGACATACTCGGTGACTCCAAATTGGACAGCAATGACAACCCACTATTCTATAAGCCGCGTCTCAACAACGCCTTTGTCAATTTCCGTCCCACCTACTACAGCGAAAACAACGTGGTGAAGAGCGTCTATGGCGCCGGTCAGGGACAGTCGTGCGAGAAGGAGCGCGACCTGCTGCAGAACCGCAGCTACGTGCTCATCGACATTCCGCAGATCGATGCCTTCAAAAAATACACGAATATGGAGGTCTTCGGTGCCGGTGCCTGGGGCGGCGTGGGCATGGGTGTAGACCTGAGTGGCGAGAACCCCAACTACGATTCAGCCTCTGCCATCACCGACTTGGTTCGTGGTGAGATTGGAGCTTCCTACGGTGCCAGCTTTGAGGAGGGTGTCACCCGCCGCACGCTGGTCAATGTGCCGCAAGGCTCCACCATCAAGATTGGCAGCATCTTCGGCGGCGGTTATGGCATGGACACCTATCTGCCTTGCGACGCCTACGAGGCCAACGTGGAGTATCACAGCGCCGATGCCTGTCTGATTTACAATCCGTTACGAGTCGACGAGAACAACAATACCGTAGGAAACAAGCTGTACAAAGGTGCCATCTACGGCGGTAACAATAACAAGCGCCGCACCCTTTACGGCAAGGTCAACATCGACGTGAAAGTCCAGCAGGACAGCTATAAGTACGGCATGACCACGGGAACGGTCTACGGTGCCGGCTGCGGTGGCGACACATGGTCGGAATACACCGAGGTGAACCTTAACCGTGGCGCCAATGTCTGGGAAGTCTATGGCGGTGGAGAGGCCGGAAAGGTGTACAACGCGGAGAGCGTGTACAATTTCATCCAAAACTTCAAGCCTGCAAAATGGCCAGCAGGGACTAAAAAGGCTGGCGAGGACTTTACGGATTCCGACTGGGCTAATGCCTGGAAGATCGGCGGTGGCATTTGGCCCGTCACTTCCGACAATGTATTTTATTGGCAGAACACATCTACAAACCTTGCCAACCCATTGGTGAGGGTGGCCGAGGTTGACGACCGTGACTTCACCGGCCTTACTCAGGAGGATTTGGCATTAGTGCAAAACAGGTATTGCACCAATGTCCTCATCAAAGAAGGAGCCTACGTGGGCAACTATGCCTACGGTGGCGGTTTGGGTGCCGAGGCTGTGGTGGCCGGCACCACCTATATCGCCCTGCTTGGCGGTGAGGTGAGGCAGGACATTTATGCCGCCGGTACCAGCGGCTCCGTGGAAGACACGTGGAATGCAGGAGCCTACGATAGTGGTTCAGGCAGTTCAAATAACCAGGCCGGCTTCACGCCCAGTGCCAACGTCTACATCGAGGGTGGCACGGTGCGTAACGTCTACGGCGGCGGATGGCGCGGTAATGTGGGCAAGCACGTGAAGGTGGAAAACGGCGTCGAGTCGGATGCCCTCATCAGCGAGTATGCCAACAACAACAATGACCGCTTGGGCGAGACCCACGTGATCATCGGCAAGAAAGACGGTACGGATCACGTCCATGGCATTCCCTCTATTACCCGCAACGTCTATGGCGCCGGTGAGGGCGGTGCCATCTACGGCGATGCCTACGTCACCATCAACAAAGGCTATATAGGTTATAGGTACAATTCCACGACAGGTAAATATGATGAGGAACTGGAGGACGACGGCAAGAAGGATGACGATGGCAACTTCATTCCCAACACCGACCTGGAAAAGAGCGGCAACGTCTTCGGTGGCGGCTACGTAGCCAACAGTTATTGCGATCGCACCCACACCACGATGTATGGCGGTCAGGTGCGCGGCAGCGTCTTCGGCGGAGGCGAGATAGGCCCCGTGGGCCGTGGCACCGTTCATCCCGACAGGCTCCCAGGTATTGAGGCTATCAGCCATTCCGGCGCAAAGATTTACAAGGGCGGCGAGACCCACGTTACGCTCTATGGCGGCCACGTCATGCGCAACGTCTTCGGCGGCGGCCGCGGCTACGACAACTGGGGCGGCGAAGGCTGGATGACCGACGACGAGAAGCTCACCATGGACCGCAGCTCGAAGGGCTATGTCTTCGGCACCACCGACGTGAACATACGCGGCGGCGAGATAGGCACCGCCGAGAACGCCCTCCACGGCTTCGGCAACGTATTCGGCGGCGGCGACGAGGGCTTTGTCTATAGCTCCAATGGTAAGAAGGTGGGAACAGACGTGACCGAAAACACCGTGTTTGACAAAGGCCATCCGTCAGATGGCGGCGGTTACTATTATAAAGAAGGCGACAAGACCAAAGGCCTGTCCATCGCCTGCAACGTCGTGGTGGAGCCTTACTGCCAGGTGAAGCCAGGCAACAGCATCACCCTGAACAGCAAGACCTTCAGTGCCGGCGAATATGTGCCTGTTGACTATCTGGCCTACTTGCGCAACAAGTCGGCAGCCTCCGAAGATTGGAACAAACTCAACACCGACGGCGTCACCATCCACAATGCCGTCTTTGCCGGCGGAAACATCACGCCGGGTAGCGACCTCGTCTATGCCAACACCGTCACTGTCTATGGCAACGCAGCCGCATCGCTGCGCGACATCTACAACCGCGACCTCATCACCGTGGGCTCCGACGACATCGGAGGCATCTATGGTGATGGCAACCTCACGCTCGTCGACGGCTTCCGCGAACTGCACATCAACAACTACGGCACCGACTTCTATAGCCTTTCCGAGCAGGTGGACTACGGACTTTACGAGACCATGACCCCACGCGAGCAGGCCTACTACCAGCTGAAGTACCTTGCCAACAAAGACCACACCTACACCTACTACGAGAGCAAGATGCTGCACGAAGTAGGCGACGTAGCATATAAGAAAGGCCAGAAGGTGACACCAGAGACCTACGCCAGCTTTAGCACCACGGAGCAAGGAAACTGGAACCCCGGCCACAAGGACTATAAGAAGGATGAGCAGATTGACGATGGCGAGTACGGCCTGATGGACCTCGCTGAGCGTAACAACTGGAGCCTCGCCGGCGTGTTCAGCAAGTATGCCGGCCGGCCGCTGAACACCATCCAGCGTGCCGACTTCTGTGGCGTGTTCGGCAGCCGCATGGTGCTCAAGGGAGCCGAGGACCGCGCCTCGAAGGACATCGACTATGCCAACTACACCATTAACCGCGTGGGAGAGCTGTCGCTCAACCAGAACAGGTCGCTTGCCCAAAACGAAAGCGATAGGGACCTGATTCATGGCAACTACTTCGGCGTCTACAACTCAGTGAAATATTTAGGCAACCTCACCAGCGACGTGTTCTTCGCCACTGATAAGGACGTGCGTCGCGCCGACACTGATGTTGCTAATGCCCTTAAGGCAGATGGCAAGACCTACTACCAATGGAAAGCTGCCCAGCCCACCGGCAAGCATCGCAACAACGGTGTCAGCTACAACGAGTTGGCCCTCGCTTCGGGTGTGTACATGGAAATCAAGCGCGAGGAGACCGAGACCGCCGGCAAGGACGTGTGGGGATACATCACCGGCGTTGTAGAGCTCGACCTCATCAACGTCATCCCCGGCATGGGCGGCGGCTACGTCTATGCCAAGAACGAGCACGGTGAGAAAACATGGCATTCGGAATACGGCAAGGTGTCGGTGCTCGACTACAACACGCCCGCCCGTACCTTCCGACGCTTCACCTACGCTGAGAACAATTTGCAGCAGATTGAGACCTCAGGCAACTTCGTACACGCCAGCAAGCAGATTGTCGATGACTGCTATCCCTACGGCGGCATCTACAACGACGGCTACGACAAGTCGCCCGCACACTATTGGTACATCAAGGGCTCCATCTACGTCTATGACCAGTATATTTCGGCCTACACCGGCTCTGCCACCGCCTACGCCGAGCGCATAGAGCTGCCGCTGACCATCACCGCTGCCGCACACGGCAAGATGACCCTGCGAGAGGTGCAACCCAACTACTACGCCTACTACGACAAGAACGGCAACAAGTTAGGCACCGTGGAGGAGACCTTCAAGACCAACGACAAGGAATACCGGCTCAACGACCCCATCTCCTACTGGGACTATCGGCTCCTGAGCGATGCCGACAAGGCGAAGTTCGTCGAAGAGACCTACGTCGTCTCCGACCGCTGCCGGGTGGGCAGCACCGAGTATGCCGAGGGCTTCGTGCTGACGGCTGAAGAATATACTGCGCTCATAAACAATGCCCCGACAAAGACAATCGACGGCTTGGAGAATGTGAAATATGCCACCCTCGTGACCACCGACTCTCAGGGCGCTGAGAGAACCACCGACGTAGCCATCGAATACGCATTCCATCAGAGCAACAACATGAGCCACGACACCGGCTACCTGCTCACCTATGACGTGAACAACCCCATGGTGTGGAACGACTACTACACCTTGACCTCGTCGTCGGGACAGGCAAATGCCAAGAACACAGATGAATACGGTAAGTTGTCGGATGCTGATAAGAAACTATACACTGAAGGCCCCACCTACTCACCAAAGGAGAGCGGCCTCTTCGGCCAGCAGACCTACAAGGTGGGCGACATCATCAATGCCAATACCGTTAGTAACTACAATAAGATAACAGAGGGCGGCCACACCCTCCCAACCGGTCAGGCTACAGTGGACGAATGTTACATCATGACCAGCGAGTTGTCGGTCGTTGATGCCAGCGGCCACGAGGTGCAGCACCTCAACGCCGGAACACCTGTGGCTAAGAGCCTGAAGTACACCATTGATACTGAGGGTAACCCTGTAGGATACACCGATGCCCAGTGGGCCGCCATCACCGCGAAGGCCACAAAGGCTAAGGTGTGTACCAGCTACATGGAGTTCTCCGCCTCAGACTATATCTACGCCGGACAGCTGCTCTCCACAGGTACCACAAGCGACATCTCCAAACTGAAGGCGAAAGTCAAGGAGAAGTACGGCTACGATGATACACAGGCTGAAAAATACATCAGCGAGCATACCTCCGATGCCTACTACTGTACTGAGGCCGGCCTCTACGGCGGCAGCTGGTTCGACAGCGGAAAGGCCTACCGCGCCATCGACACATGGTGCTCCATGAGCGATGCCGACCGCGCCAAATTCGCCTTCAACTACGACGCCCTCGACCTGCTCATCGACCCCACCTACAGCGGACGCACCGAGGCCAACTACGGACATCCCAAGGTGCAGTACGACGGCTACGAGATTGACACCACCAACCCGCTGCACACTGGCTACACCCCGCTGGCCAACAAGGTGTACTCACCTGAAACGCCCATCGACTACAAGGCAGAGTACACCAGCGATGACCCATTAACCTATAAAATTTCCGATACTGAAAATGTCACCATCACCAAGATGACCAATGAGTCTCAATGGCTCTCGCGCACAGACTACGAGCAGATTCCCAACGAGAAGCACTACTACTCGCCCATCTCGGTGGACAAGCCTGGCAAGTACTACGTCGTGACCAATAGGTTCATACGCGGCGACATCCCCTACACCATCGGACAGGTCATCGACGAGCCTTCTTACCAGGCCATGAACGACCAGCAGAAGAAGAACTTCCACGAGATAGAGTTTACCGATGCCGACATCGACAAGACCGCAAGCGGCGACGTGTACGAGTATAAAACCACGAACTACTACTACTGCCGTGAGCCCTACACCATCGGTATCAATGGCAAGAAAATTACCGCTACTAAAATTGGTACTTCTTCTGAATCTGAAGATGAAGATGAGTACGATGTCGGCGATGAAGTTCCCTTGGGCACCATCATCAACCATGATAACTACGAGAATGTGCCCAACTTGCAGAAGGGATTCCTTATCCACGGCTTGTCGCCCACGGAGGTGAGTACGCTCTACGTGTCGAGAGACTCCGAGATTGAGGATCTGCAGCAGGAGAAGATCATTACTGTCATCTACCTCTATGAGTATGAGGAGAGCGACGAGACCGGCGACAACGTCTCGCCCGTCAGCGAGCGCCACGTCGTGAACATTCACATCAGCTTCAAGAGCGGCGTGCCCGAGATCGGCGAGCTGAACAAGCCCGACATCGTGCTGCCCGGCACCACCATTGGCCTCGAGGTGCCCACCGTCACCGAGGGTGCCTTCCGCGTCATCAGCTCCGGATGGCAGCTCTTCTCCAACCAGAGCGATGCCGATGTCCACTACAACGGCACCGAGTATACCAACACCGTGACGCCCGTCTATTGGTATCAGAACGGCTACTACATTGCCTACTATGCCGAGACCAGCCACGGACGCGCCTACTCCAACAGCGTACCCATCAGCGTGGCCAACTACCATGACCTGAAGAAGGTGATGGACGACAAGCTCCACCACTACTACATCGACCATAAGGACGTGGGCTACGAGCCGAAGGTATACATCAACGACTACAAGACGGATGACCCATCTACGTCGCAGAACGGTCTTGACCTGTTCAAGAGCCTCATCGACCTGAGCTACCTTGACACAGATAAAGTGAACACCGATGCCAACGGTTTAATCACAACGGTAAAGAATGCCGACCCCGATGCCGAGCCTGTTGATAGTCCATTGAAGGGCCATGCCCTGCTCCAGGACAACACGAGTATTGGCAAGCAGATGAAGGGCGGCAAGTATCTGGAATTCTTCCTCCGTGCCGACCAAGACCACAGCGGCAGCTCTTGGACGCCGATAGCCGACAACGCTACCGAGTGCTTCGAGGGCGTACTCCACGGTGACGGCCATACCATCAGCGGCCTTCAGCCCGCAAACGAAACCACTGGTTCGCTCTTCAACCATCTCTGTGGTCGTGTCTACAACCTCGGTGTCACCGGCTCGTTCACTGGTGCTGGCGTGGCCGAGACTGGCGAGGGCTATGTGGAGAACTGCTGGGTGAAGACCACTGGAACACCCACCACTGGAACAGGTCACTATGCCGTGTTCGGCAATCCTTCACGAACAGGCTCCTCCGACCTCGTGCAGGTGGTGAACTGCTACTATCCTGAGAGCAATGCCTACACCGTGCCTACTGGCAACGATGCAGCCCATGGCGTTCCCACACAGATGCCCGACAAGGCTTTCTACAACGGTACGGTGGCATACGACCTCAACGGATTCTATCTGAACAAGCGTTACTACGACGGTACGAGACTTTCCTCTGGTCTGCAGTACAACTACTGGAAGGCAAATGCCGACGGCTCGCTCGTCACGGATATTAGTAATGCCTACTATCCTGCCGACTATGCCCTCTACCCGTTAAATGATACGTCATTGCACGGCTATGTCGAGGAACGCTTCCGCGACGGCGACTTCATCTATGCCGGCGGTGAGATTCCGGGCACGCCCAACGAGCGCCTCTACACCGATCCCGACACGAAGGAGAAGAGCTACTACGCCATCTGGCCCGACGACTACATCTTCTTCGGCCAGGCACTGAACTATGACCACATGGACGGCAACAACGGACGCGACAAGCGTGACCACCAGCCGCTGCCGTCAGTCATCAACAAGAGCGACGACCGCGTGCTCACCACAGTGGCGGGCAACCGCGTCTACCGCGCACCGGCCTACTTCCGCAACTACAACATGAGCGTGGCTCACTTCAACCCCTACGCCGTGTTCGCAGCAACGAAGAAGGACGATGCCTCTGTCAAGGTGTACGAGAACATGACGGCCATCGACTTCACCGGTTACAACGACGCAAACTATGACTACCAGAAGGGCTGGTCGAAGTGGTCTCAGACGTCACAGAAGTCCCAGAATGATGGACTGTCGACTGAAGCCTACGCCTTCTACCCGCCGCTGCTCGACGACGGTGGCGTGCATGATCTCTATATAGCCGACGACCTGACGCGCAACCTGCTGGCCTACACCATGACCGACACCGATGCCGCCGCCACGACCGACGCAACCGTGGGCACCTATCTGCAAGATGAGGCTTACGTAGAGACGGAGACGGCTCCTGTGACAGATCTGTACAGTGACATCTACCGCTACCACACCGTGGCTGATCGCGACGCTGATCAGATCAAGATTCACGGCCACCGCGTGCAGAAGCAGTCTGCTAGCTCGTTCCTGGCCTTGAACGACCATGTGCTCATAGACAAGCAGGACTTCAACGCGCCGATAGCCTACTCATTTGACGAAGGACAGCGCATGTGGTACCAGCGCATCCCCGACAACTATGTGGATATTGCGTGGGTGGATCACGACAACAATGCCGAAACACCTGTCGTGCGCACCACCAAGGGCTGGGAGGGCATCAGCCTACCCTTCAAGGCCGAGATTGTGACCACCAACGACAAGGGCGAAATCACGCACTTCTACAAGAACTCAAGTAAGGACGACATCGGTCATGAGTACTGGTTGCGTGGATTCACCGAAGGTGGTTCGATTTCAGGAAATGTCTATAAAGCTGAGTTCAAGTATCCCGTTGCCAATAGTGATGACGGCGATAAGGACTACACCAACACCTTCCTCTGGGACTACTACTACTCGTACAACAACAAAAAATACCAGGATGGTAACACCACTGGTGAAGACCAGAACACTGACGAGTATCAGGAGGACGATGCCAGCCGCGACTACTACAAGACCGAACACACGTATAGGAATTATCCGCGTCTGGCTGGTGCCACGCCTTACATCATCGGCTTCCCCGGCAATCGTTACTACGAGTTCGATCTCAGCGGCAACTTCGAGGCTGTGACGGCCATGAACACTATTCCCAAACAGCTCGGTCAGCAGACCATTACCTTCGCATCGAAGCCCGGAGCAACGACCATCGAGGTGAGCGACGATGCAACGGGAGTCACCGAAGATGGCTACACCTTCAAGCCGAGCTACCTGAACAATCCCGATGTGGAGACTGGCAAGCATGCCTTCCTGCTCAACAGCGACGGCAACAGCTATGTGGAGACCGATGCCTCGACGGCCAGTGTCTATGCCTTCCGGCCATACTTCATTGCAACGCCTGCATCTTCACCTTCGCGCCAGACGCGCAGCATCGTCTTCTCGCAGAACGACGACGACCAGAAGAAGAAGTCGATTATGAAGCCGGGCTACATCACTGCCCGTCCTGGAAGCCACAAGATTACGGTGAGCTCGTCGCTGGAGGAGACCGTCACCATCCGCATCATCGCTCCGAGCGGACTCTGCATGGCCACCTTCGACCTGCAGCCCGGTGAGAGCCGCGAGACGCACATCGTGAACTCCGGCGTCTACATCGTGCAGTCGTCCGACGGAAAGTACACGCGCAAGCTTTCAGTGAGATAATCCTCTCACCGTCCTTTCTGCAACGATGAACTGCGTGGCGCAGGCCCTCTGCCGAACCAAGAACAGTTGGTGGAGAGAATAGCCTTTAGCTATTCTCTCCACCAAAAATGTCTGCCCCTCGCGCCCCTTTTTCTCCTATCTGTTTGCCAAACAGGTATTTACAAGGGGATTCTTAACAAAGACTCCCCGCCCCTTTACGGCCCCCATTGCCCCTTCCTCTCTATACGCTGCCCTTCTTCAGCTTGAGGTAATAGCCTCTGATGCCGTTGTTCTTGAACCGCTGCCAGCGTAGTTTCTTGATAGCCGCGCCAAGATTGACCAGGTTGGGCACGTCGGAGGCTTTCAGGTGATTCTCGAGCTCCTTCTGTATGGCGGTGGTAGTCCAGAAGCACTCCTTCTTGTGCTGCTTGGCAGGCTCGAAGAGCTGCTGCAGCACCATCTCGGGTGCCGACTCCTGCTGGTAGCGACGGTTATGCTGCTGTATCTCACGTTCGTCGTCGTCGGTGAACCAGTAGATACAGTCAGGGTCGTTCAGTTCCGTTACCGCCTGTGCGAACATCTGCTTGTAGGGTATCTGCCCCGACATGTCTACGCGCCCTGTCACCTCTATGCAGAGGTATCTTCGGGTGCCGTCGCCCGAGGGCAGCGGAGTGGGGTCGTTGGTGGTGGCGATGAACGAGCAGAGGCGCGGCGTCATCGTGTACTGGTCGCTGCGCATCTTGCGCACCTGCACCTCCTTCTCGGTGAGCAGCCTTTTTATTTTCGCCTGTTCGCGCTGCGTCTTCGAGTCATACTCGTCGATGTTCACCAGCCACATACGGCCCAGTACGCGCTCCACCTGCTCGGCATTGTCCATCTTGATGTCCTTCATGTAGTATTCGCGCATCGACGGCGGCAGTATATGGTTGCAGAACTGCGTCTTCAGGTAGCCCTGCTCGCCGATGAGCAGCGGCACCATCGAGTTGCCGTAGTCGCGGTTGATGTTCAGGGCCTGGGCCACCATCGCCAGGAACCAGCGGTGGAAATACTGTGGCCAGCGGTCGTAGTCGGTGGGCAGACGACGGGCGAAGTCGCCGATAAAGTCCTGCTTGCCGTTCCATCTCCCGCAGCCGGCGAGGAACTCGTGGATAGGGTTATAGTCTTTGATGTGGGCCGACTCGACGTAGGTGCGCATGTCGTTCATCCAGCTCTCGCCGCCCTCCTTCATCTCCTCCACGACCATCGACTTCAGCTCCCTCTCCGTCAGCGGTCGCCACTGCTTGAAGCGCAGGTCGTTGGGCCGGAACTCCGTCGTCTGCTTCACGGTGTTGAAGCGCAGCTCATAGCGCCGCGCGAGGAAGTCCTCGATGCTACGCATGATACGCTCCTTCTCGTTCATCTGCGACACGGGCTTGCCGTTGTGGGGCTTCTTGTAAGTGTTGCGGAACACCTTGCGCACCAGGTCTTCGCCAAGGGGCTTGAAGCGGGCGTTCCACAGGGCGCGCACCACGCAGCCCTCCTCCTGCAGACAGGCCTTGCGGCAATAGTCGGCGAGTATCTGCAGACACTCCTCCGGCTGGTCGCCGGCATCGTCGATGGCCTTCGAGAGACAGGTCTGGAACTCCATCTCGATGCGCTCGCGGGCCTCGTCGTCGGGGTACCACACGACGGTCCCGTTATCGTCGGTCTTGGTACCCTCGTAGGCCGTCAACGGGTTGCGGGCCTCGCGCACCACGGGCATCGGCAGCGCCCCGGGGTTGTAGTAGAGCTGCGGATCGTAGCTCATGCGGCAGCCGCGCACCAGCGTCTGCTCGTCGACGAGCAGGCCGCACACCGCCAAGGCGGTATAGAGCCGCGCCGCGCTCTCATGGGCATCGCGCAGGAAGTCGAGGTAGTCGTTGGTGTCTGTCTGTTTCAGGCTCTGGCAGTCGCAGCGCACGACGACCTTCAGTGTGACACCGCTGACACCGGCAAAGGCAAGCAGGGTGTAGGGTATCTGACTTACGCGCCGCCGCAGCTCGCTGATTTGGCGGGTACCCTCCGGGCAGGGGATGTTCAGCATCATCAGACCAGTTAGTGCTTTGGGCTTGTCCATGCTCAGGCGTCCGAAAATGGTGCTGAACACCAGGAAGGGCAGGCGGTTGGTGTCGGCTATCGGGTAGCGCGGGGCTCCCTGCTGCATGGCGAGCCGCGACTGCAGGGCAATGGCGGCGATACGGTCGGCCAACTCCTTGGTCTTCGGAGAGCGCATCTTCTCGACGATGGTGTCCATCTCTACTGACACCGGGGCACCGAACGTCCCGAATGACGTCTTTATCTTCGTAATCTTCATAGGTGCTTCCTCATTTCATGTTTGCACTTCGCAAAGTTACAAATAATTACGGAATTTCAGGGTAGTAACAGCGTTAAAAAAAACGAAACAAAGGGAATTGCGAAAGATTCCCACCGTGGGAACAAAACATTCCCAGCATGGGAATGAATCATTCCCACGGTGGGAACAAATCATTCCCAACGTGGGAATATTTATCCTGAATCACGTCATCCTTCCGCTTTCGGCTATCAAATAGCGGGGTATGTTAAAGGCATATAAGAGGCATATAAGAGGCCATATTTCTTTAATTCTAAAATTCTTTATAACAACAAGTTATGACTAAAAGGGGCAAAGGGGCATACTTTTCTAATATGCATTTACTATATAGTCTATCCATTCGTTAAATGGACGGTCGAATCTGCAAATTTATTTCAAATAATTTGGTGGTTTCGTCAGAATTACTTAATTTTGCACTCTGTTATAAATAGGAACGCAAATAAAATAATGGAACGTACGAAACAAAATATAACCACAGAAATAACAAGAAATATGGCATTAAAGCCATGCAAACAGCATACTAATGCTGCCGAAGCAGCATACTTGCGAGGTGGAAACAATATGCTTTCATACGGCTATCTGCGTAGCCCGCTCCTCTTACTCCTGATGATGACTGGGGGAGCCTCGCAACACGCAGGTACCACATCTGCCTAACCGATATGATAAAGGCAAAGGGTTGAGATTTCATCAATGCCAGTTTTAATTATGGCGAATTCGCCATAATTAAAAGTCAGACAGGTCTGAATCGTTTCAAGATTAGTGCATAAAGATGTTTATTATTTGCAGACAAACAACATGGCAAAGAAAAGCGATATAATTGTCAAGGACATTACCATCAGGACAATGAAGGTTAATGGGAGTGACTATATCTGTATCACAGACATAGCCAGACAGAAGAACGCCGAAGAGCCAAAAGATGTAGTCAAGAACTGGATGCGCCAGAAGAACACATTGGAGTATTTGGGACTTTGGGAAAAATTGCATAACCCTCAGTTTAAAGGGGTCGAATTCGACCCCCTTTTGAGCCAGGCAGGCAGTAACTCCTTTACGATGAGTCCCACGCGGTGGATAGAATTAACGGCTGCTATCGGCATTATATCAACAACAGGGCGCAATGGCGGCACATACGCCATTACAGACATATCAACGAGCTGATATGCCTCTCGAACATGGAGAACATCAATGCCGTGCTCATCAATGACGGCGTTCCGCAGGGTGAGCGACTGGTAAAGCTCAACCAGATAGCCATACAGCAGATGCAAATACTGAACGGCAATGAAGGGCGTAAACTTTTAAAGTAGACAACGAATTTGACGAATTAAACGAATTATATATGACACACGATATGAAACACAACGATATGAAACGGAATAACGAGAGGAGAGATACTATGTTTACAACACGCGGGCATCATGCCGGCTGCGGCCATCTGCTGCGCACACTACTGCGCCGTTCTGGCGGATTTGCAATCCGAAAGCAGCGAGTATCAGGATTTGCAATCCGGCAGATTTCTGCCTGATTGATTGGTCATTTCGATGAAAAGTTATATTTTTGCAAGATGATTATTAAAATATTATGTGCCAGACTCAATTAATATCAAGACATATCGGACGTATCGGAAGGAGGTCTTTCGATCGTAGAATGAGAATAGTATCACCCCTGTTTGTGGAGAAGCGGGGTGAGTTATCACGTCTACTTAATGAGGTAGACAAACTGAGCGATCGCCTACACGACGAGTTCCCGACCATCTCTGAGGAAGACTATCGCATGTTTGGTCCGGAGTTGAAGGTTCTCATTAGTACGCTGAGAGACTTGAGGCAGGAAAGTCTTACCCGCAAGGAACTGAAGCCGTATAATGACAGAATGCGCCAGCAGATTGCCGACCTTGTAGAACTAGACCACGATATCAAGGCATTCCGGGTCGATGCACCTAAGAACAAGGAACTGCAGGCAACAATGGCCATGCTGAATAGTCTTGATTTCTCAAAATTGCCAAAGTAACCATGATACAGTTTGTAAGCATCACGTCATTCAGAAAACGACTGGCTGCACTGTTGAAAGTGAAGCGAGGTGTCTATGCCGGGGTTGAGGCTGAGATTTGTCAAGCATTTAAGGATGCTACCATTGAGCAAATCAGGCAAAACAGAGACATGATTCTGATGAACAATGACGCAGTGGTTATCAAACTGAGAATTCCTAACAGGAAACAGCGATTGTCCAAGGCAGACGGTTATCGTTTGATTTATTTGGTAATGAAGAAAATACCAGTTGTAGCTCTTCTTGACATCTATCCCAAGCGCGGCCCATCCCAACAGCTCGATATTGAAGACAACGAGACTAACCGCCTTGTTTTGGAGTTTATTTCGGAGTTGAATACTGGACAGCTTGTACAGCATGATATATCAGACGGCCTTAATAAACTGAAAGATGAATAAGCAAAATATAACAAGAACGACGAATTGAACGAATTAAATGAATCAATATGACACACGATATGACACACAACGACATGAAATGGAATAACGGGAGGAGAGATACTATGTTTACAACACGCGGGCATCATGCCGGCTGCGGCCATCTGCTGCGCACGCTCCTGCTCCCAGTGATGATGACCGTGGGAGCCACAGGGGCGTGGGGAAAGGACAACATAAAACCCGCAGACTCGAAAGCCAGCGGGTGTTCAGAAACTTGGTTACGTGTCAAGACAGAGGCTTTACCAAGCATTACGGGTGCAAAGGTAGACATTTTATTTGAAACCACCAAATGAATTATCATAAATTTGCAAAAATATATTCATATTCCCGTACTTCACGATATCTAAAAGCTGCTAAAGGGAATAAGAAGAAGGCGCAAGAGATGTTTTACGCCAATGCACGTCTTGCCCGCTCTTTTCAACCGCTTATCAGTTTCTTTGAGGTCGTCCTGAGGAATCAACTGCATTATGCCTTGGCTAATCATTATAATGATGTGATGTGGTTGGTCAACCAAAAGACGGGCTTCATGTCGGCTCCATCTCTCACACACATTAGCAAAAAAACAGGGATAATAAAAGTTAATGATTTCCTGAAAAAGGAGGTTGAGAGAGCAGAAAAGGTCTTGATAGATAAAGGGCGCAATATCACAGCAGGAAGAGTCATCGCCGAGTTAAACTTCGGCTTTTGGAACAGTTTGTTTGAAACCCACCATTATGCCTTGTTAAGTGGTGTTCCCTGTACTATCTTCAATGGTCTGCCGACCGGAGTTGGGCGGAAAAAGATAAACCAGAAGATTCAGCAAACCAGAAAATTGAGGAACAGGATTAGCCACAGTGAACCGCTCTGTTTCAAAGACAAGTCTTTTGACATGACTTATGTTTGTGATATGTACGACATCATCCATGACTTTATGTCATGGATTAATCCTAACATTGTTCCAACAATAAGTAAAGAGAACCTCAATCAGGTTAAAAGTGAGATAGCTGCAATTGAAGTTATACTAAAAAAATAAAAATGACACACGATATGAAACACGACGACATGAGACGGAATAACGGGAGGAGAGACACTATGTTTACAACACGCGTGCATCATGCTGGCTACGGCCATCTGCTGCGCACGCTCCTGCTCCTGGTGATGATTACCGGAGGAACCACGGGGGCGTGGGAGCAGTTTTTCGCCTAATTATTTGGCCGTTTCGGAGAAAAGTTGTAATTTTGCAGGATAAATTAAAATAAAGAAAAAATGAAGGTTGCCAATCCTATTTATGACATAGTGTTTAAATACATGATGGAGGATGAGCGCATCGCCCGCACCATCCTGTCGGCTCTACTTAAGGTGGAGGTGCTGGCCGTAGAGGTGCGGCCACACGAATATAGTGACGACACTCACGAAAACCTGTCGGTGTTCCGCATTGATTTCGGAGCCACTATCCGCAGTGCAGGGGGAAATGAGAAGCTAATTCTGATAGAACTACAGAAAACCTGGCTTGAGACAGAGACACTTCGTTTCCGACAGTATTTAGGTGTTCATTACTCCAATCCGAAGAACATGCTGGCCAACGGCTCCGCACTGCCAATGGTTGCCGTATACCTGTTAGGCCACAAGGTTGGCGACATAGAAGAACCCGTGCTTTACGTCAACCATCAGTCGCTTGACTATGATGGCAATGTCGTGACTAAAGGCCTTCCAAACTCCTTTGTCGACAGTCTGACGCATGATAGTATTATCGTCCAGATTCCCCGTTTGCACGGTCATATCAACAATCGTCTCGATATGGTGTTGAGTATCTTCGATCAGTCTCGTCGGGACATAAATGACAACCGCATCTTGAGCATCGACGACAGTGTTTATGAAAGAGATGCCGACATGGAGCATATTCTTCATCGTCTGACGATGGCAGCTGCCGATGCCGACATGCGCCATAAGATGAATGTTGAGGAAGAATATTTTAGTGCCATCGAGAAGCGCGACACTGAAATACTCATAAGAGACCGGCATATAGCAGAGCAGAAAGCTCAGCTCAGTGAGCAGAAAGCTCAGCTCAGTGAGCAAGAGTCAATGTTACGGACTACCATCAAGATGCTTTTAGATGCGGGAAAATCAATGGAGGACATTTCCTCTGCTATTGGGAAGGATATGGACACAGTGGTCAGATTAGCAAATTAACCAAATAGAATTATATTACGCACATGAAACGGACAAAACGGTGAGATAAATCGTTAAAAGGCAGGGAAACAGGCAGGAAAAGCACTTTCCTGCCTTATTTTGTGTTAAAAGTTTTGCTGTTTCTTGAAAAAGCAGTAATTTTGCACAGAATATTGCGCGCATGCGCGTGAAAACAATTTTTGCGGCATAAAAAAGAGCGCGGAGGCAGCATGAAGCAGATAGAGAACATAGGCGAAATCGTGATGTACCAGCCCGACGAAACCATCAGGCTGGAGTTGCGTTTTGCGGATGAAAACGCATGGCTGAATCGTCAGCAAATGGCAGAACTGTTCGGCCGAGACGTTAAGACGATAGGCAAGCATATTGGCAATGCTCTTCAGGAAGAACTGCGAAAAGTTCCAACTGTCGCAAAATTTGCGATAGTTCAGAGAGAGGGTAATCGTATGGTAAACCGAACTGTCGAATTCTACAGTTTAGACATGGTTATTTCCGTTGGCTATCGCGTGAAATCAGAAAAAGGTATTGAGTTCCGCATTTGGGCAAACCAAGTACTTAAAGAGTATTTGCTCCGTGGGTATTCTATTAATTATCAGATGCGTCAGTTGGAACAGAAAATGGATACTCAACAAGCGGAAATACAAGACATAAAAAACACTTTGAATGCCCATCAGGAGAAGATAGACTTCTTCGTGCGAACAAACCAACCGCCAGTGGAGGGGGTGTTGTTCGAAGGACAAATCTTCGATGCATACAAATTGGTGGAAGCACTCGTGAAATCTGCCAAGCAAGAGATTATACTGATAGATAACTATATCGATGCCACCATCTTCGACTTGCTCGAAAAGCGGGGGCAGGGTGTCAACGCCACCATCTTTACAGAAAATGTTGGACAGTCGCTACAACACCTTCAGCAACTGAACCATCAGCAGTATGGCCGGAGAATAGAGGTGAAGGAATACAACAGCCGTTTCCACGACCGCTTCCTCATCATCGATGAATACCTGTGGCATTGCGGCGCCTCCTTCAAAGACTTAGGGCGCAAGCTATTCGCCATAGACAAACTTGAGTTTGACAAGAACATCATATTGAACCAATTATATTAAACCACGAATTTAACGAATTAAACGAAATATGACACACGATATGAAACGGAACATACAGACAACTGACTGCCGCCACTTGCGCAGCCGTTCTGTCGGATTTGTAATCCGACAGCAGCGAGTATCAGGATTTGCAATCCGAATGTTCATCCTGCTCCTGATGATGACCGTGGGAGCCACGGGGGTGTGGGGACAGATTTTTGGCTAAATATTTGGCCATTACGGTGAAAAGTGATATTTTTGCACCTAATATCAGTAACGACGCAGAATGACGAACGAGATAAAACAGCAACAGGGTGAAATCATCCTCTACCAGCCTGACGAGACGGTACGCCTCGAAGTCAGGTTGGAGGATGATACTGTGTGGCTGAATCGTCTGCAAATGGCCGAACTATTTGGACGCGATGTCAAGACAATAGGCAAGCATGTCAATAATGCACTGCGAGAAGAATTGAAAGATTTGTCAGTTATCGCAAAATTTGCGACAACTGCAAGTGACGGGAAGACTTATCAAGTTGATTATTATAATCTGGACATGATTTTATCTGTTGGATATAGGGTGAAATCATCAAAAGGCATACAATTCAGGGCATGGGCTAATCAAGTTCTAAAGCAGTATCTGCTTCGAGGGTATTCTTTGAATGAACGATTGTCTCTTATTGAGCAGCGTGTGTCTGCAACAGAAAAAAAGATAGATTTCTTTGTCCGAACTTCATTGCCCCCTGTGGTTGGCGTATTCCATCAGGGACAGGTGTTCTCCGCCCGCCTGTTCGTGGAGGATCTCGTGAAGACGGCCAAAAAAGAGGTGATTCTTATTGACAGCTATGTCGATGCCAAGACCTTCGACTTGTTGGATGTCAGGGGGACAGGGGTTGATGCAACCATTTACACAGAGCGGATTGATGCAGGCCTGCTTCGGCTACAGCAGCTTCATAACCAAGAGCACAGCACCCAGCCTGTCAACATTGCGGCGTTCACCCACCCATTCCACGACCGCTTCCTTATCATCGATGAATACCTGTGGCATTGCGGCGCCTCCTTCAAAGACTTAGGGCGCAAGCTATTCGCCATAGACAAACTTGAGTTTGACAAGAACATCATATTGAACCAATTATAATAAGAACCACGAATTTAACGAATTACACGAATAAATATGACACACGATATGAAACGGAACGTACAGACAACTAACTGCCGCCACTTGCACAGCCGTTCTGTTGGATTTGCAATCCGACAGAACCAAGTATCAGGATTTGTAATCCGGATGCTCCTCCTGCTCCTGATGATGACATTGGGAGTTGGTGAAATGTGGGGACAAAGTCTTCCTTTTGAAGTGACTACAGATGATGATGTTACTAACCATTCTGAGAAATTCTATTGGATTGAATCTGTTGGCGGCAAAGGTTTCCATATTGTCCCAAATTACGAAAACAACAATGCTTCCACCACCAATGCACCTACTATGAGAGCGTTGTGGTATTTCATGGAATCTGGTGAAAGTGGGTACTATTACATCATTAATAAGGAAACAGGAACGTATTTGAAAAAAACTGGAAAAGCAGGCGATAACGGCACTATTCAGGTCGCTACCTATGCCTCTGCTGACGACGTTAAGTTTAAGTTCTCATTTGGCACCCCAGAAGGTATCACACAAGGTAGTTGGGTGATTTATCCAAAATACGACACAGGAAATGGAACAGGTTGGGTGGGCAAAAGAAGTGGAAATCTCCAATTTGCCAATGGTTATGGGCTTAAAGCGAGTAATTGGAATAATACTCCTGTTGGAGATTTAAACTCCCAATGGTTTTTTGTGGCAAGAAATAACGTGCAATGGCCACAATCCGGGTTACCGTTCGTGGTTTCAACTAGCAGCGATAAACACTACTACAATATAAACCATGTGAGGAGCTCAACCTACAATATTTCCTACGATGCTGACAATTATGTGACTATCTCAACTGCAGATGACAAGAAAAAGGTTTGGTATTTCGAAGAAGCGGCAGCCGATCCTAATATTGACAACCTCAAATATTACTATATTGTGAATGCATCGTCAGAGAAATATTTGAAGTTTACGGCAACAACAATTAATGGAAGCAATCAAAATGATAAATTTGTATTATCAGATTATGATTCTGGAAATGAGGATCGTTTCCAATTTGTTGTGGTGAATTCCTATGATAACCAGGGAAATTCTTGGTATTCCATCATGCCCAAGTTAGCGATGTCGAAATACGATGTAAGCAACTACGCAAACAGTATGGCACCCTCCAGTGTTGCAAATAATGAAAAACTCGATTTGCGTAGTGATAGGAACACTGACAAAGGGCACTGGGTTTTTGTGGAGACGGATTATGTCGCGGTTGAAGCACCGACCATTACCAACAACTTCGACGGCACCATCTCGTTGAGTTGTGCCACTACTGGTGCTACTATATATTACACCACCAACGGCGATACTCCAGACAATACAAGCACAGAATATTCTACGGCCTTCTCCTTGGGCGATGCAACGGTCATCAAGGCTATCGCCTATGTGGGTGCAGTATCTTCCGATGTTACAACATACGACGTGCCACAATGTGATACTCCGACCATCAGCTTCAACAGTTCTACCTCTCTGGTCACCATTAATTCTGGCAGCGGGGCTACTGTTCGCTACACCATCGACGGCGGCACTCCCACCACAAGTAGTACCGCCTACAGCGATCCTTTCTCCGTAACTTCCAATACCGTGGTAAAGGCCATAGCCACTCATGCCGGCTATCTCGCTTCCGAGACAGCGACACAGACTATTATTACCGAGCCCTCTTTTCAATATAAAACAGGCTTCTCATACGTTTATGACGGAACAGAGAAAGAGCCAATAGACCACCTTGAATACAGTTCGACAACGATTCCCTCAACAGCCTATCTGCTGACTTATACAAACAACCAAAATGCTGGAACAGCGACAGTCACCATTACGGATAGCGGCGCAGATGACGGTTTTATCGTTTACGGTTCTACGACTTTCACCATCACCCCGGCTGTGCTGACTATCACCGCCGAAGCGAAATCAAAGGGATATGGCGATGTTGACCCGGAGCTGACATATACATATTCCGGACTTGTTGGTGGAGAAAGCATCGGCGCTAATCTTACAGGCGCTTTGGAGCGTGTAGCTGGAGATGATGTTGGCACATACGCCATCAATATAGGAACATTAGCTTGTTCTTCTGGCAATTATTCAATAAGTTTTTCCGGTGCAACATTCACCATTACTGCCAAGAGCCTCGGCAGCGGAATAACCCCCGCCACAGGCATCACTATTGATGATATTACGAAAAGCGGCAACACATATTCCGTTCCAGGCATCAGCCATAACAGCACGCCGCTTACGGTAGGAACAGAAGGCACTGCATACGACTATTCCCTTACCACTGATGACAGTAACCCCAAGTACCACGTTGTCACTTTTACAGGGGCCAATAACTACACGGGATCGGTCACGGCCAGGTTTGTGAACGTTGACTTCCATCCCAACAGTAGCAACGACGAATGGACTTCTTCCTTTGTCATTGGCACCAGTGAGGGGGCCTTCGCCACGCCGACGGGCTACACGGCACATATCGTGACAGGAGTCAGCGGCAATGTAGTGACGGCACCATCACTGAGTTATATCCCTGAAGGTGCTCCCGTGATACTGCTTTCCACTGCCAGCTCCAACGGATTCATGGCACAGCCGACGAGCGGGGCCGCGCCAGATGTAACTGGCAACAAACTGGCAGTGGCCTCAGGAACAGATGTTGAACGAACTTTTACTGCGGGTCAAATATACATCCTCTACAACGGCGAGTTCGTGCTCAACGCGGCCGGCACCCTAGCAGCCGGAAAGATTTATCTTCCCAAGAGTGTCATAGTAAGCGACAGCACTCCTGCTCCGTCCCGCCTCTTCATTGACTGGGGTGAAAGCACAGGTCTTAACAATTCTCAACTCTCAACTCTCAATTCTCCATTACCCGTAGTCTGGTACACCCTTGACGGTCGACGCCTCAACGGTAAGCCTATGAAGAAGGGTCTCTATCTGAGGAACGGCCAGAAGATTGTTGTGAGATAACTATTGCATTGACACAAGATGTTTACAACGAAAGAACCGAACAATGGCAGAATATAAAAGAAGAGGCTACGCCGTGGGCGTGCAGACATTTGACTGGATACGCGAACAGAAGTCCGTGTATGTGGACAAGACGAAGTATGTCTGGCAGATGGTTTCCACCCCTGCCACTTACTTCTTCCTGAGCCGTCCGCGCCGCTTCGGCAAGTCGCTGCTGGTCGATACGCTGCGCTGCTACTTTGAGGGCCGCAAAGAGCTGTTCGAGGGACTATATATCTACGACCAGGAGAAGGAATGGCGGCAGTACCCCGTCGTCCGCCTTGACCTGTCGCGTGGAAAATACTATGAGAAGGAACGTGTTCATGCCATCCTCGACAGCATCCTGAGCGACCATGAGGAGCGATGGGCAGTGACAGACATCAAGGACGAATACAGCTACGATGCCCGTCTGACCAACATCATCAAGGCGGCCTATAAGCAGACTGGTGAACGTGTGGTTGTCCTCATCGACGAGTACGACGCACCGATGCTCGACAGCATCCATAACCGTGAGCTGCAGGACGATCTTCGCGAGCGCATACGCTCGCTGTTCTCTCCGCTCAAGGAGCAGGCGCAGCGGCTGCGTTTCGTATTCCTGACGGGCATCTCGAAGTTCTCGCAGCTGTCGGTGTTTAGCGAGCTGAACAACCTGCAACAGCTGACCTTCGCCCCTGCCTTCGAGGCTGTCTGCGGCATCACCGAAGAGGAACTGCTCACAGAGATGAAGCCCGACATCGAACTGCTGACGGAGAATATGAACAAGACTTACAGCCGCTGGGGCCTGCACTACACCTACGATGATGTGGTGGCAAAGCTGAAACAGACCTATGACGGCTACCACTTCTCCAACGAGTTGACCGACATCTATTGTCCCTGGAGCCTCATCAATGCTTTTGCGATGGGCGATATCCAGCATTTCTGGTTCTCCACCGGCACGCCGACGATGCTCATCAACGTGATGCGTCAGCACAGTCTCAGCATACAGCAGTTAGATGGCTGTCAGTATCCGCTCCGCCGTTTCGATGCCCCCACCGAGCGCATCACCGACCCCATCCCCGTGCTGTACCAAAGCGGCTACCTGACGCTGAAGGAATACAACCCACTCACTAAACAATTCACCTTGGGATTTCCCAATGAAGAGGTGCGTGAAGGTTTTGCCTACTCACTCTACCAGTATTATATGGAGGACTACGTGGGTAGCCAGGACACACTGGCAAATGCCTACAACGACCTTCGCTTCAAAAAAATCTCCATCGAGCAGTTTATCGAGGTGGTACGCCGCTGGTATGCTGGCATCCCATATAGTATCACTGACAGGAACCAGAATGAACAATTATATCAGTCGCTCATCTATGCCGCCCTGGTGGGTGTGGGAGCCGACGTGCAGGCAGAAGACCAGACTGCCGACGGGCGTATGGACATCGTCCTGAAGATGCCCGACACAATATACATCATAGAACTAAAATACGGCAAGTCGGCAGATGAGGCCGCCGAACAGATTCTGAAGAAGGACTACGCTGTGCGCTTTGCCGCCGATAGCCGCTCCATCGTAGCCGTAGGCATGAATATAAGTGAGGATCGTCGTACCATCGACAGTTATAAAATAGTAAAAAAATGAAACGAGATATGAATACAGGAAGAATTATACGTACAATCATTTTGGCGCTTGCACTCTTTATGGGTGCAGCAAGTGAAACGTGGGCTTTAAGTGATACGGATATCATTATCGACCCTGCTTCTCCTGAAGGAGGATCAGTAGTGGTTAAGAGCGTTGAGGGGCAGACGGTAACCATCACCGTCACACCTGCTGAAGGCTATTTGATTAGTAAATCGGATATCATCGTGCAGAAACTGCAAAATCTCAACCAGGCGCAGTCACGCCGCAGGGCACCCGCCATTGCAGACAGGCTCACCGTCACAGGCTCAGATGAAACAGACGCTGCTGCCGACTACACCTTTGATGTCCCCACTGGCTATGCCGGTGCGTTGGTCACTGTGACGTTTACTGTCAAGCCCACCAATGCCTACACCATCCATATCATCGACATGAGTGGACACATCGTCGTTGAGCAGAGCGGTGACTTCGATGCTCTCGAAGTGCCGGAGCAGTGGCAGAGTCCGCTGGTAGAGACCTATCAATTCTATAGAGAAAGTGATTTCGATTTAATTGGCGGTGCTTATAAGCTGAAACCTGGAGCAAGCCCGATATCCGATTTCGCCAGTGCCCCTAAAGACATCTATGTCAAATACGAGCCCAGCAGTACTTACGACCTTGACGGTTCAGAGTACCGTGCCGTCGATGGTAAGAAATACCTGCTGAAGTTTGCCGGCGGCACCTCGTTCCGTCAGGAGTCGGGCGACGGTTTTGAGGCTACAGCAAAACCGGGCATCTATCCCTACATCAACGGTGAGGGCGGCCTTTTCGTCTATGGTCAGGACAAGTTGGACGCAACGGCAGATGCGGTGGCCAGTACCCGTACCCGCTGGGCCTGGTACCTGGAAGGCGGCGACCCCTACCGCCTGAGGATTGCTTCACTGCAAACACGAACCGACGGTACCACCGATGACACGCACTACTCCTACCTGCGCACTTACAAACCACAGGGGTACGACAAAGTGGTTACCGGTGTCATTTCGAACAATTCAAAAGTGTCTGACGGCAATGACGACACAGACCCCACAGGCTCACACGACGCACGTCATGTGGCAACGGACTACATGATTCTTAAAGGTACAGGTACACACTTCCGTTTGGTCACCTCTGACGTTGTGGACGATCTTGACGGCAATGCCGCTAATGACGTGCGGCATACAGTTACTTCGTTTGAAAACTACTGGAAGACCAACCCTACGGCAGCTAACCTTATCCACGACAAAGACAATACATACACTGTCGGCACAACTCCAACAGACGCCCAGATAGAAGCCGCCCTCACGACAGGAGCAGGGGCAATAGGCTGGCACACCTACGATGTATGGGCCAACGGTTCGACATGGACCAATTCCAAGAAAGCCTTCGCCTATGGCCCACACTGGTTCCAGACCATCGGTGTGGGTACGAAGGTGGGAGACGACTATAACGGTGACTTCGACCTGGAGGAATACAATCTCGACGGAGCACTGATCCTGCTTGACCAGCACGGCTGGGAGGTGATGCGAAAACCCATTACCAACCGCTCTTCCGACAAGGCGGCTTACGCTGCTGCACTCAAGAAGTATGACAGTCCGATGGTCAAGATGTATCATTTCTGGACGAACTTCGTCAAGGAGTCCGGCTATCAAAAATACAAGCCAATCCGGGGTAATGCAACTGCCTCGAAGAATGCCCAGCATCAGAGTGAAAGCACCTCATTGGCCAACTATCCCGAAGTGGCGTCCACGGGTACGCTGGCCGACATCTATGTCACCTACGAGGTGATGGGCACCTATCGAGGCCGATATACTGGCGCAGCCACTCAGGCGGGAACCGATGCCTCTAATTCTAAATATCTCATCAGGCAGGGAACGAACTACGCCAAGACCACCGACGGTTCTACCATAACAACCGAGCCAGTGGCCAATGTTTCTGATGTCTCTACTGCTGCCGATGAGTTGCTTTGGTACGTCAAGCCCAACTTCAATATCGATGCCGAAATGGGTTACAAATATAGTGGAACCTATGAGGAAAAGACAAAGGATGAAACAGAGTCAGACTATTTTACCAATACTGATGAAGCATCTGTATACGATAAGACGAACGGGCAGAACGGCTTCGACCCCTATAACCTGCAGATAGAAAGCGTTAAGTATTCTGGCAAGCTCTTTAGAACCAATGCTACCGACGCTGTACGCGATGGCGGTGGTGGAATGCAATCGACCTATACGGGTGCAAAGACTGTGACGTTGGGGGAGTATGGCCAAGCTTTCGTTGCATCTGACTACTATAACATGGATAAGACAACAGGTACTGGCTATCAGATGTTGCATGTCACGAACTCAACGTTTATGGCTGTCAGCGACGACAACGGAAACATACGACTGATGCCCCGCTTCGACCATCATAATGTTGAGACGTCAATCACCACCCTCGCCGCCCAGCTACCTACTGCCGATTTAGGCGACGATGAAGGAACGCAGACCACTCTGTTTGTCCTACCTAAAGCCTCGTCAGCAGGAGGACTGGTTTGCAGTTCGGATGAGATCACCAACATGGAGGGGGACTATATTTTATGCGATGGCTTTGATGTTACAAAGGTTATCGGTACAGATGAACACCCCTTCAAAGGAACCATCGACGGTCAGTTATACACTATCAGGGGCGTAGGCCATTCGCTTGTGGGCTACGCTGAAGGAGCCGTCATCAAGAATGTCATCCTCGACAATGTAAGCATCAGTGGTGGCACTAACGTAGGTGCCATCTGCAATGAAGCTACAGGCAGTACTCGCATCTACAACTGCGGCGTGCTGGCTTCTAACAGTTCGGTGACTACCAACAAAGAAGGTTATACCGAAATAACCTCATGCAGTAGCACTGTCTCTGGCAGCAATTACGTAGGTGGCATTGTGGGCCTGCTCGACGGTGAGGCTCGCGTCATCAACTGCTTCAGCTATGCTGAAATTACTGATGGTAGCTACGTGGGGGGCATTGTTGGCTATAATAATGTTGCCACCACTTCCAGCAACCTCAAGACCATGGTAATGAACTGCATGTTCTACGGTGACATCACAGGCGGAACGAACAAGGCACCAATCTATAACGGACAGATTATTACAAACAGAAGTGATGAAAATGGCGTAAGTAATTACAACTATTTCTGCGATGAGGCATCATACGTGAAGAACCGTGATATTCAGACCTACCACTGCGCCCTGATGGCCGAGACGCGCTTCCTTCAGCGCTTTGAGTTCTTCCGCCATCTGCTAAATAGTCACCGTGAACTTGCAGCCTGGTGGGCTACTGGCAGCTATAATAATAAAGAGCAGATGATGAAATGGGCACTGGAGCCTTCTCAAATCGGCACTGCCACACCATACCCCATTCTTAAAACTCCTGGCTATTATCCCTCGGTTGTGAACATTGATGCAGAGAATGCCACCACGCAAACAAAACGCAACAAGGGAGGCAAGTTGGGTACACTGACGGTGAATATTCAGATGGGCAACGGAGCGGTGTTTAATCATCCCGGCACAGGAGAAGATGAAGCAAAAATCGAAACCTCACAGCTGACGCTGAACATTACAGATAAAGACCCAGAGCACTTTAACTTCAACTATTATAAGGTGCAACTGCCTTATTATAATGATGTGGGCACAAAGAACTACACGGGCAACCGTGTGGTAACGGGATGGATGATTACCAATATAACTGGAGGCACAGAAGGCTCACTAACTACGGGTGATGACGCAACTGCAACCGTAACTACAGAAAATGGTGAAACCACCATCACACTCAGCACCCCTTATAACTATGCTGACCGGAACTGTACAGCCAAGGATCTCTACAGCACCACTAACAAACGTGTATTCAATCAGGGTGCCTATTGGGACGTGCCCGAAGGAGTTACGGAAATCACTATTAAACCATACTGGGGAAAAGCTGTCTATCTGGCCGATGCCAATGCGGATGTAGTGTATAACAAAGGTATGACTGCTCCCACCAACGTCCCCACCGTTGGTGGTGGGCAACTATATACTAACGGTGGTGAGAACCAATTTAATGGGCAGAAAGTCTACACCGCCCTGACCGGCACTGGCGGTGCCATTGACTCTAATGTTCTTGGGGCCAGTTCGTCGAACACCGTCTATGACTATGCTGTGGTGCTGGTGGGCAATTTCCACCATTATGGTGACATCGAGGCTAACAATAAACCCTATACCGTCACTTCTGTCGATCTTGATGGCGACAATGAACCCGACTATTCCTTCATGCTCCGCTTCGACGGTCGAAAGGTTTTCCATCCAGTAAGATACGACTTCCTAAACCTGGTGGGTCTCGGTATGGCACAGAAATCCACAGGTGGCACTGGATCTTATAACTTTGGCATTATGCAGCCCAAATATTGGTTTGAGACAACCAACACATCGCTTTTCCGTGTCACACAGTTCGAATATGATCGCAGCGATCGCGCCGCCGCCCCTTATATTGTTCAGGGTGGTGTTGTGGAGCAATGGGTGAGCGGACAAAATAACGGTGCTGGTAATAAAACTACATATTTCCATGTAGGCGGCAATGCGTGGTTTAAAGAGTTTCACCGTGGTACTCACCAAGACAGATCATTACAGTCGAAACATCCGCCAGTGTCTGTAACTGGTGGTGACTACGATGAGTTTTACCTTACAGGTCTTTATACAGCCAATGTTACCAGTTACGAGGACAATGCTGAATGTTATATCAACGGAGGTCGCTTTGGTATCGTATGTGGTGCCGCTATGGAGGGTATTGGCAAAGCTAATGGTGCTGATAACACTGGTAATGTCACTTGGCAGATACAGAATGCTGATATTGACGAATTCTACGCTGGTGGAATCAATGCTGCTAATAGGAAAATTGTAGAGGGGAATATCACTACGGTTATTGAGGGAGGTTATATCAAGTTGTTCTGCGGCGGTCCCAAGTTTGGTGACATGAACAGCGGCAAGACTGTAAACACTTCGGCCAATAGCACCATTTTTGATACATTCTTTGGTGCCGGCTATGGCGGAAACGCATACAGTCGCGAGGCACCGAGAAATCACAACAATATAATAAACTTTCCACATAACGACAGTAGTGCTGGTAACGACGCTTCTTGGAACGCTTGGTTAGGGAGATACTACAAGCAGGAATATAACGCCACTTATGGAGGTGTTTCCACCCAATTCAGCTACCAGTTTCTACCGATGTCGGGCAACGCCGATAATGTAGCACGTATTTTTGTAGATTATGTAAAATTCTCGTTGGCTACTACACACGGCGTAACCTCCACGCTGAAAGACTGTACTATAACAGGTAATTTCTATGGTGGTGGCAGTCTTGGTAAGGTAAGTGGAAATGTAACTTCTATTCTTGATGGCTGTACGGTGGGAGGCAATGTTTTTGGCGCAGGTTTCTCAGCTACTCTGCCTGATGTCATAGTTGATGCTATAGGTTTTGAAGTGGAACCATATTACTATCAGGATCTTGGTACTTATCGTACTGGAGTGAAATATTTAGACAATGCCACCTATAAACCGACAACCTATACTTGGACACAAGGCGCTGCAAACAGTCTCGTCAGTATCGACAAGAATAATCACACTCTCTCAACCCCTGAAAATCTCAACAAGTCAAACCTCGGCTCTGTGGCGGGCAACGTGATCCTCACCATCAAAGGCAACAGCGTGATTGGCACCGAGGGCGACACCACTAAAGGCCATGTATTCGGCGGTGGTGAGGAAAGCTATGTCACCGGTGCAGCCAACAAAGTCATCGTCAACTTGGAGGGCAACACCCATGTATTCGGCAATGTTTTCGGCGGCGGCGACCGAGGTGACGTGGAAGGCAGCACGGAGGTGAACATCAGAGAAACGCCCTCCGAGAACCCATAACGAGAAGAAAATTGAAGATTGAACATTGAAAATTGAAGATTGAACATTGAAAATTGAAGATTGAGGATTGAAGATTGAGGATTGAAGATTGAACATTGAAAATTGAAGATTGAACATTGAAGATAGGGAATTGGCAATGAGGAAAGAATTTAACATCACTGGTAGTTGCAACCCGCAGTGGCACTATATGGTGAAGAGTGAGGAGCGGTTTAAAGCCGTGGAGGCCCTGATAGACAGGGGTAAGTATTTCACCATCAACCGCGCGCGGCAGTACGGAAAGACGACGACGCTTCATACCATCCGTCGCCGTCTGTCGGACAAGTACCTCGTAATAGACACCAGTTTCGAGGGCATCGGTGACGAGTCGTTCAAGGGGCAGGAGACATTCGTGAAATCGTTCGTCAGGCTGATGCTTGAGGAGGTGTCTCGCAGAGGCGATGATGCGAAAGCCATCTGGCAAGACGAGAGCATCAAGGACTTTGATGCCCTGAGCCAAACCATCACAAAATTCTGCCAGTCATACGCCAAGCCCGTGGTGCTGCTGATTGACGAGGTGGACAAGAGCAGCGACAACGACACGTTCATTGGCTTCATCGGGATGTTGCGTAAAAAATATCTTGAACGCGACAAACTCGGTCTTGACTCCACTTTCCTCAGCGTTGTCCTCGCCGGTGTCTATGACATCAAGAACATTAAACGGAAGATTCGTCCGGATGCTGAGAAGAAGTACAATTCGCCTTGGAATATCGCGGCTGACTTCAAGGTCGATATGACCTTCCACCCGGAGGAGATTGCCCAGATGCTTGCCGACTATGAGGCTGACGAGCACACGGGTATGGACATACGCGCAGTGAGCGAGGAGATATACAAATACACCACGGGCTACCCATTCCTCGTGAGCAAGCTCTGCAAGGTGATTGACGAAGAGCTGGACAAGGACTGGACTATCGTGGGAGTGCAGACGGCCACGAAGCAGACCATCCTGGAGAAGAACACCCTCTTCACCAGCCTGACGAAGAACCTGGAGGACTACCCGGAGCTGAAGCAGTTCATCTTTGCCATCTCCGTCAACGGCGAGGAGGTGACCTACGACGTGAACAACCCCGTGATGGACTTCGCCACGATGTTCAGCTTCATCAGATATGACGCAAGGCGGAAGGTGCGCATCCACAATATCATCTTTGAGGAGGTGCTCAACAACTATTTCATTGCCGAGCAGACCATCAACGACCTTGGAAAGCTGCGCATACAGGTGAACTACGTGCGCGACGGGCGGCTCGACATGGAGCTGGTCGTCACACGTTTTGCCGAACTGATGCATGAGGAATACCGCGAGAGCAGCGTGCCGTTCCTTGAAAGGGAAGGGCGTCTGCTGTTCCTCACGTTCCTGAAACCCATCATCAACGGTACGGGGTTCTACTATGTGGAGCCGCAGACACGCGAAAACCGCCGCATGGATCTGGTGGTGACTTACGGCAGCGAGGAATACATCATCGAGCTGAAGATATGGCGGGGCGAAAAGTACGAGGAGCGGGGACGTGACCAATTAGCCTCATATCTCACGGCCCGCGGCAAGGCCGAGGGCTATCTCGTCACCTTCGACTTCTCCAAAAAACAGAAGGAGACGGAGCCGCAGTGGATAGAGAACAAAGGAAAGCGTATTTTTGAAGTGACAATATAAGGAACCGAAGCCGTCAATCAGAGGCAGGGGCAGGAAGAAAAGGCCTGTTTCTGCCTTATTTTGTGTTAATTTATTTTGGTGGTTCGTGAAAATGTAGTATTTTTGCAACGATTTATGCGCGTATGCGCGTGAATGGCAAAGATGATTTAACGACATGGAGCGATTCTTTAATACTGCCGGGCCGCAGCAGCCCGATATTCACTATACCATCGACCCGCTGAGCCGGTTCGACCTTGATGACGTGCTGATGCTTATCCGTCAGCGAAAATATTTCGTGCTGCATGCCCCCCGTCAGACAGGCAAGACCTCGTGCATGCTGGCCCTGCGTGACTTGCTGAACAAACAGGATGACTACATTGCCGTCTATGCCAATGTAGAGGGAGGCCAAGGCTCGCGCGACAAAGTGGAAGAGGTAGTGGGGTCTACCTGTGACACGATTGCCGAACGATTCCGGATGATATTACAGTCGGACTTGCCCCTTCAGGTTCGTGAGACTACCCGTTCACTGAAGAGTGACTCCATGCTTACCGTATTCCTTCAACGCCTCAGTCAGGCCCTGCCCAAGCCCCTGGTGCTTATCATCGATGAGATAGACGCTTTGGTGGGTGACTCGCTCGTTTCCGTTTTGAGGCAGATTCGTACTGGCTACGAGAGCCGTCCACAAGCTTTTCCCAACAGCATCATTCTTTGCGGCGTGCGCGATGTGCGCGACTATCGCATACAAACTTCTGGCAAGGACATTGTCACCGGAGGTTCGGCCTTCAACATCAAGAGCAAGTCGCTCCGCTTGGGCAATTTTACTCCTGAGGAGATTCATACCCTCTATATGCAGCACACCGAGGAGACCGGGCAGAGGTTCGACGAGGCTTGTTTCCCCATGCTCTGGCTGGCCACCGAGGGACAGCCTTGGTTGGTGAATGCCGTGGGCTATGAGGTGACATGGGAGCTTCGCGAGAACCGCAACCGCTCGGTAGTCATCACGCCCGACATGATCGAGCGGGCCATAGAGAACATCATCTACCGCCGCGACACCCACATTGACATCCTTATCGACAAGCTCAGGGAGCCGCGTGTGAAGCGGGTCATTGAACCGATACTGTCCAACAGTGAAGAACCCGACGAGAGCAAGATGTCGGATGACGACATACAGTATGTGAAGGACATGGGGCTGGTTGTCAAGGAAATGGGTAAACCATTGCGGATAAGCAACGCCATCTACCGTGAGATAATTCCGCGCGAACTCACAGCCAGCACGCAGCAACAACTATTGCAGCAACCGCAGTGGTTTCAGCGCGAGGACGGCAGCATCGACGTGGAGAAGCTTTTGCTGGCCTTCCAGCAGTTCTTCCGCGAGAACAGCGACGCCTGGATTGGCCGCTTCGACTATGCCGAGGCCGGACCGCAGCTGCTGCTACAGGCTTTCCTGCAGAGGATAGTGAACGGTGGCGGCTATATAGACCGAGAGTATGGGCTGGGGCGCAAACGCACCGACCTGCTCATCCGCAAGCCACTGTCTAAACAACCAAACGACCATTTCTCCAGCACTCCAACCCAGCGTATCGTTCTGGAATTGAAAATCAAACGCAAGAAGGATGGTTTGGATGCCCTCATAGAGAAGGGGTTGGAGCAGACTGCCGAGTATATGGACACTGTGGGCAGCGTGGACGAGGGACACCTCATCATATTCAACCGCGACGGCCAGCTGACGTGGGACGAGCGCATCTGGCACCGCCCGATGACATACCAAGGCCGGACAATAATGGTATGGGGGATGTGACGACGAAGGAATGACAATCTTTGGAAACCAAATACAATTTAACAATATGACACAGAATATTGACAACAAGATAATGAGAAAGACGATGACGGCGGGGATGCTTCGCCTTTGTATGCTTTTCATAGTCCTGGCTACAGGTAGTGCTCTGGTGATGGCCGAGGGCGGAGGAGTCAGAATCGGCGGCTCCGTATATGGCGGCGGCAACCTGGCTCCCGTGGAGGGCGATGCCGCAGTGATCATGAGCACCGGCACGGTCGCTGGCAATGTGTTCGGTGGCGGCAAGGGTAAGGCCGACAATTTCACATGCGACAAAGCCATGGTGGGCATAAATAACGATGGCGTGACTGGCACTGGCACAACAGCAGACCCATACATTCTGAAAGAGGGCGGAACGACGGTCACCATCACCAACGGCACGGTGGAAGGCGACGTCTATGGCGGCGGTGAAGTGGGCCGCGTGGAAAGAAATACCATAGTGACGATAGGAGAAGCAGGGAATTCGACTCTAACGCCCATCGTCAAAGGCCACGTGTTCGGTGCTGGCCAGGGCGTAGAGACCCATGGTTACTCGGCACTGGTACGCGGTAACGTTACTGTCACCATCCAGGGCAAGGCCGAGGTATGGCAAAACGTTCATGGTGGTGGCGAGAAAGCTTCGGTGGGCAGATACGAAGTTGCCACTACGCAAGCACTCGCAGACCAATATCATATACGTATAGGAATGCCGTGCTTCTTGAAAGCCGGCGGAAAATGTACCGTTAACATTCAAGACGAGGCCGTCATCGGAAAGGATGACATAGCCGATTCCGGCGATGTCTTTGGTGCCGGTCAGGGAGTCACGCCCATATATAACAATGAGATAGGTGATGTAAACAGGTCCAAGCGTATGGTGACAAAGACCGATGGCGATGGTCACAATGATAACAACCATGACTCTTGGGATTATTATGAAGATGAGGACGGAAATGTAGACTACAGTTATGTCTGGGAATATTTTGCTACTGAGGCTGATTACCTTCAGTACGTTGAGACGCTGGGTCGCGCCTCCGCGACCGATGTCGTCATCGGCGGAAAAAGAGGGGAGCCAGAAGTGGGGCAGACGGTAGGTACCATCACCGCATCTTCAGATGCTCCAACCGTCAAGGGCACTGTCTATGGCGGCAGCGAAAGCGGCTTTGTGTATTATAGCACCGAAGTAAATATCGAGAAAGGCACTGTTAACCAAGATGTCTTTGGCGGTGGAAAAGGTCTTGCTTCTTTTGCAGAAGCCGGACGAGTGCGTATAAACACCAACCTCAAAATTGATGGTGGCATTGTTAAGGGCAACGTCTATGGCGGCGGAAGCTTGGGTGACGTAGGTAATATCGTAAAGAACACCACCGATTACAATTATAAGTGGAAAAAGAACGATGGCAGCAATAGCTTCAACGACCCTCACAATAACACTATCTCTGGCACCAACAATAACACCGGCATTTGCAAGGTTGAAATCACCGGTGGTACGATAGGTCTTGAGAACACTTCGAAACCTGACGAGCATGGCAATGTGTTCGGAGCCGGCAAGGGTAAGGGTGACTCTTACTATTGTGAGAAGGCTATGGCCTACGCCTCGAATGTCACCATAAAAAACAGTGGCACTGTGGTTTATGGCACTGTCTATGGTGGCGGTGAGGTAGGCCGTGTGGAAGATGACGCGAAAGTGATTATTGGAACAGAGAATGGTACAGACGAACCCGACATCAAAGGCGATGTGTTTGGTGCCGGTGCAGGCTTAGACACGCATGGCTATTCAGCGCTGGTGCGTGGCAACTCGCTTGTCACCGTTCAGGGCAAGTCCAAGGTTGGCGGCAGCGTCTATGGCGGTGGCAAGTCAGCCTCAGTAGGTAGATTCGAAGTCGTTGGTGGATTACCGACATCACCCAAAAGTGGTGGAATCTGTACCGTTACAATTCAAGATGATGCAGAAATTGAAACAAATGTCTATGGCGCCTGCAAGGG
This sequence comes from Prevotella sp., assembly GCA_017475265.1. Classification (GTDB taxonomy): domain Bacteria; phylum Bacteroidota; class Bacteroidia; order Bacteroidales; family Bacteroidaceae; genus Prevotella. Next base: position 100,356 of record JAFVFY010000027.1, on the reverse strand, counting down.
TGTCACACCAGCTTTTGTGAGTGGTGAATCCAAAAGTATGCAGACCTATGAAAACCGTGGCTCATCTTGGGAATATTATGATGAGAATGGAAAAGAAGACCATAGATATGTTTGGAAAAAATATACTGCCGAGAATGACTACCTTGGGTTCCTCAGGACGCTGGCCTTGACCAGCAATCCATACGTGACTATCAGTGAAAATGCTACTGTCAATGGCTCAGTCTTTGGCGGTGGCGAGATGGGTATTACCTTGGGCAAGGTGGTGGTCGACATTCTTGGTGGCACTGTTACTACTGATGTCTATGGTGGCGGCGCGCTGGCTGATACGAATACTGCCAACTGGGAAAATGGTGCATTGGTTTCTTCGTATCCTTATCATCAAGAAACGTCAATCTCCAGACCATCATATATAAAGACAGAGGTGGCTGTTGGTGGATCTGTCGCGGGGCTATATACCAGGTCGGGAGATTCCGAACCTTATACATACACGGCTACAGGTGAGAATGACACAGCTCTTAGCGGAATCGATTATTACCAGCTCGTTCCCGGTGCTTCGACTACAGGTCTTTACACAAGGACAGGAACAGAGGGTAATTATACATATACAGAAATCACAGATGCTGATGCTACAGCAGACGCAACAACCGATTACTTTGCTCTATATAATACTACAGTCAACCTCCTCAGCGGCACAGTCAAGGGCGATGCCTACGGCGGTGGACTGGGACGTATTGGCGTGGCAGCAGCCAATGCTGTTTATTACACTCAAGAAGAGGCAAATGCTTATAATACCGAACATAATCTAAGTTCAGGTGATGTAGGCTTTGTGACGATTGAAACAATTAAGACTCCTGCAGTCACAGGCGTTGATGCCGTCGAGGCCAAAGTCTATGGTGAAATCACGGTACAGCTGGGCGATGCCGGGCTTACTGATGCGACTCAATTCAATATAACAGAATACGATGGTAAAGACATTGTGAAGAGTGGTCGCGTGTTCGGCTGTAACAATCTGAACGGCTCGCCGCAGGGCAACGTGAAGGTGGATGTCTGGAAAACTGTTACACGTTTTGACAATATTGCGAGAACTGCTATTACGCGCAATGCCACTACTGGAAAAGTCGAAACCGTAGCAGAACCCCATATTTATGATGTTGCTGCTGTCTATGGTGGCGGTAACCTGGCCAACTATACTGCATCTGGCAAGAAGACGAATGTTATCATCGAGACCTGCGAAGTCAGTGTTGAGAGTGTCTATGGCGGCGGCAATGCCGCAGCTGTTCCTGAGACGGATGTCTTGGTGAAGGGTGCCTATCAGATAGAGTCTGTATTCGGCGGCGGTAATGGTAGGGACCAGTACACCCTTGATAATGGGACCTCTTGGGAAAACAACCCAGGTGCCAATGTTAATGGCAATGCCAATACGCTACTGACGGGTGGCCTGATCCACGAGGCATACGGTGGAAGTAACAAGAAAGGTACTATTACTGGTAATGTGACCATTGATCTTGGCGAAGGTGGTGATTGTGTGTTGGATGTAGGTAAGGTTGTGGCTGCTGGTAAGAATGCTGATGTCGAAGGTGACCTGGTTGTTATTATGGGCTGTAAGACCAGTAGGGTTCCCTTGCTTTTCGCCGGTGCTGACGATGCCAACGTGAACGGCAACGTGGAGCTGACCATCACCAGTGGAAGCTTCGGCAAGGTGTTCGGTGGCAACAACGCAGGCGGTGTGATTAGGGGGCATATCAAGCTGAACATCGAGGAAACGAGCACTTGTGACCCCATTATCATCGACGAGCTTTATCTCGGCGGTAATCAGGCATTGTATTCTCAGTATGGCTATTATCTTGGAACAGATGGAGAGACTTACTTACCAATTACGGAAGCGATGACCAGTCTTCATGAAGGCGATGAAGGGTATCATATAGCTGCAACGGGAAGAATAGCTACTCCTTACGCAGCTCCCGAGCTGAACATCACTTCTTGCACCCGCATCGACAAGGTGTTTGGAGGCGGCTATGGTACAGGTGCTACAATCTATGGCAACCCTGTTGTGAATATCAATATGATTCAGGGGTACCATCACGAAAACGTTCCTAGCGTCATGTCAGCGTTGAGCCTCAATGCTTCAGAAAACCCCAATAATCTGGGAATCATTGGCGATGTCTATGGTGGTGGCAATGCTGCCAACATTGAAGGTAATCCTACGGTGAATATCGGTACGGAATCGACGGTGACACTGCATACAAAAATCAACTCTGTGAGTGTTATTGGTGTCGCCGACTATGAATTGAGTGAGGAAAATGTCCTGGGTGCTTATATCAGAGGTAATGTCTTCGGCGGCGGCATGGGTGAAGCCAAAACGACTGTAGGAACAGCAGGAGAAGCATTCTTGTGTGCAAAGGCCATGGTAAATGGAAATGTTGGAACGCATGTCAACATCGGTAACGGATTTGTGAGAGGCAATGTCTATGGCGGTGGCGAGGTTGGCCGAGTGGAACATAACACAGCGGTAAAGATAGGGCTCGATGACAATGATATACCCGATGGAAAAACAAGCGCGCCCGTTATCAAGGGTAACGTGTTCGGTGCCGGTAAGGGCACCAATACACACGGCTACTCTGCTCTGGTGCGTGGTAATAGTACTGTCACCGTTCAGGCCGATGCCAAGGTAAGCAGCAGCGTCTATGGCGGTGGCGAGATAGCTTCGGTAGGCAAATATAGAGTCGAAGATGGACTGCCGGTGGCATTGGCACCAGACAATGTTCACCCCAACAGTGGATATTGCTATGTCAACATCCTGGGTAACGCCGAAATTGGCCCCAACGATATGGAAATGACAAAAACGGGCGGTCCCTCAGATGCAGGCCACGTCTTTGGCGCTGGTAAGGGAGTCCTGCCATACGAAAATGCTGACGCAGAACCTTTCCACATGAATGGTACACAGCATTTGGATGAAGGAGGTGACTGGGACGGTAAATCATGGGATGATGCTCCGACAAGATACCCTGCTTATGATTCTAATAATGAACTGGACGCTACCTACGTTGAGTTTATCAAGTCCTTGGCGTTGGCTACTCAGACAGTAGTGACTATCAGTGGAAATCCCTTCATCAAGGGTTCTGTCTATGGCGGCAGCGAGAATGGCTATGTACAGCAGGATACACGTGTAGTGATATCGGGTGGCCAGATTGGTAACGGATATGTGCAGATGGCAGATGATGGCACATACCTGAGTGCCAAGCGTAGTGTCAACCGTCGCTATACGGCTAAAGAGTGGTCAGATGGCCGTTTATTCGCTGATAGTGATCCTGACTATACTGCGGGTACGGACACAGAATTGGAATCTTTGGTTTCTACAGGTGGATATTATACTTCTTCTCTGCCTGAATGTGCCAGCTGGCCGTATGGTCAGGCGGCAAATGCAGCAGACAGATATGCCCCTTATGACCCGAATGCCAATGCCAGCGGATACTATGACAACGAAAACACGAAGTCGGCTGAAGGTGGTCGCCCGACGGGTGATGACGGTCACACTTTCTTCGGCAGCGTATTCGGAGGCGGCTCTGGCTACTATCCTTATAAACCAGGAAGATGGTTTGAGGATGCAGGCGCTGTGTATGGCAACACAACGGTGGAAATCACGGGCGGTCATATCCTGACCAGCGTCTATGGCGGTAATGAGATGACTGACGTGGGAAAGTATAAGTTGGACGACGATGGCAAGCCGACTACAAAAGTTCTGTCTGGAGGCAAGTGTACCATTACGATGTCTGGTGGCACCCTCGGTGTGCCCCGCACGCTGAAGCAGATTGGGGCTCACCCCGTCACCTGCTACCTCTTTGGAGCCGGTAAGGGCGACCAGCGTGTGTTCTTCAATAAGAGTACCAATGTGGGAGACGTTGAGGTGAATATCACGGGTGGCACCATCTACGGCTCCGTCTTCGGTGGTGGTGAGGATGGTCACGTGCTGCGCGATGTTAAGGTGACCATTGGCCAACAGACGACGACCGGTGAGGGTGCTCAGGCCTCCACGACAGTGACCGGCCCGACGATTGGCACATGGGGAACCTCTTATGTAGATGGTAACGTGTTCGGCGGTGGTCGTGGCTTCTCCGGCGATGCCTATACAGCGGGTAACGTGGCTGGCAGCGTCAAGATGGAAATCAAGGGCGGTAACATACTCGGCTCCATCTATGGCGGCGGACGATTAGGCTCCGTGGGCTATGGACTCTTTGAGGCTACTAATACCGCAAATTATGGTGTTATGCAGGATGACGATACGGATGACAATGGACAAAACACCAACTACTACAAAGAGGGAGCTGTCGGACTTGGTCGCGGTCACATCGACATCACTATCAGTGGTGGCACGATTGGCAATAACCGTGAATACATTATTCCTAACGCAACCAATATGGCAGCAGCTAATATTCCTGCAGAAGACCGTGACATTAGCAAATGGGATGATGTCAACAAGTATTGGGATACCTGGAAGGAATACCACAAAATCCCCAAGACGGAGTTTGACACTACCACCGGGCGGCTTACTCACACTAAGGGTGGTAACGTCTTTGCAGGCGGCATGGGTAATTTCTATAAACAGGACGGCTCGACACCCATCAGCGATGTAAACTGGTGGCAGTTAGGCTGTGCCAAGAGTACTAAGCTGACCATCACCGGCGGCACCATCATGAGTTGTGTCTATGGCGGCGGCGAGCTGGGGCAGGTGGTAGGATACCATACCACCGACAATGTTAATTTGGGCAGCGAAATCACCATTCAGGGCAGCAACACTGTCATCGGTACTGAAGTAAAAGACGGTAGCAATGTCACACAGTACACTTTCGGTAGTGTCTTTGGCGGCGGCTATGGTAGCCTTAAGGAAAAAATCACGCACACTGGGGGTAAACCAGATTCTTACCCCAAGTATATTGCTGGACGCGTAAAGGCTGGAACAAAGGTCAACATGACAGCTGGAAGGGTGTGGGCCTGTGTTTATGGCGGCGGTGAGATGGCTGCTGTGGGCGAGTCAAAAACCCTGGACGAGACACTGACTACTGGTTTTACTGGAGATACACACGTGATAATCAGTGGTGGCAAGAGTGGTAAAGAAAAAGTAGGGTCGACTTACTTTGGCGGTGCCAAGATGGGTCATGTCTATGGTGGTGGTAGTGGTCATAACAATACTGTGCGTAGTGGCCATGTATACGGTAATACCAACGTGACCATCAGTGCTGGTTCGGTAAGCGGCGAGCCTAATATCTACCATAATGTATATGGTGGCGGTGCTTATGGTTCGGTGGGTGATTTTACTTACCAAACGGGTACTGATGCTCAAACTGGAACCCAAAAGGTTATTGGTATTTCTGGGCTTAATGAAAATCACTCCAACTCTGGTGTTGCCACGGTCACCATCACCGGCGGAACCATCGGCTACGACGGCAAGGATAACGGTATGGTATTCGGCTCGTCGCGAGGTGACATCAATCAACCTGGTAAACGCGACGACCACACGGCCTGGGTCTACAACACGTATGTCAACATAGGCACGGCAGCCACAGGAACGCCTGGCCAGCAAGGCTACGTTGCTGAGTCGGGACCCTCCATCAAAGGCACTGTCTATGGCAGTGGAGAGAACGGACACGTCTTCAATAACACCGTAGTCACCATCAATGGCGGTACTATAGGTATTGACGATAGTACTGATCCGGGGTATACGGTTGTCTCTAATGGCACGGCATACTCAGGTGCTGCCTATCCCTACCGTGGCAATGTCTATGGTGGCGGTTGCGGTACGGATATGTATTATTCAGGCAGTATCCCTACGGGTCATACATACAATGATGGCGAAGGTGACACGTACAACTCGCTGGCCGGTATTGTCTATGGCAATTCTACGGTCAATATCACTGGCGGTCGTGTGGTGCGCAATGTTTATGGCGCCGGTGCTATGGGTTCGGTGGGTAAAATCACCACGACCGAAGGTGTTACGACTATCCCCCCCAGTGGTGGCTTGACAACGATTAACATCAGTGGCGGTACGGTCGGCGTCGACGGCAACGATAACGGAAATGTCTTTGGTGCAGCCCGAGGTGATGCGACTACTAACCAAATCGACTGTGCTCTGGTTAAGAACACGGGTGTTACCATCAGCGGTTCCGCAGACATCAAGGGCAGTGTCTATGGTGGCGGCGAGACCGGCGACGTACATGACAACACGTCTGTAACAATGTCTGGTGGTACCGTGGGACACAATGTCTTTGGCGGTGGTAAGGGTTCAAGTCATAATTTCACGTGTGACAAAGCCATGGTGGGAGTCGTTGAGCAAGGCGTAACTACTACTGGCTCCGGCGATAATATAACATATACGCTGTTAGATGGTGGAACAACTGTCGAAATTACTGCAGGCACCGTGAATGGTAACGTCTATGGCGGTGGCGAGATTGCTCGTGTGGAAAGGAATACAGCGGTGACGATAGGAGCCGATGGAGGAACAGGTACACCTATTGTCAAAGGTAGTGTGTTCGGTGCCGGTGCCGGATTAGATACTCATGGCTACTCAGCACTAGTGCGTGGCCACAGTTCTGTCACCGTTCAGGGTAGTGCCCAGGTGTGGAAAAACGTCTATGGCGGCGGTGAGTTGGCTTCAGTGGGCAGGTATAAAGTCAAGATAAGTGAGGGTAATCCTACGGACGCACCTGCCGACTTGCCTTCTGGTATGCCGTATGGCTTGAAAGCTGGTGGTACAAGTACTGTCATTATTCAAGGCAGTGCTACCATCGGCACAGTAAACGACGCTTTGACAGGCCACGTCTATGGTGCTGGTCAGGGTGTTGAGCCAAGGAATTATGATTATCTAACCAAAGAACAGTTTGATGCGATTTCTGAAAATGCAGGTAAAACGTATAACATTGATGAGCATCAGCCCAAACGTATGATTGGTAATAACACATGGGAGCATTTTGGTAGTAGGAGTGCTTACCTTCAGTTTATTGAAACCTTGGCCATCTCTGCCGCAACCGATGTGACCATCGGCGGAGGCACCGTCAAGGGTTCCGTCTTCGGCGGCAGCGAAAGTGGCTTTGTTTATCGCAGTACTGATGTGAAGATTCAGGGTGGCACCGTTGAGGGTGACGCCTTTGGCGGTGGTCGCGGCCTTGAATCTTTTGCAGAAGCCGGACGTGTGAGATGGAACACCAAGCTCGCTGTCAGTGGCGGCGCTGTTGAGGGCAACGTCTATGGCGGCGGTAACATGGGTGATGTGGGTACCATTTACAAGCCTGCAGACTCACACGATTATGTATGGAAAAACAGCGATAGCAATGGTAATAATCTGGATACTGGCAACAACAATAGACATAACAATAACCTAATCACTGACACAAACAAGAACACTGGCATTTGTACGGTCGCCATCTCTGGTGGCACGATAGGTATTGATAATCTTGCAGATGCAACCAAACATGGCAATGTGTTCGGAGCGGGTCGAGGTATGGCTGACACATGGTGGTGTGAGAAAGCCATTGTGTATGCCACTGATGTCATCGTCAGCAAGGGCACGGTGAAAGGTAACGTCTATGGTGGCGGTGAGGTAGGCCGTGTGGAAGATGATTCAAAGGTGACGATAGGAGATCCGTCTGTAACCGATAATCTTTTAATCAGGGGCAGCGTCTTTGGTGCCGGAGCTGGTTTAGCAACACATGGCTATTCTGCTTTAGTGCGTGGTAATAGTGATGTTGTCGTTCAGGGAAAAGCTCAAATTGAAGGTAGCGTCTATGGTGGCGGCGAGATAGCTTCAGTGGGTAGATTTACTGTACCTAATGGGCTACCGAAAGAACCGCTAAACGGTGGAACCTGTACCGTCAAGATCCAAAACGATGCCAAAATCGGATTAAGTGGTAAAACCCATCACGTATTTGGTGCCTGCAAGGGTGTTACGCCTACTTATAATAATGATCCAAATGACCCAAATAGGTCCAAGAGTTTGCAGCTCCGTGCAAATGAATCATCATATAGTTCATGGAGTTCCTATAATAATGATGATAGCTCACCCTTTATTTGGGTGTATTATGAAACAGAGAAAGATTACCTTGATTTTCTTAGGACTCTGGCTTTGACCAGCAATACGCATGTGACCATCGACGATAATTCTGAGGTCTTTGGTTCTGTCTATGGCGGCGGCGAGAGAGGTGTTACCTTAGGTGGTGTGGATGTCAACATGGCTGGCGGCACTGTTCACAAAGACGTCTATGGCGGTGGTTCATTGGCAGATTCTAACACCGCCATGTGGGATGTAGATAAAGATGAACGGCTGACTTACGTTGAGCTTCCCAACCTGATAGTCGGGTCACCTGCAACGGGTTATTATTCAGAAAAGTCGCCTGATAAGTTAATCACAGCCTTAGATGCTAAGGTACAACAAAATACCACGTACTATGCCATATACAAGACCAACGTTAACCTGAAAGATGGCACGGTGGAGGGCAGTGTCTATGGCGGCGGCTTAGGACAGTTAGACAGGGAAGGTGTTGATGGTGTTAAATATACTCAAGCGGAAATTGAAGTCGCACACGAAGGTGATCCAGCATACGGCAAGAGCATATTAGATTGGAAAGTCGAGCCTGTTGAAGCCCAGTCTGCCATTCCTGCCAAGGTCTATGGCGACGTGTTAGTGAAACTGAATGAGACGACTGCCACAGACAACTGCGTGGTGAAGGGCAAGATCTTCGGCTGCAACAACCTGAACGGTAGTCCGCAGAGTGCCGTCACGGTGCATATCTATAAGACTGCAGACTATACAGGCCATGAGAAAGACGAGTCAAAGAGCAATACCAAGTACAATGTTGAGGCGGTCTATGGCGGTGGCAACCTTGCTGCCTTCATCCCCGACTATAAGGCTGTGGCCGACACCGCAGTTGTGCGCGTCATCATAGATGGTTGTGACCAGACCAGTATCAAGACAGTATATGGCGGTGGTAACGCTGCTTCTGTGCCGGCTACGGAGGTTACAGTCAATGGCACCTATGAGATTGGCCAGGTGTTCGGCGGCGGTAACGGCTATGACGACTACGAGTTGGATGGTAAATGGTATGATAACCCAGGTGCCAACGTGGGCTTAAAGAACTATACGCACTTAGGTACTGGTGCTGGCACTGATTCTGACCCAATACTGGCGGTTAATAACACTGACCCAGATGCCTCTACCAGGAACAGCCGTGAGGCAAACTACGGCTATGGCATCGGCAAGAGCCATGCCACCATCTACGGCGGTACCGTGCATGAGGTGTATGGCGGCTCCAACAGCCGAGGCAACGTGCGTGTGGAGTCTCGTACCACATTAGAAGATCGTGGATGTAACTTCACTGTCGGCGAGGCCTACGGCGGTGGCAATAATGCCCCGCAGGATGGTGACGCCATACTGGAGATTGGCTGTATCAGCGGTTTGGATAAGGCATACGGCGGTGCTTCGAATGCTGACGTGAACGGCGACGTGGTGCTCAACATCACCAACGGCACCTACGACCAGGTGTTTGGTGGCAATGATGCTGGTGGTGCCATCCGAGGCTCCATCACCGTGAACATCGAGGAGACGGGCTGTAACCCCATCATCATCGGCGAGCTGTATGGCGGCGGCTGCAATGCGGCCTACTCGGTCTATGGCTATGGCGCGAACAACAAACCGCTAAAGGCTGGTGAAGATGGTGCCAATCCAACGCCCGTGCGCGACCCTGTGGTGAATGTCAAGTCGTTTACCAGCATCGGCAACATCTACGGCGGCGGCTATGGTGTTACGGCCACGATGGTGGGAAGCCCAGAGGTGAACATCAATGTGGTGAAAGGAAAGTACAGTCACCAAACATCTGAACAGATGTTCACAAACAGAGGGTTTGTGCTTGAGGACGATCCTAATATTACTGGAAAGAAGCGCTATTCTAAGGAGATAGACAAGAATGGAACCCCGCATACGGTGTATGTTCCTGCTCACGATAAGGATGCCATCGGTGCCATCTACAACGTCTTTGGTGGTGGCAATGCTGCCGATGTTATCGGCACACCACATGTGTATATTGGTACGCTGACGGGCGAGGTCATCAGTCTGGTGACGAAGCCTATTGCGGACAGCGAAGGCACGGATCCCACGGATGAAGGTTGGACAAGCTACGAGTTAGCGAAAGCCGAGGGTATCGACATTCGTGGCAATGTCTTTGGTGGCGGTAATGCTGCCGACGTGACGGGCGATACCGAGGTGGTCATCGGAAAGAACAACTCCGTCAAGACCTACAGCTTCACGTCATACAATGCAGCAAGTGATGGTACAGCCTGGTCTTCAGGCCTTGCACAAACCACGGGTGCTACTGAGACTATCAATAATGAGAAGTATGCCGAAGTGGTTATCCTGACCAACGGCAAGTACGGTGAATATGTTGGAAAGAAATTCTACGTCAATCCCGAAGGCACTGGCAGACTGCAGCTGTACGATGCTAATAAGGCTGCCACATCATTGTGGGTCGACATCAAGACGTTTGAGCTGAAAACCTACAGCTTCACATCGTATGGTGCTGAAAATGGAGGCTCACCCTATAGTACGGGCGGCACCGCCACCGCTACAGGCAACTTCAAGACCTTCAGCGGCCAGGAGTACATGCAGATTGTTGTGCTGACCAATCCCGGATATGACGAATGGGTAGGAAGAACGTTCTATGTCACCACAGCTGAACAAACAGGCGACAATCTGAGACGCCGACTGTACAAGGCAACTGGTGAGCCAGTAGATGTTTGGGTTACAATAACAAAAACCGAATAGAACTGTAAACGATATGGAGCTACACTTTCTTGATGGGGATGGTGAGGGTAAAGGTAGTACCTTTGCCTTCCTCAGTCTCGAAGGAGAGGTGGCCTCCGTGCTTGTTCTCGATGATATCGCGGGTGATGGCCATGCCTAGGCCGGTGCCTTCACCGATGGGTTTCGTGGTGAAGAAGTTTTCGAAGAGCCGTTCCTTCACTTCGGGGGTCATGCCCTCGCCGTTGTCGGCAATGGTGATGGAAATACAGGGTTGAGAGTTGGAGTCCATGGCGACCTTGATGTCGATGCGGGGCTGGTAGTCGGGATCGGCATGTTGCTGTTTTTTCCAGACGGTGTAGCAGGCGTTGTTCATCAGGTTGAGCACGGCACGGCTCAAGTCCTGCGGTATGGCCATCACTTGTGGCAGTCCCTGCGCGTAGTCCTCGCCGATGCTGATGTTGAAGTCTTTGTAGTTGGCGCGCATGGCGTGGTAGGAGAGCCAGACATACTCTTTCACCACCCGTGCCACGTCCGTTGGCAGGAACTCGTTGTCCTTGCCACGTGATACGAGGAGTATTCCCTGGATGATGCTGATAGCCCTCTCGCCGTGCTCCACGATGCGGGCCATGTTCTCCTTGAGGTCGGCGACGATGTCGTCCAGCTCCTCGCGGTCGTCATTGGGCAGGGCATCCTCGTTGTCGGTCACAATGTCGGTGAGGTCGGTGAGCAACTTCGACGACATCTTGCTGAAGTTGATGACGAAGTTCAGCGGGTTTTGTATCTCGTGGGCAATGCCGGCACTGAGCATGCCCAGTGAGGCGAGCTTCTCCTGTTGGCGGAGGCGCTGCTGGAGGGATTCTACTTGCTGTTCCATAATTTCTTTTTGTTTATGGAGTGAAAGGGGAGTGAAAGGGGAGTGATGGGGGAGTGAAAGGGACGTTACTTTTTGTGGCTGCTTGAACTATTGTCCCTTTCACTTCCCTTTCACTCCTCTTTCACTTCCCTTTCACTCCCCTTAATTGGTAGTGTAATGGTAAACTCGGTGTATTCTCCTTTCACGGAGGTGACGGTGATGTCGCCACCGTGGTTCTGGGCTATCTCGCGGCTGATGTAGAGTCCTACGCCCGATGCCTCACCCGTTGTCTTAGTGGTGAAGAATGGGTCGAAGATGCGGTCGATGATGGAGGCTTCTATGCCTATGCCGTTGTCGTGGATGGTAATGATGGCTTTCCCTTTGCTGGTCTTCAGTTCGAGTCTCACCTCCGGTTGGTAAGGTCTGATGTCTGAAGTCTGAGGTCTGAGGTCTGAAGTCTGAGGTCTAATGTCCGAAGTCTGATGTCTGATGTCTGATGTCTGAAGTCTAATGTCCGAAGTCTGAGGTCTGAGGTCTGAGGCCTGGGTTCTGAGGTCTTTCTTCAACACGGCATAGATGGCGTTTCGCAGCATGCCCATGATGGTCATGCTCAACAGTTCGCCGTTGCCTTTTATGTGGATGTCGTCTGCGGGCAGTGAGAATGAGGTGCTGATGTTGTGCTCTGCAATTTCCTTCTCGTAGTATTTGTGCAGCATCTTCTCGTTGTGGCGGAGCAAGTCGTTGAGGTTCATGTTCACCTGTCCGCCCGTGCGGTCCTTGAGCATTTCCTCCATGGCCTTGAGCACCCGTGCGGTGTTGGCCCCGTGCTCACCTACCTTCTGCAGGTTGCCGCGCAGCATGTTGAGCACCTCCATGGTATCGTCGTAGTTATCGGGGGTGATGTTTTCCTTCTCGTCCTCAATGTTGGCCTTGATATCATTGACAAGGCTTTCTGAGAGCTTGGAGAAGTTGTTGATATAGTTCAGCGGGTTGAGTATTCGGTCTATGAGTCCCTGGGTGAGCTTACCCACGGTGGCCATCTTCTCCTGGCGCACCAGCTCGTGCTGTGCCTCGATGAGGTCTGCCGTCCGTTCCTGAACCACGGTCTCCAGACGGTGCTTGTCCTTCTCCAGGCGGTAGAGTCTGTAGCGCATGAAGGCGTAGATCAGGGCCGCAATCAGAAGGATATAAAGCAGTTGCATGTACCAGCGCATGTGCAGAGGTGGTGTGATGCGGAAGTAGATGTCCACGATGTCTGACAGCCGTCCGTAGGCATCGCGTGCCTGTACCTCGAAGTGGAAGTCGCCATAGGCGAGGTTACTGTATTCCTCGAAGGTCAGGGTCTCCCATGCACTCCAGTTTCCTCCGTTCATACGGGTGTGGTATTGCGTGGCGAGCAGCATCGACGGGTTGTCTATGGAGTAGTCGAACACGATGTGGTGTTCGTTGCTGGCCAGTGTGGGCAGCTCTTCTGGCTGTGGACCGTAGCCTCCCCAGATGATGCTGTCGCCGTGGAGTCTTACTGAGCGCAGCCGGAGCCTGGGCTTCATGGTGAAGCAAGGGTCTTCATGCCTGTCGTCGACGATGCAGAGTCCCTTGTCGCCACCCATCCACAACTGATTCCCACGGCGCATCATGGCACACACGGAGTAGTCCATCAGTGGATAGACCAGCTGCGACATCCTCTCATCTTGCGCGCTGTCTTGCATGGCATAGAGCCGGTGAGCCTTGTTATCGGTAAGCCAGAGCAGTCCTTCGTCGTCGGCGTAGGAGAAGAGCGGGAAGGGGAACGGCTTGGTGTCGTTGGCAGCAATGGGCATCACCTTCCCTTTGTAGCTCACGAGTGTGTGTATCTCGTTCTCGTCGGGCTTATAAGCGTTGAGCGTTGAGAGTTGAGAGTTGAGAGATGAGAGTTGAGAGTTGAGAGTTGAGGGTTGAGGGGCTGTCCAGACTCCTCCGTAGAGGTTTTGCATCCACAGTGTTCCTTGGTTGTCCTTCACGAGGGTCACCACCTTCTCTATGTCCCATAACTTCTTCCGTGCGCCTCCTTTACGTTTCAGGTATACGCCGTCTATTTCGCCCGTGAGGAATGAGCCATCGTCAAGGGGCAGCACGGAGAACGTTCCGGCCGTGGTGAGGATGTCCACCTTCCTGTCTGGATGGATGGCATAAAGCCCGTCGATGGTGGCAGCCAGCAGACGGTCTCCTTGCCGCTTCAGCTGCCAGCAGGCCAGTGTTATCTCTTTTACCGATATGAAACGGTTGCCCTGCAGCCGGAAGAGTCCGCTCTGTGTACCTACGTAGGTGTCGTCGCCCAGTGTCTCTATGCTGCGCACCTCTCCGCGCAGTCCTTCCTTGGCAGTGAAGTGTGTGTAGACCGATGGGATGGCCATGGCGAAGATGCCGTTGTCCGTGGCTCCCCAAAGCAATCCGTTCCCGTTGTATGCCAGCTTGGACACATTGTCGGAGCAGAGCCCATTGTCCTCACTCACGCGTAACAATTCTGTGCCTTCCTTGTTGGTGATGATGACACCTTCACCGTTGGTGGCGATGGCTTTAATCTGTCTCCCTAGTTCCACCTCCTGATTGATGTATGCGTTCAGGTTAGTGTCCATATCCAGCCTTTCGGTCAACGGTTTCCTGGTGGTGAGCGTCAGCGTGCTGTCGGTGACGATGTATTCGCTACCGTCGCTGACAAGAGCGCGGATGTCACTGCCCGCTTCCCAGATCTGCAGCACCTCGCCGTTCACCTTGTGCTTTCCACCGATGGATTTCAGGTAAAGGATGCCTTTGTCATCGGTGGCGAGGAAGCCAATGTAGTTGTAGCCTCCTGTCCAGAGGGTGCCTTGTGAGTCGAGGAAGAGCGATGTCACACGGGTGATGCCAGGCGTGTGGATAATGCGCCACGTTGCCTGGTCGTAGTAGAGCAGACCCTCGAAGTTGGCCACGTAGACCGTACCGTCGGCGGCGGCCACGATGTCGAAGTTCTTGTTGTGGGCCTTGTACTCCGTGGCTGGGAAGTTATGGAAGAAGGGAATGCCCTGGGCGAACAAATTGACAGTTGACAATTGACAATTGACAATTGCTGCGCACAGCAGTAGCCGACGTAGAATTGCGTTCTGGTATATGTTCCTCATCGAGCGAATCATGTTCATCAACTCTCAACTCTCAATTCTCAACTCTCAATTTCCTATAGGGAATCTCCTTGCCCACGTAGTAGTCCCACTCCTCGGGTGTGAACTCACGCTTCAAGTCATCGTGTGTCTTCTCAGCCATGATGTACGGGTCGATCAGTGTCTCGGTGAGATTACCGTTCTGGTCGGCAGTCCAGATGTAGCGCATGGTTTCATCAAAGGCGAAGCTCACTATCCATTGGTTTGTATTGATGACGGTCACGGGTTCGATTCTCTGCTGTGTGAAGGGCCAGAAGCGCACGGTACCGTCGTAGCTGGTGGAGTAGAGCCGG
Source organism: Prevotella sp. (assembly GCA_017475265.1). Classification (GTDB taxonomy): domain Bacteria; phylum Bacteroidota; class Bacteroidia; order Bacteroidales; family Bacteroidaceae; genus Prevotella. Next base: position 85,254 of record JAFVFY010000027.1, on the reverse strand, counting down.
TTGCCATCGAACTTCACTCTCGTCACGCGGCTGCCGTGGCCTATGAGGCGGTGCACGTTGCCGCGGTCGTCGATGATGATGATGACACCCTCCTTGGTGCCGAAGGCCTCGTATCCGTTTCTCCAGCTATAGGTGTACGACGTTATCGGCTGCGCGTCGAAGGGCAGTTTCTTAGGCGTTAACTTCGTGGCCTTGTTGTCGACGGTGTAGGCATGTCCCTGCTTGTCGAATAGTAGCAGCTGGTGGTCATCCTCGCCGGCCACGGTAGTCGTAAAATGTAGGGGTAGTCGTCGCACCTGGCTCATGGTTGCTATCTCCAGCAAGTGTATGCTCTGCTGCGCCACCACGAGGAGTTCGCCGTCCGTGTGGATGAACAGACGGAAGGGTTTCTGTGCCCCTTCTATCATCATTATGCGCAGGTCTCCACGTTTGCCATAGACCAAGTGGCCGGTATGGCTCAGGGCGTAGAGCGTGCCCTTTTTGTCTATTACAAGGTCGCGAAAGTCATATTGGCTGTTGCGGAAGATGTTCTCCGTATTCAGGTTTCCGTCCTTGGTCTTGGTGTGGAATGTTATCTCACCGTAGGTGCTGACGGTGGCAAAAGTTTTGGAATTGGGCAGCCCCCACATCTTCATCACGGCACCCTTCCCCACGTTCCACTTCTTCATGCTGGCACTGGTCATGGAGAGGGCTTGGTAGATAGCGGGGTTATAGATATCGCCTCCATAGCGCTGGGTGAACGTGTATGCGGCGTATGCCAGGAGGTCGGCCAGCTGGTGGTTTCCTGTAGTATTCTGCGTCATGGCCAGCGAGCCCAGATTCCTGGCCATGACGGTGTAGCTCAGCGTGTCGGCCATGCGCTTTGACTGCTCCGCCTGTGTGCGCTGCTCCTCGGCGATGGTGCGCTGCCGCTGTGCCACGCCCGATGCATCCAAGGCCATCTGTTCGGCGGCGATGGCGTTCTGGCGCTGCTCCTCGGCCTCCCGCTGCTGCCTTTCAGCGTTCTGTCGCTCCTCTTCGGCAAGTTTGCGCTGTTCGATGGCCTCCTCACGCTGTCGGTCGCTCACACGGCGCTCCTGGTCGGCTATCTCTTCCATCTGTGCGTTGATGCTCTGCATCACTGCTGCCTCGTTCTCCTTCTCGACAAGATCCACCATCTGTGACTCCAACTTCTCGTTGCGCTCCACCTCACGATGATAGAGCACACCAAGAGACACGGTGCCCGCCAAGCTTAGCACCAATGCCACCGCTAAGGCTATCGCCACGCCTGTCTTTTTCATGAAGACGGTATTGATATTGTGCGTGCAAAGATACGAAGAAATCGCGAAACAGCAAAAAGATGTACCTTTTTTTGATTTACAGATGCAAAAAAAAGACCGTAATTAGTTAAAATCGCTTTCTTGCCTTTGTCTGTAGGCAGATTCTTCGTACCTTTGCGGCAATATGTGGATGATATTCTTCCTTCTGTTGCCGATACTGGGTCTGGCCTATTGTGGCTGGCATCTGTGGACGCTGATACCACTGCCCCGTCTCTGGCGTGCAGTCTTATTGTGTCTGGGCGTCGGGGCGTTCCTGCTCCTATTCCTCAACCTCAGCCGTTTCATCGACCGACTGCCGTTGTGGCTGGCGCGTCTGTGCTACGACGTGGGCAATTCCAGTCTCTTCGTCATGCTCTATCTGGTCATCATCTTCCTGATGCTCGACCTGGGAAGGCTCGTGCGACTGGTGCCCGGCACGTGGCTACACCATAATTTCTATACCACGGTCGTACTCATCGTGGGCCTGTTCGCCGTCTTCCTGCTGGGCAACGTGAACTATCGCCACAAGGTGCGCGAGGAGTTGCAACTTACTACCACGAAACCGCTGTCTCATCCCCTGCGGCTGGTCATGCTCAGCGACCTGCACCTAGGCTACCACAACCCACGCCATGAGCTGGCCCGATGGATAGACCTCATCAACGCTGAGAAGCCCGACGTGGTGCTCATCGCAGGTGACATCATCGACATGAGCATGCGTCCGCTCCTGGAGGAACGCATGGCTGAGGAGTTCCACCGTCTCGAAGCTCCCGTCTACGCCTGTCTGGGCAATCACGAGTACTTCTCCGGCGGGCCGCGTGCTTTTCAGTTCTACCATGACGCGGGCATACACCTGCTGCGCGACAGCTGCGCCCTAGTAGGCCACGCCTCCGAGCGTGGCATCTTCCCCGTCAGACTCCAGGGAGCAGACTGTCACGCTGGGAAGCGTGACCTACTTATCATCGGCCGCGACGACCGCATGAACCCGCAGCGCAAAACCCTGAAAGATATCATGAGCAAGGCGGGCACCGCTCCCACCTCCCACTTCACCATCCTCCTCGACCACCAGCCCTACCACCTGGAGGAGGCCGAACAGGCTGGCATCGACTTCCAGCTGAGCGGCCATACCCACCGTGGGCAGGTGTGGCCCATCTCATGGATTACCGACCGTGTCTACGAATGTTCCTTCGGCCCCTGGCAGCGCGGACAGACCCGCTATTACATTTCCTCGGGCATAGGCATCTGGGGCGGCAAGTTCCGCATCGGCACGCAGTCGGAGTACATCGTGGCAGACATTAATCCGCAATAAAATACAAGACTATGAAGAGAAACATTTCCTTGGTGATACTGATGGCCCTGACAATGGGAGCCAGTGCACAGCAGAAAGACGCAACGCAAGAAAGCGTTGCCCCAAAAACTGAGGTGAAAGAGTTCAATCTGGCGGGACCTTTTGCCGTGACCACGCCGATGGCTTTCGACACGGTGGACGTCAAGGGCAAGGCCTTTGACCCGCAGTCGCTGCTTGCAGCCGTAACCCATGACGTTGAGGCCACGGCGACATGTCCGGGCGGTGCACCACTGCCGTCACTGAAGGACAGCCGTTCGGTGGGCGTACTGTCGTTCTACATGAATAACACTTCATTCCTGGAGGCCAAGCTGAATGTGAAAGGTCCCAAGAACCACAAGCTATTTATCGACGGTGAGGAGGCTTCGCCCGACCTGAAGCTGGCTCCCGAGCACCACACCATCGCCATCAAATACCTGGCCGAGCCGTCTGACTCAGACAGCATCAGCGTGACGATAGTAGGCAACGCTTCCGAGCGTTGCGATACCGATACACAACGCTTGGAAGCGTTGCCCACTATTGACTACACACTGAGCAAGAAGCATCCCTACATGGTACACGACCTCACTGACGGCCGGCGCGTGCGGGGAGTGAGTCTTTCTGCCGACGGCAACTATCTGGTGACTAGTTATCAGACCACAGAGCGTGGCGGCAACAGCCGCTGGGACTATGAGCTGATGGCTTATCAACATAAAAACAGTTCTTGGCAGCTGGTGCGCCACCTGACAAAATCGGTACGCTGGATGCCCGCTTCCACGGCATGGTTAGAAGAAGAGAAGGAGCAGGGCGTGCGCACACTCTACAAGGTAGACCCTGCCACAGGCAATCGCATGCTATGGGCCAGCGGTATGCCCGACGGTGGATATACCGTCAGCCCCACGGAGGACTATATTATAATTAATGTGGAAGACGAAGGGTCGAAAGAAGATGCCGATGTCTTCGAGGTGTTGGAGATGGACGACCGCCAGCCCAACTGGCGCAAGCGCTCCTATCTCGTGCGCCACGACGTGAAGACGGGCGTGAGCCAGCGCATCACTTTCAGTCCACGCAGCCAGTGGCTCATGGACATCTCACAAGACGGCAAGAAACTGCTTGTCGGCATCAGCTACTCACGACTGGAGAAACGTCCCACAGAGGTGATGGATATTTACATCATGGACGCACAGACGCTCAAGACCGACACCGTGCTGTGCTGTGAGGGCTTCCTCGGTGGTGCTGAGTTTTCGCCCGACGGCAGTCAGTTGCTCGTCAAGGGCACACCCGAGGTTTTCAACCGCATCGGTTGCCAGCTGCCCGCCAACGTGACGCCGAGCATGACGGAGAACGAGCTGTTCCTCCTCGACCTGGCTAACAAAAACGTTACGCCACTGACCAAGGACTTCGACCCCAGCGTGGAGCGGATGGACTGGTCGGATGCCGATGGTAACATCTATTTCTCTGCCGAAGACCGGGACTATGTACGTCTCTACCAGCTGAACCCCAAGACGGGCAAGATAGCGCAGTTGCCCTCCAATGGCGACTATATTTACCGCTTCGACATGGCCAGCAAAGCCACTACCCTTGCTTGGCTTTCCTATAACACCATGGAGCCGGCTTCGGCCTACGTTTCCAGTCAGCCGTGGTCTAAGTCTTGTTTCAAGTTGTTCGACGGTCGTGATGCCCTCGGCGATGCCGAGGTTGGCACCTGTCAGGACTGGAACTATACCAACAGCCATGGCGACACCGTCTATGGCCGCCTCTACCTGCCCAAGGACTTCGACCCCGCGAAGAAGTACCCCATGATAGTCTATTATTATGGTGGCTGCTCACCGACGAGCCGCTATTTCGAGTCGCCCTACGCACCACAGATGTGGAACTCCTTAGGCTACGTGGCCTATATCCTCCAGCCCAGCGGAGCCACGGGCTTCGGCCAGGAGTGGGCCTCGCGCCACGTGAACACCGCCGGCGGTGCCCCCGCTGCCGACGGCACTGTGCGCGGCGGTTCTCCCGCCGGCGACATCATCGAGGGTGTGAAAAAACTGTGCGACGAGAAGCCCTTCATCAACCGCGACAAGATAGGCTGCATGGGTGCCAGCTACGGCGGCTTCATGACACAGTACCTGCAGACCGTCACCGACATCTTTGCCTGCGCCGTCAGCCACGCCGGCATCTCCAACCACACCAGCTACTGGGGTGAGGGCTACTGGGGCTACAACTACAGCGAGGTATCGATGGCCAACAGCTACCCTTGGAGCCACCGCCAGCTCTACGTCGACCAGAGTCCGCTCTTCAACGCCGACAAGATTCACACACCGCTGCTGCTCCTCCACGGTAATGCCGACACCAACGTGCCGCTCATAGAGAGTCTCCAGATGTTCACCGCCCTGAAGCTGCTGGGCCGTGAAGTGGCACTCGTAGAGGTGCAAGGCGAGAATCACCACATTCTCGACTACAAAAAACGCGAAAAATGGCTTGCCACTCAGATGGCCTGGTTCCAGAAATGGCTAAAGGACGATCCATCATGGTGGAACGCCCTTTACCCAAAGAAGAATCTGTGATTGGCATACTGCCGCATAGCTCATTCTCCGGCGTCGTCGCTGAACGGCAACTCCTTGGCGTCGGCCTGCTCTATGGGCCTAATGTAATCAGAGGCCTTCTGTGCGGTGACGACCGAGCGGCCGAGCGACTGCTCTAACTGTTGGCGTGCCACCTTGGCCACGTTGCCGCCCTCATGGGCCACTTGGGCGTTCTCGTTGAAGCCCTGCGGACTGCGTTGCTTACTCAGTTCGGTGGCAGAGGCCTCGGCCAGGGTGTTGAGGGCCAGTTCGACATTAGTCATGTTGTCGCGCAGGCTCTCCTTGCGTAGGCCTTTCAGACTCTTGTACTCGCGGGTGGTGCGACCGCTCCAGGCCTTGGTAAGGATATCGGTGAGCGAGGCGAACTGCACGCCCTCCTCCATGCCTCCACGTCGCCATTCGTCGGTCAGCTCCTTGCGTACCTCGATGGAGCGGATGCGCTGGTTGATCCATGCATCGCTGTAACCCAGGCGGCGGTAGTCGCGCACGGCCTGCTCGATGGAGAGTTCCGGGTCCTGCATCTGGTCGATGCGCGTGGCTCCCACGTCGGCAAGCCACTGCTTCAGCGGCTCCGCCTTCTTCGAAGGGATGCTCTGGATGATGCGCAGAAGCTGCTTGGTGTCAGCGACATCGGTAAGGCGCATCTTGCCGTCGGCAGCACGCATTTTCAACTGGTGACAATTTGTCACCGGTTCAAATCCCTCCTCAATGAGGCGCTGCTTTAGCTTGTTCCAGTACTTGCGGGCTTTCTGGTAGTCCGGTTGCTCGGTTAATACCTGCACCACGTCAACGATGGAGAAGTAGTACTTCTGTTCCTCCTCGTCCCACACGTAGCGCACCTGTTTCTCGTCGAATAGCTTGATGAATGTCTTGTCTGCCATATCTCTGTCTCGTTTTACATCTGCAAATTTACACAAAAAAGCCGAAAGCGCAAAACTTTCGGCTGGATTTTTCAACTATTATTATAATTCGTGGAAGCGGTGCAGCGTTTTCTGCTGTTGCCTATAAGCTGCGCACTAGCTTTGCGACGTAGGCATCGATAGTGGCGACGGCGACGATGTTGACGACATCGCGGACGGAGGCAGCAAAGTCGACGAAGTGGATAGCCTTATTCAGTCCCATCTGTATGGGGCCGATGATTTCGGCATCGGTGCCGAGCACTTGGAGCATCTTGTAGGAGGAACGTGCGGAGGTGAGGTTAGGGAATACCAGCGTGTTCACATCCTTGCCGAAGAGGCGGGAGAAGGGATACTGCTGGTCGCGCAACTCGCGGTCGAGGGCGAAGCCTATCTGCATCTCGCCATCAATGGCAATGTCGGGGTAGAGGCGGTGCATCTCCTCAACGGCACGGCGAACCTTCAGCGCACCATCGCTCTGCGAGGATCCGAAGTTGGAGTGGGAAATCATGGAGATGACAGGTTTCTCGTTGAAGAAACGCACGGCGGTCGATGCCAGTTTGGCAATGTCCACGAGGGTATCGGTGTCGGGATTCTCGTTCACCAGTGTGTCGGCAATATAGATGGTGCCGCGTGGCGAGTTGATGATGTGCATGGCACCGAAATGCTTGAACTCCGGACGTATGCCGATAACCTCCTTGACAACCTTGACGGTATTGGAATACTTGGTGTAGAGACCTGTGATATAGGCATCGGCCTCGCCCGTCTCCACCATCATCATACCGAAGTAGTTGCGCTCGAACATCTTGTCGTTGGCCTCCTGGAAGGTGTAGCCGTCGCGTTGCCGTTTCTCTGCGAGTATGCGAGCATAGCGTTCGCGGCGCTCCTGTTCAGAGGGATGACGAAGGTTCACTATCTCAATGCCCTCAAGTGAGAGGTCGAGTTCCTTGGCCATCTTCATGATGACCTCGTCGTTGCCCAGCAAGATGGGGTAACAGATGCCCTCGGAGCGGGCCTGTACGGCGGCACGGAGCATCGTCGGGTGGACAGCCTCGGCAAAGACCACGCGCTGCGGGTGCTTACGGGCGGTGTCGTAGAGTTTCTGCGTGAGTTTCGTCTCCTGACCGAGCAGCAGCGAGAGCGACTTCTTGTAGGCATCCCAATCGGTGATGGTCTTGCGAGCCACACCGCTGTCGATAGCGGCCTTGGCCACGGCGGCGCTCACCTCTGAGATGAGGCGTGGGTCAACGGGTTTCGGGATGAAATAATCGCGGCCGAACTTCAGGTTGTTCACCTTGTAGACATCGTTCACCACGTCGGGCACGGGCTGCTTGGCCAGGTCGGCGATGGCGTAAACAGCGGCGAGCTTCATCTCCTCGTTGATGGCCCGGGCATGGACGTCGAGGGCACCTCTGAATATATACGGGAATCCGATGACATTATTAATCTGATTGGGATAGTCGGTGCGGCCTGTCGACATCAGCACGTCGGGACGGGCATCCATAGCATCCTCATACGAAATCTCGGGCACAGGGTTGGCCAGGGCGAAGATGACGGGGTTGGGAGCCATCGAGCGCACCATGTCCTTGGTGAGCACGTTACCCTTGGAGAGGCCAACGAAAACGTCGGCACCCTTCACGGCCTCCTCCAGCGTGCGGATGTCACGGCGCGAGGTGGCGAAGAAACGCTTCTGCTCGTTGAGGTCCTGTCGGTCGGCGGAGATGACACCCTTGGAGTCGAGCATCACGATGTTCTCCTTCTGGGCACCGATGGCCATGTAGAGCTTCGTACAGGAGATAGCAGCGGCACCTGCGCCGTTAACCACTATCTGCACCTGAGCGATGTCCTTGCCGATGACCTCCAGGGCGTTCTTCAGTCCGGCAGCCGAGATGATGGCCGTGCCATGCTGGTCGTCGTGCATCACGGGGATGTCGAGCGTCCGCTTCAGCCTGTCCTCAATATAGAAACACTCTGGGGCCTTGATGTCCTCAAGGTTGATGCCGCCGAAGGTAGGAGCGATACGCTCCACAGCCTCACAGAACTTCTCCGGGTCTTTCTCATTGACCTCGATGTCGAACACGTCGATGCCGCCGTAAATCTTAAAGAGGAGTCCCTTACCCTCCATGACTGGCTTGCCAGCCTCAGCACCGATGTCACCAAGTCCGAGCACGGCGGTGCCGTTACTAATGACGGCCACGAGGTTACCCTTGTCGGTGTATTGGTAGGCATCGTCGGGATTCTGCTGAATCTCCAGACAGGGATAGGCCACGCCGGGCGAGTAGGCCAAACTTAAATCGGTTTGTGTACGATAAGCCTTCGTGGGCTTCACCTCAATCTTTCCGGGACGACCACTCTTGTGATATTCAAGGGCAGCTTCTTTTGTAATCTTCACCATGATGGTTTCACGGTTATTGTTTATTGGTTATTGTTTATTGTTTCATGTATTCCTTGGCATACTCCACATAGTGTGCGGCGTTGTCAGTCTGTCCGGGACGTGTGGGCTTGATGTACTTTGCCGGTACGCCACCCCAGATTTCGTGGGCGCCGACTTTCGTGTTCTGGAGCACAAGTGCCCCGGCAGCCACGATGGCACCTTCTCCGATTTCGCATCCGTCGAGCAGGGTGGCGCCCATGCCTATGAGTGCACCGTCATGGATAGTACAAGCGTGAACAGTGACGTTATGGCCAATGGTCACGTCAGAGCCGATATGGGTGGGGCCAGTGTCGTGAGTCACGTGAACACAGGAACCATCCTGCACGTTGGTACGGTCGCCAATAGTGATGGGAGCCACGTCGCCACGTACTACGGCGTTGAACCACACGGAGCAGTTATCGCCCATGGTGACATCGCCCACAATCGTTGCGTTCTCACTGAAATAGCAGTCGCGGCCCCAGCGCGGCGACATGCCTTTATAGGATTTTATCAAAGCCATTGTCTAAGGGGAGTGAAGGGGAAGTGAAAGGGACGTTACCCTAATCGTTTCAGGGCTAGAATGGTGATGTCGTCGCTCTGCTCGGCCTCTCCGGCAAAGTCGCGTACGTTCTGCAGAAGTCCGTCTATGGTTTCTCGACAAGTATGAGCTGTCTGTGTGGAGAGCGTGTCAATCATCCTCTGCTCCCCATACTCTTCCATAGAGGGATTCACGGCTTCGGTGACACCATCGGTGTAGAGGAGTAGCGTCTCGCCCTTCTCCAGGGTCGTTTTTTCGCCCTTATAGGTCATTCCGCCGAGTGCTCCGACAATGAAGTTCGGCTCCACCTTCATCAGTTCCGTGCGTCCGTCGGAGTGGATGATGCAGGGGGCGTTGTGGCCTCCGTTGCAATAGCGGAGTTCTCCAGTCTTCACATTATATATACCATAGAAGACGGTGACGAACATGTTGTTTGCCGACTCCATGCACAGTAATTCGTTGGCCTTGTTAATACACTCCTCAGGAGTGAGGCCCTGTGTACCGATGGCGCGTATAAGTGTTCGGCTGACGGCCATGAAGATGGCAGCGGGAATACCCTTGCCGCTCACGTCGGCCATGACGACTCCGATGTGCTCCGGGTCGATGCGGAAGAAGTCGTAAAAGTCACCGCCCACGTCCTTCGCTGGAGTCATCAGCGCAGCAAGGTCCATCACGTCGATGTTCTCCGGGAACGGCGGAAACACCCGTGGCAGTATGGCCTGCTGTATCTCACCGGCCACGGCGAGGTCGCCCTTGAGGTCTTCCAACTGTGCGTGCTCGCGCTGCGTCTGTCGGATGTACTCTATCTGCTTGATGGCTTTCTCGATGGTGACACTCAGGTCGTCGAGGTCGATGGGCTTCGTAGCGAAGTCGAAGGCCCCATTATTCATTGCCTGGCGGATGTTGCCCATGTCGCCGTAGGCAGAGACCATGATGACGCGCAGGGCTGGGTTGCGCATCTCGTTGATGCGTGCCAGCAGCGTCAGGCCGTCCATCTCGGGCATGTTGATATCGGAAAGTACTATCTCGATGTCAGGATGGCGCAGCATCATCGTCAACGCCTCCAGACCGTTGTGGGCAAAGACAAATTCATATTCGCCCTTGCGTATCTTGCGACGGAAATATTGGGTGAGCAGCAACTCAAGGTCCAGTTCGTCGTCTACACTCAGAATCTTTACCATTTTATCGTTGAGAGTTGAGGGTTGAGAGTTGAGAATTAAGAGTTGATGGTTATTTGTTCTTCTGGTAGTACTCCAAAGCCAGCTTCACGTTCTCACGGAGCGCATCGCTACTGAAGGTGGCGCCGGTGCGGCCGTCCACCTGAGCCTTCAGGGCCTCCTCTACCTTCATGCCGTCCCAGGCGTTCTGCATCTGTTTCTTAACGGCGTTCCAGTATTTCGGGGTCTCTTGGTTAGGAAGCAGTTCAATCTTCTCCACCTTGCCTTTGCGGATGTACACCTTCACCGGGGTGGGACCGGCATAACCGTCCACCTTCTTGCCCAGCTCGGTGGTGTTCACCACGTAGGCACCGTCTTCCTTAGTCATTACCTTGTCATCATTCTTCGTGGCACTCACCAGAGCAACGGTGAGCATCAAGGCCACGGCTGCGATTGTCAGTTTTCTCATTTCTTCTAAGCCCCCTAAGTTAGGGGGTTGGGGGTCTGAACCAGCGTTCATTAGCACCATTAAATCATTAATACTTTATTATATTGTCAGGAGCCTTGTCTAGCCCCACAGCCCCCTAACTTAGGGGGCTAACAGAATTCGGGTGCAAAAGTACGAAGAAAAGCAGAGATAACAAAGCGATTTTCGGAAGTTTAACTAAAAGATTATCCACATGTACCTGACGGGCGGCCTAAGCGTCTGAACTATTGTTTGTTAACAAAGGTACACCTTTTTCTGAAAGTATCAGTAAATATCACCAAAGTAAAACAAGTTGTTTTGGTATAGAAAAAGCCGTTTTTTCTAAGGGTTTGGACGGACTTTTCTGAACCAAAACAACTTGTTTTACTTTTCTAGATTCTATTCTGTCATTCAATCAAATCGTCACTTTTGCTGTTCAAGAGCGGCTTTTACATGATGAAGTCCCTTTTACCACCTAAAAGGTGTAACTTTCAAGAATGTTTTATACCGTAGGCAAATCAAAAATTGTCGCCGCCGAAGCGTCCGCCACCTCCGAATCCTGGGCCTCCGAATCCCGGACCTCCCATTCCTGGTCCTCCCATTCCTGGGAAGGAAGGTCGCTGCTCTTTGTTGATGTCAAGCAGCAGCTTAACCAATGCGCGACGACGCTCACTCCACGTGCGATAGTCGTCGGCCTTGAGCGTCTTCATACTGAAGCCTGGCATCCGATTCATTCCTTGCATGAATTCGAGCGTGCTGGTGGTGATGACGCAAGGCTTAGTCTTGCCGTCGGCCAGTAGTCGGTCGGCAATGGCATCGGCACCGCCCACCTTGAACCAACTCTCCATTGTGTCGCCCTCTCCTGGCACGAGCTGTATGAACGAAGGCATGACCATGCGTCCGTTAGGCATCGGAGCGGTGTACCAGGCCTCGTTTCGCTCCAGGTCATAGCTGGTACGTCCATGAGGGATGTCGCCCTGCGATGCGAAGTTGAAGGGCGACCTTGGGTTGTCGGCAATACTATACTTGAAGCCCTGTTCAGGCGAGAGGTACATGTTGCTGGGGTCGGCAACGGGCGTACCGTCTACAATGAACCGATACTCGAAGGTCTCGAAGAAGATGTCGTTACGGGTGATGCTCCACACGCCGTCGCTGTCGCGCTCCATCGCTACGTTGTCAGGCAGGATTTCGCAATCCAGCTCCACCTTCCTGGCCTCGGGGGCCTTCAGGCGGAAAGTAATGCCCTGCTCGCTATACTCGGGCGAGATGATAGGCTTCGGGAATAGGCGGGCCATAACGCCGGGCGTGAACTGCTGCTCCTGACCAGTGGCGGCAGGAGCTGGCTGAGCCTCTTTCATGGCGGCCTCGGCAGCCTTCTTGTTGAAGAGTAGCGGCAAGGTCTTGTAGAGGAAATATTTGGCGTTCATCCACGTGTGGCCAAACTTGTCGGTGGTGAACTCCTTGACCGAGTTGATGCCCTTCTTGTCGAGGAACTCCATGTAGTCACGGGCATTGCCATAAAGGAAGTCGTCGGTACCAACGCCGAGCCAAAACAGGTGAATCTTCTTGTTCAGCTCATCGGCATGGTCGTAGACATCGGGGATGTCGGTCGAGGTGAACGAGCTGTAGCTGCACAGGTAGGAGAACTTGTCGAGGTTCGTCAGACCATTGTAGAGTGCCTGATTGCCACCACGTGAGAATCCGCCGATGGCGCGGTCGTCACGGTCGGTCTTGGTGCGATACGTGTTGTCAATGTAGGGCATGAGGTCGTTGATGAGGTCCTTACTGAACACGTCGCCGCCGAAACGGGTCTGGGGCATCCCTGTGGCAGGAGGAGCAATCAGCAGCTTGGACGGATTGCCATACGGCAACACGACAATCATCTCCTTGGCCTGCTTGTCGGCAAGCAGATTGTCAAGAATGTAGTTCACGCGACCTACCTTGTAGTAAACCTCCTCCGTATCGGTGGTGCCGCTGATGAGGTAGAACACGGGGTATTTCTTCTGCATGTCGGTCATGTAGCTGGGCGGCAGATAGACTACAGCCTGATTGGTGCCTCCCAGGCTCTTGGAGTAGTAGCGGATATACTCCATGCGACCATGCTGCACATCATCGCGGATGTCGTGAGGCAACGTGCCGTCCTTCGACTTTATCTCCAGCAGACTGTTCTTGAAACCCTCATTGGGGAAGTATTGCGGATTCTTCGGATCCATTACGCTGACACCATCGACGATGAAGCAATAGGGGTACATGTCGGGGGCAACAGGAGATTTAGAATTCTCTCCAATGCCAAGGGTTACCGTCCAGATACCGTCGGCGCTGCGGGTCATCTCCTTGCGACCAGCAAACTGCACGTCGACCATTACTGAGTGGGCAGAGTCGTTTTTATACTGGAACGTCACCGTTCCGTCATCGTTAGCACGTGGTTGTGCCGTAGCACCAACACTAAACGATAATGCACAAATAAGAATAAACAGGTGTTTCATAGTTATTTAGAGAAATTATAAGGTGATTAATTCGGCATAATGGGCTCTCCCATCTCCGATGCCTCGGCATCGTTGGCATCGAGCTTGAAGAGCATGAACTGCGGAGCCTCGGCGGTACAGGGCTGCCAGTTGAGAGCGGAGGGCTGAGCGTTGGCAGACGTATCTCCGTTCGGGTCGCTGTACTTGGCAAAGTTAGTCCAGGCAGTGAGCATCTTCTCAGAGAGGTCCCAATCACCCTGCGTCCAGGGGCGCCAACAATGCTTCAGGCTCTTGAACACGAACCAAAGGTCTGAGCTATGGAAAGCACCCTTCAGGCGGTCTGTAATTTCGGGATGCTTGCCATCGTCGGGCAGCGGACGGGCAAACTCGTAGGCCCAGGCCTTGCCGCCCTTCTCCTCGCGCACCTTGCAGAACTCGGCAATGCCGGGAGCCATCGAACCCATATCGTTCAGCGTGTAGCCAATCATGTAAGGAATATCGGCAATGGTACCCTCGCGTGCTGCATCGTCAAATGTCTTGGTGCAGACATAGCCGTCGACGATTGGTCGCTGCATGAGGAAGAGGTCGCTCTTGTTCACCATGTTGTAGAGCTGGCCCACGGTGTACATGATTTCCGTGGAAGCGTTGCGCAGCTTCTCCAGGTCAGTAAGTCCGGCCCAGTCCATCACTTTCTTCGTCTCGGCCTCGCTCTCAGCAAGTGTCGGGTTGTAGAAGAAGAACTTGTTCACGGGTGTGGCAGGCTTGGCCTCTTCTCCGTCCTTTGGAGGAATGTTCAGGCCACCGCCGCTCATGATGACAGCCTTGTGGAACAATCCACGGGCCAGAGGACTCTCACAGAGGGTGCGTACGCTGCCAGCGCCGGCACTCTGTCCGAAGATGGTCACGTTGTCGGGGTCGCCGCCAAATTGGGCGATGTTGGCCTTAATCCACTTCAACGACTGTATCTGGTCGAGGATGCCGTAGTTTCCGCTGACGTGGTTGGGACTCTCAGCCGATAGCTCGGGATAGGTCATGAAGCCGAAGATGCCCAGACGGTAGTTGATGGTGACAAGCACCACGTCCTTCAATGCCCATTGCTCGCCGTCGAACTCAGGTTCCGAACCCCAGCCCTCACGGTAGCCACCGCCGTGAATCCACATTGCCACAGGTAGTTTCTTGTCCACTTGTCCGGCGGCCTTTGTATAGACATTCAGGTAGAGGCAATCCTCACTATAGGGTGCCTCGTCGCCATATCCCCATTCCGAAGCGTAGAAGCCTGGGTAGTGGACGGATTGGTAACCGGGATGACCAAACTTGTCGCAAAGGCGCACGCCTTCCCAAGGCTTTACGGGCTGAGGCTCTTTCCAGCGCAGGTCGCCAATAGGAGCAGCTGCGTATGGGATGCCTTTGTAGGCATAATACGTCGTAGTGCCTGAGCCGTCACCGGTAGGAACAGAACATTGCACGCCAGAAATCTGGCCACCCTCAATGGTGAGCACGGGATTGTTCTCGGCTTCCTTCTCAGTGGAAGTGCAGCCAATCATCATTGCCATTAATGGCAAAAGAAGCATGTTTTTTTTCATGTTACTTTTGGTTTTAGGTTTATTAATGTGTCTAATTGGGCACAAAATTACGGAGAAAAAGCGACATTGTCCCATGTCTTTTGTTTCTTTTTCTTTCACTATTGTCACAGAAATAGGATTATTAATACCTTTTTGTAACAAATAACATTAATATATTAAGGATTATTCGTACCTTTGCACGCCATTAAAAACTGAGACACTGAACAATATTCTACAAAATTTATGATTAACGAATTGGCAACAGCAGTACTGGTCATCAACGAACTGATGGCCGCTAACGTGGGTGAGGTGATGAGTCCCGCCACAAATTTCGACAGTTGGATAGAAATCTATAATCCCAGCGATGAAGCCGTTGACCTTGGCGGGCTTTACCTGAGTGACGATGCCACCAACCTGAAGCGTTGGAAGATACCCACAGGCGTGGGCAGCGTTCCCGCCAAGGGCTTCAAGGTCGTATGGATGGGGTCCAACGAGATTCTGGACACACAGGCCACTTTCAAGCTCGACTGCGACGGTGGTACCATCATCCTTAGTGACGGCAGCGAAGAGCTGTGTAGTGCTGACTATCCAGAAGCCAAGAGCCGCACGTCGTGGGCCCGCAAGACCGATGGTAATGACGAATGGGGATGGACGGCCATCGCCACGCCTGGTGCCACTAACGCCACCGCCATCTTTGCCGACAAACGCCTCGATGCCCCCGTGGTAGACAAAGGGAGCTGTCTCTTCAACAGCTCCGTGAGCGTCAGCGTCAATATTCCCAGCGGTGCCAAGCTGATGTACACCACCGACGGCAGCATACCGACGGCACCAGTAGAGCAAGATGACATACCCGAATGGGTTGACTACATCATAAACGGTGACTGCGAGGGCGACGATGCCAGTAGCCTTATCAGTCGCGATGCCGGTGGTGACGGCGATGAGGGACGAATCGTAGACGGTGTGGGCTATAACGGTAGCAGGGGCATCCGAGTACACGCCATCGAGAACCCTGAAAACGACTGGGACGCACAGCTCTTTGTCTACACCCCTGGCCACATCTGGCGCTCGGGAGAAAGGTATCGCTTCAGTATGAAGGTACGTGCCGAAAAGGCTGCGCGCATCACGGTTCAGACACACACAACGCCACATAATTATATATATTGGAGCTTCCTCGACGGCAGCTACAATGTCACCAATGAGTGGCAGGAAATTACCTACGAAGGCACCATCACCGACGACCAGGTTGGCAAGCAAGGCGGCGGTGGCTGGTGGTGGGGAGGCGAAGAGACGGTCGAGGACATGCAGACCATCGCCTTCAACTTGAACGCTGACAAGCAGGAGAACAATTTCTACTTCGACGATGTGTCGTGGGAGCTCTACACCGGCGACGGGCAGGTTGCAGAGACCAGTAAGGAGAGCAAGGATGGAAAGTTCACCTTCTCAAAGACCACCGCCCTCACCGTGCGTCTCTTCCAGGATGGCTTCCTGCCCAGTGTGCCCGTCACCCGCAGCTACATCAAGACCAGCAACAAGTACACCCTGCCCGTCGTCAGCATCGTGGGCAATAAGAGCTACTTCACCGACCCGAAGACAGGCATCGACTGCGACGGCGACGGCACCAACGGCAAGACTGGCAACGGACAGGACTGGCCACGCAACTACAACCAGCCGTGGGACCGTCCCGTGAACTTCAGCCTTCTCTCGTCCGAGGGTGAGATGCTTTTCAACCAGGACGTAAACATCTCTGTTTCTGGTGGATGGACCCGCTCGCAGCGTTTCCGTTCGTTCAAGCTGAAGTCCAACAAGATGTTCGATGGCCAGAACCAATTCGACTTTTCCTTCTTCCCCCAGAAGCCCTATATACGTAACAAGACCCTACTGGTACGTAATGGCGGTAATGACGTGTGGACACACAACGCACGATTCATGGACCCCGCCCTGGAGACCATCATACAGCGTTCGTGCATCGACCTTGACGTGCAGTCCTGCCAGCCTGTCATTGAGTATGTCAACGGCGAACTGCGCGGCGTGCTCAACCTGCGCGAACCTAACAACGACAAGTTCGCATACGCCAACTGGGGCTACGATGACGAGGAGCTCGATGCCTTTGAGAACCTCGAGATGAAGAACGGCACCGACGAGGTGCTCCAGCGCATCTTCGAGCTGGGCGAAAACATCAACGAAGAAGGGGCTTACGACGAACTGAAGACACTGCTCGACATCGACGAGTTTACCAACTATATGGCCTGCACGATGTACCTCGACAACACCGACTGGCCCGACAACAACCTCAAGGCCTACCGTAGCCAGCACGACGGTCGATACCGTTTTGTCAGCTTCGACCTTGATTATGCCTTCGACCTCAGAGGAATAAACGACGATGACGACAATCCTTTTACTTTCTTCTACAAATTCCGTAACGGCGGCAAATTAAACGAGGAATTCGTGCAATTCTTCCTGAACCTGCTGACCCACGACGAATATCGCCGTAAGTTTATCGACACCTTCTGCATCGTGGGCGGTAGCGTCTTTGAGCCTACACGTGCCGGGGAGATTGTCGATGAACTGCTGGCCAACGTGAAGCCCATGACCCAGCTGATGAAGCAGCAGGGCATTAACGATGGTCACGACCCCGACCGCGCCGCCAACACTATCAGGGAAAAGCTGGAGGACCGCGCCAACAAGATGACGAATTACATGAAGCATTTCTCGCAGATGGAGCTCAGCACCTCTGTCAGGAAAAAAGTCAAACTCTATTCCGACACCGAGGGGTCAGCCCTCTTTATCAACGGCATCGCCGTGCCCACAGGTACCACTTCAAAGGACAATGGTAAATGGTCATTGTTCGACGGTTATCTCTTCTCTCCCGTAAAGCTCGAGGCAAAGGCCCCCTGCGGCTATACATTCGTAGGATGGAAGAAGGGTTCCGACATTGTCTCCACCAATCCCACATTCAGCCTGCCCGCAGGCACCGACGTCAGCCTCACCGCCGTCTTCTCGCCCGTAACAGAAACTGGGGCACCAGTACGAATCAACGAGGTCAGCGCTTCCAACGACATCTACGTTAACGAATACTTCAAGCGTAGCGACTGGGTGGAACTCTACAACACCACCGACGAACCCATCGACGTGGAAGGAATGTACCTCACCGACAACCCTGAAAAGCCTCATAAATACCAAATCGAGGCTCCCCTCTTCACACCAGAGGACCTGTGGGGATACACACCCCTCGGATGGCAGAGCCAGGGGGGAACCGTCATCCCGCCTCATGGCTACCTCATCATCTGGTGTGACCAGCGCGAGCCGCTGGCACAGGTCCACGCTTCCTTCAAGCTTGCTGCCGAGGGTGACGAGCTCATGCTCACCGCTGCCGATGAGTCATGGACCGACCACTTCGTCTACGGTCCCATGAAGGGCGACGAGACCGCCGGACGCTATCCCGACGGCTGCGACGACATCTTCACCATGAACGTCCCCACCATTGCCAAGGCAAACATCACATCGAGCTACGCTACGTCTGCAATACTGCTCAACGGCGACGTGAACGGCGATGGAGTGGTAGACGTGGCCGACGTTTCTGCCGTCGTCTCAGTCATGGCTGGAGATGTGACAGGAACTACTGTGGCTCGCGCCGATGTGAACGGCGACGGAACAGTCGATGTCGCCGACATCTCGAATATCATCAGCATCATGGCTGGAAAATAACTCCTTTATCCCTTTAATCCCTTAATTGATTATGAAATCTTCTATTGCGAAAGTATTATTGCTTGCAACATTCTTTGCATGCGGAAGTATGGCGTATGCACAGTTGCCTAATGAGAAATTCGGTAAGCCGTCGAACCTGGAATGGGACTTCAACGGCTGGGGCGATGCCATCAATGCCGATGCCATCATCCTGTGTAAGACGATGAAAGTGACGTATCAGCTTTCTGACCAGCTGTTCAACAACAATCAGTCAGACTCAGACCTCAGTACTGACAATCTGATGGATTATGGTAAGAACCAGATTGATGACAGCAATATCCTGGTGAAATACGAGGTCAGGCTCCGCACCAAGATTCTGAAGCCCGAAGGTGCCGGCCACGCTAATATTGACATCACATACTATAATGGCGATAATTATAAGATTGTCAACAACGATGAGCTGAAGGACTTGAAGATTAAGGTTTTCACCAAGAACGAGAAGGGAAAGGTGGAGAAAAGGAATGTCGACACCGATGCTTTCGTCAGGGAACGTGTTGACGACAACTATGCGGTATTGCACGTGGTCGTGCCCGATGTACAGCCGGGCAGCATCATCGAATACCAATACAACATCACCAGCACCCGGCCAGCCTTTCTCTATGACTGGGTGTTCCAGGAGTCTATCCCGACAGTACATTCAGCGTGCGACATAGATGTTCCCGCCATCTTGCAGTTCAACATGAACGCTCCCATCAACAAGCTCATCAAGTCGAGCGTAGAGGTTGGCCAATTGGCATACGACACCAACAGAGCAGACCTGAAGAAGGGTAAGACGTGTCCCACTAATCACTACAAGATTATTGGCGACTATATCCTTCCTGAAGACGAGGAGGTTGCCAACTTCACCAGCAAGATTGCCATGCCCAATGTCACCCTTCCGGCCTATTTGCCAGAAGGCAGCACACATCTGAGGGTCAAGTAGAAAACAACTTCGCGGCGAATGTGAAGAAGATACTGGCGATGATACTCCTGGTGTCGGCGGTGCGCTGCCTGGCACAGTACAACACCGACAGGCTGGTGATGATAGGACGGTCGGCGCTGTTCTATGAGGACTATGTGTTGTCGATGCAGTATTTCAACCAGGCCATCCAGGCAAAGCCTTATCTCTATGAGCCGTGGTTCTTCCGTGGTGTTGCCAAGTACTACCTGGAGGACTATGCCGGTGCGGAGCGCGACTGTTCGGAGGCTCTGCAAAGGAATCCCTACGTGGTGAACATCTACGAGTTGCGGGGGCTCACCCGCATACAACAGAAGAAATACACAGAGGCCATCGGCGACTACAGCCGCGCCCTGCGCTACGACCCTGAGAACCGTGGCCTGTGGCACAACCGTGTGCTCTGTCACATCCAGAACAAGGAGTATGAGGCAGCCTTGGCAGAGCTGGACACCATACAGGCCCGCTGGAGCCAGTATGCCAGTGCCTGGGCCATGCGTGCCGACGTCTACCTGCAGCAGGAGGACACCGTGAAGGCCATCGAGTCGCTACAGAAGAGTCTCGACATCGACCCCTACGACGGGCAGACATGGGCGGCACGCAGCATCATTAGCCTCTCACAGGAGCAGTGGCCGGAAGCCGAGGAACAGCTGAACCACGCCATCCACCTGCTGCCAAAGCGCGGCGGTTACTACATCAACCGCGCACTTGCCCGTTTCCACCAGAACAACCTGCGGGGAGCGATGGCCGACTATGACATGGCCCTCGACCTAGAGCCGAACAACTTCCTCGGTCACTACAACCGTGGACTGCTGCGTGCCCAAGTGGGCGATGACAACCGTGCCATCACCGATTTCGACTTCGTGTTGCGTCTGGAGCCCGACAATATGCTCGCGCTCTTCAACCGTGCCGTGCTGCTCGACAAGACGGGCGACCTGCACGCTGCCATCCGAGACTATTCGAAGGTCATCGACGAGTTTCCCAACTTCTGGACGGGACTGGAGTTCCGTGCCGCCTGCTACCGTCGTCTGGGCATGACGAAGAAGGCCGAGCAGGACGAGTTCACCGTCTACAAGGCACGTCTCTACAAGCACCTCTATGGCACGCAGCCGCGCCTCGACCCTGACAAGATGCGCAAGCGCAGCGACGAGGACCTGGAGAAGTATAACCAGCTAGTGGTAGAAGACCAGCAGGATCCTGAACGCGAATACAAGAACGACTACCGAGGCCGTGTGCAGAACCGCAAGGTGGAGCTAGAACTGCAACCCATGTTCACCCTCTCCATGGAGAAGCCCCACAACGAGGTGCGCGCCAACATTGCCTTCGACCGCGATGTCGACGCCCTGAACCAGAGCCAGGGGTTCCAAATCGTAAATAGTAAATCGTCAAATCAAATCGTAAATAGTAAATCGTTAAATCAAATCTTAAATAGTAAATCGTTAAATCAAATCGTAAATAGTAAATCGTTAAATAGTAAATTATATCGTCCTGTCTATGTGGTCTGTGGCCATCCTACCTTGTCTGACGAGATGTCATCGCGCTATTTCCTCTATATCGACTCGCTCACCACAGCCATTAACAACTCCCACGACACTGACCATGCCACCCGTAACCTGCTGTTGCGAGCCGTGGCATACTCCGTGATACGAGACAACCAGCAGGCCATCGACGACCTCTCCACCTACCTTCAGATAGACTCCATGTCAGTGCTCGCCCTGTGGCAGCGAGCTGTCTGCCAGGCACACATCAGCCTCTTCCAGGCTAGTGAAGGTGCCAACACCGAACTGGTAACTGCCAGCGTGCTCGCCGACCTGAACCACGCCCTGGAGCTGCGCCCGCATAACGCGTACCTTTATTATAATAGAGGGTGCATACAAGCCCGCCGGGAGAACTTGCAACAGGCCATCGACGACTTCACTACCGCTCTTCAATATGAGCCTAATCTGGCAGAGGCCTATTTCAATCGCGGCATCTGCCACCTTAACAAAGGCGACGAGAAGGAGAAAGCCAGTGCCGACCTCAGCAAGGCAGGAGAGTTGGGATTATACGACGCCTATAGTGTGCTCAAACGAAATGTGAGGATTTCTGCTCCGTGATTAAACCTTTCCCATGATTGTGCGTCAAAGGACTGTGTGTACCACAAAACGAAGCGGAAAACTAATAAAACTTCAATAATATGATGAATTCTACAACGAATAGCAGACTGTGCTTTAGGGGATTCACAATCCCCGGACGACACATCCTAGGCAGGGTGTTGCTCCTATTTATCATTTCTCATTTATCATTTAGTGGAGCGCTGGCTCAGCGCACCATCAGTGGCCACGTTATTGACAAAGACGAACAAGAGGGCGTCATTCAGGCCACTATAGCCCTTCTCAAAACCGACAGCACGTCGATTGTGACCAATGCCGTGACCAATGTCAACGGTGATTTCCAGATGACTGCCCCGCAGGACGGTAACTTCCTGGTACGCGTCACCTACGTGGGCTACAAGACCCTCTACCGCAGCATCAACGTCAGCGGCAAGCCCGTGCAGCTGGGCACTCTCACCATCGAGACCGATGCAATCATGCTGAAAGGCACCGAGGTGGTGAAGAACATGGCCCGCGTATACTCCAAGGGCGACACCGTTATCTATAATGCAGACGCGTTCAAGACTCCCGAGGGCTCGGTCGTCGAGGAACTGGTGAAGCGTCTGCCCGGCGCACAGGTGGGTGACGACGGCAGTATCACCATCAACGGCAAGCAGGTAAGGAAAATCAAAGTGGACGGCAAGGAGTTCATGACCGGCGACACGCAGACGGCCATGAAGAACCTGCCGACAAGCATTGTGGAACGCATCAGAACCTACGACGAAAAGAGCGACCTGAGCCGCATCACCGGTATCGATGACGGTAACGAGACCACCGTGCTCGACTTCGGCCTGAGGGCTGGTATGAACCGAGGCATGTTTGCCAACATTGACGCCGGCGTAGGCACGAAAGACCGCTACACCGGCCGTGGCATGGGAGCCGTGATGAAGGACGGTCTGCGTGTCTTCACCATGCTCAACGCCAACAACGTTAACGATATGGGCTTCGGAGGCGGCGGCTTCGGCGGACGTTTCGGCGGTGGTGGCCGCAGCGGCCTGCAGTCGTCGAAGATGGCCTCAGTGAACCTGAACTACGAGAAGACAGACCGTTTGCTGCTCGACGGCTCAGTAAGATGGAACCACCGCGACGGCGACACTTGGTCGCACTCCTCCACGGAGAACTTCGTCAGCAAGGTGGGCTCGTTCTCAGAGTCGATGAACCAGAACTACTCGCGCTCGAACAGCTGGAGCGCACAGGGACGCATCGAGTGGACCCCCGACACAATGTGGAACATCAACATGCGCCCCACGTGGAGCTACAACACCAACGACGGACGCTCCATGTCGGAGTCGGGCACCTTCAGCGACGACCCCTACAACTACAGCTCATGGACGAACAGCATCAGCGACATGGTGACACGTATGCTGGGCGTTGACTCCTCACTCGTGGTGAACGACCGACTGAACGGCGGAATGAACTACAGCGACTCGAAGCGACTGGGCACCACGCTGCAAATCAACCGAAAGCTGAGCAACACCGGGCGTAACATCACCGTGCGTGCCACGGCCAACTACAGCAAGGGCACGTCGCAGCAGTTCTCCAACAGCCTCGTGAACCTCTACCAGCTGCTCACCGGCGACAGCACCTACCAGACCAACCGATACAACCTCACCCCGCAGAAGAACTACGACTACAGTCTGCAGGCAACCTACAGCGAGCCTATCGCCAAGTCTACCTTCCTGCAATTCAGTTACCAGTTCCAGTACAGCTACACGAAGAGCGACCGCAAGACCTACGACTTCTGGAACGACAGCTATCGCTACGACATGGCCGGCATGTGGCCAGAATACCGTGAGTGGGGAACAGTGTTCGACCGCCTGACCCCGCACAACTACACCGACTTCCTTGATGACGACCTCAGCCGGTTCTCTAACTACCGTAACTATACACATACCGCAGAAGTGATGCTGCGCTTCATCCGCCCGAAGTACGACTTCAACTTTGGCGTGCAGTTGGTGCCCCAGCGCTCGAAATTCCACCAGAACTACCTGGGAAGTGACATCGACACCATCCGCACCGTCTTTAACTGGAGCCCTACGGCCAACTTGCGCTACCGCCTCGGCGAGCGCGGCCAGCTGCGCTTCGAGTATCGTGGAAGCAGCAGCCAGCCCTCGATGGATAACCTGCTCAAGATTGTCGATAACACCGACCCGCTGAACGTGCGAGAGGGTAACCCCGGACTGAAGCCTTCGTTCACACAGCGCTTCCAGTTCCGCTTCAACAACTTCATTGAGAACCACTCGCAGTTCATCAATGCCAACGCCAACTTCTCGACCACGAGCAACAGCATCGCACAGATGACGAAGTACGACCCCGCGACCGGCGGAATGTACTCACGCCCTGAGAACATCAACGGACAGTGGAACGCTGGCGGTAGCATCATGTACAACGTGGCCATCGACTCCCTCGGCTACTTCAACTTCAACACCGAGACGGGTCTCAACTACAGCCATGACGTGGGCTACATCGACCTGCTGCGCGACGGAAACGTCAGCAAGTCCACCACAAAGTCAACAACCGTGCGAGAGCGTCTGGGCTTCAGCTACCGTAACGAGTCGTTCGAGATAGAGCTGAACGGAAGCGTGAACTACAACCATAGCAGCAACGCCCTGCAGCCCAACTCGAAGATGAACACTTGGAACTTCAATTACGGCTTCAACACCACCTACAACACTCCATGGGGCATGCAGCTCACTACCAACCTCGGCATGACCAGCCGTCGCGGATTCAGCGACTCTGCCGCCAATACCGACGAGCTGATTTGGAACGCACAGATTTCCCAGTCGTTCCTCAAGGGCAAGCCCCTCTCCGTTCGTCTGGAGTTCTACGACCTGCTGCACCAGCAGTCAAACTTCACTCGCACCGTCAACTCCATGATGCGTAGCGACACCGAGTACAACTCTATCACCAGCTATGCCATGCTCCGCGTCAGCTATCGCCTGAATCTCTTTGGCACCCGTGAGGCCCGTCGTGGCATGATGGGCGGCTTCGGCGGAGGCGGCGGCCGTGGTGGCAACCGTGGTGGCGGTGGCTTCGGCGGTGGCCGTGGAGGCGGCGGCTTCGGTGGAGGCGGTGGCTTCGGTGGAGGCGGCGGCTTCGGAGGCCCAGGAAGAATGTAATCCTTCAAATCGCATATAATCAAATAAGAGGTGAACACTCATCAGTAGTGTTCACCTCTTTTCGAGAGGTCGTCGCCCCCGATTTATGAATCCGGGAGACGTCCTTATTTCAATTCTGCCTTATATTGCTGTAACTGAAACGGAGGGTATCGGCATGGGTGATGCTTGTGGCAGTGAAATAGCCGAGACAGTTGTCGCCGGTGATGTTGCTTGTCGGGTTGGCACCGCCACCACTCTGGCCTGAGCGCAGGGAACGGAAGAAATCGTAGGTGGGGCGGTCGATGGTCATCAGGGTGAAGGTGATGGTGTCGCCCTCGTAAAGGATGCTCTTCCAGTTCTCCTTCTCGTTTTCTTCGGCCGCACGCTCACTCATGCACATCACGTCACGGTAGATAAGTCCTGGCGGACAGCCACGGTCATCGAACACGTTCCAGCGGTAGGCATCGGTGGTGGCCGACAGATAGGCGGAAATGTCTTCACGGGTGGTGGCCGTGCGGCGGTCCATGCGATACCAGTAGTAGTTACGCACATCGGGCTCAGGGTCAACGGCCCATACCTCGTAGGCCAGGAGCCGCTCTTTCATGACGGGTTGCCAGATGAACTCTGCCGACTTCACCGGCGCAGGGGCAGGCATAGTGGATGTGGCCTCATAGTGACATCCCTCAAACTCGACATCGAGATGATAGGTCTTTCCAACCGTTCCGCACAATGCGGAGCGGTAACAGTCAGTGTATGGGTCGAAGGGTAGCCGCTCCTCAACGCCATCGACAGTGATGACCACCTCGGCACCCGTCAGACACGGGTTCTTTATCGAATTCTCCATGTTGCGTGTGCGAGTGATGGTCACCTCGCTGCCCTCGTTCGTCACACGGCCTTCAATCATCAAAACCGGATCCACGTCGTGGTAGTCGAAGTCAATCTCCTTGGTGCACGCTGTCAAGGCAATGAGAAACAAACAAGGATATATTCCTTTCGCTGTCATTCAAATAGTAAATCGAAAATTAGTAAATCGTAAATCGAAAATTAGTAGATCGTAAATCGAAAATTAGTAAATCGTAAATCGAAAATTAGTAAATCGTAAATCGAAAATTAGTAGATCGTAAATCGAAAATTAGTAAATCGTAAATATTGTCAGTATTTGATGGTGAACGATACGGAGGGGATGATGCCGAAGAGTGATGTCTGCTCAGCCACGGAGCCGGTAGGCGATTCGATGTCGTTCTTGAAGCGGATGACAAAGGGGTTATATCGGCAGTAGGCGTTGTAGATGCCGAAAGCCCAGATGTGCCTGAAGCGTCCCACCTGGTGTGTCCACGTGGCGCTCAGGTCCAATCGGTGGTAGGCCGGTGCACGGTATCCGTTGCGCTCGGCGTAGTAATAATATGTGGTGCCATCCACCTCGTATTTCGCGCTTGGTGCCGTCAGCGCCTGTCCAGTGTTGTAGCGCCATGTGGCGGCCAGTTCCCATGCAGGGGAAAGGCGGTAGAGAGCGACGAGGGCGATGTCATGACGGCGGTCGTTGGAAGCAGTGTACCAGCGTCCCTGGTTGATGCCCTCAATCTTGTTCTCCGACCAAGCCAGTGTATAGCTGAGCCATCCCGTCAGCCGTCCCGTGTTCTTGCGGGCGCAGAGCTCCAGCCCGTAGGCACGGCCCTTGCCGCCAAGCAACAGGCGTTCTATCTCAATCTCGGAGTGGAACGACTTGCCGTCGCGATAGTCGTAGACGTTATTGATATGCTTGTAGTATGTCTCAGCCGAGAAGTCGTAGTCGCCACGAGGCGTGATGCCCACCCATCCTAGTGCCACCTGGTCGGCTCGCTCCGGCAACACAATGTTACTACTCATGGTGTAGCGGTCGAAAGGCATCGACATGGAGCTGCCGCGTATGGCGTGAATGTCCTGCGATGTGCGGCTGTAGCCTAGCTTCAGGCTGTTTCTTCGGTCGATGTTCCACTTCATGCTCAGGCGGGGTTCTACGTCGGCGTAGGTCTTCACGATGCCCTCGGGATGCAGTGTCTCAAGGATGTCCCCGGCATTGTCGAGTTGGTAATATGGCTTCCCGCCAAGCACCGAGAACAGGTGGAGGCGCACACCGGCGGAGATGTCGAGGCGTGGGCCGATGTGCCAGTCGTCGTTAACCCACAGGGCCGATGTCCAGGCATTGCGCTTCTCACGCTGGTGAAGCAGGTTGATGTCCCACTCAGCCGACTGCAACTGTAAGTATGTCGACTCCAGTCCGGTGTTCAGCCTGTGCCTGCCTAGTGTCATGCTCTGGTTGTGACGCAATGTGGCGTGGCGGATGTAGCCTTTCATGGTATAGTAGATGTTGAGCATGTCTATGCCCACGTCGCTCATGAAGTCGCTGTAGACAAGCTGCGTGTTGGCGTAGTGACTGTCACTGAAGGTGTGGAGCCAGTCGGCGGTGGCCGTAGTGTTGCCCCATTCCATGTTCATCAGGTCTTCTATTCCCATGTTGTCGCGTCCTCGGAACACCGATAATGACAGACGGTCGCGCTCGGAGAAACGGAAATTCAGCCTGAGGTTGACATCATAGAAATGCATGGTGTTGTCCTTGTAGTCCTTGGTAGCCTTCAGGAACAGGTCGAGATAGGAGCGCCGCCCGGCAAAAAGAAATGAGGAACGGTCTTTGCTGAGGGGGCCTTCGGCAACGACCTTGGCCGAGAGCAGCCCCACGGTGCCTCCGAAATGATAGGCATGAAGGTCGCCCGGGCGGGTGTCGATGTCGAACACCGACGATGTGCCGCCACCCAGCTGTGCGGGCACCAGCCCTTTGTAGAGCGAGCCGCCTGTCAGCGCGTCATCGTTGAACGTTGAGAAGAGCCCCATCAAGTGTCCGGCATTATATACCGTAGCACCGTCAAGCAGAATCAGGTTCTGCGATGCCGTGCCGCCTCGCACCTCATAACCGCCCGACGCCTCGCTCTCGCTTTTCACGCCTGGCAGCAGCTGCAGGCTCTTGATGATGTCTTTCTCGCCGAAGAGTGCGGGCATCTTTGCCAGTGTGGCTATCTCCACCTTCTCCACGCCTATCTGCACCTCGGCCATGCGTTTTTGTGCCGACCGGGAGGTGACTGTCACTTCCTGAAGGGTGTCCTCACGCTGTATGTCTCCATCGTTCTGTGCCCTAGCGGTGTGCACGACGAGAGACAACAAAATTCCCCATACGGTGAGGACCGATGAGCGTAATGATTCTGCCATTCAGTTGTTACGAGCTCTTCGTTACGAACCCTTTGAAATAGTTTCTTTCTCTGGCGCTTTTGGGAAAGCCTCGCCGTCGGCAAAGACACGTAGGGCCTCGCGGATGGCATTGTCGTCCTGGTTGAGGAACTCTATGAGGGCGGCCTCATCGAGCATGCCGTAGACGACACGGCTGGTGACATACTCATCGAGGAGATGGAAGCTGCGCTGAATCATCAGGTTACGACGCTTCAGGCCGCGCTTTTCGGCGAAGTTGGCAAACTGGTCGACGAGGTGCTGTTTCTTCAGGTATTTCACCAGCGATTCCATGTCCCTGTACTCGCTCATCTCGGAACGGTGCTGGTCGGTGTACTCATAGCCGAACTGCAGGAGCAAACCTGTCAAGGAGGCTTCCTTATAATAAGAGGTGTAGTCGGTGGTGTCCTCCGGCACGAAGATGTCGGGCGTGATGCCACCGCCGCCGTATACGGTACGTCCGTTGCCGGTATGATACTCTGGGCCGGTATGCTTGATGCTGTCCTGCGAGAAGAACTCCCCGTGCTGGTAGCGTGTAAGGATATCGTCATCGTAGTCCTTGTCCGAGCCACTGGTGTAGGGTTTCTGTATGCATCGGCCCGAGGGGGTGTAGTAGCGGGCGATGGTGAGTCGCATGACGGAGCCGTCGCCAAACTCTATAGGTTTCTGCACCAGTCCCTTGCCGTATGAGCGGCGTCCGATGATGGTGCCACGGTCATTGTCCTGTATGGCTCCGGCAAGGATTTCTGTCGCCGAAGCCGAGATCTCGTCGATGAGCACCACGAGCGGGATGCGCTGGTAGCTGCCTCGTCCGTCGCTGCGGTAGTCCTCTCGCGGAGAGTTGCGGCCTTCGGTGTAGACGATGAGCTTGTGGCGTGGCAGGAACTCGTTGGCAATTTGTACGGCAGACTGCAGGTAGCCACCAGTATTGCCACGCAGGTCGATGACCAGCTGTCGGAACTCTTCCTGAGCCAGCTGGGCCAGGGCCACGAGCAGCTCGTAGTAGGTGTTCTCGCCAAAGTTCTTCAACTTGATGTAGCCCGTGGTCTCGTCGAGCATATAGGCTGCGGTGACGCTGTTCATAGGAATCTCACCACGGGTGACGACAATCTCGAGTACATCCTTCTCGCCATAGCGCATGATGCCCAGCTTCACCTCTGTGCCCTCAGGGCCTTTCAGCCGTCGCATGGCCTCTTCGCTGGTAAGGTTCTTGCCAGTGAAGACGGAGTCGTCGACGGTGACGATCTTGTCGCCAGCCACCACGCCTGCCTGCTCTGCCGGTCCGCCGCTGATGACACCTTGCACGCGCAGGGTGTCCTGACGGATGGTGAACTCTATGCCCACGCCGGAGAATGAGCCGCGCAAATCATCGTTGGCAGACTGCACGTCCTTTGCACTTATATAGACGGAATGGGGGTCAAGCTCTGAGAGTATCTGCGGTACGGCCTTCTCCACAAGGTCACCCATGTTTACCGTGTCAACGTACTGGTCGTCGATGATGTAGAGCAGGTTGTTCAGCTTGTTACTGCCCGAATTGATGATGCTCAGGCGGTTGCCCGAGAAGTGGTTGGCATAGAAGGTGCCTATGACTATTCCTATGACGGCACTCAGGGCGAGCCACAGGGGCGAGAGTCTGTTGTTTGATTTCATTTCGATTGGCTCATTGAAGTTGCAAAAGTACGCATTTTCCGCGTTACAGACATGTTGCCCATTTACTTTTAACAAAGTTTAAGGGCACCTTACCTATAGTTCTCCAACCCAGTCTTGAGGAAGTCCACATATTTGCTGATGTCTTCGTCGTAAGAGCGGAGACCATTGAGGGGCTTACCCGTTGTTGGGTCAAGGAGAAGGTAGAAGGGCTGGGTGTTGGCTCCAATCTTCACGCGCTCCAGGTAGCTCCACTTGTCGCCGACGGTGCGCAGCGTGCGCTTTTGTCCGTTCTCCTCCACCTCGATGGGCTGGGGCAGCGGGGTCTTGTCATCGACAAAGAGCGAGATGAGCACGTACTTATCGTTAATGAGTTGCTGCACCTGTGGGTCGGTCCATACGGCAGCCTCCATCTTGCGGCAGTTCACGCAGCCGAAGCCTGTGAAGTCGACCATCACGGGCTTGCCCTCAGCTTTGGCGACGGCCATACCCTGGTCGTAGTCGTTGAAGCGGGCCTCGACGGCACCGTCATAGAGATTGAAGTCCTGCGTGTTCATGGGCGGGGCGAAGGCCGAGATGGCATGGAGCGGTGCGCCCCACAGGCCAGGAATCATATAGACTGTGAAGGCCAGCGACACCAGGCCAAGGAAGAACTGCGGCACGTTGGTGCGGCCCAGCGTCGGGGCATTGGTGTCATAGTCTATCATGTCGTCGTGGGGGAACTTCAGCCAACCGAGCAGGTAGATGCCAAGGAGTCCAAAGATAACAATCCAAAGCGAGAGGAACACTTCGCGGTCCATCAGGTGCCAGCGGTAGGCCATGTCGGCCACGGAGAAGAACTTCAGGGCGAAGGCCAGCTCGATGAAGCCCAACACAACCTTTACGGTGTTCATCCATCCGCCCGACTTCGGCACTTGCTTCATCAGCGAGGGGAACATGGCGAAGAGGGTGAATGGGATGGCCAAGGCGATGGCAAAGCCCAGCATGCCGATGGTGGGAGCCAGCAGCTCACCCTGCGTGGAGACGGCCACAAGTAGGAAACCGATGATGGGGCCGGTGCACGAGAACGACACCAGGGCCAGGGTGAACGCCATGAGGAAGATGGAGAGGAGCGATTTGAAGTTTGAGGATTGAGATTTGAGTTTTGAGGCTTCCAGATTGTCGACCTTCTGGTCGATCTTGTTCGACCAACTGGAGGGCAGCGTCAGTTCGAAGGCTCCCATAAAGGAGGCTGCGAAGAGTACCAGCAAGAGGGCAAAGAAGATGTTGAACACCGCGTTGGTAGACAGGGCATTGAGGGCCGAGGCTCCGAAGAGCATTGTCACCAATAGACCCAGCAGCACATAGATAACAACGATGCTCAGACCGTAGATGATGGCCTCGCGAATGGCCTTGCTGCGTTCCTTGTTACGTTTCAGGAAGAAGGAGACGGTCATTGGGATGATGGGCCACACGCAGGGAGTCAGTATGGCGAGGAAACCGCCGAGGAGACCGGAAAGGAAGATGAACCAGAGGGAGTTAGAAGTTCCTGATCCTCCACCGGTCCCTCCCTGTGAGGGAGAGGAATAGTTACTAAGTTCATCAATGATGGGGGACCAAAGAGCTGACCCCACCCCTGGCCCCTCCCCTGCGAGGGGAGGGGAAGAGAGAGAATCCTTGTCAGCCTCTTCAATGGAAGAATTGTCTTCAATGGAAGAATTGTCGTTAATAGAAGAAGAATTGTCGTTAATGGAAGAAGATTCTTTATTACTCTTTTCGTCAGCAGAGGTATCTACTCCCTTCCCTGACAGGGAGGGGTCGGGGGAGGGCCTGCCGTTTCCTTTTTGCTTAAACTCCACTGTCGTCGGTGGCAGACACATTTGGTCGTTGCAGGCTCCGTATTCCAGGTAGCAGTCAATACTGTAGGTTGGCTTCGTGAACCGCACCTTTTGCACAAAGGCACCCTTTAGCTCGAAGAAGCGCAACGTGGTGCCGAACATCTCGTCGTACTTTTCCGTTACCTTTCCCCGTGGCTGTAGTGTGCCTATGGTCTCCACGCCGTCCATGGCCGTGACGTTGAACGTGGCGCGCGTCGGGCCGTCATCGCCGATGTCGGTACTGTAGACGTGCCAGCCGGGGTCAATTTTTGCCGAGAATACTATCTCGCCCGTTCCGTCATTCTTCACGTCGAGCTTTGTGGTGAACTTCACTGGCTCCATCATTTGGGCCTGTGCAATGAAAGCCGTCATCACGAAGATGAACTGCAAGAATAATCGCTTCATGTCTATATAGCTTGTAAAATGTATGCAATGTTTCATGCTCAATGGCTGAGATGTCATTTCTGGTCTGTGGGGAATGTAAGGCTTTGGCCTTTCAGCTGTTCCAGATTCTTGATAGTAATATCTCGCTGCGGGAACGGTATTTCGATGCCGTTCTCGCGCAGTGTTTTGTAGATACACTTTAGCACGTCGCTGACCACGTAAACCTTCTTCACGGCATCGGCCCAGATAAAGAGTTTGAAGTCCACGCTGAAGTCGTTCACTGCCGTCATCACAGTCTTGGCCTTCTTCGAGGGGTCTACCCATTTGTGGCGCAGATGATTTACGGCATCCTCCACCACCCGTGACACCTGATTGAGGTCCGAGCCGTAGGCCACACTGAAGGGGATGGCAGCAAGGATGAATCCCTGGTTGCGCGTCAAGTTCTTGTAGTTCTTGGCGAAGAGCTGGCTGTTCTGGAAGGTGATGACCTCGCCGTAGAGCGACTGTATGACGGTGGAGGTGTAGCTGATAGAGGCCACCCGGCCCATCGTGCCATCGACTTCTATCCAGTCGCCCACTTTGATGCGCCCGGCCATGAGTGTCGCTCCGTAGTAGATGTTCTCGATGATGTCCTTCAAGGCGAAACCGACACCAGTAGACAGACCGCCTCCGAGGGCCATCAACCAGTAGACACTGACGTGGAGCAGCGAGAGCGAAATGAGCAGCCATACGCCCCAGACGAGCACCTGGATGACGTTGCGACCCATCACTTCACGGCTGGCAGCGGTGGTGGGGTCTTGCGACCGGAAGTGCAGACGCATGAAGGAGAGAATGGTGCTGGATACGTAGGAGAAGAAGAACCACAGACAGATCACCATCGACACCTTCACGATACTCACATTCAGGTTCTCCAGGTCAATGTAGTCCTTCCTGAAGATTTGCCAGCAGAGGTCGCTCATATTGAACACTCCGGCAGCCCAGTAAATGCTGAGCATGACGGAGCAGACACCCGTGACGGGCAGCACCACCTTATATAATAATAGGTAGAACCACGACTCGGTGATGGGCCGCTTGTGGTAGTTGTGGCGTTCGCCATATAGCTTCAGGTACTGTATGAGGCAGGTGATGGTAAGTATGCACGTGAGCTGCATAATCCACCAGATGAGTATCTGAACGGCCAGCAGCGTATAGCCTACCCACGAGCAAATGAGCGAGATGACGAAGATGGCCTGCGTGAGGTAGGTGTAGAACATGTCCGAACGCGGCACGTTCTTGTTGTGCCGGCGGATGACGCTCCACTGCCACAGCGCGCTGAGCAACAATATGGGCGGGAAGATGATATTCACCAACTCTCTCGGAATGAGCACGATGCGGAAGGCAATAACCAGGAAACCCACCACGAGCAGCGGCGTGTAGATGCGGAAGGCACTACGTATCTGATCACCGTTCACACGCAGCAGCAGCGAGATGAGAATGACACTCAGCAACCAGGCATACTCAATGAGCAGCGACGAGGCCATCATGTAGAAGTTCTGGTTGAGCGTGGCATGCAGGATGGCCAGGATGGCGGCAAAGGTGATGGTCGTGGTGGCCATGATGATGCACGAACGCTTCTTCAAGAACCCCTTGGTGTGGAAGCGGCGTGGCATCAGGCGGAACACCAGCTGGTTGAGCAATACTGCCACGATGATGTAGAACGCAATCATGGAGAAGAGTCGCAGGATGACCGTGCTGTCCCAGTCGCTCTGCTGCTTCGAGGGCTTGTACTTGTCGGCCAACGTCTCTTCGGCCTCTCTCCACTTCTCGCCGAAGTTCTTCAAGACGGTGAAGTAGTTCTGTCCACCATTCATGAAGATGCTGGTCTGTATGTCGCTGTAGCGTTTATTGGCATAGTCGTTCAGGTTCTTCAGCCTCCGTTCGGCCATCTCGTAGAAGGTGATGTAGCCATTCACCTCGTGTCGGCTCTCATCGAGCGTGTTACGGATGCTCGACGCCAACGTGAGGCACACGGCACGGTCGGTGCGGGCCTCCTCCGAGAGCATATCCAAGCGAATGCCCTGTAGGGTGACGATGAGGCTATCGTATTTTGCAATGTCGCTGTCGAAGGTCTCTAGGTAGGTCTTGAAAGGCAGCTGCTGGCGCATGAACTCATGATACTGCTCCGTAGCCTCATGGCAGGCGTAGGTGAGGTCAAACAGGTAGTTCTGCCGCTGCGAGTAGAGCATCAGCGCGTTCTGTCCGCATCGGCGCAGCGTCTCTCGCAGTTCGCCCACAATCTGCTGGGTCTCATCGTTACGCCGCTCGGCCTCGTCAACATATCCTTGGTATCTCTCGGTAAGCTCGCCCCGCAGCACCTTCAGCGTCTTGTCCAGGTCGCGCTCCTTCAGCACGGCGTGACTGGCTGCGCAGACAGCCAGTAAAAGTATTATCGTTAGTATTCTCTTCATAATTTGCCTGTTTCTACTCCGTTTTCCTGTAGTACTTCCGCTCTCCGTCGCTGAAGCGGAGGATGAGCGTGTCTCGCCTCATGCTGACAAAGTCGGCGGTGTCGGTACCGACTACGGTGACCTCTGCCTTCTCTGTGCCTTCTGGGAGTTTCACCTCCGAGAGCACGAGCCGTCCGTTGAAGATGGCCCACCGACCGTAGTTCTTCGCCTTTGGATAGACCACGGGCAACTGATCGTCGGACGGGCGGGCATGGGCACCCAAGGAGCGAACATCGCCCGAAAGCTTCATCACCATGCCGTACTCCCGTTTCTCCTCCAGCATCTGCTGTAGTCGGGCGGGCAGCGGCCCCTCGCCCAGCCGGCGGCGCAGACGGGGAGTGACCTCGTAGCACCATTGTCCGGCTAGCTTCTCCGTCACAATAACACGCTCGGCTATGGTCTTGTCACTGTCGTTGAGAACGATGGCCACGTTGTCGCCCACCTCAGGACGTCCGAACATCTGTCGGTTCTGCAATGCGTTGAGGACATCCACCGTGTCAGGGTCGGCACCGCTGTAGGGTACCCTCAGGTACACCAGTATTGAGTCGTTGCTACCCGCAGCAGCCAGAGCATAGATGGTGCTGTCGCCAGGAGCTCCCATCGGCACTTCTGTGGCAGGGACATAGCCGTCTGCCGACGAGTTGTAATTAATCAATGAGGATTTGGAGTCCACGCAGCCCACCGATAAGAATGTCGCACTCAACAGGGCGAACAAGACCAACATGGTGGCCGCGCATTTACCAAACGTAAGTCTATTTCTATTCACACTTCCATTCATATTTCACATTGAGTAGGTGTTACGTCTGCAAAGGTAAGCATTTTGTTTGGAACGCCGAGCACTTTTGGTGTTAAAAGTATAGAAAGCGGGCGAAAGTGATGCGTCATGTTCTACCTGATGTTCTGAGCGGAATCATCCGCATGAGGGCAGTCTGTTATCCATGGGGTGCTGAGTTACTTTCTTCATTTGAAATCTTAAAAATAGCCGTCAGCCGTCATCCTTGGCATTAACTTGCAGAATACCAGAAGATTATCCTATGACGGCTTGCCTCTGAAGCCGTCATACAGCCGTCATATAACCGTCATAATTCCAGCTCTCCTTACTTTTCTCCTACCATCATAGCCGTTCTCTCTCGTCATCAGAACGTCAGTTCCCCATAGTAAAAACGGAGGAAACTAACAGTTTCCACGGGAGAAACAAACTGTTTCTCCCGTGGAAACAATTTGTTTCCGTCATTATTGTTATCATGAAACACCGTTTAAACCAGTAAGTTACATTACTATTTCCTACATTTTTGACTACTTATCCAACAAAAATGAGGGCAATATGACGGCTATATGACGGCTTAAAAGGTAAGCCATCATAGTATAATATATTGTAAACCAATGATATAGCCATAAGAATGATGGCTTGAGCCTTTTTTTCAAATATTTTTTGAGAAATTGTTTGAAAGTAATAACGGCTCCATCGTCAACGACGGTGAATTAGGCTATTATCTTACTATAAAAATGTATTCTATTGGTACATAGTAATATAAGACAAGATGTAACTCTTTTAAGTAACAAGCAAGTAACATATTCAAGATTGTTTTATGTCTGAGCTTCATTATTGTTTATTTGCAAAAGAGCATAAGGTGAGAGCTTCAACGCATAAACTGCAAGGAGGTTCAGGGGAACGAAATAGAGAATGTGATTAGTCCACCAAACAAAAAGTGTAAACCAATGTAGTTGATGTCCTAAAATGTGGCTACGTTTTTAGAGATGGTTAGGCGAAAGTGCAAAGCAAACCCTACAATAAGGCTTAAAAAATGAAATATTTTCAATTTTTGACGTTATCATTTATTAATTTTACGAATTATTGAAGTTAATGTGAAATGTTTTTTGTATTTTTGTGGCATTAAAACCATATACGATGGAAGAAAACAAAGATTTAAATCGGATTAAGGTGGTGTTGGCCGAGAAGAAACGGACAAACAAGTGGCTTGCAGAGCAACTTGGCGTCAATGCCGCCACAGTTAGCAAGTGGTGTACCAATTCCTCCCAGCCATCTTTGGACATGTTAAGCAAGATTGCCGAAGCCTTAAAAGTTGATTATACAGAACTTGTAAGAATTAAGCGTATTCATGGCGAAGAAGAATAACGGCAAATATGACTCTGGCGTCAACATTATGGGTAGTGTACCCAACTACAACGTGATGCTTGACTATATCAGTGATACATACGGCATCACGGAAGGTAGTACAGGTGCCTTTGAGTTTAGGACAGAAAAATCCTTGAAACGATTTGTCTCTGCCATAGAATCTTGTATTCTCAAATTTAGGAATGACACACACAAGAAACTGTTCTTTGATGCCATTGCGGACAAGACATTTTCGGTACAGGAGAGGTTGGTCATCTTGTTTTGGCAACTGACTTATTCAAATCTTCTTTTCTCCCGTATCACGGCTGAGGTGTTCATGAAGGCTGTCTATTCAGGACGTGTTACCATCATGGCAGAAGAAATCACCAGTTTCCTACGTTTTATAAAGGAAACGGAGGATGGTGAGCTGGATTGGAGCGAAGATACTATTAAGATTTCCGGAAGCAAGTATCTCACCATCATGAAAAAACTTGGTCTTGCGGATGGTGCCATCAAGAAGAGTATTGTTCACCCTGTCATTACAAATAACCTCTTTGTTTACTTTATTCGTTTTATTCAGACTGTAACAGGTGACAAAACCCTGCACAATCCTTTTATCATCTTCTCGTTCAGTGAAGAACAGAATATTATCAGCCGATTGAAACGGATAGAAAATATTCCATATTGGGATGTGTCGCAAATTGGAACCGAAATAACGATAGACTTAAAATAATATGGCATCTACTTACATACAAGAACACAACCGGTTATTCGGTGACCTGACGGCAGCGTTGGGACGTGACCTTGCTCACTTGTCATCTGAGGCAAACGGTGGAAGGAGTATTCTGTTTGTCTATCCACCCGTTGACGAAGAGAAGTATATTGAGGAGGCAAAGCAAAGATACACCAACGGATATGAGTTCATTGATCTCCGACAGTTGTTTGTGGAGTTTGTCGATTCTAAAGGGCTTGACAAGTTTAAACGGCAATTCAAGAATATGGGTACAGAAGTTTTTGTCAGCCAGAACTACACAGAAGGCACATTCTATAGTTTCCTGATGAAACGGATTGTGGATTCCGCTGCAAAAGGTGCCTCTCCAATATTGATACATACGGGTGTCATCTACAAGATGGGATTTTCCAATCAGAACATCATGGAAGACCCGGATGTGATGAAATTCCAGAAACCGCTCGTGTTTTTCTATCCTGCGGTGACGAGGAATGAGACTATCTATTTTCTCGACCTGCAACCAGCTTCAAAATATCGCTGTGTGGTTATTATGTAATACATATATTATTTATGAATATGACAAAAATAAAAGATATACTTTCAATTCGTCTCGAAGATGACATCAAGAGTGTGATTGACCTCAACCAGCAAGACGAGAGTAGCATCATGGATGAACTTGACGGATTCATCCTGACAGAAAGCCTTGCCAAGCATCTGGCAGACTTTTGTGATTTCTTCACCTCAAATACAGCCCAACCAGGATTGTGGCTGAGTGGCTTCTATGGTTCAGGAAAATCATACTTCTCCAAGATGATCGGTTTCCTCCTGAAGAACCCAACTCTTCAAGGGACTTCTGTCCGCGACCGTTTCCAGAGCAAACTGATAGGATTACCCAATGCTGGTCTGCTTCAGAACAGCATTAACGAACTGGGACGCACCAATAACCATATTGTGCTCTTCGATGCAGCCAAGACCACTGGCAATCATGGTATCAGCTACATGATGATGGGAGCATTCCTTAAATCATTAGGACTGAACGATGACTGGGTTGGCATCATCGAGTTCAATTTATTGATGAGCGGTCGTTATCAGGCTTTCTGTGATAAAGTCCAGCAGAAATTTGGAGAGTCATGGTTGAAGCGTCGTCAGAATATGGATGAAGTATATGACACGTTGGAGGACACCATGCTTGACGGCTTCTGTTCTGAAAGTGCTTATGACGAGATGCGTGAGGCAGCCAAACTGCGCATACAGGACTATGACGCTGTAAAACTTCAAGAAGACTTAACCCGCTATCTTGAAAAGAATACTGATATTCGCATCGTATTCATGATTGATGAGGTGAGCGAGGCGATTGCCCAAAAGAAAATCAATATCCTTGACCTTGAAGGAGTAGCAGAAGCTGTAGCCGCCCTCGGACGCAAGGTGTGGACTATTGCCATTGCTCAGCTTCAGTTGGATGATGTTATCAATGGCACCAATGTCAATCGCAGTCTGCTCACAAAGATTATTGACCGTTTCAAAAAGCGTATCCCTATTGCCGCTGAAGAGGTGGATATGATTATCCGTAAACGTCTTTTGGCAAAGACCGCTGACGGTAACGACCTATTACAGGACTACTATAAGAATAACAGTGGCAAGATTTCCGATATTACCAATATTGTTGGTACGGGACTTAACAAAACAACGGATGCTAAAACATACGCAGACTACTTCCCATTTTATGAACATCAGTTCAAGATGCTTCAGTACTTCCTGTTTGGTACTCAAAAGCTTGTCAAGACGCAAGTGGGTACTCGAGGAATGTTGATTTCAGCATTCGATGTATTGAAGAAAGAGGCTCTTTCTAACAAAGACATCCACACCCATGTCAATGCCTCACAACTTTGCCGACAGGCAGAAGAAGCTGTAGCAGAATCACTACGTGTCCGTTATAGTCAGGCCGATGAGCATTTGAAGGAAATGAATCTTCATCTCGTTGTGGGACATGATATGCTTCAGACCATCCATTTCCTTACGGAATCAGGTGCCAAGACAACGGCAGAGAATATCAGCCGTGCATACGTCAATTGTCCTGACGATTATTTCTCCGTGCTCGAAGAAGTCAAGAAAGCCTGCAAGAAACTGGCAGACGATGAAATCCTTATCCTTTCTGGCGATGAGTACCGTATCACGAGTGAGACTCAGCAGCGCATCTTTGAGATGATGAACAACATCGACATTGCCAATTATCGCATCAAGGGTGAAATTACCAAACAGGTGAAACAAATTTCGCTCGTCCGTGGTGCGCAGAATCTGACTGTTGACTCGGTAAATGTGGCTTTCGCTGTACAGTCAGACAGTGGCGAACCATTTTCTACAGGTGGTGATCTGGGCATGAAGGTCGTGTTCCACGATATTCTCAGTGTCAAGCCCTCTTTCAATGAGTATGTTGAACACGTTAAGGAAGAAACACAGTCTCAGAAAGGCATCATCAGTATTGTGCCTTCTTCCGACTATGCTTCTGAGATACAGAAAATAGCAGAGGATATCCTTCGTATCAGCTATATCAAGGATGTGCCTAATCTCACTTCTGAAGAGAAGAAGGTTGTTGACGAGATAGCCAATTCTTTGGAGAGTAAAACGGCTCAACTGGAACAAGTCATCGTGAAGTCGTATGCCAACGGTGTACTTGTCTATCTCTATAATGCCAGCATCATGACCGCTCAGAATGCAGCAACCATTATCAAGGAGGCTGAACTGAAGATGTATGGCAACATCTATACCAAACGCCTTGGTGGTTCACTGAAAGACAGCGTGGCTCTTCAACTGCTGAAAGCGGCTCAGAATCAACTCCAGAATGTCATCGGTCAGCAACCTGACTTCTTGTTCTTTGATACCACAGGACAGTTCATTGGCGACCAGTTACCCGTCATCACAGAAATGATGGCACAAATGGCATCTTATAAGAATGGTGCTGATTTGGAGCGTGACCTTGCAGCCGCTCCTACCGGCTATAGCTTTGGTACGGTATTCTCTACTTTGGCTGCACTTTTCCGTGCAAGCAAGGTTATCATCAAGTTCAATAATCAGGAATACCACTCCTGGCAGCAAGAAGGAGCTAAAGAGCCATTTGCCAATTCCCGCAACTTCCAACGTGCCTCATTCAAGGCCATCACCAAGAGCCTGACCTATAATGAGAAGCGTGACATTGTTGATACATTAAAGGACTGTCGCTATAAGGAACTGACAGGAAATAATCTCAGCTACAACATGAATGACTTTGAACTTGTTGCAGCTATCCAGTCACTTGCAGTCACAGAGATTCATAAAGTCAACAACCAGATATGCAACGACACTGAACGTGAGCGTATTTTCCGACGTTCCCTTGCTGCAAAGGAAGTGCTTCGCCAATATGCAGGAACAGTCACGGAATACAACTACTTCAATACTGCCAGAACGTTCCTTGGTGACAACGAAAATGAGGAGTTCTGCAAAGCGGTGGAGAAGATTGAGGCAGATATTCGCTTCATTGATACCAATATGCGTGAGATTGAGTATCAGAAAGATTACTTCCTCGATGTAAAGAACGAACTGGAGTTTGTGGGTTCTCCCATGCAGTCTTTTGACCAGATTCATGAAGCCTATCTGCAGATGCTTGATAGTGATCCTGTACACAATTATCAGCAGATGAAAAAGGAGTACCAGAACGTCAAGGACTTGTACTACCAAAATATGGATCATCAGGCAGAGCTGATGATTAATGGGTATGGTGATTTATTGAACCGCATAGAAGCTATCAAGAAGAATGCTGAACAATATCCTGCAGAGTGGAATACAAGGCTCTATGCTAAAGTTAGGCAAAAGGAAGATGTATGCAAGAAATACATCATTTCGAAAATCCAGTTGAAGGACTACGAGATTCGTTGCTCCAATTGCCACCTTCAACTTCGTGACATCGTGAGTGCCATCAATATGCTGCCACAACTGAACGTTGACTTAGATGTGATGGAAACTGAGATTTGCACGTCTGACCCGAAGCCAAAACCTCAGCCACAGCCCCAACCACAGCCAGGTCCTGGAGATCCCAATCCGCAGCCACAACCAAAGCCACAGCCCAAGGAACGCAAGTTGCGTAGCCAACTGCCAACAGGGCAACTCAGTGTGGCTCAGTACAAGCAATGGCTGAAGCAACAGTTGGCAATGGTCAATCAATTCGATACAAACGATATTCTTAAATTTGACGAATAATGAAACTGATAAATCACGTTCTCGACATACGCCGCCTGATTCAGCAGGCATTCGATAATCGTTTCTCTCGCATGGGACTTCGTAAGGAAGCTGCTACGCCTGTAGAGCAGATTCCAGCAGAGCACCAAGAGAAGCGTAGGAAACTGAATGAACTGATGAGCAGCCACCTAAGTGAGTTGGGTAACTATGAAGAGGCACGTCAGGCTGCCATCAACGAGTGTGTCTTTACGCTCTTTAACCGCATCGCTGCCATCAAGGTGATGGAATCGAAAGAACTGTTTCCTGAGATTATCACCCGACGAAAGGAGAATGCGGGACGTTCCTTTGAGCACAATGTGTGGCTGGAGAACCACCCGGAGGAACGTAATGCGGAACGTGAGGGATTGAAGCATTTCCTCAGCGACCAGTTCGACAATCTTGGTGAGCATATTCCCCTTTATCGTAAAGACTATCCATACGCATTGATGCCAACTGCTGATGAACTGAACGAGATTATCGAGAAGTTCAATGCCGTGGAAGAGGATACTGACTGTGGAGCAGATGTCTGGAAAGGTGACGACATCCTTGGCTGGCTCTACGAGAACTTCAACGCTGTAGAGAAAGAGGCATTGAAGCAGAGTGGCGAGAAGACAGAATATAATAAGGTGTCGCTTCAGAGTCAGGTCTATACGCCCCAGTGGGTGGTGAAGTTCCTTGTTGACAACACGTTGGGTAAGGCATATATGGAGATGTTCCCCGACAGCCGTATCAAAGAGAAATACCAGATAGCCAATATCCCCGACCATCAGGTGCGTCATCCAAAGGACTTGCGCCAGATGCGATTGCTCGATCCAGCCTGCGGTTCGGGCAACTTCCTGATTTATGCTTTCTCGCTCTTCTACGACTTATACATAGATCAGATGGAAAACTACGAGCGTGACTACAGTCGTCGTGATATTCCTAAGATGATTGTGGAGAACAACCTCTTCGGTGTTGATTTGGATGAGCGTGCAGCCCAGATTTCTCAGATTGCACTCTTCATCAAGGCGCGAGAATTAGGTGGTCATCGTAGTCATTGGCCAGAATATACCAATGTGGTGAGCACACATTTCTTTCTTGATGATTATGAAAAGGTGAAAGACACCTTTGAGGCCATAGACAATCTGGACGAGTCGAAGCGTAACATCATGCGGATGATATGGGACGACCTCAGCAATGCTTATAAATTCGGATCGCTGGTGCGTGTGGATGAGACATTAAACAAGATTCTGCCCAATGATGACAACCACAGCCTCTTTGCACAAGAACAGATGGAGGATATGTTCTCTTTTAAGCAGCAGTTTATGAACCAGCTGCGGCAGAAGGTGAACGAGCTGGGTGAACGTGGCAGCAATGCCTATACGCTGGCAAAGACCAACGATGCCATTTCGTTTCTTGAAATCATTGCCATCAAATATGATGTAGTGGTGGCCAATCCACCTTATACTGATAGTAGCGATTTCGGTACAGAACTGAAGAAGTTTATAGAGGAGAACTTCCGCAAGCCTTTGAAGTTCAATTCCAACCTTTATGCTTGTTTCATCAAGCGATGCTGTGAGTTAGCTGGGGATGATGGCAAAGTAGGTATGGTAAATCCTCCAACCTTTATGTATATTAAGACGTTTGAAGACTTGCGAAAGTATATGCTCACAGAAACTCATATCAGCCTTTTTGTTGAATGGGGATATCTGGGCATGTTCTCTTCGTTTGCACGTGTAGATAGTGCTATGTTTATTTTGGACAAAGATAACCGAAAAGGGGAATCCACGTTCATTAAGCTGAACGACCTATATGAGATGAAGCGTAAAGATGTCCTATTTAAAGCATACGAGGACTTATGTAATGGGCAGTCCAACGACCGTGTTTATACCCTTCCTCAATCGAAATTGAAGGGTATTAAGTCATATCCTTTTATCTACTGGATTTCAGATGAGTTCAGAGAAAGGTTCAAAGCAGGTGTTCTTTCTGGATTTGCAGACGCTAAAGCAGGCATTCAATCTGGGAGTAATGAACGATTTGTAAGATTTCATTGGGAAGTAGATGATTTCGAAAGATGGAAGATGTACCAAAAAGGGGGACCATACAAAAAATGGTATGGAGATAATTGGGTTCGAATAGATTGGAACAACAATGGCGAAGATGTCAAGAATGCTCCAGGTGCAATACTTAGGAACTCTGACTATTTTGGAAAAGAAGGTGTCACTTGTACAATGAGAGGAAGCAAAGGTGCCAGTTTTAGATACTTGCCAGCAGATTGTATTTGTGATGTTGGAGGATCTAGCATCTACCCTCATTCTACTACAGACAATTTTATCATATTAGCAATTCTTAATTCTAAATTAGCGGCTTATGTTACTAATTGTTTGAATCCAACCGTTAATATTCAAGTTGGTGACTTACAAAGGATACCTATTGTTCATGCAGATAGAAATCATATACTGCATAACACCGCATGCCAAAATATTGAGATTGTCAAAAGAATTTCAAGGTATTCATTGATTGAATTGGAATTCAAAGGTTCCCCAATTCAAATCGATGAGAGCCCTTCTATATGCTTAATTCGTTTTTACACTATCGAGAATGGACTTAATACTCTGATATTACTTAACGAGTCTATCGAAAACAACACTATTTTTGAATTGTACAAGTTATCGTTTCATGACAAGCAAATGGTGTTGAATAAAGAGGGCATTCCTGTAGGCGACCTGCCTGTGAGTCATGAAGCAAAGTGTGCCTATAAGCAGTGGGTAATGTCAGAAAGCGAGTTCAA
Organism: Prevotella sp.; assembly: GCA_017475265.1. Lineage (GTDB taxonomy): Bacteria > Bacteroidota > Bacteroidia > Bacteroidales > Bacteroidaceae > Prevotella. The sequence goes on along the minus strand of JAFVFY010000027.1, from coordinate 41,162 downwards.
GCCAACGAGCGATGTGCTGGAACATTTAGAGAACTTGGAAGAGCGCTCTGACCTGCCAAAGATTACAGACTTCGACACCCTCTACCAGAACAACAATGAATGGGAGGAGTTCTGCATCAAACGTAATGTGAATCCCGTGGAAGCATGGTGGCAGTTTAAGAATGCCAATGTGCTACCCCCTCAGCGTACACAGGTGTTAGCCTTTGAGCTAATAACCGATGTTATCCGTACCGTGCTGGCTAAGGATGATGATGGCATCATTCCATTAGGTGATCGACTCGGTGAGGAACGCCTTGCTATCCGCATAGAAAAGGAAATGATGGAGCGTGGCTACTCGGCTGTACAGTTCTCTCAGGTATGTCAGTTGTTAGGTTGCGGATTGGAAAAATATCTGCAAGAACGATTCTTCCAACAACTCAGCGACCACCTGAACCTCTTCATGTATCTGCCAAAGACGCCATTCATCTGGCACCTCAGCAGTGGGCCACATCATGCGATAGAGCTTTACGTCAGCATCTACAAGTGGAGCCGTGATGCCCTGTATCGTGTTCGCTCTATCTATGCCGCCAACCGCGAAGCAGCCCTCCGTGACCGTCTCAACTCCATTGACACCAGCAACACCGAGGGGCGCATGGAGGCACAGGAACTTCGAGCCACACTGACAGAACTGCAGGAGTTCTGCCAGAAAGTGGATGACCTGCTTGCTACTGGCTATGACCCGAAACTCGACGACGGCGTTGGCAAGAATATTGCACCACTACAGAAGCGCAAGATGCTCAGCTACGAAGTGCTCAATGCCGGACAACTGAAGAAATATTTGAATGCAGATTGGTAAAACAGAAGAAAGATGAAAGAAAATAGTATATACGATAAGAAGTCGCTACGTACCGTGGTGGGTAAGAATGCAGACTTCAATGAATTGGCAAAAGACTGCGTGGCGTTCAGCAACGCAGAAGGAGGCTGCATAGATATTGGTATTGAAGATGACCAAACTCTACCCCCAGAAGAGCAAAAGATACCAGATGGACTTGCTACAGAAATTGTAAACAAGGTGACGGGAAAGACACAAGGCGTAGTCCTTTCTGCTGAAACATTGGTTGCAGAAAATGGTGGAGAGTTTATCAAACTACATGTACTACGAAATGCCAATTCACCATCGGCCACCACCTCTGGAAAGTTCTTCTTGCGTATTGGTGATAACAGCGTTCCTGTGGGTCCTGAGGACATTTCACGGTTGGCAGAGGATAAGGGCTGTATCAGTTGGGAAGACACCGAAACAAAATATAGTTGGCGGGATGCTGATCCAGAGAAACTGGCAACCTTCATCAAACTACTGAAGATGTCTGACCGTGTCTCGAACTTTGTCAAACAAAAAGAAACCAAAGAGATTTTGGATTTCTATTACCTGACAGATCCTGATTCCGACAAGATGACCAATCTCGGCGTGTTGTTCATTGGCAAGCAGACTCAACGAGGCAGAATACAAAATGCCCCTGTGATACAATGTATCAAATATGATCAAAACGGCGAGAAGGTCAACAAGTGGCTATGGGATGACTATACGATGAATCCATATGAGATGATTAACAGCGTGTGGGAACTTGTGCCGGAGTGGAAAGAAAGTTCTGAAATCGCAGAAGGCATGTTCAGACGTAATATTCTTGCCTATCCAGAGAAGGTCGTGCGAGAGCTACTATCCAATTCTTTGGTACATAGACCTTATACCGTCAGAGGTGACATCTTTATCAATATATATCCTGACCATATTGATGTGGTCAACCCTGGCAGACTGCCATTAGGCGTTACAGTGAAGAATATCTTGCACACGACTAAGAAAAGGAATGAGCACATGGCAGCAGTTTTCTATGCGCTACATCTGATGGAGCGCGAGGGCTCAGGCTACGACATGATGTATGAAACGCTATTGGCAAATGGCAAGCCTATTCCTGTTGTGACAGAAGGAGATGATAGCGTTTCTGTGCGTGTTGACCGCCGCATCATCAACGAAGAGGTGATTAAGGTCATGCAACATGCAGACCAACGGTATGACGTAAAACAAAAGCAACTCATCTGTCTGGGACTGATTGCTTTGCATGAAAGCCTGACTGCATCTGAGTTGATAAAGATCCTTAACCTGAAAGATGCAGATGCACTCCGCTCTTGGCTACGTTTGTTGATTGACAAGGATATTGTCGTATCAACCGATGACCATTCTAAGGCGAAGGAATACAGAGTGAATCCAGATATTCTAAGGGGGAGCGAATATAAAGGAAAAACCTCTTTGAAAAGAATTGAGGACTATCGGCTGAAAGAATTGATTCTTGAAGATTTAAAGATATACAAGACCGCTTCTTTAGCTGAAATACAGAAAAGAATTGGAGAGGAGATTCCATCAAAGAAGATATGGAACCAGTTGCAAAAGCTGGTGACAAATGGGATAGTCTTGAAAGTAGGAAAGTATAGGTGGCAAAAATATCAAATAAATGAATAGTTCCCGTAATCTCTATTTTCCACGAAAATGCGTCGAAAACCGATTTTGGAAAATAGAATGGAAAATAGATTTTTCACAACACATCGTCAGTTATGATAGGAATTTGGTTTAAAGAAGACATAGAGCGCATATTGGCTGAGCATCGCTACGTAGTGGTGACAGATGCTAATGGTGAGGGTGAGTTCCTGCTGAAATATCTTCCAGAAGACATTAAGCAGCTACCCATCACGGGTGAGTACAGCGAGATAGAGGCGAAATATCTGGCAGAGTCAAAGTATGCAGATCGTCCTGTGCTCTTCTATGCCAGAAAGAAAGCGCTACAATTGACTTTCTTGCAGGAATACGTACAAACAGGAGGATTATTGGTGCTTGACGACATGGAGGTCTATATCAAGCAGAAACTGTTTGAAGCCACAGGCAAGAATACTCATCTGACTAAGGACCAGCTTCTGCTTGCCGCAAAACTTAGCGAGGGCAAGAATAAGAACTGGTGGCAGTCTGTAGCTGATGGCATTACTGAACCACTGCGATTGGAGGACTGGCTGCTTGACTTCCTTCATTTGCCAGCCGCTACTCAGGGGAAGATGGATGAAACAGTGTGGAATGTGTTCCGCAGTGAAGTATATAGGCTCATCGACAAACCTCAAACCGAACAGCCAGCCGAAACGATGGCACAGGAGGTGGTAAACACCATCCTACAGTCGTTGGCTGACAATACGATAGAAGGACTCCTGCTGGAAGTCTATTACCAATGGGCTGACAGCACAGAGAAGATAGATACGCTACGGAAGTATGCTGACAACTATGCACTTCCAGCAGACATCAATCCGTTGAAGGCTCATCCCAACCATCCTTTTTCAGCACTTGACCGCCAGTTGATGATGATGCTCAGCAATGCCTTGAAGTTGCATCAGGACACGAAAGAATTGACCAAATTCATCAAGCAGCGCACACAAGACAGGAAGGCAAAAGCATTCAAACCGCTATGGTTGCAGAGTGTCTGGCTGCTTTGTACGTTTAAGGTAGAAGGTCTTGGTGCTATCTCTACCTATCAAGATATCGCAACATATTATAGACAGCATTTTGCTACTCTCGATACGGCCATGCGACGTATATATACGTATTGGCTTAATGATCCAGCCACCTTGCGTCCGCTACAAGAACACTATACCATCTTGAATAATGAACTGCTGACATGCTGGTTCGACATAAAAGAAAATTATATCTCAACACAGAAGGATATTGTAATCAATGCTCTTTCTGGAGACAAACGTACAGCAGTTATTGTCTGTGATGGACTACGTCTTGAAATAGCAGAAGCCATTGTTAATGGCATTACCGACAAGAATGTGAAGATAGATAGGAAAACAGATCTGTCGGTTCTGCCCTCTGTGACTGAGAACGGCATGAGTGCCTTGTTCGGATGTAGCGAGCCTACAACGAATGCCCAAAGTAGATTCAACACCTTGAAGTCGATTTATGATGATGTGACCATCATGTCGCTGAATATGTTGAATGACGGTGTTATCGCTCAGCGTCTTGTGCTCAACTATGGAGATATTGACGAAGTGGGTGAGAAAAAGCAAATGGGGGCTCTAAAGGATATTACGAACTACGAGCCAGAACTCAGAGAAAAGATAGCCCATCTGTTCAGACTTGGATATAACAAGATTGTTCTTACCACTGATCACGGCTTTGTTCTTACAGGTCTATTGGACGAGGCAGATAAAGAACCTCGTCCAGAAGGGAACGTCCAGAAAATCGAAGAACGTTATGTATTGACAGAAGAGCCTCTGAAAGTATCGAATCTGATAGAAAGGACTGGTCGTTATTTCAATAGTAACTATCAGTACTATGCCAAAACTGATAAACCGTTTAAGACAACTGGCAGGTATGGCTATTCTCATGGTGGATTCACGCCGCAGGAATGTATTATTCCCGCCTATGTGCTGAATGTTGAGACTAACAACATGGCACTGGGGGTGATGATTTCCAACAAGAAAGAACTGAAAGCCGTGACAGGAAACTATTTCACGGTGAAATTGCTTGCCGAGGGCTGTGAGTCAGACCTTTTCCGAAGTGAACGAAAAGTCAAACTGCTGTTGTTTGCAGGGAATAAAATGGTATCAGGAAATCAGATTTACTCAATGAAACCAGGTGAGACAATCCATGTCGAGTTTGAGATGACACAGGGCATTGATAAAGTGGTTCTAGTGGATAAAGAAACCACAGTACAGATAGATAGTTGTAGTATCATAAAATCTGCATCAAGAGACCTTGATGACCTTTTGTAACGATTAATGTATAATAAAAATGATAGAGCTTGATTCTAAATTGTTAGACCTGTTCAAGGGGTATGTTGTACGTAAGGATGTGGTGCGCTCTGTTAAGGGTGGTGCCAACGTCCCTGTTTTTGTTTTGGAATACCTGCTTGCTAATTCTTGCAGCACGGATGATGAAGAAAAGATTCAGGAAGGAATTGATAATGTGAAACGTGTTTTGCACGACCATTATGTCAATCCAGATGAAGCCACCCTTGTTCAAGCCAAGATACGTGAGCAAGGTACGTATAAAATCATAGACAAGATAAGTGTTCGTCTTGACCCGTCAAAAGACAAGTATTGGGCGGAATTGTCTAATCTGGCCATCCGTGATGCCAATATCTCAGAAGAGATTATCAGTCAACACGAAAAGATGATGACGGGTGGAATATGGGCAATCATTGACATGGATTACGATTCAACCCAGATGATAGGGAAAAAGATATTCCCCTTTGTGGTCAGCAAGGTACGCCCCATCCAGCTTTCCAGTTTTGAAGAAGAAAGGATAGCCAGAGCCCGCAGTCTATTCAACAACGAGGAATGGCTTGATGTACTCCTTCGTAGTGGCGGATATGAGCCAGAGTCGGAAGGGATGACTGACCGAATGAAGATGCTGCTATTATCACGCTTTATTCCGTTGGTAGAGTCGAACTTCAACATGGCGGAACTTGGTCCACGGTCTTCGGGCAAATCTTTTGTTTTTAAGGAGCTTTCACCATACTCTATGCTTGTCAGCGGTGGTCAGGGAACGGCTGCTTCCCTGTTCGTCAACAACTCCAGTGGTCAGATTGGAGCAGTCGGCAGATGGGATGCTATTTGCTTTGATGAATCAACGGATGAATTGTTCAAAGATAAGGAGGTGGTTCCACTGATGAAGGATTACATGGAAAGTGGTAGCTTCTCCAGAGCAGGAAAAGCAGGTGAGAAAGCGGCCAATGCTTCTATTATCTTGAATGGCAATATCAATCAGCCAGTCGAGACGGTTTTACAGACATCGCATCTATTCTCCCCATTCTCGGATAAAATCTGTAACGATACCGCCTTCTTAGATCGTATCGGTTTCTTCCTCCCCGGCTGGGAGGTGATGAAGTTTGCACCATCTAACTTCACTAATCATTTCGGCTTTAGTACAGATTTCTTCAGTGAGTTCCTACATTCTCAGCGGAAGATGACCTATACAGATACTATTGACAAGTATTTCACACTTGGAGCACAGATGAAGCAGCGCGACACGAAGCCGGTACGCAAGACTGTTTCTGGATTGATTAAACTGATGCATCCAGATGGAAACTATACTAAGGAGGATGTGCGTAAGTATCTGGTTTGGGCTATAGAAATGCGTCGTCGTGTGAAAGAGCAATTGAAACGAATTGGCGGTATGGAGTTCTGGGACACTAATTTCTCCTATATAGATAAAGAAACACAAGAAGAGTTTTTCGTGTCTGTTCCAGAGGAGCGTGGCACCAATCTAATTGAAGATGCTCCACTTCAGCCAGGCACCTGCTATACGTCTACAAGCGATGGTGATAAGGTATCTCTCGTAAAAATAGAGGTAATTACTATGCCTGGCAACGGCAAGCTTACGGTTACAGGCAGTAGCTCGACAGAGGCCAAGGAGGATATAAAGAATACATATAATTATATCCGGGCCAATGAAAGGGCTATCCTGTCCCAACAACATTCTTTGATGCATCTTGATGTAACAGTTCAAGTGACCGTACTGTTGGGGGTAGGTGTTCACAAAGGTATTGGAGGTGCTGTTTTTGCAGCCATCGTATCATCTGTCTTTGGGCGGAATCTAAAATCAGGTCTTGGTGTCATCGGCAATATAAGTATCGGTGGCGCTATTGAGCGTGCTCTGAATTTCAACGACCGTGTATCAATGCTTTCTGAGAACGGGGCTAAGAATGTATTGGTTCCAATGGATAACCTTGCTGAAATGGCAACACTTCCAGCAACAATCCTTGGCAAGACTGATATTCCTTTCTATGCGAATACACAGATGCTCATTCAAAAGATGATTTAGACAATTTACACATATTAATAACGATATGAGTGAATCCGTTGTTGTAATAGTAGATTTTGACAACTTTTTTCCTGGTCAGTTGCATAATTATACGATTCAAGAATTAGAATCGTTTTTCACTAAAATTATTAATTTAATTTTTAGTGAACATAACGATACACATAATATCATTATCAGATTATATGGGGGCTGGTATCAAGGAAATGTATATACTTCAAGGCTCCTGCCAGTACAAAGTTTCACCTGAACTATGAGGGTGGGCTTTTGGAGCACTCGATGAACGTGTGCGACATGGCATTGGAACTGCGGGAAGTGATGATCAGGAAGAAAGAGGGGCTGCGCGACTCACTGCCGAAAGAGAGTGTAATCATTGCGGCTCTGCTCCATGATGTGTGTAAGGCTGATATTTATAAGTCAGCCATCAAAAGGCAGAAAAACGAGCATGGTGTGTGGTGCGACGTTCCTGGATATGATGTGGACTACAGCAACTTCCCGGTGGGGCATGGTGAGAAGTCTGTCATTTGGCTGTTGCAGAATGGACTGAAGCTGACAGCTGATGAGATTATGGCCATACGCTGGCACATGACGGCATGGGACTTGGCGTTTCAGTCGCCAGAGATGAAAGGCAACTTGAATGCTGCAAGAGAAAGGTGTCCACTTTTGGCGCTGATTCAAGCAGCAGACGGCTTGGCTGCAAATTTATTAGAGAGATAGTATGATGAGGAAGGCGTTTCTTTTAATAACTGTGATTCTGGGCGTTGTGCTCTGTGTGTATATCTGGCCAGTGCCTATGGAAATCATGCAGGTATCTGCTGGTTCAAATAAGCCCAATGGGATTAATTGGTTTACTCTGTCTGAATCTGCTCAGGAAAGGATAGTATACGACTATGTCAACGCTCTTGACTCTTTTGCAATGGCAATGCCTATCGTTGGCGGCGATACAGAGTCGGCTTGGGCGGCTGACACCGTACATACAATGACACAACGTGTAAAGGAAGGTCAGCGGTCTTTCTTGGAGAGTATGAGCGACATATATCAGATGCAGAATTATATAGCATACGGCATGTCTTATTTCAATGCGATTGTTGGACTTCCACATGACACGATAATGCTATGTAACTATGTTTTGAGGGACATGTTGGCCAGTAGTGACTCTCTGCATCAGGCAATCGTTGACGAGAACTATAGAGACATTGACACGTGGAATGTCGTAAGATTCGGAGCTATCTTGAATATGCAACTGTTCTATACGCTGAACGGTATGAACAACCAACCTCCATATAAAGATGAAGACCTAAACTACAGCGTATTGTGCCAAATGGCTTTGGATAGTATAACCAGTAAAGGGCAGTTGACAGACAAAGAACTGTTTCAGGCATCGTGTTTCCTGGAGTCCACATCATTTTTCAAGATGATTGTTCCATTGATTATTTTGTTTGATGGTCCAGCTGGCTTTGTAGAAAAGAACCAAAACTATATTACTGAGGCTGCACATTACTTTGATGCGAAAGCCGATCCAGTTATCAACCTTGCATACGATGGGAAAGAGATGCAGTTTCTAAGCGATATGGAATTTGAAGAGTATATGCTAAAGGCAACAAGATACAAAGCAGGGTTGCTGAGGATTGCAACGCAAGAAATGCTTGCAATGAAGGAAAGAAGGGATTCAAATTAGAATTTAGAATACAATAATTCGAGATATTTGATTAATTTTGCAAGCGAAACTAGATATGGCAAAAAAAAGAAAAATAAGAAACAGTACGGCAGAGTTCCTATTTGCAAGCGGTGAACTGGTTAAGGATTCAGTTACCGAGAAAATCTCGGCAACTGCCTCAGACGGTAAGAACTATTTGACACAGTTCTACAACCTTGATGCCATCATCAGTGTGGGGTATCGAGTCAATAGCATCCGGGCTACTCAGTTCCGCCAGTGGGCCACAAGTGTACTTCGTGAATATGCGATTCGTGGTTATGTGCTGGACAGGAAACGAATGTAGAATGGCACGTTCTTGGATGAGGACTACTTTGAACACCTGTTAGCAGAGATTCGTGAGATTCGTCTGTCTGAGCGACGTTTCTATCAGAAATTGACGGAAATCTATGCAACTGCCATAGACTACAATCGGGATGCTCCCACCACGAGACTTTTCTTCAAGATGATGCAGAATAAGACGATGGTGAGTACCAATCGTCTGCACTATGCCGTTCATGGACATACGGCCGCAGAGTTAATAGTTGAACGTGCTGATGCTGAACAGGAACACATGGGACTGACGACCTGGGAAAACGCACCTGATGGTAAGATTGTCAAGACAGATGTGTCGATAGCCAAGAAATTAGATGGCAATGCCTATCATTGGAAGAAAAAGATGACAATATACGGAAAAAGACTTGTCCCATGTGAATACTAAGGATTATTTATGTATATTTTTGGCTGAAACGAAAGTTTTTTGTACCTTTGCAGCCGTTACTATTAAACCCGATTATGAAAAACCTGTATTTTCTTTTATTGTCTGAGGCGCTGACGTTACTGTTGTCCGCCCCTATGTCAGCACAAAACGGCCCCACAATGGGTTGGAGTTCCTGGAACACTTACGGAGTGAACATTAACGAGAGTCTCATCAAACGACAGGCCGATGCAATGGTGTCGAAGGGCCTGAAGGACGTTGGCTTCGACCACATCAACATCGATGACGGCTTCTTCGGTGGCCGTGACACCGAGACGGGCGAGCTGCTCATCCACAAGACGCGCTTCCCAAATGGTCTGAAGCCGGTGGCCGAATACATCCATTCGAAGGGTCTGAAGGCTGGCATCTACAGCGATGCGGGAGCCAACACCTGTGGCAACTACTACAACGGCGACACGCAGAGCGTGAACGTGGGATTCTACAACTACGATGACCACGATGCTGAATTCTACTTCAACGAGTGCGGCTTCGACTTCGTCAAGGTGGATTTCTGTGGTGGCGATGCCCCGCAGAACTCTCAGCGCCTGGCCCTCGACCCGCAGGAGCGCTATACCGCCATCAGCGAGGCCATCAAAAGAACGGGACGTACCGATGTGCGCATGAATGTCTGCCGATGGAACTATCCTGGCACATGGGTGCACGACGTGGCCTTCTCCTGGCGCACCACGCACGACATCAACAACTCGTGGGGCTCGGTGAAGGGCATCCTGTCCGAGAATCTCTACATGAGTGCCTACTGCTACGACGGCCACTATAACGACATGGACATGCTCGAGGTGGGACGCTCGATGACCACTGAGGAGGACAAGACCCACTTTGGTATGTGGTGCATCATGGCTTCGCCGCTGCTCATCGGCTGCGACATGACCAACATCAAGGGCACTACGCTCAAAATGCTGAAGAACCAGGAACTCATTGCCCTGAATCAGGACACGCTCTGTCTGCAGGCCTACATCGCCAAACTCTCCAACGAGTGCTACATCATGGTGAAGGACATTGAGACGCTGGGCGGCAAGAAACGCGCCTTCGCCGTCTACAACAGTACCGACGACTCCAAGACTGTGCAAGTCGATTTCGTCGACTTGGACCTCGCCGGTAAGGTAACCCTGCGTGACGTCTTCCTGAAGAAAGACCTGGGCGAGTTTGAGGGACAGTACGAGGTGACGGTTCCTGCCCACGGTACCCGCATCTATGTAGCCGAGGCCGAGCAGCGACTGGAGCGCACCCGCTATGAGGCCGAGACGGCCTACATCAGCGACTATCAGGAACTGAAGAACAACCAGACGGAAAAGACCGGCATCTATGAGTATGCCTCCTTTTGCTCGGCAGGACTCAAGGCCGGCTGGCTGGGCTACAGCGAGCAGAACGACCTGCAGTGGCGCGATGTCTACAGCACGACGGGGGGCGAGTACGAGCTTACTATTGGCTACATCTGTGGTGAGAGCCGCAGCATCACCGTCAGCGTGAACGGACAGAAGGTGAAGACCATCAGCGTGAACTCTGGCGGATGGCAAAAGGTGGCCACCCGTACCCTCAACATTCAGTTGGAGAAGGGCCGCAACGTGATTCGTCTCTCGAACCCCAGCAACTGGATGCCCGACATCGACTATATCCAGTTGAAGTGTCTGGCTCCTACGGCCATCAATGCCCCCGCCTCTGTTTCCAACACCTCTGGCCAGGCCTACGACCTGCAAGGACGGAAGGTCAATGCCGACGATGTGCACCACGACGTGATGATTGTTGACGGCAGAAAGATTATGAAGAAATAGTATAAATCCTAAAATCTCAAATCTCAATTCTCAAGTCTCAAATCTCAAATCCCAATGAAGAACTACCAATTCCTTACCGTCCTGCTGCTTCTGGTGGGACTGCTGCCCTTCCGGGGATTGCAAATCCCCTCTAACGCAGCGAAAGTGAAAACCGTAGAGGACGGCGGCACCGGCCCCTACAAGGCTGTGATGAAAGAAGAGCCGACGCTCCCGGAGCACACCATCTTCGCTCCGAAGAACCTGAAGCCGTTTGGCCCGCAGAAGAAACTGCCCGTGCTCGTATGGGGCAACGGCGCCTGCGCCAACTCACCTTGGGAGCACAAGAACTTCCTCAATGAGATTGCCTCCTACGGCTACATCGTGCTGGCTACGGGAATCCTGCCTGAGAACGACGACCCATATCGTGGCCCGATGTCGCGCTCGGAGCAGCAGATAGAGAGCATCGACTGGATTATCAGTCAGAACAGCGACCCGAAGTCACCTTATTATAATAAGATAGATGTGGAGAAAATCTGCCTCTCGGGCATGTCGTGCGGCGGTCTGCAGACACTCTTCAACTGTGCCGACAAACGTGTCGCCTCGCTGATGATTTGCAACAGCGGACTCTTCAAGCAGGAGAACGCCGGTAGTGCCGTGCCTAACATGCCTATGCCTAAGAAGGACAAGCTGAAGGAGATTCACACGCCCATCATCTACATCCTCGGCGGCAAGGAGGACATCGCCTACGAGAACGGCATGGACGACTTCCACCGCATTAAGCACGTGCCCGCATACGCTGCCAACCTTCCTGTAGGTCACGGTGGCACCTACCGTCAGACGCACGGCGGAGAGTTCTCCGTCGCCGCACGGGCCTGGCTCGACTGGCAGCTGAAGGGCGACACCGCCGCTGCCCGTTATTTCCAGGGTGACACCCCCCGCCTGACACAGCGCGAGGGCTGGACGCTGGAGCTGAACGAAGCAGCCCGCAAGTCGTGGGTACGTAATCCCATCGTGCAGACCATCTACAGTACCGACCCAGCTCCCATGGTTCATGGCGACCGCATCTACGTCTATACTGGACATGATGAGGCTGGGGCCGACTTCTTCTGGATGTACGACTGGCACGTCTACAGCAGCGCCGACATGGTGAACTGGACGGACCACGGCACGCCGCTCAGCCTCGGCTCCTTCACCTGGGCCGATGACCGTGCATGGGCTCCGCAATGCGTAGAGCGCGACGGGAAGTTCTACTTCTATGTTCCCGCCCATTCCAACCTCTCGGGCGGCATGGCCATCGGCGTGGCCGTCGGCGACTCGCCCACCGGACCTTTCCACGATGCCCTTGGCAAACCTTTGTTTGACAATGGTCAGTGGGACAACATCGATCCCACAGCGATGGTCGACGACGACGGTCAGGCGTGGCTTTTCTGGGGCAACCCCGATATACACTACGCCCGTCTGAACCGCGACATGATTTCCTTCGACGGCGAGCCGAAAGTGGTGAAGCAGACCGAGGAAGGTTTCGGCTCACCGTCGCCGCGTGAGCGCAAAAGGGACGTGAAGTATAAGGATACCTACACCGAGGGACCGTGGATTATGAAGGCTCCCAACTACTCAACTCCCCAACTCCCCAATTCCTCAACTCCTCAGTACTATCTCCTCTATGCTGCCGGTGGCATCCCCGAGCACATCGCCTACTCCAGCGCTCCGTCGCCCGAAGGCCCTTGGACTTATCGTGGAGAGATTATGCCGCAGGAAAACACAGGCTCGTTCACCAACCACTGCGGTGTGGCTACCCTGAAGGGTCACAACTATTTCTTCTACCATACTGGCAAACTGCCCGGCGGCGGTGGCTTCGGACGTAGCGTGGCCGTGGAGGAGTTCAACTACAATGCCGACGGCTCGTTCCCCATCATCCATCATACCGAAGAGGGCGTGAAGCCCATCGGTACCCTCGACCCCTACACTCGTCAGGAGGCTGAGACGATGGCCTGGGCTGAAGGTGTTCACACAGAACAATTCTCAACTCTCAATTCTCAATTCTCAAATCCACTCACCGTCTATGTCAGCGACATCAACAATGGCGACTATATCCTTGTGCGCGAGGTGGACTTCGGGAACACTGCCCCAAGCAACTTCACAGCCTCGGCAGCATCAGCTTTGCAGGGCGGTCGCATAGAAGTAAGGCTTGACAGTCCCATCGCCTCTCCTATTGCCACCCTCGTCGTTCCTTGCACCGGCGGATGGGAGCAATGGAAAACCGTCACCACCAGTGTGTTGGCAGTGACGGGTAAACATGATGTCTACTTCACCTTTGCGGGAAACAAGGGCGCGAAGCTCTTCAACCTCGACTGGTGGCAGTTCAATAAATAAGGTACTGCAATTTGAGTTTACAAATATTTTCTTTTAACAACGAATTAGACGAATTACACGAATTGGCACAAATTATTTCTAATTATACGAATTTTACTCTGGCGCAGCAATCCGTGAAATTTTAAAAAACAATTCGTGTCCATTCGTGTAATTCGTCTTAATTCGTTGTCGTTATAATAATCTGTTTAATTCGTTGTTAAAAGAAATCACAGTTCCTTAGTCGCTCCTATTCCGTTGCGCTCCAACTGTTTCTGCTTCGGGTGACCGCCGTACTTCAGTGAGCCGACGCCATTGACAGCACCCTTGATGCGTTCGGAGGCGAAGCAGGTGATGCTTCCCACGCCATTCACCTCGGCTTTCGCGTCCTCGGCCTTCAACTCTCCGGCATCGATGTTGCCCACGCCGTCGCACTCTAGCGATACTCTCTTCGCCTCACCCTTCAGCTCAACATTGCCCACGCCGCTGCTCTCCACGGTCAACGTCTCAGCGGTCAGCCCCTTAATGTTGAGGTTACTTACGCCCTCGCTGTTAATATGCAGTGAGGGCGTTTTCAGGCTGTCGATGGTGATGCTGCCCACGCCCTCGCTGTCTATCTTGAGCAGGGTAGGGGTGCAGACCACGATGGCCACGTCCTTCGATTCGATGCTCTTGTTCAGGTTCTCGGCGAAGCCCAGCTTCAGCTCGTCGCCCTCCACCTTGAACTTGAAGAGGTCCACGTAGTTCTCGGGGCATTTCATCACCACGCGGTAGTCGCCTTCTGCACTCTGCACGAACTTCACCCTTGCCACCAAGTCGATGCTCGCCTTGCTAAAAGCCTCCATCTTGTATTCGTTCTTCACAACGTTTTCGCTGGGCTCCAGCTTGTGTAAATCACTCAGGTTCATTCTCACACACGATGTGCAGCACACCAGCACTGCGACCATCATCATTACAATCTGTCTTTTCATCGTTATTAACTTTTTAGGGTTCTTCCTGTCCGTTAGACGTAACTCAGAGCCAAAAAGTTTCACTTTTCACTTTTTTTGCTAAAAAAAACGCCGTTTTGTTGTATAAGACATACTATACGTTATCCGAGGGGAACTGTTTTTGAGGCTTATATTCAGCCAAAAACATGCTTTTTTTACTTTACTTGGCTATATATATAGGTTTTTGTTTGGCCATATAGAGGCTTTTTTGTACCTTTGTGGCCAAATTCAAGAATATTTTGACTATGATAATAGGTAGAAAAAGAGAAATCGAAGAACTGGAGGAACGCTATCAAAGTGATAAGCCGGAGTTTGTGGCCATATATGGTCGCAGACGAGTTGGAAAGACTTTTCTCGTCAAGGAGTTGTTCCAAGACAAAATGGCCTTTTATCACAGCGGACTGTCTCCATACGATAAGGAGCGTAGGATTACGATGCGCGACCAACTTGAGGCCTTCTATGCCAGTTTAATGCGGTACGGAATGGAAGAAAACCGTTGTCCTAAGTCTTGGATGGAAGCTTTCGGAATGTTGGGGGCTTTGTTGGACGAGAAAAACGATGGCGGTCGTCAACTGATATTCATTGATGAACTACCTTGGATGGATACGCCCCGTTCAAAGTTTTTGATGGCCTTCGAGAATTTCTGGAATACATGGGGAGCCTGGCGCAATCATGCAATGGTAGTGGTGTGCGGCAGTGCAACATCGTGGATGCTCGACAATCTGGTCAACAGCAAGGGTGGACTATACGACCGGCTAACCTGCCAAATCAAGCTGTCGCCTTTCTCATTGGGTGAGTGTAAACGCTTTTTTGAGTCGAAAGGCATTGTCATGTCTGAATACGACTTGATTGAGAGTTATATGATTGTTGGTGGAATACCTTACTATCTGGACTATTTTAGGCGTGGGAAGAGCCTTGCGCAAAATATCGATGCATTGTTCTTCTGCCGGAACGCGAAACTGGAATCTGAGTTCATCCGCCTTTTTGCTTCTCTATTCATCAATCCTGATGATTATATGAAGGTCGTTAAACTGCTTGCAAAACGGCATACGGGTTTTACACGCGACGAAATCGTAGAGAAACTTGGTTTCACTTCTGGAGGCTCGTTTAGCAAGATGCTTGAAACTCTTGTAGCCAGTGATTTCATTTCCTGCTATCATCCATTTGGAAGAAGCCAAAAAGAGATAAGATACAAGTTGACGGATAGCTTCTGTCTGTTCTATCTGCGTTTTATCGACGGGAAGAAAGTAACTGACGAATCCTATTGGCAACACCAACAGAACACGCCCCAATTCAATTCGTGGCGAGGATTGGCATTTGAGCGGGTTTGTTATAGTCACATCACCATGATTAAGAAAGCACTGGGTGTTGAAGGTGTGTCATCAACGGAATCGCCATGGATTGTCAAGGGTGATGAGGATAAGACTGGCGCTCAGATTGATATGCTGATAATCAGAGACGACCGTGTGGTCAACCTCTGTGAGATGAAATTTCTATCTACAGAGTTTGAACCGAAGAATGAAGACGAACTGGAGCTCAGAGGCAGGATTGCTACATTGCAGGAGAAACTGTCATTTAAGCAAACCGTCCATTTGACGCTTGTTACAACGCTTGGACTGAAACACAACGCCCATAGCGGAGTTTTTCAGAATGTTGTAACAATGAGCGAATTATTTGATTGATATTACTACTATGGCAAAAGGATTACCAAAGTCGCGTTATACGCTGTTCTGCCAGTGCCCGAAGGCACTTTGGCTGAGAGTGAACAAGCCCGATGAGGCAACAGTGGATGCGGGCGTAGAGGCTCGCTTCGAGAGTGGCAACGAGGTGGGCGATCTGGCAATGGGCCTGTTCGGTCCCTTTGTGGAGGTGACCACCAAGCGGGAGGACGGAAGTCTCGACCTCAAAGTGATGGTTGACAGGACGAAGGAGGAGATGGCAAAGGGAACGGAGGTCATCTGCGAAGCGTCGTTCACATACGAGCGGCAGCATCGTGTGGAGAACGTAATGCTTGACCCTGATAAGCCGTTGTTTAAATGTTGGATGGAATCACATTATTGCGCCGTTGACATATTGTGGAAGACTCTTGGCGGCTGGGCTATCTACGAGGTAAAGAGCAGCAGCTTCCCGGAGTTTGAGGGGCAGGAGGCAAAACTGGAGAAGTATGCGCCTGATATTGCCTACCAGAAGATACAGGAGCGTATGAAGGAAAAGGGCTTCCGTAATGGATTCGCCTGTCTGTTTTATGGTTCACCGGGAACGGGAAAAACTGAGACGGTCTATCAACTGGCGCGAAAGACGGGGCGCAGCATCATGGTGGTGGATGTGCCACGTATCAAGAGCAAGTGGGTGGGCGAGAGCGAGAAGAATATCAAGGCTCTCTTTGATCGCTATCGTGAACAGGTGAAGCGGGCTAAACTGACGCCCATCCTGCTCTTCAATGAGGCCGACGCCATCATCGGCATTCGCAAGAACGGAGCCTCGAGTGCTGTGGATAAGATGGAGAACTCCATCCAGAACATCATCCTTCAGGAGATGGAATCGCTTGACGGTATCATGATAGCCACCACGAACCTTCAGCAGAATATGGACAAGGCCTTCGAGCGACGTTTCCTCTACAAGATTAAATTCGAGAAGCCCACTGAAGAGGCTCGTACTCATATTTGGCATGCGATGATTCCGGAACTCAGTGAACTGGATGTCCACACACTGGCCTCAAAATATGATTTCAGTGGTGGTCAGATAGAGAATATCGCCCGTCACTATGCTATCGATAACATCCTTCAGGGTCAAAGTGAGGATGTGCTCTCCATGCTTATCCGCCATTGTGACAATGAACGACTTGATGAGAAGGACATGCGAAAGATTGGCTTTTAGTAATAATTCTCCAAAATCGTTTCCTTGTTACATGCTTTTTTCGTAACTTTGCCGCAAGAATCCGTAACATGCAGACAAATACAAGAATATGTCTCTATACGTCTTAACTAAATGAAGCAAATTGACAGAATCAGCGAGATGGAGCGGCACATGGAGCGTGCCTCGGCAGCCGTGATGGAACTCTCGGCCGCGCTCGACAAGTATGAGGAGGCGCAGGAGTCCATTTCCGCGCTCTGTGACTATTACGACAGCGATGACTGGAAGCGAGACTTTGCCGATGACGAGGTCGGTCGCCTGCCCGCAGGACTGAAGCGCGGCGTGCTTTCCGAGGACGGCATTTGGAATCTCCTCAACGATAACCGCGACCTGATGGAACGCATCAGGAGATACACCGTTGAAAGTGATGAGGAATGAAGGGAGGACAAAAAATGAGGGATACCTTTTGGGGCATCCCTTCATTTATTAGTAGGTTTCTATAGTGCCTCTATGTGTGAGGCTGTAGAGTATTACTTCTTGTTCAGGGCAAGGTCAATCTCTACAGCAATAGACACCGTTGCACCCACCATCGGGTTGTTACCGATGCCGAGGAAGCCCATCATCTCAACGTGAGCGGGCACCGAGCTGGAACCGGCGAACTGAGCATCGCTGTGCATACGGCCCAGGGTATCGGTCATACCATAGCTGGCGGGACCGGCGGCCATGTTGTCGGGATGCAGGGTGCGGCCTGTGCCACCACCGCTGGCTACTGAGAAGTAGGGCTTGCCGGCGAGCACACGCTCCTTCTTGTACGTTCCGGCCACGGGGTGCTGGAAGCGGGTGGGGTTGGTCGAGTTGCCGGTGATGGAGACATCGACGTTCTCCTTCCACAGGATAGCCACGCCCTCACGCACATCGTCGGCACCGTAGCACTTCACTTTGGCACGGGGACCGTCTGAGTACGGGGTCTCCTTGACGACCTTCACCTCGCCGGTGAAATAGTCGAACTGTGTCTGCACGTAGGTGAAGCCGTTGATACGGCTGATGATCATGGCGGCGTCCTTGCCCAGACCGTTCAGAATGACGCGGAGGGGTTTCTGGCGCACCTTGTTAGCCTTCTCGGCAATCTTGATGGCACCCTCGGCGGCAGCGAAGCTCTCGTGACCTGCCAGGAAAGCGAAGCACTCGGTCTCCTCGCGGAGCAGACGGGCGGCCAGATTACCGTGGCCGATACCCACCTTGCGGTCGTCGGCGACGCTTCCGGGGATGCAGAAGCTCTGCAGACCGATACCGATGGCCTCGGCAGCCTCGGCAGCGCTCTTCACGCCCTTCTTGATGGCGATGGCTGCACCGCACACGTATGCCCACTTGGCATTCTCGAAGCAGATGCCCTGGGTCTCCTCACACATCAGGTAGGGGTCAACACCTGCCTTGTCGCAAATCTCGTTGGCCTCCTCGATGCTGGCAATTCCGTTTTCGTTCAATGCAGCGAGAACCTGCTTGATACGACGCTCGTAACTCTCAAAACTTACTTTTCTAATCATCTTTTTAATTTACGATTTACAAATTTACTATTTACTATTAATTACATCATACGTTCTACGAATCCGAATTACGCTCTTGGCCTTGCATCGCGCAGCCAAATCGTAAATCGTAAATCCGTAAATCGTAAATCACTCTTTGCGTGGGTCAATAGCTTTCACGACACCCTGCTCGGCCTTTGTACGGCCATAGCTGCCGGTGAACTTCTTCACAGCCTCGTTGGCGTCCATGCCGCCCTTGATGGCTTCCATCATCTTGCCGAGGTGCACATACTCGTAGCCGCACACCTGGTTGTCCTTGTCGAGGAACTGCTTGGTGATGTAGCCCTCGGTGAGCTCCAGATAGCGTGTGCCCTTGGCCACAGTACCATAGAGTGTACCAGTCTGCGAGCGCAGACCCTTGCCGAGATCCTCCAGACCGGCGCCGATGACGAGACCGCCCTCTGAGAAGGCGCTCTGGGTGCGACCATAGACAATCTGCAGGAACAGCTCGCGCATGGCGGTGTTGATGGCATCGCACACGAGGTCGGTGTTCAGAGCCTCGAGGATGGTCTTGCCGGGAAGAATCTCGCTGGCCATGGCAGCACTGTGGGTCATGCCCGTGCAACCGATGGTCTCTACGAGGGCCTCCTGGATGACGCCGTCCTTCACGTTAAGGCTCAGTTTGCAGGCTCCCTGCTGAGGAGCGCACCAGCCGATACCGTGGGTGTAGCCCGAAATGTCCTTAATCTCCTTGGCCTGAATCCACTTTCCCTCTTCGGGGATAGGAGCCGGCCCGTGGTTGGGGCCTTTGGCCACAACGCACATGTTTTCAACTTCCTTTGAATAAATCATAGCTTAATTTTACAATTAGACAATTTACTATTTTACTATTTGCGCTGCAAAAGTACTCAAAAATAATGAATGGGCAAAACTTTCGGGTCAAGAATATTCTGAAAGAAATATAAAAAAGAAAAAATGCTATTTCATTCTATTCTTTGAATAAGTGTTGCAGGGTTTTGCAATGTGTCCCATAGGTCTACAATATGTACGGTGTCTTTTGTCTTATCGTAATGATAAATGATTTTGAACCTTTTCATAATATGGCAATATCTGTAGATGACTTCCCTGCCTCTTAGTAAAGGTTCTTGAGTGTATGATTCAGGGTGAAGCCGTAATCACTTATCTATCTCGGCCATCTCCTTGAGCCATTTTTTGCTGGTTTTCCTTCCGAATTCGTATCGTGCATATTCAACATGGTCATTGAACAGTGACCATGCAGCCTCATGCCATTCTATTGAAGCCATAAGTGTTCCTTTTGCATTGCACTCCAGAAATCATCCACACGAATCCATTTGTCAGGATTACTTCTGTCTGCCTCTACCCTGTCAATCCTTTCATTCATTTCTTTGATGCTGTATGGACCGATGCCCGGGTCGTAATCTGATGGGTAATCGAACAGCATACGCTCATTTATATATGGGGTCGACTGGCTTGTAGCGTATGCCACAACAGAATTTTCGGCTGACAGACATCCATAGCCGTCTTCCTCTTCAATTGCTGGGTATTTCTTTTCTTCCATGACTGTGAACTTGAAGTTGGGTGCAAAATTACGAATTATTTGCTACAGAACAAAGAAAACTGTCTAAAAATTTGCAAGTAGCGGAAAAATAGGTAACTTTGCAGCGTAATTAATAATTTGACAAGATGGAAAACAAGACGGAGAAACAGCGGTTGCTGGACCTGCGCTATCTGCGTATGGCACGTATCTGGGCGGAGAACAGCTATTGCCAACGGAGGCAGGTGGGTGCATTGGTAGTGAAGGACAAGATGATTATCAGCGACGGGTATAACGGCACGCCGTCGGGCTTCGAGAATGTTTGCGAGGATGAGCAAGGCGTGACCAAGACTTACGTGCTCCACGCTGAGGCCAACGCCATCACGAAGCTGGCCCGCTCCAGCAACAACAGCGACGGGGCCACCATCTATATCACCGCCTCGCCCTGTATAGAGTGTGCCAAGCTCATCATTCAGGCCGGCATCAAGCGCGTAGTTTATGGTGAGAACTACCGTCTGATCGACGGTATAGAGCTGCTGAAAAGGGCGGGTATAGAGGTTGTTTTGCTAGAGGGATAAGTCCCTATCCAGCCCCTCCCAGCTAGATTCCCTACGAGAACATAAGAGTGACGAAATGGCAGTCGCCGTTTCATGGCACACCTTTTGCGGAGAGGTGGCCAAAGAATCATTCACTTAATACATTATTTATATTATGCAGAAAGGCAACATAGGGGTTACGACTGAGAACATCTTCCCCGTCATCAAAAAGTTTCTCTATTCAGACCACGAGATTTTCCTGCGCGAGATGGTGTCGAACGCCGTCGACGCCACGCAGAAGATGAAGACTCTTCAGGAGAAGGGCGACTTCAAGGGCGACCTGGGCGACCTCACCGTGCGCGTCAACCTTGATGCGGACAAGGGCACCATTACCATCTCCGACCACGGAATCGGCATGACCGAGGAGGAGATTGACAAATACATCAACCAGATTGCCTTCTCGGGCGTGAGCGACTTCCTGGAGAAGTACAAGGACAACGCCAACAACATCATCGGACACTTCGGACTGGGTTTTTACTCTTCGTTCATGGTGTCGAAGAAGGTGGAGATTATCACTAAGTCATACAAGGAGGGTTCGAAGACCGTGAAGTGGAGTTGCGATGGCAGCCCCGCCTTCGAGATTGACGACGCTCCTGATTACAAATCTGCCGCAACAGGTGCTCCTATTGAAAGGGGAACGGACATCATCCTCTACATCGACGACGACTGCAAGGAGTTCCTCGACAAGTACAAGCTGGAGGGTCTGCTCAACAAGTACTGCAAGTTCCTGCCCGTGCCCGTGGCCTTCGGCAAGAAGCAGGAGTGGAGCAAGGACGAGAGCAAGATGGTGGACACCGCCGAGGACAATATTATAAATAGTGTGGAGCCGCTGTGGACCAAGACGCCCTCGACGCTGAAGGACGAGGACTACAAGTCGTTCTATCGCACGCTCTACCCCATGCACGACGAGCCGCTCTTCTGGATTCACCTCAACGTGGACTACCCCTTCCACCTCACGGGCATTCTCTACTTCCCACGTATCAAGAACAACATCGAGATTACGCGCAACAAGATTCAGCTCTACTGCAACCAGGTGTTTGTCACCGACCAGGTGGAGGGCATCGTGCCGGAGTTCCTCACGCTGCTCCACGGCGTCATCGATTCGCCGGACATTCCGCTGAACGTCAGCCGTTCCTACCTGCAGAGCGACCGCGAGGTGAAGAAGATCTCGACCTACATCACGAAGAAAGTAGCAGACCGACTGAAGGCCATCTTCAACGAGGACCGCAAGGCCTACGAGGAGAAATGGGACGACCTGAAGCTCTTTATTAATTATGGCATACTCTCCGAGGCCGACTTCTACGACCGCGCCAAGGACTTCGCCCTGCTGAAGGACACGGAGAACAAGTTCTTTACCTTCGAGGAGTACAAGAAGCTCATCGAGGCCTCGCAGAAGGACAAGGACGACACGCTGGTCTATCTCTACGCCACCGATAAGGACGAGCAGTACTCTTACATCAAGGCTGCTCAGGATAAGGGCTACAGCGTGCTGCTCATGGACGGACAGCTTGACGTACCCACCGTGCAGACCTTGGAACAGAAGTTCGAGAAGTGCCGCTTCAGCCGCGTTGATGCCGACACCATCGACCGCCTCATCCCGAAGGACGACAAGAAGGAGTCGCAGCTTGACGCTGCCACGTCTGACAATCTGTCAGCGGTGTTCAAGTCGCAGTTGCCATCAGGCACCGACAAGAAAGTCGAATACCTCGTTGAGGTTAGCGCCTTGGGCGAGGAGCAACGTCCTGTGCTGATTACTCAAAACGAATGGATGCGCCGTATGAAGGAGATGAGCCGCTACCAGCAGGGCATGGGCTTCTACGGACAGATGCCCGACTCCTACAACCTCGTGCTCAACAGCGACCACCCGCTCATCAAGCGCGTCATCGACGACACAACAGCCGCCATCGGCGAAACATTGAAGCCCATCGAGAGCGAGATAAAGGGTCAGGAAGCCCGTCTGGCTGCCATCAACCAGATGCAGGACAAGAAGAAACCCGAGGAAATCACCCAAGAAGAGAAGGACGACAAGGCCAATACGCAAAAGGCCATCGACGACCAGAAAGCAAAGAAGCAGCAGGTCATCGTCGACTATGCCGCCAAGAACGACATCGTTCACCAGCTCATCGACCTGGCACTCCTGCAGAACGGCATGCTCAAGGGCGAGGCCCTCGACCGCTTCCTCCGCCGCTCCGTAGAGCTCATAAAGTAGCAGTAATAGCTCAACTTGCAAAGTTGAGTCAGTAGAACTGGGGAACGCGGGTGTTCCCGTCCGCATTGATGGCGGACGAGGACATCCGCGTTCCCTGTATTAATCTGTATTTATATGCAATAAAACGGCGGAACGCAGCGTTTATTTACATATATAGTGAATAATTAAATAGTAGTTAGTGATTAAATGAAAAAGTTAGTGATGTTTTTTTGGGCCAGTGTCATGGCCACTGCTTCCCACGCCTACAGGACGGCGGGCGACGGCACGGAGTACACTTTCGAGATGCTCTCACAAATAGAGGGCTCGGGAGTGAGCAAGACGGACGACAATACTTACGTGGTGATGGAGACCGATACCATTGCCGAGGGTGACTCTTTCATGTTCCAAGATAAGCCATTGAGTTATGTCGTGCGCTTCGGCGATGGTGTAGGATTACGCATCGAGGGCGAGGCCGATTTTGGCTACCAAATTTGTGTTGTGGAGTATGGCGGCTGGAGCATAGGTGCCCGTCTTGAACGCTTAAAAGCCGTAACCTTCACCCGCAACGAAGAGACCGACCGGCCGACTGGCATCGTGCTGGCCACCAAGGATGTGTCAAAGATGGTTTGGGTGAATGGCATCAATTTTGAGTACATAGGACTGCAAATAGAGACGAAGGCTTACGTGCAAGTGCAGGAATGTTGGTTCTACTATTATCAGGGAGAACCGTCGGGGGCTCTTTACCTGGAAGACACTCCTGAGATGCCATCCTTGATTATGAACTGCGACTTCGTGAACTGTCAAAAGGCCGCCATTGCCGGCAATGCCAATATCCCCAGCAGCGTGTATGTCTGGAACTGCAAATTCGTGGGGAACTCGCAGCAGTACCCCGACATTCCCCAGCTGAATCTGACTGCAGCCAAGCATGTTTGGGTGGATACCTGTACGCTCCTGGGCGGCTCTACGGAGAGCGCGTCGGGCGCCATCGGCGTGTGTAATCTCGCTGGTACGGAAGGAAACCATTTCGATATATTTGACTGTCAGATAGAGAATCATCGCTACGGCATCAGTACGACAGGCGCAATGGACGTGTGGATAGAAGGCTGCAAGCTGCGCAATAATCGCTTCGAGGCTGACCTGACAGAGGGCGATGGCGGTTGCGCCATCTGTTTCAACGACCCAGACAACAATCAGACGGCAAAGGTTATGGATTGTCTGATAGAAGGCTCCCACCGGGGAGTTGTCATCAATGGCTGCAAGGACATCAACCTGGGCCGCATCGATGTGGACAAGGAGGCACCCGAATACAACTCAGGGCAGAACGTGTTCCGCAACAACGGCTTCGACGGTCTGCTGTATGACCTCTGTAACAATTCTGCAAATACTGTTTATGCCCAAAACAACACTTGGAACGTTGAGGAACAGACACGGGAGCGGATAGAGAACGTTATCTTGCACAAGTCAGACGATGCCAGTCTGGGAGAGGTCGTCTACATGCCGCCCTACGGCGCGGAAGAGACCGCCATAAATTCCGCCACAAGTCATCAACGACACACACCGGCAAAAGCCTACGACATGCAGGGACGACGTATAGATGAAAAATCTTCATACGGCAGAATGTTCAAGAGACCTTTCATCGTCGATGGGAAGAAGATCTTTCGCTAAACCTATTTGAGTCCAATGGATGTAAAGAACACCTTTTCACGATTGGCAGCGCTTTGTGCACGCCGAGAGTATTGTCAGCACGACATGCTGGAGAAGATGCGGCAGTGGGGACTCTCGGAGGAGGACCAGGCCAAGGTGATGCAGCAGCTCACGGATGGACGATACGTGGATGACGAGCGGTTTACCCGTGCCTACGTGAACGACAAGGTGCGCTATGGCAAGTGGGGACGGAGGAAGATAGAACAGGCACTGTGGATGAAGCGCATTGACGAGGACATCATCGGCAATGTGCTTGACGAGGTGGACGACGAGGAGTATCTCGCCGTGCTTCGCCCCTTAGTGAAGCAGAAGTTGCGTACTACCCGTGCTGCCAGCGACTATGAGCTGCGCATGAAAGTCACGAAACATGCCCTCAGCCGTGGCTTCACCATGGATCTTATTCGCCAGTGCTTAGGGCATACAGAAGACACAGACTTCACGGATTAGAACTGATGAAGGCCAGCTTCCTTACCCGCCTGTTCGATCTCATCGCTCCGCGTACCTGCTCTGTTTGCGGTGGGAGGCTGTCAGTGAACGAGAGTGTGCTGTGTGCGACCTGTCATCTGCATCTGCCGCTGACACACTTCTGGCTCTCGCCCTACGACAACCAGATGGCGAGGCTCTTCTGGGGACAGATACCACTTGCCGGGGGAGAGACGGGACAGCGGCCCAACAGCATGGAACGGGCGGCGGCGCTCTTCTTCTATGAGTCCCACGCTCAGCCGAGCAAGATTATCTACGACCTGAAATACCATGGGCATCGCAACGTTGCTGAGGACATGGGACGCATAGCGGCACAGACGATGGCCTCCAGCGGATTCTTCGATGGCATAGACCTCATCGTGCCTGTTCCGCTGACTCGCCGCCGCCAGTGGAGCCGCGGCTACAACCAGAGCCGGGAGATAGCCAAAGGCGTGAGTCAAGTGACGGGTATTCCTGTGGAAAATGGCATCGTGAAGCGCACCGCCTTTACCGGAAGTCAGACGCGCCGTCATGCCTGGGACCGGGCACAGAACGTGGAGTCGGTGTTTAAACTTGTAGCTCCGCAAAAGGCTGAGCATCGTCATATCCTCATCATCGACGACGTGGTGACGACGGGTGCTACCGTCACCTCCTGTGCACGCCAACTGTGCCAAGCCGATGACGTCCGCATCAGCATCCTCTCGCTATGTTTCACCAAGCGGTAGAAAAAAGGAAGCATTTCTTTTGTACGTATCGGAAAATATTGCTACCTTTGCACCTGCGGAATTAGACGAGCTAGATTCCCTACATGAGTATAAAAACAACAACATACCTAAATCGGAAAACTATGAAACTTAATGATTTGCTGTCAGGCAATTTCAATGCCGCAGAGTGGGAGGCCAAAGGCTATGAGCTTCCCAAGTTTGACATCCAAGCCGTGCGCGAAAAGACTGCCAAGGAACCCACGTGGGTGCACTTCGGCGGAGGAAACATCTTCCGTGCCTTCCCTGCCGCCATCCTCAACGATGCGCTGAACACCGGCCAGTATGACCGGGGTGTCATCGTGGCCGAGACCTTCGACTTCGAGGTCATCGACAAGGCCTACGCCCCTTACAAAAACCTGTCTCTATGCGTCAATCTTTGTTCAGACGGGTCTATCGAGAAGAAGGTCATCGCCTCGGTGACGGAAGCCCTGAAGGCCGACCCGCAGTTCCCCGACTGGCAGCGGCTGGTGGAGATATTCCGTAAGCCTAGCCTCCAGATGATTTCGTTCACCATCACCGAGAAGGGCTACACCTGGAATGAGGCCGACCTAAAAACCTCCCCCTTCCCCTCCAAAGGAGGGGTGACCCAAGGTCCGAAATTTGCTATGGGCAAGGTGTGCGCCCTACTCTATGAGCGCTACCAGGCAGGACAGCTGCCCCTCACCGTGCAGTCGATGGACAACTGTTCACACAATGGCGACCGCGTGAAGGCCGGCGTCATGGCCTACGCCGAGCGCTGGGTGAAGGAAGAACTGGTGCCCGCTGAGTTCCTGGCATACCTGAAGGACGAGACGAAGGTGACCTTCCCCTGGTCGATGATTGACAAGATTACGCCCCGTCCGCATGAGAAGGTGAAGGAGCTGCTGGCCAAGGACGGCTTCGAGGACAACGACTACATCGAGACCGAGAAGCACACCTTTACTGCTCCCTTCGTCAATGCCGAGGAAGTGCAGTATCTCGTCATCGAGGACAACTATACCAACGGTCGTCCGCCCCTCAACCTGGGTGGTGCGCTCTACACCACTCGTGAGACCGTCGACAAGGTGGAGACGATGAAGGTGACGACGTGCCTGAACCCCTTGCATACCGCCATGTCTATCTATGGCTGCATGCTAGGTTACACGCTCATCTCGGCTGAAATGAAGGATGAAGACCTGCGTGCCTTTATCCAGAAGATTGGTTATATGGAGGCGATGCCCGTGGTTACTGACCCTGGCGTGCTCAATCCTTACGAGTTCATTGGGGCCGTCATTAATCGCCGCCTGCCGAATCCCTTCATGCCCGACGCCCCGCAGCGTATTGCTATGGACACCTCGCAGAAGCTGCCTATCCGCTTCGGCGAGACCATCAAGAAATACGTGGCCCGTGGATTGGACATGTCGAACCTCGTACTCATCCCGCTCACCCTTGCTGGCTACGCCCGCTACCTGAAGGGCATCAAGGACGACGGCACTCCCTTCGAGCCTTCGCCAGACCCCATGCTGGCAGAGATGCAGGCCAGCGTCGCCCCGCTCGAAGTAGGCAAAGCCGACCAGGACTACTCCTGCCTGAAGAAGCTCTACAGCCGCAAGGATGTCTTCGGCCTCGACCTCTACGAAGCTGGTTTGGGCGAACAGATAGAAGGAATGGTTCGTGAGCTTTATGCCGGCAACGGTGCTGTCCGCGCCACGCTGCATAAGTACGTGGTTGCGAGATAAGTATGAAAATAATACGTGGTCGCCAATCAGACGACCACGTATTTTATATACAAAATTCTTTAGCGGTTTATCTCCCCGGCAATGATTTCTGCCAGTCGGCGGGCACCCTTGCCATCGGGATGGATGCCGTCGGTAAGCATCTTATCGCCATCGTTGGCGAAAAGGGTGTGCAGGTCGATGATCTTCAGGCCGTACTTGTTGGCCACCTCCTGCTGAATGGGGATGATGCCGTTCACGATGACAGAGTCGTTGATGTTCCACGTTGTCTTGAAGGCAGGAATGGGGGTGCAGAGGAAGATTTGAGGCTTGAGATTTGAGGCTTGAGATTTGTTTTTAGCCTTTTTGGTTTTCTTTGCGGGTTGTGCCAGCTCTGGGCAGAGCGTGGTGAGCATTTGCTCTAGGTCCTGACCAAACTCAGCGGCGTGCTGCCAGTTCTGGGGCTTGGAGTCGTTGGTGCCCAGTTTAATAATGACGATGTCGGGACGGAAGGCCTGTGCGTCTTGCCATGCCATCTCGTTCATGTAGGGCTGGTCGCCCTTGTTCAACATCGTGCGTCCGCTCACGCCAAAGTTCTTCACCCAGTACTTGTCGCCCAGAATCTTCTGCAACTCAGCGGGATAGCCGTAGGCCGTAGCCATGTCGATGCCATGGCCGTCGGTGATGCTGTTGCCGATGCAGGCCACGCGGATGGCGTCTGTCTTGGGCGTCTGCCTGGCTTTCAGCCAGTTACCCAGGTCGGTGAGCATTTGGTCGTGATACTTGAACCAGGGGCCAAAGCCGAAGCCGTGGTCGCCAGTGGGATAGACATACATGGCGCACTCGTTACCGGCGTTGCGCATGGCCTTGTAGTATTCCAAGCCGTTGGTCACGAAGGGCACCAGACGGTCATCGCTGGCCGAAATGATAATGGCGGGCGGCGTGAGATGGCGGCGCACAACCTTGTCGCTCGAGAACTCACGCACCAGCTTCGGGTCCTTCTGCCCCTCCTCGCCGAGGAAGTTGACACACGACCACTTGTGGCTGACTCGCTCATCCATCGAGATGACAGGATAGAACAGGATGCTGAAGTCTGGCCTTACATCAAAGGGAGAATGCGTGGAGATAACAGATGAGAGATGACCGCCGGCCGAGAAGCCCATGATGCCAACATCGTGCGGGTTGATGCCCCAGGCCTCTGCAGAGTCACGGACGATGCGGAAGCCTTGCTCCACGTCGCTGATAGGCTTCGTGCGGTCGCCCTCGGGCAGACGGTAGTTCACTACGAAGTAGGCGATGCCCTGCTCGTTCAGCCAGCCGTGGGCCAACGTGCCCTCGTGGGTGTTAGACAACATGGAGTAACCGCCGCCTGGTACGCCTACGATGGCCTTGCCCGTCGGAGCCTTGGGCAAGAAGCACACCATCTGTGCCGCCCCGTCATCGGTCAGGTTGAGCGTGAATTTACGTGCCGTTGCCTCCGACGTCTGGTTACCAAACTGCGGCATCTGCGCCTGTGCTCCCGTTACGGTCAGAAGTGTTATTGCCAGTAACAGGAATGTTCGTTTCATCGTTCTTTTCATAACTTTATTTATTACTTTTTCCGATTTCTTCCATGATACGTTCAACTTGCTTGACATATTCATTGAACTTCGGGAGTTCACGGATGTCGGGCGTGCGCCTGATGTTCCCGAAGTCAACGTCGATGACCTTGTATATCTGGCAGGGATTGGGCTTCAGGATGATGATGCGGTTCGACAGGTAGACTGCCTCGTCGATGCTGTGCGTCACGTTGATGATGGTCGGGTCCACCTCGGCTGAATAGTAGATGTCAAGCAGGATATCTTGCATCTTGCGCTTGGCGAGGATGTCGAGTGCCGACGTACATTCGTCGAGCAGCAGAATCTGGTTGTTCGAGACGAGGTTCCTGGCGAGGGCTACGCGCTGACGCTGGCCTCCCGAAAGGTCGGGGTAGCGTGCCCACTTGTCCTCCTGGCCTTCCAGACCTACGAGCTTTATCATCGCCCGTGCCTTCTTCTCGCGCTCTTCCTTGTCCACGCCTTGCAGCTTCAGGGGCAACTCAACGTTCTGAAGGACAGTCTTCCACTTGTAGCACGACGGCTGCTGGAACACCATGGGGACGGTGGTCTTGTCATCGTATTCCTTGCCATACATGAAAATCTTGCCCGACTGAGGTTTCGTCAGGCCAGCGATGTACTTAATCAACTGGCTCTTACCGCTACCCGAGGCTCCCATGATGGATATGAACTGCCCCTGGCCCTTGAAGTCGGAAATCGTCAGGTTGAAATGGTCGAAGAGCACGAACTTGCTGCCGTCCGACTTGTCGAAGGCCTGGCAAATATCAACCATGCGGATGACATCTGTCGATTCTTTCTCATAGATGCCGTCTTTAGCCTTTCCAACT
Source organism: Prevotella sp. (assembly GCA_017475265.1). Classification (GTDB taxonomy): domain Bacteria; phylum Bacteroidota; class Bacteroidia; order Bacteroidales; family Bacteroidaceae; genus Prevotella. Next base: position 11,030 of record JAFVFY010000027.1, on the reverse strand, counting down.
GAGGGGGAAGCTCCCCCTACTGCCCCTGAGGGGGCTTCTATAGTTTTAGAGGCAAGGTCTGTCGTGTCCCCCTCGGGGGACGAAAGGGGGGCTTCCTTGCGCTCAGCCTGTTTGGCGGCTTCTTGCCGCTTGTCCAGGTTTTTCAGCATGTTTTCTGCGAATCCCATAACTTAGTATTTCCAGGGGAATATTTTCTTGTCGATGAATTTAAAGATAATGTCCTGCAAGACGCCTATGATGACGATGAGGAAAAGCAGGGCGTAGACCTCTGCCATGTGCGACTGTCGGCTCATGATGGATATGAGCGAGCCGATGCCGGAGATTTGTGAATCGCGGAAGAGCAGTTCGGCAATGACGAGGTAGCTCCACGATATGCCAGTCAGGGTGATGATGTCGCCCGTTACACTACCGACTACGTAGGGGAAGTAAACCTCCTTGAACTTCTGCCATTTCGTTGCGCCTAACGTCTTGATGGACTGCAGGTAGACATACTCCTCATCATTTGCCGGGTTCTGCAGTTCGTTGACTTTCGAGCAGATGGCCGGGATGATGTAGATGATAAGTCCGAAGGTGAGGAAACTGGTCTTCATCGTGAACGTCAGCCCGAACACGGCGATAAAAATACCCGACAGGGCAGGTATCGGCAGATAGCGCACGGAGTTGATGTATCGCCCGATAACGATGTTGTTGATGGGGAACATCGAGATGAAGAAGCCCGCCGGGATGGAGAAGAGCAGGGCATAGACATAGCACATCAGGTTGAGCTTGACGGAGAACCAGGTGTTAGCGAACAAATGGTTGTTCGTTACGAGTCCTCCGTATGACAGGATGACATCGACAGGGTTCGGCAGTATGGCGGTTGGTATGACCTCAAACTTGGATATGAGATACCAGACGAGCAGGATGATGCCAAGGCCGGTCAGCGATATGGCGGTAAGAGCCGCTTTCGGTAGCTGCGGCTCCTCCCCCATCTGGAACAGAGACTTTATATTCATACTCTTTTCAACAACGGATTTTACGGATTACACGGATTATACAGATTATAATTGATTTCACAGATTTCTTCCAGATTTGATGGGAAGAAAATAAATAATCCGTGAAAATCCGTGAAATCAGTTTTAATCCGTTGTTTATCCATATTCTCGTGAATAATGTAGGTTAAAGTCTATTTGTTAACTGTTACACTTATTCGTTGATGAGTTCGAAATCTGTCGTGCGGTAAGCCTCGTTTGAGCCGGTCACGCCGTCGGCCTTGGCTTTCTTCGAGCCGTTGCCAATGACGATGAAGCGGTTGCGGTCGAAACCGTACTCCTTGACGAGGTAGTCGGCGGCTGCCTGTGCGCGTGATTTCGACAATGGGATGTTGATGGCGTCACTGCCGGTGTCGTCGGTGTTGCCCTCAATACGGATGCGCGAACCGGAGAACTGCTTGGCTATCGACACGAACTCACGGTCTATCAGCGCTTTAGCGTTGTTATCAAGCGTTGAGGAGTTGGTCGGATAAACGATAGACAGCTTCTTAGTGGACATCTCCTGTGCCGTCTCCAGCTCCTTGGTGGGCGCGGTGAACGTCTTCTGCTCCTCAGCACGCTGGTCGCCCTTCACGCTGCCTTCGGCGATGAGTTCCTCGATGAACGACGAGTCAGACACCTTGTTCCATGACAACGGCGACTGGCACAGTCCGAGGCGTGAGTAGGTCCTGGCCATCTTCGAATACAGCTCAGAACCGGTCATACCGTTGAAATCGGTGTTCAGCCCGAAGAAGTTCCGCTCGTCCTCAAGGGTGACGAACCTCACTTTTGGTGCGCACTCGAGGGCGAGGTCATAGGTGTAGTCGTAATTCTCGGAGAAGAGTTTAGCGGCTTTCTTCACGGCTTCAGGGTTATTGTTCATCTCGGAGTTGGCCCAGAGCAGACAGGCGAGCAGCTTCTTCACGTCTTCCCTGTTCTCTTCGAGCCATGCCTTCTTGGCAATCAGACCGTCGCAGATGATGTTCGATGCCTGCTTGGTGCTCACGAGCACCTTCGTGCCACGCATGGTGCGGATAATGTCCTCGTCCTCGGGTGAATAGACGACAGCTGCGTCAATCTGGCCGGCACGGAAGATTCGGCCAGCGTCGATACCTGAGTCGCAGTACTTAATGTTAACCTTGTCTGGCATGTTTTCCTCGGTGTCGTTAACGCTCTCCGGGCCTATGCCGGCAGCCTCGAGGGCATTGAGCAGCAGGGTGTGTGAGGCCGTTCCCTTCGATGTGCATACGGTCTTGCCAATCAGGTCGGTGACGGTGTTGATACGTGAGTTGCAGACGATGGCATCAGAGCCGACGCTCCAGTTGCTCAGGTTGAAGAACTTCGTCTGGTTGTTGGCCATGTCTCCGCCCTCACCCATCTCCACGGGATAAGAGTCGAGCGTGCCATAAACGATGTTGGTGCTGCCGTTCAGCAGACCCTTGCGGCAGGCATCGAAGTCATCCTGAATCAGGATTTTCAGCTTGATGCCGTAGTCCTTGTACAGCGGGCACTCTTCGTTGGGCTCCAACCCGTTATTCATCAGCACCCAAGGCATGAAGCCCTGGAACGTGTTTGATGAGAACACGATGACTTTATCATCCGATTTCCCAAACAGGCTCTTGCCCTCCTCACTCTTGGGGAGCACGCCCGACACACCAGCGAGCCAGTACAGTCCGCCGACGATGGCAGCTACGCCCAATACCTTGTAGCTAACCTTAACCCAAGGTTTTACCACTCTCTTTGTTGCCATAATTCTTTATTGTTTATTGTTTGTTGTCTATTGTCAAACGTTTATTGGTTATTGTCTATTGTTTATTGTTAAACGTATCTCTTTTTCGATGCTTTATCACCGAGAATCTCGTCACATCTCTTTGCGGCGAGTTCGAGGTCGCGCTCTGAATCTGTCATAAGATTGCTTGCCGGTGTAGTTCCACTGGCAGAGTCTGGGAGTGCCCTGCGCTGTTCTTCCGACATGAACAGACCGTCAATGCCGTACTTCTCGTAGATGCTGAGAATGTCGTCTGCCTTCGAGAGGTTGATGCTGTTGGAGACGGCCAGGTCATTGATGATGCTGTCGGTGTTAAGCAGCGTATCGTCGATGGCACCCATCTGCTGGTTAATCTGCTCCATCATGAAGTCGGTGGCCATGAGGTACTCGTCGTAGTCGTCAGTGTCTGAGTTGATGACGCTCATGATGCCGCTGAAGGCGTTATAGAGGTCGCGCGTGCGCTTGTACTTCTTTTCTAATATGTCGCACTGGTTCTTCTCGTCAATGACGTGCAGTTGCGTCCAGTGTTCCAGGTCTTTCAGCAGGCTGTAATATTGGTTCATCTTCTTCAGGTCGGAGTCGTAGTCGCTTATCAGGCTCTTCAGTCGTACTGCTTGGTTGGCGTGCACGGCACTATCGGCCTGCAGTCCCTTTTTCTTGTAGCCCTCCAACAGCTCCAGCTCGCGTTGCAGCTCCTTCTCCGATTTTTGCTTATCCTGCTCCACGGTGCGTATTGCCCCACGGAACTTGCCCATGCTTTCAGTGATTTTCTTCAGGCGGTCCTCCAGTTCACCAGTGTGGCGCTTGATGATGGAGATTGGGTCTGTCTCAATGGCCAACGAAGTGATTTTCTGGCAGAGTAGGAAGAAACACGTGCTGATCATTCGCCTGAACTTCTTGTTTGCCACAATGCTGACGATGGCATAAAGGCCGATGGCGAGGCACGCAATCGAGAAGGCGTTTGTCATCATGCTCAATATGTAGGGAAGCGCTAAGTAGAGCGCATACACACCGCCGCATCCGGCAACAACGGTCAGAACCTTTGCCAGTGTTCCACCAGGACGCGACCATTTCGAGACTTTGGTATAGTTGCTGGCAAAGTCTGCAGGGATAATTGAATTGTTAATGTCCATGATTATTATTTCTTTTTTTCAGTCTTCAATTCTCAATTCTCAATTCTCATATCTCAATTCTCAATTCTCAATTCTCAAATCTCAATTGTCATTTGGTAATATTGCCTCAAGAGTCGACTTGTCATCAGTCAGCGTCTTCCTGATAGTCTCGGCAGTCACTTCAAGGTCTGCCATGTCGGCATTTATTTCGGCTTCTCCAGCTGAAATCTCAGCTTTCACATTCTCAATAAACGTGCGGTCACCTGACATGCGTTCGTTGATCTTGTTTATCTTCTCTTGTAGCCTCTTGATTTCGTTTTCGGCATCCTTTATGCGTTTCTCCGCGTCTACGGCAGCCGCACTTTTCTTACCTACAAGTTCATTGCGTTTCTCCTCAATCTGCGACAAGGCATTCCTTTTCTCATGGTCCACAACACCTGTGTAAACATCGATGGAAGCGAGGATATGCTGCTTCGTCAGCCCCTTGTGCATCATGCGCATCATGGAGAAACATGTCCTCCACCTGGTTGTCTCGTCAGGGATGTTTTGCTTCATTTCCTCCGTGTCGAATGCGTCTTTCAGCTCCCTGTAGTCAGGACCGGCAATGTCGGCCTGCTCCACAGCTTCGCTTATCAGCTCGGCAAAGTGCCGGCGGATGGATCCTGTGTAGGCTTCACCTGCGGCCCCCCCTACTGCCCCCGAGGGGGCTTCTATACCTTTTGAGGCAGAAGCTGTCGTGCCCCCCTCGGGCTGCGAAGTGGGGGCTTCCTTGGTCTTTTGCGGTTCTTGCTGAATCTCTTCTTGCTCGAAAATGGCGTTTTCGATAAACTTGAATAAATTGCCCATTATGATTTCTGGTTTTTAGTTTTAGGTAGGTTACTTCGTTATTTCTTGCATGAACGGCAGACTCTCGGCCATCTTGAGGATGGCGGCAGCGAGGGTGCGGTTGCTGTCTCTGCGGCCGTTGATGGTGTTGTAGATGTAGGTGAGCCCCTCGATTCCCCGGCCTTGCTTCAGGGAATGGACTAGGCAGAGATTTTGGAGCGCCACGCTGTCGGCCATGATGTCTAGGTCGGTGACGGCGAGCTGGGAGAGGGCTAGCTGGTAGGCATCTTCGGAGTTCTGCTCCACGAAGGTCTGAATATCGCCCAGCGTCTGCATCCCGAAGTCCTCGAGGATGGGGAGGAAGAGCATCATTGACGTGCGGAACAGCTCTGCCTGGTTCACGCTGGCGATGCGCTGGTTAAGCCGGTCGAAGGGGTTTATTTCCAAGAAGCTACGGAAGGAGTCGGTGCTCAGTGGCACCTCGTCGAGGTGTCCGCTCTTCACGAGTGCCTGCACCTGTCGGCGGTACTCGCTCATAGTGGTGCGTAGCCGGTTGAACTCGTCATCGGCCAGTTCAAGCATGCCGGCGAGACGGCTGAACTGACGGCGAAGGTCTGGCGGGAGCTTCACGGCACCTTTGTAGCCGATGTCGTGCTCGATGGCCGACCACACATGCTGGAGTGCCGTGCGCATCTGTATCTCAAACTTCACGGCGGCCATCTCCTTGTCATCGGTACGCAGACTGCAGATATAGTGTAGCGAGAGGTAGCCGAAGCTGTTCAACTGGTGCAGTTTCCGTTTGTCTACGGAGTTCTGCCAGTCCACGTTGAAGAGCTGCTTCACGATAACCGACACCTTGTCCACGTCATCGGTATAGAACGTGATGATGCGTATGCCCACGAGGTCGGTGATGTCGTTGATCGTGTGGTATTTCTCGCCTTTCAGCTCCAGCTTCCCTGCCAGCGATTTCTCTGTCTTCACACGGTGTTCGATGGAGTTCAGCTCTATGCCTTGCTTCTTGAGTGCCGCTGCAAGCAACTGATAAGCCTGCTGCTCCAGCCTCTCGAGCATGGGCAGTTGCTGCCTGTACTCTTCAAGGAGCAGCTCAGTGTGCGGGTTTCTCTGTTCGGTCATTGGAATGTGAAAAGGTTCGTGAATCCTGTCAGGGCAAACACCTTGCGCAGTTCATCATTGATGCCTGATATGATTACCTGGCTTCCCTTGGGCTTTGCTGCCTTAAGAACGCCAAGGAAGAGTCGCAGTCCACTTGATGAGATGTACTCCAGTGCGTTGCAGTCGAAGATGATATCCCGGCCGTCGGCTTCGTATAGGGGTGCTAGTGCCTTCCCTGTCTCGGCAGCTGCGGCGGTGTCAAGGCGGCCTTCGAGTACGGCCACCATCACTTTTTCGTTTTCTTGGATTGTAGTTTTCATTGGGTGATAGTTGATATAGTTGATATAGTATCTATAGCATCTATAGTTTCTATAGTATCTATAGTATCTTTTCAGGGTGCCTAAATACGTTTGAGTACGAGCAGGAGATGATCCCATACCATCTGGACGGTGGGGATATGCAGACACTCGTCAGGGCTATGGACGCCTCGCAGGGTAGGTCCGAAGGAGATCATGTCGAGCTGTGGATAGCGCTCGCTGAAGAGTCCACACTCCAGTCCGGCGTGGATGCCACGCACGATGGGGTCTTTGCCGAACAGTTCCTTGTAGCACTCCACAACGGTGTCGCGCAGATGGCTCTCGGCGCGCATCTTCCAGGCGGGGTAGCCGTCGCTGTGCTTCACCTCTGCACCTGCCAACTGGAAGGTGGCGGCGATGGTGGCACACATATTGTCAAGGTTCGACATGACGTTGGAACGTTGCGATGCCAAAGCTGTGATTTCGTTCTCTCCCGTATGTACCGAGGCAATGTTCGATGAAGTTTCGACAAGTCCGCCGAGGTCGGGGTCCTGGCAGATGGCGTAGATGCCATTGTCTACGGCCTGTAGTGCCCACACGAAGTTACGTGCCGACGTGGTGTCGATGACCGGCTCGGCATCAGCGCTCTCCATCGTCCACTCCATGTTGGGGTCGGTGACGTGGAACTCGTCCTCTACCTGTGCGGCGAAGATGTTCCAGTCGGCCTTCACGTTCTCCTTTTTGTCGTTGGGCACGGCGATGACGAACATGCCGTCGCGGGGAATGGCGTTGTGGAGCTTGCCGCTATGGAACTGTGCCAGGCGCACGCCCTCATAGCGGTTCATGGTTTGGAAGAGGAAACGGGCCAGAATCTTGATGGCGTTGGCGCGTTTCTTGTTGATGTCGTCACCAGAGTGACCGCCGGTGAGGCCCTTCAGTTGTGCACGCATGAAGAAGAGACCGTCGGTGGGCTGCTCACGGCTGATGGTGAACTTTGCCGTGGTGGTACGGCCTCCGGCACAGGAGACGAACATCTCGCCCTCGTCCTCGGAGTCGAGGTTGATGAGGTATTCGCCAGTCATAAAGCCGCTCTTCATGCCCTCGGCACCGGTGAGTCCCGTCTCCTCGTCGCGGGTGAAGACACACTCCAGTGGGCCGTGCTCAATATCCGTAGCTTCGAGGACGGCCAGCTCCATAGCACAGCCTATGCCGTCGTCAGCTCCCAGCGTGGTACCTTTGGCACGCAACCACTCGCCGTCGACGTAGGTCTGTATGGCATCGTGGTCGAAGTCAAACTCCACGTCCACCAGCTTGTCGCACACCATGTCCATGTGGCTCTGCAGGATGACGGTCTTTCGGTTCTCATATCCTGGCGTGGCACCCTTGCGGATGAGCACGTTGCCGGTCTCGTCGACAATGGTCTCCAGCCCGTGGCTCTCGCCCCATTGCTTCAGATAGGCTATCATTTTCTCCTCGCGCTTCGATGGGCGGGGAATGGCGTTGATTCTTGCAAACTGCTCAAAAACTGCTTTTGGTTTCAATTCGTTGCTGTTCATTGTTTATTGTTTAGTTTATTGGTTATTGTTTATTGTTTATTGTTCATTGCTTCTCTCGTTTGTCCACGTATTTGTACTCACTTCCATAGCGGTTGCGGGGAAATACGAACAGATTATCCTGTATGCCGCCTGAACGGAAGTTACTGATGTAGATGTTGGCCCAGATGAAGGCCACCTTGACTTTGACGTGGCTGGGGTAGAGGGTCTTGGAGTCCAGCGTTAACCTTGCCTCCTTGATGGTTCCCTTCGCTCCTTTGTGTTGCTTCAGCATGAGTATAAGGTTCTCGCCTTCGCGTTTCATGCTGTAGTCGAAGTCCTCGACGTCGAACTTGAACTTCCCGGAGTACTTGTCTTTCTTGTCCGAGTTAGCCTCGTGAATCTCTATTGTTTTCTTCTTTCTGTAGACCATGTATGCCGTCTTGCCGTCGTTCCAGGTGTCCACGCGCTCGTCGCTGAAGCGCTGTTTCTTTTCCTTGAACGAGATGTTGCCGCTGGTTTTGTAGAGGCTGATGATGTTTACTTCGTAGTGAAGGCTACAGCCTTGCGGGCCATACACCATATTATATACTTTGTCGAAAACCTTGCGGGCTTCGACAGAGTTCGTCGTTTTCTTTGCCGCACCAGCGGGTATCAGGCAAAGCACGGAGAGCAGAAAAAAGATGATACGTCTCATTTCGGGCGACAAAGTTACACATTTTCAGTGAATTGACCAAAAATGAGGTGTGTTTTTCAGATTATTCACCTTTTTTGCCTTAGTGGGTAACAACTCAGTCATCTGAAATACAGTCCCGTTTTTTACATTGCAAGCCAACCCTGTTCCGTTAAACTGAGTAGTTACAGTTTTACTCACTTTCCGTTAAATGTTGTCACTTTTTAAGTACTCAGTGTCCTTTGCGGTTGGTTTAAAGTTTCATTGCCTCTATCTCACAGCGGTGCTCCTTGGTCTTGCGGTAGGGCTTTCATAATGCGGTTCACGATGTCCCTTTTCCCCAGCTCTATGGCGAAGGCCGAGAGGTCGAGGTAGATGACGGGGTACTTGTTCAGGTGCTCCTCGAACGTCGGGTGCTGCGCTATCTGCAGGTCGGCGAACAACGAGCGCGACTCGCACGTGTTGTCGTAGTAGGCGGCGAGCATCTTGGCCGCCATCGACTTGCCAAAGCGGCGGCTGCGCGTCACGCAAGTGTATCTCTTCTCGGTGAGGAGCGTCTGGTTGACCACTGCGATAAGGGCTGACTTATCAATGTACTCACTGTTGCGGGCCTGGCGGAAGAGGCCGTTTCCCTTGTTGATATAGATGCCCATAAACGTTGCTTCTTTCTGTTCTTGGGTGCAAAGGTACGATAAAGCGAGCAAAGAACCAAAGGATTTTGCCATTTTCCTTGGCAGAATCCATAATTATCCGTAATTTTGCAGCGTCGACCAGATAAAGGATGGATATGAAGAAAATATTGTTGCTGGCAGCTGCCGCCTTCATGGCAGTCTTGAGTCTTCAGGCACAGCGCATGGGCTGTCTTCACAGTAGCGCCGTCACCCGCGCGAGCGAAGGCGATATGTTACCCTCACCGGTGTTCTTCGACCCGCAGAAGACCTATCGTCAGGCCGTGGTGCTCGTCTCGTTCAACGACCGTGACTTCTCGATGGCCGACCCTAAGGACTATTACCACCGGTTGTTCAACGAGCAGGGCTTCAACATGGGTGCCGGGCCAGGATGCGTGGCCGACTATTTCCGTGAGCAGTCGGGCGGGCGGGCGAACCTGCAGTTCGACATCTACGGGCCCGTCAAGGTTGACAAAACAGCAGGCGGTCATGGTGCCAATTATTATGGCTACGATGTTCTTAGCAACGCTATCAGTCTGTTGTGCGATAGCGAAACGTCCGACTTCTCCGTCTACGACTGGAACGGTGACGGCAGGGTGAATCAGGTGCTCTTTGTGGCTGCAGGCTACAGCGGCGACCAAGTGTCCGGCTACATCTATCCGAGCACGCAGGCTTACTTAAGTAAACTGCCCAATGGCATCACGGTCTATTTCACTTCCATTACCTGTGAGTTGTGGAAGGACGGTTCGTTGTCCGGCTGGGCAACCATTGCCCATGAGTTCAGCCATTGCCTGGGGCTGCCCGACATCTATCCCCTTCTTTCCGCCTCGCCATTTTCCACTGTGGACGAATGGGACTTGATGGACGGCGGCAACTACACCAACAGCGGCTGGTGTCCGCCAAACTTCTCGGCCATGGAGAAGATGTTCCTGAAATGGGACACGCCGGAGGAACTGACCCAGCCCACCACCATCACCGGCATGAAGCCTGTGAGCGCCGGCGGGAAAAGCTATATCGTGCGCAATCCGGCCAATGCCGATGAGTTTTATCTGCTGGAGAACCGCCAGCAAGAGGGGTGGGACTACGCCTGCCCCGGCCACGGGCTGCTGATATTCCACGTAGATTTCGATGAGGAGGAATGGCGGCTGAATTATGTGAACATCTCCGACTCGCACTTCCGCTATGACCTGTTCCATGCCGACGGCAAGAGCTATATCGACTGGGATCCTGACAATAATGGTAAAGACCCCAACAAATACACCATGCCGGGCCGCATGCGCAGCAGCTATCTCAGCACCTCGCCCTATCCCTTCACCGACCCCGTGACGCTCGCCGTGAACAACAGCCTGACTGACGAGTCGTCGCCCGCAGCCACGCTCTTCACCCCCGCCACCGACGGGCGCCTGTTCCTGGGCAAAGCCATCACCAACATCGTCGAGGCTGAGGATGGCACCATCTCCTTCGACTTCATGAAGGAAATAGATACTGGCATCCAGACCATTGACCATTCACCATTGACCATTGACCATTCCGCTGACGCGTGGTACGACCTTAGCGGCCACAAGGTTGCAAATGGTCAATTAAAGAAGGGTTTGTATCTCCGCCGCTCTGCCTCCGGCGCCTTTCAAAAAATCCTTGTCCCCTAACCCCACCCCCTCTCAGCACAAAGCACAAAAGGGACGGTTCTTTTTTTGCATTTTTGACCTTAGGTCACTTTTTAAGTACCCAGTGTCCTCTGTGTTGTAAAAAATACAACACACTGGCTTGCATGTTGTAAGCCGAGGACTTTTTTATTTCTATAACCCATTGACTGTCAAGATTCTGACAACGTTTTTAGGGGAAATCCCAAAATACAACATTTTACAGCATTTTGGGCACCTCCAAGAACCTGGCTACCTTTGCACCGTCAGAACCAAGAGAGGTACCCGTTGCAGCCACCCCTGCAAGCCAAAAAGCCGGTTAAATGGCAGTGAGGTAGGAGTGAGGAAGAACAAACCAGCTGGCGACAGCTCAGCTAACCTGCTGACGGGGCT
>JAFVFY010000091.1 GCA_017475265.1 Prevotella sp. | reverse complement strand
GCTAGTTGGCTCCAAAAAGGCACCAACGGGCGCCTCGAACACCCTTTTTCGGGGTATTTCCCAACCGCGAAAAACACCAGTTTTAAGCGAAATAGGGGCAAATAAGTGTTAAGTTTATGTAATTTTAAGTCGCTTTCTGCACAAAAGAGGATGATTTGTGCAGGGTTGTGAAGCGCGATTCCTGCAAAAAACAGCCAGTTTGAGCAGGTTTTTGCGCTAGATGGTCAACTTTTAGGAACACTTTTTTCTGCACTTTTTCTTTACATTTCAGCAAAATAGGCGGGTAAACTTTTCCTATGGTCGCTTCGCTCAAAATTATATAAAAATTGAATCAAAAAATTATAAGAACGATGCAGACGCAGATTTTTTTTATAATTTTCGAAAACTATTTTTTTATAATTTTGAGCGGAGCGACCAAAAATGCGGAGTACTCCCTCGACGGCCTACGGCTAAGCGGTAAGCCGACGAAGAAGGGAGTACGGATTGACATAAATCAAATAATTGTCTGTCTGATACTCTTTTACGCAAAAAAGTTTGTGTGGAAGAGCAAATCGGCGTACCTTTGCGTCGTGTTTTTCATAGTATTAGATTTAAGGTTAACAAAGGTTGGGTCACAGCGGTGACCCTTTTTTCATTTACATCAACCAATATTATTAACTAAAAACAAAAGAATTATGAAAAAGTATCTTGCTGAAGCTGTGGGCACTATGGTGCTCGTGTTAATGGGTTGCGGAGTGGCTGTGAGCCTTGGTTGCGACCCCGTGAACAACATTCCCGCCGTTGTGGGCACCGCCCTGGCCTTCGGACTGGCTGTGGTGGCTATGGCCTACACCATTGGCGGCATCTCGGGTTGCCACATCAATCCGGCCATCACGCTCGGTTGTCTGCTCTCAGGACGTATGAGTGGTAAGGATGCCGTGGGTTACATCTGCGGACAGGTAGTGGGCGCCTTCATCGGTTCGGCTATGCTGGCTGCTCTCACCGCCAACGTTCCCGGACTGGAGGGAACCGGTGCCAACGACCTGCAGGCTAACGTCAGCGTCATGGGCGGTCTGCTGGCCGAGATTATCTTTACCTGCGTCTTCGTGCTCGTGGTGCTCGGCGCAACGGCCAAGACTAACGGCGCCACCAACAACTTCGCCGGACTGGCCATCGGCCTGTCGCTGGTGCTCGTTCACCTGGTGTGTATCCGCTACACGGGCACCTCTGTGAACCCCGCACGCTCGCTGGCTCCCGCCATCTTCCAGGGAGGCACGGCCTTGACAAACCTCTGGATTTTCATCATCGGTCCCTTCATCGGCGCAGCCTGTGCCGCTGGTATCTGGAAGATGATTGAGCCAGAGAAGTAGAGCCTACACTGTTCATATCAATACAACGGATTAAAACTGATTTCACGGATTTTCACGGATTTTTTATTGTCTCCCCATCGAATCTGGAAGAAATCCGTGAAATCAGTTATTATCTCCGTAAAGTTCGTTGTAATCTGTATAATCCGTGTAATCCGTAAAATCCTTTATAATCTGTATAATCCGTGTAATCCGTAAAATCCGTTGTTGAAAAGAGTATGGATTACTTGACCGGGACAATCTTGTTGGAGTAGACGAACCAGAGGTAGCCTGTTACGTGGGGCATTCCCATTTGGGTTAGCAGGGACATGTAGTCGCGCACCTGGTCGTGGTAGCTGTCGCGCTCATTGCCGAACTTGAAGTCTACGACGATGGTCTCCTGGCCGTCGGTCATCACGCGGTCGGGACGGAAGGACTGACCGTCGGGTATGATGATGGTACACTCGTTGTAGAGCTTCCAACGTGGAGAGAACCAGTCGGCCACACGCGGGTCGGCAAGACGCTTGCGGATGAGCTGCTCCAAGCGTTGGCGGGTGATTTCCTGGTCGTAGATGATGCCCTCCTGCTCCAGCATGAGGAGTGCTTGGTCAATGTCGGACTGGGTGTGAATGGTGGAAAAAACGTTGTGAAGGACGTTGCCCAGCTGAATGTAATTTACTATTTGACTATTTACTATTTGACTATTGTCGTCATCGCCGGCGGCAAAACGGGTGCTTTGGTTGCTCTGCCCGAGTGGTGTCTTGTGGCTGTAGACCGCCATCTGCACCGTCAGGGGAGTGCTCTTCTGCAGGAAAGGATTAGGGTTATTTACTATTTGACTATTTTCTATTTTACTATTATCTCTTTTTTCTCTATCTCCTCTATTTACTATTTGACTATTTTTTTGGAGAGGGGTGAGGGTGCCGTAGCTAAAGTGGAGAATGTCATCGGCCAGGACGGATTCAGGCTTACCATTTAGGGCATTGATGAAGTCTGAGGACTGGAGCACCTGCTCGATGAGTGCTGAGCGCGAGGCCTTGCTGCCCCGGCGTCCGAATACGAAGAGGTTTCGGGAGGCACGGGTGAAGGCTACGTAGAGTAGGTTAAGATTGTCGACGATCGTTTGCTGGTGTTCTTCGTTGTAGTCATCCTCGTAGATAGTGCCCTTCATGCCCTTGGCACTATAGTCGATGGGAGCCAGAGGCAGTTGGTTGAATGGTTCTTCCTTGGGGTGACACCACAGGATGTCGCTATGCTCCAGTCGCCAGTCGCAGAAGGGGATGATGACATGCGGAAACTCCAAGCCTTTCGACTTGTGGATAGAGATGATGCGCAGCCCGTTCATTTCCGGGCTTTGTATGGTGGTGCTGCATAGTGTCTCGTCCCAGTAGCGCAGGAAGTCGTTGATGCCTCCGCTGCTCTCTCCTACGTATTCTGCCACTTTGTCATAGAAGGCATAGAGGTAGGCGGCGTGGGATGATAATGGAACAGCACCCTCCACCCTACCCTCTTCAGTGGAGGCTCCTTTACTGAAGATGGCGTATAGCTGCTCAGTCAGCTCGTAGAGGGGCTGTCGTGACAGTTCGTCAATATGGTCGGCGAAGGCTGGAGGTAGCGGGCCGTCGATTCTTCCGCTGGTGGCCTTTGCCAAAAAGGCACGGACGATGACATCGTTAGGGTGAGCGATGTAACGAAGTGCTGCGACGATGAGTTGTACGGCGGGGGAGGCATCGAGACGGAAGGCCTCATCGCTCACCACGTCGATATTTACTATTTGACCATCTACTATTTGACTATTCTGTGTCTCCAGAAGGTGATTGGCCAGCAGGGGGATGTGGGCGTTATTGCGCACGAGAATGGCGATGTCACGTGGCTTTGCACCAGCATCGATAAGCCTCTTTATACAGTCGGAGACATGGGTCAGCATGGCCTCGGCATAGCCTTCGGAGGGGAGTAGCGTCACTTCTACATGACCGTTCATAGGCTTGTCCTTGGGCCATTGCTGGCACACATCATCGTAGGCAGAGACTTCTTCCAGACGTGCTGCCTCGGTGAAGAAGGCATTGTTGAAATTGATGATGCAAGGCTCGGAACGATAGTTGGTGTCCAGCTTCTTGATGGTCACGGGGCCATTGACCATTGACCATTGACCATTGACCATTGACCGTTGACCATTGACCATTGACCGTTGACCATTGACCGTTGACCGTTGACCATTGACCATTGACCGTTGACCATTGACCATTGAACGTTGACCATTGATCATTTTCTTTCCAGTGCTGGCAAACTCCTCCTGGATACCGGCCAACAGCCGCCAGTCGCCGCTTCGCCAACGGTAGATGCTCTGCTTCACGTCGCCCACGATGAGTCCGCTGCCGCCACGATGGCTGAGTGCCTCGCGTAGCAACACCTTGAAGTTCTTCCATTGTACGGTGGAGGTGTCCTGGAACTCATCAATCATGATGTGCTCCAGCTGTGTGCCTATCTTCTCGAAGATGAATGGCGAGTCGCTGCCGTCGATGACATCGTGCAGCAGTTGCTGGGTGTCGCTGAGCAAGAAGCGGTTGGCCTCTTCGTTCATCATACGGACACGTGTCTCAATGCTGTTCAGCAACCGTAGCTGGCTAAGGTGACGCAGGGTGAGGTCGGCACTTTTGAAGAGCCGCCACTGGCGGGGTTGCTCGTCTATGGCCTGACGTAGCAGACTGCCCAGATGACCCTCAGCCAGGGCGTGAATGACTTCTCCACGCGTACTGGTCTTGGCATACCACTTTGTGGGTTCGCCCACGGCTTCGGCCACAGTCTTGGTGATGATGCTATCGTTCATCTCGCCACGCTGGAGCTTGATGAAGATGCTGCATACACCACGATTCTTGCCCGAGAAGTCATCTACGGTGAGACCTTCCTGTGCGATGGTCTCGAAGAAGTCTTGGGCTATAGCCGCCATCCGCGCCTTGGCCTTGGCACGTATGGCCTGGAGCATCTTCGCGTAGTCATCGATGAAGCCCTCCTGGGCAATGACCGCGTTCAGCTCGCGGCTCTCCTGCTTATAGTAGTCCCGGAAGATGGTTCGTCCGAACTGCTTGATTTGTCCGATGACATTCCAAGAACGGTCGTCGCCGATGGAGTCCATGATGTAGCGCAGCAGCCAGGAAAGCATCTTGTCGGTCTTCTGCAAACCGTCAATCATCTGGTCTACAGCCTGTTCCTCTACTTGCACGTCGTTGAGTCCTACGCGTAGGTTTGCCGTCAGCTCCAATTCTCGGGCAAGGTTACGGAGCACGCTCTGGAAGAAGGAGTCGATGGTCTCGACGCGGAAGTAACTGTAGTTGTGTAGCAGTTGCGTGAGCGCCTTACCAGCCTGCTCGGCAGCATGTTCAGGCTTGACGTTCAGCTCGGTGCATACCTTTTCTATATAGTCGTGCGAGTCGGGCAGTTGCTGCCATATACCATAAAGCTGGCTCAGAATCCTCATCTTCATCTCTTCCGTGGCCTTGTTGGTAAAGGTCACGGCGAGCGTCTGGCGGTATGCCAGAGGGTTCTGAACCAGCAGCTTGATATACTCTACAGCCAGCGTAAACGTCTTGCCGCTGCCGGCACTGGCGCGATAGACGGTCAACACTTAGTTATTTGACTATTTACTATTTAACTATTTGACAATTTATTACTTCTTAGAGGTCTTCTTCTTGGGTGCCTCGGCCTCCTTGGGAGCTTCTTTCTTTTCGGCGGGCTTCTTCTTAGGTGCCTCAGCCTCCTTCTTTTCGGCGGGCTTCTCTTCGGCAACAGGAGCCTCTTCGGCAACAGGAGCCTCTTCTACTGCAGGAGCCTCTTCAGCCGCTTTCTCTTCGGCGGGTTTCTCTTCAGCAGGTTTCTCGTCTACGAAATCCGTGATTCCGTTTTCGATGAGGATGTTGTACCATTGTATGAGCTTCTTGATGTCACTCGTGTGAACGCGGTCACGGTCGAAGTCGGGCAGAACCTTTGAGAAGTATTCGCGCAGCTGGTCGCCATTGGCGGTCTTGATATTGAGGGAAGACTTCTTACCACTCTCCAGGGTCTTCAGGTTTTCAAGCACCTTAGTGAGGGGAACATCATCACCATTAGTAAACATGGCGATGTCGCCGAGCGACGTAATACGGTCGTTGGCGAAAGTGGGCTGACGCTTGTGGGCAGCGTCGAGCGACTCTACGATAAGGCTGTTCTTTCCACGAGTAAGCAGTTTGTAAAGGCCGGGTCTGCCGGCGATGGCTAGGATTGTCTGTTTCATTGTTTTGATATTTAGAGTTTATGTTTATTGTTGCATAAAAGGGAACGCCTCTAGCTGTGGCAACAGCGGAGTCTGTTCGTCGTTGACGATGACACGGTCTGCGTGTCTGACGAGGTAGTCCTGGGGCAGCTGGTGGTCTATCCACTCCTGCGCCTTCTCCCTGGTGATGCCGTCGCGCTCCATGATGCGGGCTATGCGTAGTGCTTCTGGAGCCGTGACCACCACGATGCGGTCTACGTAATGGTCCAAGCCCGACTCAAAAAGTATCGCGCTCTCCACCCACTCGATGCCGCTGTTCAGGTAATCGTCGATAACGGCAGGATGGACGATGTTCTCCAGAGCCTTGGCGTTCTCTGGCGAAGACATCAGGAAGCGGGCTATCACGGGCTTGTTCAGCACATACTCCGTCTTTCTTGTACCTGCGTCTTTCTTCTTGATGTAAGTCTCGGGACCAATGAGCTTTGTGAGCTGACGGCGCAGGGTTGGAGAGGAAACCATGAGCCGCTTGGCCGCCGAGTCGCAGTCGTAGACCCTGATGCCCCGCTCCTTCAGCAGACGACAGACGAAGCTCTTACCGCTGCCTATTCCTCCTGTGATGCCTGTTCTCATAAGCTGATGGTTATTTCCCCTCAATAAGATAGTCCACCTGCGTCACCTCGAGCCGTGGGTTGGTGATGCCGTCGGGCATTTCTTCAAGATAGATGTTACATTTCGTCGAAGGGTCTTGGCTAAACTCATTGTAGTCGGCCACGATGCGAAAGTCCTCGGCTTTGAGACTCTGGTACTTCTTCATCCCCGTGACGAAACGCACAGATACGCGGGCAGGGAAGGTGCGGAGTACGCGACCTTCGGGCATGTTGATGCCTTCTATGGGTAAGTCTTTCATAGACACCTCCGCCAGCACGTCGGTGACGAATCTCACGTTAACCTCGTCGGGCAACGTCTTGGTTCCCGGTATGGCAGCCAGTTGTGCAGTCACGAGGAGCGTGTCGTGCACGTTGTTGTAGGTATGTTCTTCTGTGTAGACAGCCGATATGCTGTCCAGCTTCGTCCGCGAGGCGTAGACGGTGACGCTGTCGGGCATAATCTCTCTTTCCGCTACGAAATAGAGTGCCTGAGGATTGACCGTACCCTTGAAGAGCACCGGCACCCGCTTCGACTCTCCGTTATTATAGTAGAACTGAAGTTTGTCGGGCTTTATGCTGATGACCTTCGACGATGCAGGCAAATCTTCAGCCACCATTTTCTTAATGTCAGAACTTCCCACAGTGCCTGTGCCGTCGTTATTGGCATAGCGTGCGAAGTCGATTTCCAGCGGACGGTGTGTCTGTCCGTATAGGTAGCTGATGATGTTGAACCCCTTGTCGGTAACGGTCACACGCAGGGTGTCAGTCTCACCCGAGGTGAGCACGGCGTTCTTGCGCACATTGACGTAGCGAACCGCGATGTGCACTTCCTTTTCCTTGGTCTCGTTCAGCTGCATCATCAGCCAGAACACCCCCGAGAGGGCAAGGAAGAACAAAAAAACAATGAACTCCCTGTTCGTTTTACTGAACAGGAAATTCACTATCGAATGGTATATGGATGTAGCGCTAGACACCTATCACTTGTTCTGCATCGGTGTGTTAGCCATGTCCTTGAACACGTAGCTCTTGTCTACGGTGACGACGACGTCGCGGGCAATCTTCACCTCGACGGTGTTCTTCGTCAGGTCGATGCTCTTCACCGTACCGTAGATACCACCGCCGGTGACCACCTGGGTACCCTCGGTCAATTCGTTCTGGAACTTCTGTATCTCTTTCTGCTTCTTCTGCTGCGGACGAATCATGAAGAACCACATGATGGCAAAGATGGCCACCATCATCAGAATCATTGTCATGCCGCCACCTCCGGGCTGAGCCTGTAAAATAATGCTTGTCATATTATAAATTATTGTTTATTGTCCAACCTTTATTGTTTATTGGTTATTGTTTCTTGTCTATTGTTTATTGTTTATTGTTTATTGGTTATTGTTTATCGTCTATTGTTCGTCGTCTTCTTTTTCCTCCATCTGCTTCATCAGCTTCCCGCTGTTCACGAGATGACGTGCGATGGCATCGAGCATACCGTTGACGTAGCCGTAGCTGCGTGGTGTGGAGTAGATTTTCGACAGCTCGACGAACTCGTTGATGGTCACCGACAGGGGGATAGAGGGGAAGGTGAGCATCTCCGCGATGGCTATCTGCATGATGATGACATCCATGAAGGCCAGTCGTGAGAAGTCCCAGTTGTGCGATGCCTCGCTCATGAAGCGCTGATACTCGTCGGCGTTGAGGATGGTTGCGCGGAAGAGCTTGCGGGCGTAGTCCTTCTCTTCCTCAGAGTCATACTCTGGCAGCAATTCCTGTTTTGACCCGTTCTTCTCGTCAAAGCGCTTGATGGTCTTGAGCACGAAGGAGTCAACAACCTGCTTGTCATCGTTCCAATAGAGGCTCTTCTCCTCAAGAATGGTGTCGAGGTCGTCATTGTCTTGTATGAGCAGCCTGTAAAGACGTCTCCACAACTCGCGGTCGCTGTCGTAGTCGTCCACATCAGAAGCCATGTACTCCTGATAGAACTGCGTCTGCTCCATCTGTGTGAGCAACTTCTCCACGAACTCTGGTTCTTCGTCCCACGCGTGTTTCTGCTCGGCAATGAACTCCTGCAGCTGTTTGTTTTCTGCCAGCTGGAGTGCAAAGCGGTTCAGCGCGAACTTTGCCGACGGCTCGGGCTTGCGCTCACGGCGTGCACGGGCCTTGGCAACATCCAGACGACGGTTGGCAGCCTTCGACACCGCCACGATGAGGGCTAGGAGCATGTTGTAGAGGTCATAAGCTTTAGAGAGGCTGAAGAACAGCTCCTTCTCAGCCGTGTCGATGTTCTTGTTGCCATTTTGATAGTAAGCGTAGGTCAGCTGTACTATCTTTATTCGTATAAGCTCCCTGTTTATCATCTTCTTAAAATCTACAATTCGGATGCAAATTTAGGAAAATTTCCTCTACCACACAAATTTTATCACATCTTTTTTAAAAAATATCTCACCTTACACCAGTCCTTTTCCGTGACAGTTCTTGAATTTCTTTCCTGAGCCGCAAGGACATGGGTCGTTACGTCCAGGCAGTTTGTCTTTGATGACGGGTGCCTGTGGCTGGCGTGCACGGGTGTCATGACGAGCTGCTGCCTGCTGGTTCTGGTCCACCAAATTCTCGTTTCGGGCGGGAGAACCGCCGGGTGTGCCGTCGGCATTGGCCTTCTGCGTCTGCATCTGGCGCATATCGGTGTGCTGCTCGGGGGCTGCCTCGCGAACATCCTGTTGCTGCATCTCAGGAATCTGACCACGATTCAGGACAGACATCGTGCGGTTGTTCATCTCGTTAATCATTGTGTCCCAAATCTTTGCACTCTCCAGCTTGAAGATGAGCAGCGGGTCTTTCTGTTCGTAGCTGGCGTTCTGCACGCTGTGGCGCAGTTCGTCGAGTTCACGCAGGTTCTCCTTCCAAGCCTCGTCGATGATGTGGAGCAGCATCTGCTTCTCAAATTCCTTGACGACACTCTTGCCCTCCGTCTCGTAGGCCTCGCGCAGGTTACAGCCGATGTTATAGACGCGGCGACCGTCGGTGATGGGCACCATGATACGCTCGTACATCATGCCTTGGTTCTCGAACACCTGCTTGATGACGGGCCATGCCACCTCTTGTATATGGTCGGTCTTGCGGTTGAAGTTTGCCAATGCTGCCTGGAAGGCTTCCTCGGCCAGTTGGTCGCGCTTGCCTTCGAGGAGACGTTCCTCGGAGAAGGGCACCTCCATAGCGAACAGACGCAGGAACTGCTCCTTGCAGCCTTGGTAGTCGTTCTGCTCGACGATGGTTGACACACGGTCCCAGATGACGTTGGCAATATCCATACCGATACGCTCACCCATCAGGGCGTGACGGCGCTTCTCATAGATGACGGTACGCTGTTTGTTCATCACGTCGTCGTACTCCAGCAAGCGCTTACGTATACCGAAGTGGTTCTCCTCCACCTTGCGCTGGGCACGCTCGATGCTCTTTGAAATCATCGGGTGCTCAATCATCTCACCCTCCTTGAATCCCATGCGGTCCATGATGCTGGCGATACGCTCAGAAGCGAACAAACGCATGAGCTTATCCTCCAACGACACGAAGAATACGGAGCTTCCCGGGTCTCCCTGACGTCCGGCACGACCACGCAGCTGACGGTCAACGCGGCGGCTCTCGTGACGCTCCGTACCAATGATGGCCAAACCTCCGGCGGCCTTTACCTCAGGAGCAAGCTTAATGTCAGTACCACGACCAGCCATGTTTGTGGCGATGGTGACGGCACCACGACCCTGAGAGTCCTGCTGACCGGCAAGTGCCACAATGTCAGCTTCCTTCTGGTGCAGCTTGGCGTTCAGCACCTGGTGAGGAATACCCTCACGCTTACCCGTCTCAGGATTCACGTACATATCGAGCATACGGCTCAACAGCTCGGAAATTTCAACGCTCGTCGTACCGATAAGGGTTGGTCGTCCTGAGTTACGCATCTTCACAACTTCCTCGATGACAGCACGGTATTTCTCACGGGCAGTCTTATACACACGGTCGTCCATATCCTTACGGGCCACGGGCTTGTTGGTGGGAATCTCCACCACATCGAGCTTGTAGATGTTCCAGAACTCACCAGCCTCCGTTGAAGCCGTACCCGTCATACCTGCCAACTTGTGGTACATACGGAAGTAATTCTGCAGGGTGATGGTGGCAAAGGTCTGCGTGGCGGCTTCCACCTTCACGTGCTCCTTGGCCTCCACGGCCTGGTGCAGTCCGTCGCTCCAACGGCGGCCCTCCATGATACGGCCTGTCTGCTCATCGACGATCTTCACCTCGCCGTCGATGACCACATACTCGTCGTCCTTGTTGAACATGGTGTATGCCTTAAGCAGCTGCTGCAGGGTGTGCACGCGCTCGCTCTGCACGGCATAGTGGGCCATCAGCTCGTCCTTCTTGTTCAGGCGTTCCTCGTCGGTGAGTCCCTCCTCCACCTCGAGGGCAGAGAGCTGGGCGGCGATGTCGGGCAGCACGAAGAGGTCTTTGTCGTTCACCTGGTTGGCCAGCCATGCGGTACCCTTGTCGGTGAGGTCGCAGGAGTTCAGTTTCTCGTCAACCACGAAGTAGAGCGGTTCAACGGCCTCGGGCATCTTGCGGTTGTTGTTCTCCATGTATTTCTCCTCGGTCTTGAGCATACCGGCCTTGATGCCTTCCTCAGAAAGATATTTGATGAGGGCCTTGTTCTTAGGCAGCGACTTGTGCGAACGGAACAGCGAAAGGAATCCTTCTTCCTGTAGTTGTTCACCCTCTTTCCGCTGTCCCTGGTCTATCATCTCCTGTCCCTTGGAGATTTTCTGCTTGGCATCAGCAAGGAACTGCGTGGCCAGCTGACGCTGCACGCCGAAGAGTTTTTCTACCAAAGGCTGGTACTCCTCAAACATCTGGTCGTCGCCCTTGGGCACTGGACCACTAATAATAAGAGGTGTACGGGCATCGTCGATAAGCACGGAGTCCACCTCGTCGACGATGGCATAGTTATGTGAACGCTGCACGAGGTCGGCGGGCGATATGGCCATGTTGTCGCGCAGGTAGTCGAAACCGAATTCGTTGTTTGTTCCAAAGGTGATATCTGCCAAATAGGCACGACGACGGGCATCGCTGTTGGGCTGGTGCTTGTCGATACAGTCGACGCTCAGACCGTGGAACATGTAGAGCGGACCCATCCACTCAGAGTCACGCTTGGCCAGGTAGTCGTTCACCGTCACCACGTGTACACCGTTGCCTGTCAAGGCGTTAAGGAACACGGGGAGCGTGGCCACGAGGGTCTTACCCTCACCAGTAGCCATCTCGGCAATCTTACCCTGATGGAGCACCACACCACCGAAGAGCTGCACGTCGTAATGAACCATCTCCCACTTCAGGTCGTTGCCTCCGGCTGTCCAATGGTTGTGGTAGATGGCCTTGTCGCCGTCTATAGTGATGAAGTCCTTGCGGGGGTCACCAGCCAGCTCGCGGTCGAAGTCATTGGCCGTGACAACGGTCTCCTCGTTCTGGGCGAAGCGGCGGGCCGTCTCCTTCACGATGGCATAGACCTCGGGCATCACCTCGTCGAGCGCCTTCTCATACACCTCCAAGGCGTCCTTCTCTATCTTGTCTATCTGGGCAAAGATGTCGGCACGCTCATCCAGCGGGGTGCCTTCGATGGTGGTCTTCAGCTTCTCCACCTCTTCTTTCTGTGCCGTAGCCGCTGCCTGCACATATTTACGTATTTCCTGCGTACGGGCACGCAAACCGTCGTTGTCCAGGGTCTCAATCTTTGGCGATTCGGCCTTTACTTTCTCCACAAAGGGCTGAATCTTCTTCATGTCGCGCGACGATTTGTCGCCGAACAATGCTTTCAGAATACTATTAAAATTCATTTTATTTGACTATTTACTATTTTCTATTGACAATTGTTTATTGGTTATTGTTTATTGGTTATTGTTTATTGTTTATTGTTTATTATTTATTGTTTATTGGTTTTTGGGGTGCAAAGGTAGTCATTTTTTATAAAATGCGTGCATAAACCACTTAATATTTAGTTTTCTTTCGCTATTTACCTTGTCTTTTTCCTGTTTTACCTCCAGTCAATAGCAAATATTATGCCAAAAACAAATGGGGCGGACTGCTAAACAATCCGCCCGATGAAACCGCTAACTTGGATTATTCATACTCTTTTCAACAACGGATTTTACGGATTATACAGATTATAATGGATTTCACGGATTTCTTTCATATTCGATGAGGGGATAATAAATAATCCGTGAAATCAGTTTTAATCCGTTGTTTTACCATATTGCCATGTATAATGTAGGCTAGCCCCTCTTGGTATAGAGGTGGGCGACAATGGCACCGCTGATGTTGTGCCACACGCTGAAGATTGCACCAGGGATGGTAGCCATAGGATAGGCGGCGAAATGAAGGGTGGCCAGGCTTGAGGCAAGGCCGCTGTTCTGCATGCCCACCTCTATGCTGATGGCCTTGCGCTTTGCATCGGGCAAGCGAAGAAGACGGCCTATGAGCCAGCCCAAGCCAAGACCGCAGAGGTTGTGGAGAATGACCACCACGACGATGACCAGTCCACCAAGCAACAGTTTCGAGGCATTGGCAGAGAAAATGATCAACACGATAAAGGCGATGGCCAGCGATGACACCGCAGGGAGGTAGGCAGTAGCTTTCTCCGTGAAGTTTGGCCAGAGCCATTTTACTACCAAGCCTGTAACAATGGGCAGGATGACCACCCAGAGGATGCTCAGCAACATGCCCACCACATCCACATCGACGGTTTTGCCCGCCAGGAGCCACACCAGCAGCGGGGTCAGCACCGGGGCAAGCACCGTGGAGGTGGCCGTCATGCCAACACTCAATGCCAGGTCGCCTTTGGCCAAATAAGTAATGACGTTTGAGGCCGTCCCGCCCGGACAGCAACCCACCAGCACCACGCCTACGGCCAGAGCCTCGTCGAGGGCGAAGAGCCGGGACAGGGCAAAGGCCAGCAAGGGCATGATGGTGAACTGCGCCAAGCAGCCAATGATGATGTCACGTGGTCGACTGAAAACGATACGGAAGTCTTCCAATCGCAATGCCATTCCCATACCAAACATAATGACGCCCAGCAATGGATTGATGACGGTGGGTTTAATACCACTAAACACACTGGGTACTGCCAGTGCCACAACGGCCGCTACCAGCACCAGCACAGCCATGTATTCCGAAATATAATGACAGAGTTTCTTCATCTTGTATTTTATTCAGGTTCTTCCCAATGAGTCTCAGAAGAAAATTCCAACATAGTTCCACCCGTTTCAAGCATGAATTCTATCTAGAAGTCCTGCATGACTGAAGGACTGGAAGGGAAACTCTTCGATAGAACAATGTGGCAGCTCAGCGTGATAGCATCCTCAAAAACTATATCGACAGACTTCAAGCTGTCATTGAAAATGCGGATGGTGTTCTTCAGCTGATGCGATGCCTTGTCTAATGTCTTGCGAATGGCTTTTTCGTTTTTGCCCTCGGCATTGGTCTTGAACTCTACAAATCGGAACTGATGGTCATCAAACAGGGCACAGTCTGCTAATCCGCCCTCTACGCCCTTCAACAGTTGATTGTCAACAGACAAAAGTACAATCTCACGCTTGTTTTCGTTGAAAACCAGAAGAGCCTTCTCCATATCATCGCTGTCGCTGCCGAAGCGGGAAATTCTAGTTTCTTCGTCATCTACAACAAACAACGTTTCGTCGCACTTCACCGTCCAACATTCATTGAATGCCCTGTGAAGCATCTTCTCTGTAAAGGCCTCATCCAACCGTAGCCGGTCGATTGCCACCTGATTCACCGCCATAGCTTACTTGTTCTTATTTTTAATGACTTTAGTGTATAGGCGATACAACCGGTCAAAATCTTCGCCAATATACATGGACACTGTATCAAGCTCATTCACCGACACCATCCCCGTCTTCTCTGAAATCAGGCTCTTACAATAGATGCCGTCCTCATCATTGGGATTCAGAGAATAAGCAGCCACATCGTCGGGATTCACTGTATAGCTTGGTACGATTATTTTTTCAGCCTCTTCACGAACCTCGTCAATGTGGTGAAGTTTATATGCCAGCATCAGGACATTCAGACTCGATAGCAAATAGGGACTATGAGTGGTGATTATAAACTGTCTGCGCTGATTAGGATGCCAAAGTCTTGACGTTACAAACCTCATCATCTCAAACTGATTCTGTGGGAATAGGTTCTGCTCTGGCTCTTCTATAACAAACGAATTAAAGCTATCTGTCTTCAACGCATAGTCTATCACCATCAACATCGGTATAGCGGACTGCAAGCCCGATGAACAAGCACTCAACGGCAGGTCCTTATCCTTGCCAACCAGTTCTATACGTTCCTTACCGTTCTTCTTTACAAACTTGACATTAAAAAACGGTATATTATAGCTTGGATATTCCTTCTTAGCCCTTTCAAACATACTCATGTATTCCATCAGCGGTTTAGGAAGAGGTACCTGCGCCGTTAGCATCGAAGCCAACGATTCCGACAGGTTTCCTACTAGATTACGTTCCGCTAAAATATAGAGTACTGCGCGAGCATAAGGTTCTAACTCTTTCGCCTGTGTTTCATCAACAGCAGCATCCTGTCCACTTCCATAGCGTTTATTCAGATATAGGAAGTATTTCTTGATTTCATCGGCTTTTATATAGTCAGACACTATGCTGAATGCCCCGTTTTCATATTTGATGGAGAACCCCGTCATTGTATAACTTATGAAGGTTTCATCCATGAAATACTCGTTTATACCAAAGTTATAGAAAGGCTTCTTGACATCCTCCGCATCTGCATTCTCTAACATCAGCAGCCACCAATTGAAGTCTCTGCATATCGTCAACAGTTTCGACAAAGTACTCTTACCGCTGCCTTGATCACCAATAAACAACGTCAGCCTACGAAACTCGATGTCCAAATTCGTTATTGGACCGAAATTTCGGACTATAAGTCTTTCGCTATACATTCCTGCCATATCTGTATTTCTTTTATTATGGTGCAAAATTACTAATTTTTCTTTTATTATATACCATCAGTTGTCCCTTTTTACGCTTTTTTATCCAACTTAGGAACGTAAGCGTTCAATAAAGGCAATATACTCTCAAAGTCGGCAGTCATCTAGCACTTGCTGGGCCGCCCCTTGTCTATATTGGTATATCCCTTGTCGTCGCCAAAGAAATCCTTGTTCAGAGCTGGCGAACCTTTCTATTATTGATATTCTTTTTTATATGAGAAATAATATCAACTCTAAATCATTTTTTGCTTTTCTTGATGCCTACTTCCCTGCCATCCTGTCGATGATAGTGGCAATGTCGGCAACGTCAATACTGCCGTCCTGGTTAACATCTGACCTGTCAACGGTGAAGCTCAATTTTGCCGGATCTGAGCGGTCGTAGCCAGGTGCTGTGGCATAGACGGTGAGAGTATATATGATTTCCCTGTTCTCCATCGGTAGCACATTACCTGTGAAGTGTTCTTCTGTAGTAAGGATGCTCTCAAACTCAGCATCGGGAGTCTCGCACGAAAACTTGAAGGTTTTCCCCGCTATCATAATGTTAGGTGTGGCGAACTGGCCATTTGGAGCTGGCTCGTCCTCCATCTCTTCTATCTTAAGGAACTCCCGCCACCCATCAAATCGAATATACAGGTATTTTGTTCCTTCGGGTACATAGAGCGTACCCTGACGGTAGGTCTCTTCGCTAAATAATTTCGTGACATTGAACGGCTCCGTGATATATGATTTCACAGTCATCAGAGAATTACAACCAGAGAAAGCCTCGTCACCTATACTCGTCACGCTGTTGGGGATTGTGACGGAGGTTAAGTCGATGCAGCCAAAGAAAACATAGTTTCCTATGCTTGTCACACTGTTGGGAATCGTTACGGAGGTCAAGCCACTGCAACCAGAGAAAGCAGAGTTTCCTATGCTCGTCACGCTGTTGCCAATCGTGACAGAGGTCAGGCCGATGCAATTTGAGAAAGCAGAGCCTCCTATGCTCGTCACGCTGTTTGGAATCGTGACGGAGGTCAGGCCGATGCACTTATAGAAAGCCCCGTCTCCTATGCTCGTCACGCTGTTAGGAATCGTGATGGAGGTCAGGCCGATGCAGTTAGAGAATGTATTAAGCGTTGATAATCAGCGACTTCCTCGTTAAATGGTAGAAAAGTGAATTGACGAATTTGAAATGTGCAAAAACGGGAGCAGATTTAACGAATTTAACCTTCATTAAAAGGTGCGTACGTTTAATAGGCTACAACAATTGCACTAAAAACGCCAGAACAAACATGGTATGTGTTCTGGCGTTGAATGAAATAGGATTGCTTTATTTCAGTAGTTCTTCTGGATAGGTTGGCATGGCTCCATTCTGTGTGCAGACGTAGGCGGAGACCTGAACGGC
>JAFVFY010000026.1 GCA_017475265.1 Prevotella sp. | reverse complement strand
TAGTAAGTTAGCGGGTTTGTTCAACAAAAGCACTGGTTTTGTTCAACAAAAGCTATGGTTTTGTACTACAAAAGCTATGGTCTTGTACTACAAAAGATATGGTCTTGTACTACAAAAGCTATGGTCTTGTACTACAAGACCACCTTTTTCGGTGAAAACCGACTAAAACGAACCAGTTTTAGGGGACAATCAGCCCATAGCTGAGCAGTAGCGTGAAAAACGCGGAAACGACCCCTCTCAAAACTGGCTCATACGCAATCCACCAAGGAACTCATTCAAAAAATCGGATTCTCAGAGGGGTCAATGTAAAGATTTTTCAGCACGAGCTTGCATCAAACATGTGGATGTGTCACCCAAAGTTTTGCGTAACACCGCAAAGCGGTACAATGAATAATTCAGGTTAACGAAGGGTATCTCTCCTTCGTTATTTGTTCCAGGCTCTTGCCGCGTGTCTCTGGCGCAAAGACGGTACCTATGACCAGCGAGACAACCAGCAGACCGAGCATTACCCAGGCGGCACGGGTAAAGCCCTCACCCTCTTCACCATAGATATAAACGAAGCCCAGGCCCCAGGCTGCCGACAATCCGCGCACCAGGAAGAACATGATGCCCTGTGCAGCTGCCCGGAAACGGGCAGGGAACAGCTCGGAGGCCCATAGCGCGTAGAACGACTGTACGGAGATACCAGCCTGCAAAGCCCATAATAACGTGAATAGCAACAAGCCACCCATGCTCGTGATGCCCACCGTGAGCACCATCACCCAGGCCAGTACGGCAAAGCTGACACCCGTGAAATAGAGCCAGCGCTGGTTCACTTTGTCGACAATCATGGAGAACACAAACGTAGTAGCGATGATACCCAGCCACTGGCCTACGCTGAGCAGGTTGGCAGCCGCGTTGGACAGTCCGCCTGCCGTCTCGTAAATATGCTGCTGGAAGAATCCCATCACCGAGGCCACAAGATTCCACGTGAGATACATGCCGGCAAGGAAGAGCAATGTCAAGTAATAAGTCTTAAGTGATAAACGATAAGCGTGGTTAGACTTTTGCTCCATCGGAGAGGTGGAATTCTGTTGATAACTAGAGTTGTTATTTATTACTTCTGACTTACCATTTTTGAGAGCCTTCCACTCCTTCGACTCCTCCAACCGCCGTTGCAACAGCCAGGCGATGAGGGCCACGATGAAGAGCGAAACGAAGACGATGCGAGAGCTGAACACATGGAGGGCGCCGCCTTCGGTCACGCCAAACCACGAGGCCACACCTTGTACCAGCGGGAAGAGCAGGCCCTCGCTGCCAACTCCACCTGTAGGCGGTGCCAGCAGGGTGCCCAGGATGAGGATAACCGTAGGACCAATGCCCCAGGCCATCTGCGAGATGCCGATGTTGCGTCCTCGGTTACCCACCTCGCTACTCTCGGATATATAGGTCCAAGATGCCGGCACACCCACGCCCACACTAATGCCCGTAATGAGGAAGCCCACTAGGAGCATGGGGAAGGTGGTGGCCAGAAGGATGCAAAGAACACCCACCATATATATTAACATATTATATGTATATATGGCCTTGCGCCCATACCTGTCGGCCAGGAATCCACCGATGATGGCTCCGATGGCGGCTCCCAGGCAGTTGGCTGAAATGGCGTTGAGCCAGCCCAGGTGGGCCTCCGTCAGGCCAAGGTACTCCTTCCACAAAGTAAGTCCCGATGCCCCGGCCACAATGGCTCCTGCATCAAGATAATTAGTCAGCGACACGGCAATAGTACTGCCAAGACTGCTTTTCTTCTTCATAGTCTGTGTGTTTGTTGAATGTGCGGGTAGGCATGTGCCCTACCCTATAATAATGTTGCAAAAGTAATACATTTTTCCAAGCTGTCAGCAATAGCTTATTCTTATTTAACATTTCCTTGGCCTAAGTATGAAATAATTTGATTACTTTTGCAGCCAAAAACCAAAACGACATGGGATTACTAGATAAGTTTTTCAAGAAAAAGGAAGAGGGCAATGCCGGTATCGGCATGGAGGACTTCATGACCCTCATACGTGTTTACTTCCAGGCCGAGATAGCCGTAGACCTGAATATCACCAACCTCAACGTACTGCCCGACCTACGGGTGTTCAAGACCACATTACGTGTGCCTACCCAGGGTGGCAAGCTCGGCATAGGAGAGAAGGCTCGTTGCAAGAAGATGCTCAAGGAACTGTATGAGATGGACGATGACTTCTTCAAGGAGATAGACCAGAGTATCAAGCGCGGATGTCGCAAGCTACAGGACGTGCAGACGTACATGATGCAGTTCCAGACCTACGTGCAGGATGTGCTGATGCTCGTGACCAACATCATGAAGTATAAGCTGCGCATTCCCAGTATGTTCAGCAAGACGTTGAAAGGAATGGTAGAGAAGACCGTACACGACATCTTTACAAAGAACGACTATACCGATGCCTCCATCCTGAAGACCATCGTCTCCGTCCGCGAGCTGGACAAGCGCCTAGGCTTCTCAGAGAAGTGGACCTCAGACTTCACCTACCGTGTGGTGATGCTGGCAAAGAAGGAGAAAAAACCTGGAGAACAAAACAAGTAACAGTTTGGAAACGTTAAGGACATGATAATTTGAGTTACAAATTAATAATTCTTGTTAAGTATGCCCATAACAACGAACTATGAATTGTGAACTATGAATTAAAATGTCTACCTTTGTAGGTCGAAATACGTCTAGAGAGTATGACTCAGAGCGAGAAACTATTATCAACGTTCCAGACCCGTGTCAGGCAAATGATTCTCCGCTTTCAGGAATTGAAAAAGGAGAAGGCAGACCTCTATGCCATGATGGAGGAGAAGGAGCAGCGCATTAAGGAACTCGAGGAGCAGCTCGCACAGATGCAGAAAGACTATGAATCGCTGAAGATGGCACGCATGATTACCATCATCGACAAAGACCTCGACGGTGCCAAGGAACGGGTGGCACGAATGATTCGAGACGTGAACAAGTGCATTGCCGTGCTCAGTGACGAAAAGTAGGGACTGACTTTATGTCTTCCAGAAGAAAACAGAAGTAAGCAGAAATGGCAGAAGGGAAACTAAATATAAGGTTGCATGTCTATGACGAGGATATCGCCATGGTGCTCCACAACCTTGACGATGAGCAGTACTACCGCAACGCGGCTAAGCTCATCACGGAACGCTATGGTGCCTACGCTCAGGTCTACAAGGGCCGGAAGAGCGACCACACTATCGCACTCATGACGCTCATC
This sequence comes from Prevotella sp., assembly GCA_017475265.1. GTDB lineage: Bacteria > Bacteroidota > Bacteroidia > Bacteroidales > Bacteroidaceae > Prevotella. The sequence continues at coordinate 70,392 of JAFVFY010000026.1, read as the reverse complement.
GAGATTGCCCTGCGCTATGAAAAGGAAATGGGACGCAACGACACTACACCATACGATGATACTATCGCCAAGCTTACTTCTGAAATCGAGGAGGCACTGAAGGTCTGACTTTAGACTATAGATTTAGACTTTAGACTACAGACTACAGACTTCAGACTACAGACTTCAGACAGCAGACGAAAGGGAAAAGCAAACAAATCGTAAATCGAAAATCAGTAAATCGAAAATCAGCTTGGTGAGAAACTTATTTTTTACGTATCATTCACATATTAATCACTACAAAACACTATTATGGTATATGCAATTGTAGCCGTAGTCGCACTCTTAGTGGGTGTGGCTATAGGATATTTTATCTTTACGAGAGTCATCAAGGGCAAGTATAACCAGATGGTCGAGTCTGCCGAGAAGGAGGCTGAGGTCATCAAGGAAAAGAAAATGCTCGAGGTGAAGGAAAAGTTCATTAACAAGAAGAGCGAGCTGGAAAAGGAGGTGCAACAGCGCAACCAGCAACTGCAGCAGAGCGAGAACCGACTGAAGCAGCGCGAGATTTCGCTTAACCAGCGTCAGGATGAGCTGGGTCGCCGCAAGAACGACCTCGACCAGCAGCAGAACAAAATCGACAACGAGAAGAAGGCCATCGCCCTGAAGCAAGAGGAACTGGGCAAGATGCAGCAGAAGGAGCGTGAGAAGCTCGAAGAGCTGTCAGGCCTGAGTGCTGAGGAAGCCCGTAACCGACTGGTGGAGAGCCTCAAGGATGAGGCGAAGACCGCTGCTGCCAGCTATGTCAACGAAATCATGGACGAGGCGAAGCTCAACGCCAACGCCCAGGCCAAGAAGATTGTCATCCAGACCATCCAGCGCGTGGCTACGGAGACGGCTGTAGAGAATAGCGTCTCAGTATTCCACATTGACAACGACGATGTGAAGGGTCGTGTCATTGGTCGTGAGGGTCGTAACATCCGTGCACTCGAGGCTGCCTGTGGTGTGGAACTCGTCGTTGACGATACTCCAGAGGCTATCGTCATCAGCGGATTCGACCCCGTTCGCCGTGAGACCTGTCGTCTGGCCCTGCACCAGCTGGTGGCCGACGGACGTATCCACCCTGCCCGCATCGAGGAAGTGGTAGCAAAGGTGAAGAAACAGCTCGACAACGAGATTATCGAGACAGGTAAGCGCACCGCCATCGACCTGGGCATCCACGGTCTGCATCCTGAGCTTATTCGTATCATCGGTAAGATGAAATACCGTTCCTCCTACGGACAGAACCTGCTGATGCACGCCCGTGAGACCGCCAACCTCTGTGGCATCATGGCTGCCGAGCTGGGTCTGAACCCGAAGAAGGCAAAGCGTGCAGGACTGCTTCACGACATTGGTAAGGTGCCCGACGAGAACACCGACGACCCACACGCACTCTATGGTGCCAAGATTGCCGAGATGTACAAGGAGAAGCCCGACATCTGCAATGCCATCGGTGCCCACCACGATGAGATGGAGATGCAGACGCTGCTCGCCCCCATCGTTCAGGTGTGCGATGCTATCAGCGGTGCCCGTCCCGGTGCCCGCCGTGAGATTGTCGAGGCCTACATCAAGCGTCTCAATGACCTGGAGGCCATCGCCATGAGCTATCCCGGCGTTACCAAGACCTACGCCATCCAGGCCGGTCGTGAGCTGCGCGTCATCGTTGGTGCCGACAAGATGGACGATGCCGAGACGGAGGCACTCAGCGGACAGATAGCCTCGAAGATTCAGACCGAGATGACCTATCCCGGACAGGTGAAGATTACCGTTATCCGCGAGACACGCTCTGTGGCATACGCTAAATGATTTTATGGGGAGTGAAAGGGAAGTGAAAGAGGAGTGAAAGGGACAATACTTTATAAAACCAAAATAAAAATGGAAAAAATAATTGCCAGTTTATCCTCAATAGTGCGGGGGACAGTAGGTAATGTCCCTTTCACTCCACTTTCACTTCCCTTTCACTCCCCTATCACTCCCCTCCTTCTCTTTCTTCTCGTCTTGCCGCTGTGCTCGCTGGCTCAGAAGGTAGATCCGCAGGCGTACTACATCGACAAGAACGGCGATGAGGTGGAAACCCGGAATATAGAGAAGGGTGAGGCTCCGCTTCCTGTCACCTTCCGTGCCAACCCTTCGGAAATGGACGAGTACACGCCGTCATACGAGTGGCACTTCAGAAAGGAAACAGTAAGCGACGGAATTATAGAACTATTCGTGCGCTACGAGGAAGACACGCAGTACACCTTCACCGAGTCGGGAACGTTCAAGGTGGTGCTGAAGACATTCCTCGACCAAGACGAGACCATGCTCGACTCAACGGAAATCGTCATCACCATTCCTGACAGCAAACTGGTGTTCCCCAACTCTTTCTCGCCTAACGATGACACGATAAACGATGAGTATGGAGCCATCGGACTCAACGACCCAGAACATACTGACCACTGGCGGAGCATCGTGGAGTTCCATGCCTACATCTTTAACCGCTGGGGACAGAAACTCTTCGAGTGGACTGACATCAACAAGGGCTGGGATGGCAAATACAAGGGTCATCCCGTCAAGGAGGGAACCTACTTCGTGGTGGTGAACGCCAAGGGTGCCGACGGTGTGGTGTACAACATACGCAAGGACGTAAACCTCATTCGTGGACACCATGACAGGAACAACACCCCGACGGGTGGAGACGAAGGGGGCGGAGAAGGCACGGAGTAAGCGTTTTTCGTTATTTCGATATCACGTAATTCCTAATTCGTAATTCGTAACAAAATTGGGTGAGAAGATTTGCGTCTACGGTGCCCGCGTGCACAACCTGAAGAATATCGACGTGGAAATTCCACGTCATTCCCTGACCGTCATCACCGGACTGAGCGGCTCAGGAAAATCGTCGCTGGCCTTCGACACCATCTTTGCCGAAGGTCAGCGTCGCTATATCGAGACCTTCTCGGCATACGCCCGCAACTTCCTCGGCGGCATGGAGCGTCCTGACGTAGACAAGATAACGGGACTATCGCCCGTCATCAGCATCGAGCAGAAGACCACCAACAAGAACCCACGCTCCACCGTGGGCACCACCACCGAGATTTACGACTACATGCGTCTGCTCTTTGCCCGTGCCGGACGTGCCTACAGCTACATGACCGACGAGCCGATGGTGAAATACACCGAGGAGCAGGTCATCGACATGATTCAGCATGACTATGCCGGACGCAAAATTTACATCCTAGCCCCGCTGGTGCGCTCACGCAAAGGTCACTATCGTGAACTCTTTGAGTCTACCCGACGCAAGGGATTCCTCCACGTGCGCGTAGACGGCGAAATCAAGGAGATAAAGCAGGGGATGAAGGTAGACCGCTACAAGAACCATGACATAGAGGTGGTGATTGACAAAATGAAGGTGGCCGAAACCTCCTCCCAGCCTCTCTCTGAAGGGAAGGGAGCAGATACTAATTCCACTGGTTCTGACCGACTGAAGAAGAGCGTCCAGATAGCCATGAAGCAGGGCGATGGGCTTATTATGATTTTAGATGAGTCTGGCCAGGTCAAGTATTTCTCCAAAAGGTTGATGTGCCCCACCAGCGGTATCAGCTATAGCGACCCAGCACCCAACAACTTCTCGTTCAACTCCCCACAGGGAGCCTGTCCCAAGTGTAAGGGACTGGGAGTCGTCAGCGAAATAGACCTCACGAAGGTCATCCCCGACCGCAGCAAGAGCATACGCGAGGGAGGCATCATCCCTTTGGGAAAGTACAAGAACCAAATGATTTTCTGGCAGTTAGATGCCCTGCTGAAGAAATACGACTGCGACCTCTCCACACCTATTGCCGACCTGCCCGAAGAGGCCATGAACGAGGTGCTTTACGGAGCGTTGGAGAACGTACGCATAGACAAGGAGCTGGTACATACTTCCAGCGACTATTTCGTTAGCTTTGAGGGTATCGTGAAATATCTCCGCGACACGATGGCCACCGACGAGAGTGCTGCCGCACAAAAATGGGCAGAACAGTTCATGGCCGAATGTGAATGTCCTGAATGCCACGGTCACCGGCTTAACCGCGAAGCCCTCTCCTACAGAATTGCCGACAAGAACATCGCCGAACTATGCGACATGGACTTGGGAGAGCTGAGGGAATGGCTGGAAGGGTTGAGAGTTAAGGGTTCAGAGTTAAGAGACGTTACTTCTAAGACAGATGGTAAAGTCTCTCAACCCTTAACCCTCAACTCTCAACAATATCAGATTGCCAAGGAAATCCTCAAGGAGATATGCACCCGTCTTGACTTCCTCCTCGAAGTGGGACTCGACTATCTATCCCTCAACCGTCAGTCGGCAAGTCTCTCAGGTGGTGAGAGCCAGCGCATACGTCTGGCCACGCAGATCGGCTCCCAGCTTGTCAACGTGCTCTACATCCTCGACGAGCCCTCCATCGGCCTGCACCAGCGCGATAACCAGCGACTCATCCACTCCCTGAAAGAGCTGCGCGACCTGGGCAATACCGTCATCGTAGTGGAGCACGACCGTGACATGATGCTTGCCGCCGACTATATCATCGACATCGGTCCTCGTGCCGGACGGAAGGGTGGCGAAGTGGTGTTCCAAGGCACGCCCGCAGAACTGATGAAGGCCGACACGCTGACGGCACAGTACTTAAGACCCAACCCCAACCCCTCCCGAGAGGAGGGGAGATTAGTTACATCTACCCTTCAAAACACCAGCAAACAAACTAACCCATCTCCCCTCCCCTCGGGAGGGGTTGGGGGTGGGTTTTTATTTTTACGCGGAGCCAGCGGCAACAACCTCCGTCACATCGACGTCTCCTTCCCCCTCGGCAAGCTCATCGTCGTCACGGGTGTCAGCGGCAGCGGAAAGTCAACGCTCGTCAACGAGACGCTGCAGCCTATCCTCTCGCAGCATTTTTACCGCTCGCTGAAACGTCCCATGCCCTACGACTCCATAGAAGGGCTGAATCTCATCGACAAGGTGGTGAGCGTAGACCAAAGCCCCATAGGCCGCACACCACGCTCCAACCCCGCCACCTACACCGGTGTATTTTCCGACATACGCACGCTCTTCGTGGGTCTGCCAGAGGCCAAGATACGTGGCTACAAGCCCGGTCGTTTCTCTTTCAATGTGCGTGGCGGACGTTGCGAGACCTGCGGGGGCAACGGTTACAAAACCATCGAGATGAACTTCCTGCCCGACATTCAGGTGCCTTGCGAGGAGTGTCACGGCAAACGATATAACCGTGAGACCCTTGAGGTACGCTACAAGGGAAAGAGCATCGCCGATGTCCTCGATATGACCATCAACCAGGCCGTGGAGTTCTTTGAGAACCAGCCCGACATTCTCCGCAAGATCAAGACCATACAGGATGTCGGCCTCGGCTACATCAAACTAGGACAGTCATCCACGACACTCAGCGGAGGCGAGAGCCAGCGCGTGAAGCTCGCCACCGAACTCTCCAAGCGCGACACCGGCAGCACCCTCTACATCCTCGACGAGCCCACCACGGGCCTGCACTTCGAGGACATCCGCATACTCATGCAAGTGCTCCGACGACTCGTAGACAAGGGGAACACCGTCATCGTCATTGAGCATAACATGGACGTCATCTGCCAGGCCGATTACATCATCGACATGGGGCCAGAAGGCGGCAGACGCGGAGGAACCATCCTCTCCACCGGCACACCCGAAGAGGTAGCCAACAGTCCCCTTGGCTACACGCCCAAATACCTAAGGGAAGAACTCCGCATCCATAACAGTATTCAAGACTGAGACGTTTCGCGACCTACAAGAAGCAAGAAAAAACCAAACAAAACCTACAAGACGGCGGTTTTGTTTGGTTTTTTCCTTGTTCTACTTGGATAACCAAGAACGATTTACTCACCCTTGATAGCAGCCACGCCGGGGAGCACCTTGCCCTCGATGGCCTCGAGCAGAGCACCACCGCCGGTAGAGATGTAGCTCACCTTGTCGGCCAGACCGAACTTGTTGACGCAAGCCACAGAGTCGCCACCACCGATAAGTGAGAAAGCTCCTTCAGCCGTTGCCTTGGCGATAGCCTCGCCGATGGCACGTGAGCCAGGAGTGAAGGTGTCGCACTCGAACACGCCGGCAGGACCGTTCCACAGGATGGTCTTGGCACCGTCGATAGCCTTGCGGAAGTCCTCCTGAGAAGCAGGACCGGCATCAACGCCCTCGAAGCCTGCGGGAACATTGTTGGCAGGGCAGGTGATGATTTCCGAACCGGGCTTCACGGTCATCGTGCCGAAGTCGAGTCCATTAGTAGCGGTACAGTCGCTGCCCAGAACCAGCTCCACACCGTTCTTCTTGGCCAGTTCCTCAACGCCGAGGGCCACGTCGAGCTTGTCGAGCTCCACGATGCTGTTGCCAATCTCGCCGCCGTGAGCCTTGGCGAAGGTGTAGGTCATACCACCGCAGAGGATGAGCTTGTCTACCTTGCCCAGCAGGTTCTCGATGATACCGATCTTCGAGCTAACCTTCGAGCCACCCATGATGGCCACGAACGGGCGCTTGATGTTCGACAGCACGTTGTCCACAGCCTGCACTTCCTTCTCCATGAGGAGTCCGAGCATCTTGTTGTCGGCATCAAAGTAGTCGGCGATGACAGCCGTTGAGGCGTGCTTACGGTGAGCGGTACCAAAGGCATCCATCACGTAGCAGTCGGCATAGCTTGCCAGCGTCTTGGCGAACTCCTTCTGACGAGCCTTCATCTCCTTCTTGGCAGCGTCGTAGGCGGGATCGGTCTTCTCAATGCCCACGGGCTTGCCTTCCTCCTCGGGATAGTAGCGCAGGTTCTCCAGCAGCAGGGCCTCGCCCATCTTCAGGGCAGCAGCAGCGTCGGCAGCCTTGGCACAGTCGGGAGCAAATGCCACGGGAACGCCGAGGGCCTTCTCCACGGCCTCACGAATCTGACCCAGCGACATCTTGGGGTTCACCTTGCCTTTGGGCTTGCCCATGTGGCTCATGATGATGACAGCACCACCGTCGGCCAGAATCTTCTTCAGCGTGGGCAGGGCACCGCGGATGCGGGTGTCGTCCGTAATCTTACCATTCTCGTCCAGGGGCACGTTGAAGTCAACGCGCACGATTGCCTTCTTACCGGCAAAGTTCATTTCGTTGATTGTCATAGTTAAATGAATTAGTTGGTATAATCTGATAAATACTTAGTAACAACTTGCAAAAGTACTACAAATATTTCGCATAGCCTAATATGGTGGCGCTAATTTATATTTTTTTTACTCCATGGCCGTTGTCTATATGTTCCGAGCTACTCAATGGGGAGATACCAATTGCGGGTATCCCTGAGCGTAGCCTGGAGAGCGGGACTGAAGGTGCCATTGCGACGGGCTACACGGTCTGCGAGGTAGGACGGGTCATTACGGCGAAGGGCTATGCGCATGAGGTCATAGAAGCGATGACCCTCGAAAGCAAACTCCAAAGCCTCCTCGTCGGTGATGAGGTCTTCGACGTAGTCCATTTGAGAATTGAGAGTTGAGAGTTGAGAATTGAGCACGGAGTCCTCCAGAAAAGCATAGCTGGCATTGGCAGCAGTATAGCCGGAACCTCGTGAGTGGAGACCCATAGTGTTCTCAGTGGCCATGCCAGCTGTGGTTTCTAACAAGTATAAGGTGTTGGGGAAGTTAAACTGGGAAAGGAACTCGCTGTCATCCAAGTAGTAAGGCAGAACCTCCTGGGCTATCACATTATTGTTTATGCCAGTCTTAAGAATCTGGAAAGCAAAGCGGGGGAATCCGGCACGGTTGAGTGCCTCGGCAAAACGCAGCCATACCATAGCACGGCGAAGGATATGCACATTGCGCGTCTGGTACTTGCCAATGACGCTGTAGTTGGTCACACGCTTGCCATTAGACATGATATTCAGACTTCCAAGGTTGTCCATACTCGTATAGATGGCACCGAGGCGCAAGTCACCCGTATGGAAGTCGGTGAGACCGTCGGGAGCATAGACATACTCGCCACCCGTGGTATAGTGGCAGTATTTCTGTGCAGCCGAAAGGTCGATGATGGCCTGCGAGGGAACAATGCTACAAGTGTAGTCGTTGGCTTCCGATGTGTTGAAAAGGTCGCGCAGCTCACTATAGTTACCCTCCGAGGGGATGGAGTCGCCGGGAATCATCATGATCAGTTCGCTGTCGGAGGAGTAATTCTCCTGACTGAACATCGGTGACCAGGAGTCCCGGAAACTCATCCATTTCGAGTCGTTACGAGCAAATCTTACGGAGTTGGTGCTAATGGTATAAGCAGTGTTCGTGCCATTGCGAGTGCTGATATAACGGTAGTAGCTCTGTGCTGCCTCACGGTACTGGCCGTCCCAGAGGTAGAGGTCGCCAAGGAGCACTTTTATGGGATAATAAAAAAGCTTCGAGTCGGTGTTGCGGATGGGGCCGTAACTAGGAGTCTCCACGTCGGCGAAAGGGGCAATGTCATCGATGAAATAGCGACACACCTCCTTGATGTCCACGCGGGGGAAGTTCTTCTCGGCATCCTCCATCGAGAGCACAGGCTCAGTGATAAGCGGCACGCTCTGGTAGTTAAGCACGAGCTGGAGGTAAGTCCAGGCGCGGTAGGCCTTCACGGCAGCATACTCCTTGATGAAGACACGCTCATTGCGGCTGTTGCGTATCGTGGTGTCGGCATTGGCAAGATAGTAGTTGCAGTTATTGATGATGGCGTAGTAGTCACGGGGACGGTTGTACTTATTGGAGTTGAGAGTTGAGGATTGAGAGTTGAGAGTTGAGGATTGAGAGTTGAGATTTGAGGTGGTCTCGAAATTGGCGATGGCACGCAGGTCGGCGGAGGCATCATTAGTGAGCGTGACGAGGTCGCCACGCACCTCACCAAGGAGGATGGTGCGGTCGGCGATGACCTGCATCTTGTTCATGATACCCGCCACGGCCCAGAGGGTGTCGGCATCGTCGGTAAGCAGGTTCTTGTCGGCGTATGCCACCTGGTCGGAGTCGTCGTAGAGGAAATCGCTACACGCTACGCTAAATAATAAAGAACAAAGAACAAATAATAAACCCGTCAGTTCTTTAGCTGTTTTACATAATATATGTGTCATAGCTTTATTTCTTTTTTTATTTATTACTTTTTTCATTAGCGAAGCGCTTAAAGGTTGATTTTAACTCCTGCCACGATACTTTGGCTCTGCGGCAGACGGCCGAGGTCGATGCCTTGTCCGATGACGCTGCCAGTCATGGCCGATTCCGGGTCGGCACCGAAATAATGGGTGAAGGTGAGCAGGTTATTGCCTTGTACCCAGAACTGGAAGCCTTGCAGGAAGGTGGTGTGCAGGGGCAAGGTGTAAGAAAGGGTGACAGTCTTGAGCTTCAGGTAAGAGCCGTCCTCTATCCATCGGTCGCTGAAGCGGCTATTGCCCATAGGGTCTTGGAAGGAGGCACGGGGAATGTCTGTCTGCTGTCCCTCGGTCTGCCAGCGACGGGTAATCGCCGTCGTTTGGTTCATAAAACGGCAACCACTCTCCAGCTGACTGCGATGATAGTTATAGACATCATTACCCAGGGAGTAGTTGAAGTTGATGTCGAGCTTGAAACGCTTGTAGGCCAGCGAGGTGAAGATGTTTCCGTAAAAATCGGGGTTGGGGTCGCCGATGATGACGCGGTCGGCTTCACTTATCTGTTTATCATTATTTGTATCGGCAAAACAGACATCACCAGCACCAAACGGCAGACGGTCTATGCCATTGTCGGCAAGGATGTAAAGCCCTGACTGGGCTGCCTCTTCGGAAGTGGCGAAGACACCCTGCGTGCGATAGCCGTAGAAAACATTGGCGGGCTGGCCTATTTCCGAACGGATGGTGGCACCATAGAGTTCATTGTTGATGGCAGACTTGCCGTCGGCAAGTTCAGTAATCTTGTTCTTATAGTGACCCATACTGGCCCCCAGCTCCCATTGGAAGTTCTTCGTGGCGAGAATCTTGCCAGTGGCTCGCACGTCAAAGCCTTGGTTCTTCATGGCACCACCGTTCACCCAGTTATGCTCGAGACCAGTGACGTAACGAAGGGTCTGATACATGAGCAGGTTGCTGGTCTTGCTGTAGAAATAGTTCAGGCGAAGGTTCAGACGGTTGTTGAGCATATTGGTTTCCAGGCCAACATTGAAACGCTTGGTGGTCTCCCATTGCAGGCGGTTATTGCCAATGTTCTCAAAGGAGATGCCAGAGACATCCTCTAAGAAGTTGCTACTGGTGAAATAGCTGCGGGCGGCGTGATAGTCAATGTCATCGTTGCCTGTGAAGTCGAAACCAGCGGAGAACTTCAGGTAATTGAGAATTGAGAATTGAGAATTGAGATTTTTGGGGAACCAAGGCTCATTGCTGATGACCCAGGCGGCCTGAACACCAGGGAAGAAGCCCCAGGGCACCTCAAACATCTTCAGGGCATCGGAGGCATCGCGACCAAAACGAGAAGAGGTCTCAAGGGCGAAGTTGGCTTGCAGGTAGTAACGCTGTAGGTAGTTGTAGTTGGCCTGTGCATACCAGGCGATAGAAGTCCACTTGTCGCTGCTACCCGTAGTTTGTGCGTGGTCAAGACTAGAGCTAATGGCTGGCATCTTGTCGCTGCTAGTGTTGTAACCAAGCTGAGAACTGAGGGTATAGGTCTCCCAGTTGATGCGTACACCGCCGAAGACATCAAGATAGTGGGCGGCAAAACGATTCGTATATTGCAGTCGTGTGTCGCTCATCACCGAGTTCTGCTTGCCAGCCATGGAACGCACTTCATTGTGCACGACGGCATTAACACTACTGACATAATAGTCGGGCACACCGTTGAGGGGGATGTAAAACTTCTCGTTGGTATTGACGAGGTTGTAGCTGAAATGCTCACTCAGGCGGAGGTGCTCACCGAACTTGTAGTGAGGCATAACGCTAAGGTTAATCATCGAGTTCTCGAAGTGGTTCTTGTTCTCTGCCTCACCATACTCGTTAATGGCCAAGGGATTAGCCAGTTTGTAGTTGTAGTTGGCATAGTCGGCCAGCGCCTCGTCAAGGTAGCTTTCGTCTGCCACGTCGATATATCCGTCAGAGATTTTACCGTTGGAGAAGGTATAGGGACTGAGCATAGGACTCTTGGCGTAGGCAAGAAAGGCAGTCGACGTGGGCGTTCCCTCGGTATAGCCGCTAGGAGCGCCATCGTTACGTAGGTTACGTTTCTGATTGGCAAAGGAGGCATCAAATCGAATGCCCAGACGGTTGGTAAGACGGATGTCGCTGTTGAAGCGAATGTTCAGACGGTTCATCTTGTTGTTCTTCAATGTGCTCTGCGCATCGACATAGCCCAGCGAGAGGTTGTAGTCAGCAATGTCGTCACCACCCTCCACATTGATGCTGTAGTTCTGGGTAATGGCAGTACGATAGACCAGGTCTTTCCAGTTGGTGTCGTTGTGGTACTGGTTATAATAATAATAGGTGGGCGACTCGTTGAGGAACTTGAAATCGGTGATGTCCGTGTTGGTGGTCTGCAGCAGGTCGGAGGCATAGCTGCGATACTGCGTGGCATCCATCATGTCGAGGAACTTCGGTTCCAAGGTTACACCGGCAGAGATACTGGCGGTGATACGGGTGGCCATGGAGTGGTTACGGCGGGTATTAATGAGAATCACGCCGTTGGCACCCTTCGCGCCATAAAGGGCAGTACCGTTACGGAGCACCTGCACACTCTCAATATCGGTGACGCTGATGTTCGACAGGATGTCGTTGAAGAAACCTTCGTGGAGCGTAGTGCGACCAAACTGTTGGTCGAAGATGACACCATCAACGACAATAAGCGGCTGGGCATTGGCATTAAGCGAGCCAAGACCATCAATGAACATCACGCTTCCAATGCCGGGAGTACCATTTCGTGTGGTGGTATGCACGTCAGCACCGAGACGTCCCTGTATCTCACCCTCGATGGTGATGGCAGGAGAGAATCGGAAGTCCTGAGCCTGGGTCATGGCGGTGACATCTGTGCTTTGCTGGTAATCAGCAGAGAACGTCTCGGGATAAAGCAGCACGTCGGTCTGCTGTTCACCTTTCCTGAGACCAATCTTAGCCATATTGAGGTCGGGAGAAGAGACCTCAAGGGAGGTGGCAAAGAGGGGTACAAGCAGGGCGTAGGAGCCATCGCTTTCGGTGAGCACACTATATCCCTCTACTTCGCTGACACGCACCATAGCACCAGAGAGTGGTGCACGGGTAGTGGCATCGAGCACTCGTCCTCGAACCTCACGAGTGGGGTACTGCTTTCGTGCCTTCGGGCTACGCTCCTTGACAAGAGCGGTAACCTCTTCTATGTCTTCGTCGTCGGGATTTTCGCTTTGGGCAAGTGCTGCAAGAGGGTTGCACCATAGGAAACAGGCGGCGATGAAGGGGATAATTGGTAAGTGATTCATGTTCTTTGGCCTTATGAAAGGATTATTGTTCTGAGAGGGCATGGGGCTTTACTATTATGCAGTCAATGCGGAAGGTGAGCGAGTTGGTTGCCGTCTGCTTGGCAGAGACAACGGAACGGATGGAAATTTTAGCCGAAGCATCGCTGAGACCGTAGGAGCAGGTGGGGAAGGAGAAGCCATTCACCAGCAAAACGGTGTCAACCTTCGCCGGGTCGTTAGATATATTTTTGTTGTAGCGCTGCTGTGCCTCACGACCGTTCAGGTCGCTATAGTACAAGGTAGGACGCATGATGTTGGGCTTGGTAATCTCCACCGTCTCCAAGGGGTCGTAGGCCGTGGCGGGAACGAATACTCCGTAGATGTCGTAAGCCATATTGGAAAGCATGTTCGGAAGCTTGAAGGTGACGGTAACCTGAGCCGTTGCCGTTTCGGGTTGCACCTCTACGAAGGTATTACCAGAGACTTTACCATAGAACTGATTATCGCTCGTCACCTCACGGACAATAACCGGATCGACGGCATTGATGATGGTGTCCTGATAAAGGATGTTCTCGGCCTCCACCTTCACCGTCTGTGCGAAGGTTTCGTAAGGAGAAATGTTCCAATGACTGCTCTTGCGCACATGTCCGTTACTACAAACAATGTCCTTGGTGTCGTAGAAGATGCCGCCCTCGGCAAAGGGCTTGAAATAAATGTAGTAAGGATAGTCCTGGTCAAGCTGCTGACGTACTTGGGCCGATGGTGCCTGGGTAGAGACGGCGGAGTCCAGGAAAGCAACGTCAGGATTCAGGGTGCGGTTGAAGAAGGCACCGCCGATGATGGCCTCACGGGTGGTAGCATAGACCATGGAGTCTCGTTTGGCCACGCTTCTGGGATAGTTGAAGTAAGGTTCGTACTCCTCCACCAGTCTGCTCCATTCACTATTCGTGGGACAGAGCATCCAATAGGTGCTGTCCTCGGAGTTGATGAGGCCATACTTCGATAGGAAGGAGTTATGCAGTTCAGACACGGAGTCGAGGTAGATGGTCATGCCATCGACAATACCACCTGGAACGCTCTTCGCGTCGTTGAACTCATAGACGCTGTAGCTATTGATGAACTGATAGACGCTGTCCAGTTCAGGGTCATGTCCAAGATACTCGAAGACGTTTGGGAAATAGGCTACCTGACGGTCAAGGGTGAAGAGCAGGCCGTTGTTATGCAGCTCATTAGTACTCTTCAAGTCGGTTCCAGCCAAAGACTTGTCGGTAAGCAGGGCGTACTTACTGTTCATCAGCTTGATAGAGTCGTTGGTGAGCGACGAAACAGGATGGCGGAACAGGGCGATGTGGTTCTGCAGGAACTGGCGCACGACGGTATTGTCATTAGCTCGGATGCCAGCGGCTTCCTGTTTCTTGTACTCAGCAATAAGACTATCGGCCTGAGAAGCAGAGAGAGCTGCGTCGGTGGGAGCGAAGACGGTGTAGGTCTGGCTGCCGTCGAGGAGTACATCATAGCCAGTGGCCTGAAGCACTCGGGAGAAGTTATTCAGGTTGCCGTCAGCACTAATGGCCTGCCAGAGCGTACCACCATCGGTAGTAGAGGCATCGTAGTGGGTGTTCCAGTCGGATGTACACCCACCCCCAACCCCTCCCAAAGTGAGGGGAGCTAATATACATAAAAACCTGAAGATGACAGTTTTTATCTTATTTGATAGTGTTTGTCCTTCCATAGTTTACTATATCTTCTTTTATTAATTCAATAATACACATGCCTTTTATCTTACTTTTCTCCCCTCCCTTTGGGAGGGGGCGGGGGTGGGTTCCTACAACATGCTTTCCATCTTCCCCTCATCAGTAACGCCATAGACACTCTTGGGAACAAGCTCGAGGTAGTCGAGCATGAACTCATTATCGTTACCCTGCTTTGTCGAGACGCAGCGTATGCGGAGGAAATGATCCTGATCGGGATTGATATGGGTGGTGCAAATAACCATTCGGATAGTAAGCGGCTGCGTGGCGAAGATGGTCTGCTGGGTACTTCCCTGTGCATAACGGTAGCCTCCGGCAGCACCACGGTAATACCCCTTGTTTTTCAGCACCTTCTGGTCGGTGGCCAGGTCGACGGTCGACATACTGGCGTAGTCACTCTTCCAGTCAGCTCCGAGAATGGAGGGGTCGGTGAGACTCTTGGTCATATCAAGAGGTATGCCCTGCGGCTTATCGTCAAAGTAGAACTGAGCCACACCTCGCGAACCTTCAGCGGCAAAGCCCAGGCGCAACTGCCATTCACCCTCGTAGGGCACGGGGGGAATCTTAAATGTGATGTCGAAGTCACCGAAGAGGTTCATCTCGTCACCCTCGTAGCAGTCGTAATAGTCATGCGGACGACGATAGACGAAGGTGCCGCCCTCGTTAAGAGTCACACCCTTGAGGTAGCCGTTGGGGAAGTAATAGTTACGCCCGTACTTGGCTGTCTCGTCATAGTCCGGGTCTTGGTACTTGCGTCCATTGTTACGCTCGTTCAGGCGGATGTCGTTTGTCATCAGCTCCGGGAAGATGGTAGAGAAGTCCATGCGTATACGGTCGTTGAGCACAACATCCCGCGTCGTCTCGTCGAAGGCCAGTATGTCATCGACGTAGAAATAGCGGCCATTGAGGGCATCCTGCTTGTATTCCACCTCGACGGTAGGACGTACAAGGGTTCCAAGAACTGGCTCCGTAACCAATTCGTTAGGAACCAAATCGTCGTAGCGGCGGTTGATATAACGCTGGCCAAGGGTACTTCCACCCGCCCATTTACGGACGGTAAGTCGCTCGAACTTCATCATCGTGTGGGGAAGCATCGTCTCATACCAATCGACAGGGTTCATCACCGTGGTGAGGATGCCGATGTCCGTGTAGGGCGTCAGGTAGTTCCAGCCCTTCACGTCGCGGGTAAGGATGTGATACCTCAGGAAACGGTTCAGGGGATTACGTGAGTCCTTGATGTGGGCATAGTCGTGATACTCGGCCTTGGCATCCTCAGGATAGATACGGTCGTATATCTCACAAGCCTTATCGTAGAGTTGCTCCACGGTGGTGATGCCGTACTTCTCGCCGAGGATGGAGTCGGGAACGGCAAAGACAGTGAAGCCTGTTCGCTTCTCATCAGGCACGGTAGCCGTCTCCTTGTTCACGTGAGAGACATAGCGCAGACGCGGATAGTTGAGCCGCTCCTCGTCCCACATGGCATCCTTATACTGATAAAGCGAGTCGCGAAGTCCCGCAAGCTCCAAGGCTTCGGTATAGAGGGAGATACGCGGATTCTGCCTCATCACGTCGTGAATCATACGGTTGCTGCTCTCAAGCACCTCGGTGATGGGCTGCATGATGCCGTTCTCCACGGAGTCGTCTTGCAGGGCAAAGATGATGTGCGACGTGCCGTTGAGGAACACCACGGCGTTCTGGTCCTCGTCGATGCCGTGGCTCACCTCGATATAACGGCGGTTCATATTCGCCGTCGAAAGCACTCCGTCTTCCATATCGGCGGTGGTGTACATATTCTTCACCAGGTGGGTACGGGCTATGGTGTCGCAATCGGCATCACTAAGCTCGTCAATAGACGAAAGACCGCGCTTGGTGAGGAATACCTTGATGGCGTCATCGGTGGGTGGGAAACAGGTAAGCGCCCCGTAGCTAGCCAGCAACTCCATCATGCCTGCACGCTCCAGAATAGCGGAGAACTGGCTGAACTCCTCGTGACCGCGAAGGTACTCACTCATCATCTGCCCCTTGAAGGTGTAGAAGTTGGAGGCATCGGGCTCGTCAGAGCACGAGGAAAGGCCCCCCACCCAGCCTCCCCCAAGGGGGAGGAGTATATAGATAGTGAACTGAGCAATGCTCTTGAGTTTAGCTATTATTTGCCGTTTCATAACTTGCCATATTTAAATTTAAGAATATCTGATTTCGCAAAGTAACCACTCCCCTCCTTTCGTCCGTTCCCCCGCCTGTCAGGCGGGGCTGGGTGAGGCTGGGGGAGGGGCCTCTATTTCGTCCTCTCATAGCTGCTATCCTCTCCGCTGCCAAAGGCAGGATTCTGCAGGAGCTGGTCGTTGACCTTTATCTCGTCAATATGGTAGGGCCAGTAGATGGCCTCCATGCGTGACAGCTTACTGGCAATAGCACCTCCCGTGCCGCCCTTACGCGAGACGCAACCCACGAGGTAGTCGGTATTGTCATCACGTTGAGAACGTCTCACGAGGTCGTACCATCGTTTCCCCTCAAACATCAGTTCTCGCTGACGTTCTTCCTGGACGAGGGCACGCATCAGCGACTTCGTCGAGTAGTTTGCCTGGTCGAGGTCTTTACTGCTGGAGGAACAGTTGCTGCGCTTGCTGATGGTGTTCACGATAGAGAAGGCCTGTTCGAGATACGGGGATTGCAAATCCCCTTGAGCAGAATTGAGATTTGAGAGGCTGTCGGCAACCGACACACTATCAGGAGCTAGCTCCACGAGAGCCTCGGCCTTCAGGAGCATGATGTCGGTGAGACGATAGATAATCCAGTTGGCATGACAGAGGTTCTGAACGTAGGGCGAGCCGTAGCTGCCCTGGATCTCGGCCTTGGTGAGGTCTACCGTAGTCGACCTAAAAGTATACTTGTTAATGCCGAAGAGGGTGCGTGAACCGTTGATGCTCTGCAGGTTCTCATAATAACGGGCATCGTTCTTGCTGAGGAACACGCTGAACACCTCGTCGTTGACGTCGGTACAAAGGAAGTCGGCAGGACGCACATCACCAGGAAAGGTGGTGGCGTTGCCGTAGTGATAGCTCACCGCACTATTGGCCAGCATCTGGTCGTTGTCGGAATAAACCAGCTCGAAGATGCTCTCACGACTGGCACCGCGGCTGAAGATGGTCTGGAAAGCATTGCCGTAATAGTTGCCTGTGGTCATGGCGTCGCTGATGAGGGGGTAGCCGTCAATCATGCGGTCGTTTGCCGAAACAGAGCCACTCATCTTGTCAAGCTCCTCCTGATAGGCAGCCGTCTTGGCATCGATGACGAGGTCGGCATAGTAGATGGCCTTCTGGTAGTCACGTTTCCAGAGATACATATCGGCGAGCATGGCGTGGATGGCATCCTGAGTGATGCGTCCCTGCTGATAATAGGTCTTGTTCGTTGGATAACGGCGGACGGCATTCCCCTGAACGGCTTCCAAGTCGGCAATGAGACTGTCAAGCACCACCTCGAACTTCGTGGCGGGCAGGTTCATCGTCTGGTTGTCATCAAGGTAGGGCTGTGTATAGTAGGGCACGTCGCGGAAGGTGCGGATGAGGTAGAAATACATCAGGTCGCGCAGGGCCTTCACCTCTGCCTCTGTTGCCAATAACTCACTCTGGGTGTAGTTGGGGTCTTTCTGGGCCACCTGCGGAGCATAATATAATATGGTGTTGCAACGGTTGATGACGTTGTAGAAGTCACCCCACTTGGCGTAGCTGTTACTGGCATTGATGTTCTCCTTGAAGATGTTCGACAAGTCCTTGGCGTTCTCAATGCCCGTACCACCCACGGTGTTGTCCGAACGGAACTCTCCCCAGGCCATCATGCGGCTGATGACGGCCTCGCGCTGCATGGTGCTGTAACAGCCTGCCACCATATTCTCCACGTCGGCCTCCTCGTTCCAGAACTTGTCGAGGACGATAAGCTCCTGCGGCTCTATCTCAAGGAAGTCGGAGCAGGCGCTTACGCTAAATAATAATGAACAAATAATAAATAACAAACCTGTTATCCGTATTGTTCGTGACCTTTTCCTTATTATATTCATAGTCTCTGATTTTCTGATTGTCTCTGATTGTCTCTAATCGTTAATATAGTTCTTGCTCTCTGTCTCTGCGCAGCCATTATTATTTATTCTTTATTAATTATTCTTTAGGTCGCAGGCCGCACTAGAAGTCGACGGTAATACCGAGGGTATATGACTTTGCCCTTGGCGTCTGTCCGGTATCGACGGCGGCACCGTAACCACCATAGCTCACCTCTGGGTCAACACCCTTGTAGCGGGTGATGATGAAGAGGTTGTTGGCGCTGGCATAGAAGCTAAGGCGGTTGATGCCGATGACTTTCTTAATGACCTTCGGGTCGAAGGAGTAGCTCAGCTGCATGTAGTTCAGACGGAGGAAGGAGCCATTCTCGACGAAGCGGTCGCTGACGAGGGTGTTATAGCTGGACTCTACGCCGTACATGGCACGAGGAATGGATGTCACATCACCCTCCTTACGCCAACGATAGTTCACGGCACGGCTCTGATTGTCATTGTTAATCATCGACTCGGCATCGAGACGAGCCAGGTTCAGTATCTTGTTTCCCACACGATAGTTGAACTGCGTGTTCAACTTCCACCGACCATAGTTCAACGTCACGCCGAAACCACCGGTGAGCTTTGGCAAAGAGCTTCCCAAATAGACGATGTCGAGGGCGTTGATGTCGCCATCGTAATTGATGTCCTCATAGATGGCGTCGCCACCCTTGAACGGGTAGTTCTTACCTGTACTGTCGTGGGTGTAGTTGAACATCATGCGTACTGGCTTGCCTTCGTCATCGACCACGACGTTACCATTCTTGTCAATCTCCACTGGAGCAGTATGGCCAGCGGCGAGGAAGTCCTGACGTTCCTGCGGCGACATGTCGAGGAAGGTCTCGTACTGGTATTCGTAAACGCCCTTGTAGCGGAAGCCATAGATGGCACCAAAGGGGTTATGGAGCTGTACGCGCTGTAGCACTTCACGGTTTCCGAAAGCGAACTCCGAGTTAAGCGACGAGAGCACGGTCTCGTCCATGGTGAGTATTTCGTTCTGGTTATTGCCGAACACCATGTTGAAGTCGGCGGTGAACTTACCCACACGAATAATCTTATTGGTATTGAGATTCAGCTCCCAACCGATGTTTCGCATGGAGCCTACGTTACGATAGGCCAGCGTGTAGTAACCCGTGCTGGAGGGTATGCTCACCTCGGGCATGAGCATGTCGCGGCGGGTACTGTGATACCACTCGGCCTGCAACGTCAGCTTGTCATCGAAGAATCCGAGGTCGATACCGACGTCCCATGTCGAGGTGGTCTCCCAACTGAGGTTCGTCAGACGGATGTTATCAGGATTCATGGCACCCATGTCGAGGTAGCGTGTTCCCATGCTGTAGATACTTTCGTAGAGATAGTCTCTATTGGGCTGGTTACCCACCTTACCCCAGCTGGGACGGATGGCCAACATGGAGAGCCACTTGCCGCCAGACTCAGGAATACCGGCAAACTTCTGGAACCAAGGCTCATCAATAATGTTCCATCTGAGCGACACAGCAGGGAAATAACCCCAGCGGCGGTCCGGGCCGAACTTCGTCGTACCGTCAGCACGTAGCGAGAAGTCGGCCATGTAACGGCCCTTGTAGGCATAGTGGGTGGAGAAGGTGTAGTACATCGAGCGCCACTCACTATAGCTGGAACTCATGCCCGTCACCTTTCCCGCAGCCACAGGACTGGTGATGCCGGCGGAAGGAAGCTTCGAGGCATCGGTGCCCTGACCATTACTGCTACCGCTTGTCAGCTCGAAGCGTCCCAAGGCCATGAGTGAATGGTCCTTGTTATTGAAGTGAGGAATGAAAGTTAATGTCTGCTTCGTGTTGAAGGCAACGCTCTTCGACGAGCCGGTATAAGCATGGTTCACGCCATTGTTCCAAGAGACGGTGACGAGCTTGTTGGGGTAGAACTTGTCTACATATTCATTAAAGATATTCATGTACGCGCGACCCTGCCAGTTCAGTTGGTGGTGCTCCTCGTCGGTGCCCAGCAGATGGTAGTTCAACTCAAACTCCGGGGTGATGTCATACGTGCGGTCATCGTTCTTGGCAAGGTGTGCCGAGGCCACGGGGTTCACATAGATGCGCTGGTCATCCTTGAACACATCGGGAGCCGACTGCAACATGGTGTAATAACGGTCGGTGTCAGCACCTGTCAAAGGGTCTTGCTCATAGATGCTCATGTTCGGCATCTTCTTGTAGGCAATGGCCAGCAGGTCGTCGTAGTTTCGCTTGGTATTAGTATAGGTGAGGGCGAAGTTGGTGGAAATCTTGATGCGGTCGGAGACGTAGTAATCGAGTGCCACACGGGTGGCGAAGCGGTCCTGGCGCTGCTCGATGACAGAACCCGTCTCATGGTCATAACCGCCGGAGATGCGGAAAGTGGCCTTCTCTCCACCGCCGGTGACGCTAAGGAAATGGTTCTGAC
This sequence comes from Prevotella sp., assembly GCA_017475265.1. Taxonomy (GTDB): domain Bacteria; phylum Bacteroidota; class Bacteroidia; order Bacteroidales; family Bacteroidaceae; genus Prevotella. The sequence continues at coordinate 49,712 of JAFVFY010000026.1, read as the reverse complement.
GCAGACCCCATTGTGTGACGGCATCCACCCAGTCGGTATTATTATTGTATTGTTCGTACTCCGAGAACGTCGGGTCGTAGTTCAGCTCTCGGATGTTTGAAGCGTAATCGTTCTGTTCAGGATTGAAGTAGCTCTCCTTGAGCAACATGGTATAGTCGTCGCCGTTGAGCATCTTGTAGCCCTCGGGCTGATAAGTACCTGTGAGTCGCAGGGAGTAGGTCAGCTTCGGAGCACCACGTGTGCCTCGCTTGGTGGTAATCTCAATGACGCCGTTGGCTCCCTGCGAACCGTAGATAGCCGTAGCGGCAGCATCTTTCAGCACGGTGATGCTGGCAATGTCCTCGGGGTTCACGTTGAGCAACTGGGCAAACTGCTCGTCGTTGGCGTTGGTAACGTCGAAATTGCTCATATCAACGTTCCATGTATTACCATTGACCACGATGAGGGGATTGGAGCTAGTAAGCGTCGAGACCGACGAAGCGCCACGCAGTCGCATGGTCGTTCCTGCTCCGAGGTTACCGCTGTTGGCCACGATGTCCAGTCCGGCAATTCGGCCTTGAAGGGCCTCGTCGACCGTGGTCAGTCCCAGACCCTCGAACTCCTTCATGTCGATGGTCTGCGTGGCGAAGGAAATCTCACGCTCCGGGATGGGCAGACCACCACTCTGCAGACGGTTCTTTCCCTTGACGGTGACCTCCTTGATAGTGGTCTGCGACACCATCTTGATGACGTAGTTATCACGGTTGATGGGCAGCGTCTGCGTCTTGCAGCCCACATAGCTGAAGCGCAGCTTATCCTTGGGATTACGTATACGCATGGAGAAGTTACCGTTCACGTCGGTCACGGTGGCCTCGATGATACGTCCGTTGCCGTCAATCTCGCAGACAGAGGCACCCATCAGCTCGCCCACATCGTCGGACACCCGACCGTGAACAGCGGAAATCTGGGCACTTGCGCTGACGCTAAATAACAAAGAACAAATAATAAATAATAAACTTGACAGTTGTTTCATCTTACATTCCTTTCTTACATTTATTATTTATTCATTATCTGGCATTAACGCTTCCACTTCTTCCTGCCACTTGGTCAGCTGTGCCTCCTGGTAGAACAGCGGACCGTCTATCTGGTGTACCACCACGTCGCTGGCGTTGTAGAGCTGGGTATTGTTCACGTTCTGGGCGTTCTGAATCCAGTACTCCCGGCCGATGAGGTTATAGTTGTCGCCCTTCACCACCTTTCGCTCGTTACCCAACTGGTCTACGATCGTGAGCTTGTCGTCGTCGGCATTGACGGTGAGGCTGAAGAATCGGTTGTTCAGGGGGTTGAGTGTCGAGGTCTCGTACTTCACGTTCACCGTAGGCTCGCCGCCGATGAACACGGAGTTATCCTGTATGTGGTACTTCAGGAAGTTCAGGATGCGGTTAGCCACGATGGTCTGCGCCTTTTTCAGCAGCGAGGCATCGCCTCCGAACTGCTCGGCGGTAAGGTTCTCATAGTCCGTCCAGTCGGGCAGCAGACCGTCGTTGTGCAGTTTCTCCATCTCGCTGTCGGTGGGCACATAGACAGTATAGTTATAGGCATCGAAGAGCGAACAGTTATAGTCGGCACAGGTATAGCTGCTCATGCGTGCCTTCAGCAGCGTGTTCGCGGTTCCTCCGTTGAGCAGCAGGTCAAAGAACCGGGTGCAGTTCTCCCGTCCGTTGAGGATGCTGTAGAGCGAGCGGCGGCTTCCCATGGGCATGGTCTCCTCCACGACGTAACTCTTGCCGTTGCCATTGGTCGTCTGGTCATAGATGGTCGTGACGCTGACAGGCAGATCCTCCTCTATCTGCAGGCCGCCGCTGACGGTCATCCCTTCGGGTGAGGTTCCCACTTTGATGACGCTGCCACCCTTCGTACGGTAATAGGTATGGCCGTCCTCGATGTTACCCACAATGATAAGGTTGTCGAGCATGTCTCGCAGACGGTTCTCCACCTGTGAATCGGTAGCGTCGTTCAGTTCCTTGCCGTCGTCGATAATCTCATGCGTCGCGAGGTCGTAGTTATAGCGACGGGCACGCACCGCCTTCCGGTCGTTGTCGTAGTAGAACTCATATAAAATAGAGGTGGAGCTTCCGTAGGTACAGGGGTCTACATAGCGCAGCATGGCGGTGTTCGTCGGGATGATGAAGCTGTAGTAAGAGTCCATGGAGTTAAGGTAAGGCTCGAAGTCGAGCGTCTCGATGGCCCAGTAGATGACGTTCATGGTCTGCTCGTTGATGAGTGCCGGGAACGATACCGACGAGTAGCTGGCAGGGGTAAACACACGGTTAAGCAGATAGACCACACCATTGCACCCCATAAAACAGCTGTCCACATGCTCACGGGTGATGCCGATGGGCACCTTCGTGGTGTTGTCGACGATGTTCTTGAACTTTGAAGGAACGGTTTCAGTAAACGTGCGTATAAGGTTGAGGTCCAACATCTTCACCAGCACCTTCATGGGGACATTCTCCCAGGCATGATACATATCCTGCAGGGCCTTACCGTCGTGGTTCCACCAATATTCAAGGGCTTCATTCTTCGGAACCAGCAAGGCTCCGGCATCGTAGTGAAGGTCACGTCCTGAGGTGTTGGCATACATATACTGGCTCCAGCCGGGGTCAAAACCCAAATGGGCATCGACGGCCTTTCCATCGGGGTCGTTAAGCAGCTCCCCACCCTGCGAGGCACCATACTGCCCGACATTGCTCGTTGAGGAAAAATACTTCAGCGTAAACACACTATCCTCATTATCATACAGACGATTATACTCCTTCGTGGCAGCATCGTCGTAGTAGGGAGCACAAAAGCGGTCGAGTAGCGAGGCGAAGAGCGACATGTTCGCATGGTTGTGGATAATCTCAGCCATGTTGTCAGCAGCCGTAGCCAGGCCGTCCACCTTCTGTATGTAGCCGTTCTTACAGGTGATGTCTGTCTCGGTGAGCTTCTTGCCGTTCACCCACGACTCGGCGGCAGAAGTCGAAACGCCGTTGGTGAGTATGCTCAGGTCTTCGTCGGTGATGTTGTTGCGGCGCATGAACTTGGGCAGGAAGTGAATCATGGGCTTCGACGTGTTGTCGCGCAGCAGCACGATGCCCTCCTTCTTCTGTTTATAGCGTGCCCAGAACTCGGTGTTGGGCATCTCGTCGGGGTAGCAGCGGGCCACGCTGTCGAACACCGAGGCCGCAGTCTCGCGCCTCATGCATTGTCCCTGCAACGGCGGGTTACCGCTGACGTTGCTCAGCAGCTCCACGAGGTAGGCGTTGTTCACCATCGCGCTGTTGAAGAGCAGCTTCTTCTGCGCCGACGTCAGGTCGTCGTACTTATGCACACCCCAGGTGTTCTGGCGGAAGAACTGTTCGTAGGTGTCGTCGGAAGCCACGAAGACGGTCTTCGAGCCGGTCCTGCTAAGCACCTCCTTCTGTCCCAGGTCATCGATGAGCCGCAGCGTGTACTTGTAGTTGCCGTCTTCCTGCAGCCGCTCATAGATGCTGTTGCCCAACCACGACGGCTGGTCCATCAGCTCGTCCTTCTCACTACACGAAGTGAGCGCAACGCTAAACGACAAATGATAAATGATAAATGATAGACCCAGCAGCCATCGGCCTTTTGGCTTTCCTGTAATCATATAAATGATAATGTATTAGTATTTAAGTTTTAGGTCAAATTCAATGGTTAGTGATTAAAAAATATATTAATCGTCGGCAAAATTAATTAAAAAAGTCGAAAGCACAAAACTTTTTAAGGAAAAGTTGTCATTATCACCTAAAAAACAACTACCTTCGCCAACCAAATAGTATATGACGAATAACAGCAAATCATTGCCCCCGGAATTCCTGCGCCACACGGAGGAAGTCTTTGGCCATGACCGCTTCTCACGTTTCCTCGAGGCTTTCGACGAGGAACCGCCCGTCAGCATCAGACTGAACCCCCGGAAATCCAAAAAACAAAAATCTCAAACCTCAATACTCAATTCTCAATTCTCCCCCGTTCCCTGGTGTCCTGACGGATTCTATCTCTCAGAGCGTCCAAATTTCACCTTCGACCCGCTCTTTCATGCCGGCTGTTACTATGTCCAGGAGGCCGCGTCGCAGTTCATCGTCCACTGCACCCGCTCCATTCTTGATAACGGTCATCGTTTATTGGCTAACGGCGATTGTTCATTGGATAACGGTTATTGTTTATTGGATAACGGTCATCGTTTATTGGCTAACGGCGATTGTTCATTGGATAACGGTTATTGTTTATTGGTTAACGGTTATTGTTTATTGGTTAACGGTTATTGTCTCGACCTTTGTGCCGCTCCCGGCGGGAAGTCCACGGCCCTGCGCTCCGTCCTTCCCGATGACTGTCTGCTGGTCAGCAACGAGCCTATCAGGAAGCGGGCGCAGATACTCAGCGAGAACATCCAGAAATGGGGGCATCCCAACAGCCTCGTCACCAACAACTACCCCCAGGACTTCGCCCGCAACGGCCTGAAAGAAACGTTCGACCTCATCCTCTGCGACGTCCCCTGCTCTGGCGAGGGCATGTTCCGCAAGGACGCTGCTGCCATCGGCGAGTGGAGTCCCCAGAACGTGGAGCGCTGCTGGCAGCTGCAACGTCAGATAGTCAGCGACATCTGGCCCTGCCTCCGTCCTGGCGGCATCATCATCTACAGCACCTGCACCTTCAACACCAAGGAGAACGAGGAGAACGTGAAGTGGATAGCCGAGCATTTCGACGCTTCGTTCATCAACATCCCTACCCTACCCGACTGGAACATCTGCGGCTCGCTCCTCCCCGGCTTCGACGCTCCTGTCTACCGTTTCATCCCTGGTCTGACGCACAGCGAAGGACTCTTCGTGGCCGTGCTGAGAAAGCAGGGCGACAACGAGCACCAAGGGGGAACAAAAAAGGCGAAAGCTATCACTTCGGCCTTAGCCCGTCTGAACAAGATGGAAAGCTCGCCTTGCGCCGAGGCGCTGTCAATAGATTTCGACCCGACACAGCACCCCGTTGCAGACCTCTCCTACGAACAGGCCATCGCCTATCTACGCCGTGAGGCCATCGTCCTGCCTCCCGATACGCCACGCGGCATCGTCGTTGTGGCTTATCAAGGCCAACCGCTAGGCATCGCCAAGAACATCGGTTCACGCGCCAACAACCTTTACCCCCGCGAATGGGCCATCAAGAGCACCCACATACCCCTTCTATCAGCATCCTAACGGGGACACTTCTGCAATTTTTCTCACGAACTTTTTTTGATTTCACTATACATTCCTACATTTTTCTTCTAACTCACATATATACAGAATGTTAGTTTATGTATAGACCATACATTTTATAGTGCCACTATACATAGGCAGTAAACGGACTTTATCCACATACATAACGTAGGAAAGTAGTAACAATAACCAACCTCTGTTTTAGTTTCTCCCGTGGAAACTGTTTGTTTCTCCCGTAGAAACTGTTTGTTTCCACGGGAGAAACAAAGTGAAACAAACTGATTATCCGATACTTAGATACGTTATTGCAGTCATCAACCTACGTCCTTTCTCAATGAATGTATAGAGCTCATCAAAAATGTAGGCTCTATACATTATCTAAACCATTTATCTTTAGATAGTTACAACAAAAATGTAGGAATGTATAGTGTTTTTAAAAACTTTTCGTGAGAAAAATTGCATCCTTTTTCTTTTCTTCATTTGTCACAACGAAAATGTGTAACTCTCCATCAATCTATGCCGTTTGTGATGACTAACTATTATACTTGCGCCACCTAAGTATCATACTTCTGTCACCTAAGTATCATACTTGCACCACCTAAGTATCATACTTCTGTCACCTAAACACCATGTTTTTCTTTTTCGGCCTCCAGCATGGGCGATTCTAAAAAATGACATACTTTATTTGCTGGCAGTAACCTACCACGTTAATACGCTGCCAAAGCCAAAGGGTTGACTATCATCACCCACAATGTCAAGAACTTTGAACATATCGAAGGACTTGACATTGAGGATTGGGTGGCTTCTACTACATCCTCTATGCTGTCGGGCATTACTTCACTTCTTTCGCAACTGAATCAAGATTTTCAAACTTTGGCAACTCTATCGTGTTGAAATAGTCATCGTACATTTGCAGATAGTCAGCACGGATGTCTTGGGCCAGATAGTTCTCGTCTATGTCGTCAATCTTTTCAAGCAGTGTCTCGTCCGAAACGACTTTCAGATTGGAGCGAAGCACCTTGAAGAACTTGATTTCACTATACTGAACAACATTGTCGGCTCGGATAGTTTGTACGGCAACATCCGCCACTTTCAGTTCTTCTTCTTCCGTCAAAGTTTGCTCAGCCAAGCTAATCAGATATTGCTTTAGGAAACCTTTTCCCTTCAAGTTAATTTCATCGACAAGTTTATCAAGTTCTTTGTCAATGTCTATATCACCAAACAGATGCTTTTCAGTCGCCATCTGCTTAATCAAATCGATCTCCTCGGGCGCGATGTCGCCGTCGCACGACATGCAGGCGAATGCCGTCCTCAATAACAATTCGTTTTGTTCCATAATGAAGTTGATTAAAACCCTATTTTCGGGCGTTTGTTAGTCTCTATCTTTTCACCGTTCATTTCGGCTTTGATACGTTCATATTTCTGTAGCTCCTTTTCAGACAGTGATGGCCTTGTTGCTGCAATCACTTCTTCAAGCAGTCGTTGGGTTATCTTACTTCTGCTGACGAGAGCCTTACGCGAGGCATCATCTACAATCAGCTTCAAATCAGCAGAAACATAGTATTGGGTCAACTCTGCAAGATGTCCGTAGTCGATGCCAAAGTCGTATGGTCGTTTACTAAGATACATCCTCAACATCAGTTCACGTGCCTTCTTGTCTGGCGGAGCCAAATAGTATTTCTTGTCGAGACGACCGGCACGCAAGATGGCTGGGTCAATCATGTTCGGATAATTGGTTGCTCCGATGATGAAAATACCTTTTTCGCCCGTCCTGTCCATTTGGGCAAGCATCTCGTTGACAGCTCCAAGCGACATTTCATGTACATTACTATTGTCGCGATTAGGAACCAGCTCGTTCATTTCGTCAATGAAAATAATCGTCGGCGCATTCTTCTCTGCTTCTTCAAACATTTTCCCAATGTTTTCCTGCGTTGCATTAACCCATTTGCTTTTCAGCGTGCTGGGCTTTACTTCCATATAATTGAAGCCTACTTCTTCAGCAAAATGCTTTGCAAAGAAAGTCTTGCCACATCCAGGAGGGCCATAGAGCAACATGCCATTGGGGATGGAAAGGCCATAGCGAGCATACTCTTCGGGATTGAGAATGGCATCAATGACCTCCCGCTGTAGCAATTCCTTCAGTTCATCCATGCCAGCAATGGCAGCAAAGCCTTCGCCTTTCGCAATTCTATGAGGAATAGGCTTTTCCTTAGTCTCTCCTTCTTTTACCTTACGCTTATGTTCAGGCTTTTCTACTTTGATTTCTCCGTTGAGAGCCTTTATGAACTCTTCAGCACTCTGGAAACGGTCTTCAGCCTCTGGGCTTAAAGCCTTGCTGATGATGTTCAGCAGTTGCTCGTCTAACTCAAACATATCAATAGTGGGCATTCGCAGCGGACGCTCTCTTTCTGTTTGCAATCGCTCAACTATTTGTTGGTCGCTCATCCTTGATGCGTCGAAGAACCAAGGCAGTTCATCAAAGATAAGCAGATAAAGGATAGCACCTACGGAAAACAGGTCTGACTGCACACAACTCACCCCGTTCAACCGCTCTGGAGCCATGTAGAACGGGTTAAGTTGTTTCAGATTTGGCTTTGCTGGCTCTTGGTTCAAGAATCTGGCATAGCCAAAATCAATCAGCTTCAAGTTCTCCAAGGTTCCCGACAAGTCAAGCATCAGGTTTTGGATAGTTACCTCATTATGGATGATTGGAGTTGGCTGTGAGTGAAGATACTGCAAGGCAGATAGCAGGGCCTTTGCCACTTGCTTGATTTCATAAACGCTCAAATCACCATCGCGTGCTATCCGTTTATCAAGCGTCTCGCCACTCACAAACTCCGTCACGATATAGGCAAGTTGCTGTCCGTTGGCTATCACCTTCCCGCTATCAACAAATTTGCAGACGTTCGGATGATTCAGCAGTTTCGCCATCTCCACCTCAATGATGCAGCCATCCTTATCAAACTGTGAATATTGCAACTTCGAGTAGTATAACAGCTTCAGAAACTTCAGTTTCCCACTCGCATCCCTTACGCGGTATGTTTCCGCATAAGAACCTTCCTTATGCGGAAACGCTACCGTATAGCGGTTGTCTATCTTTTGTCCTTTTTGAAATAGAAACATTTTTTGTTTAGTGTAAGAATCCTCCTTTATTCCCTGCTTCATCATCAGGCATCAAACCAACTAACTGAGCCGCTATTGGTTGCAATTGCTCAACGGTTGGATTGTTAGCCATAATAGACATTCCCTGATTAACAAGTTGACGCGCACGGTTGGAATCTTTCCAACGGAAACGTCCGAAAGTATTGTTACAGTCACGGATAAGCCCCATGCATTGATATATCATGGTCAGTTGGAAGTAGACATGGTTTATCTGCTCCAAAACCTCACGTCCCATCAATATGTTCTTAGAACGGATAACTTGATCCGTCTGATTACGAAGCTGATTTACGAGTTGGCTACTCTTTTCATTACCCAACTGAGCATTTGCACGTTCCAAACGATCAAACTCCTCTCGGATTTCCTTTTCAAGACGTTCCCATTCTGTGCTGGCGTCCTCATCTTCTATCTTGCGTAGAACTTCTTTCAAATGTTGGAGCACAGCTTTCTTCTCCTGACTATTCTTGTCCTCTTCCTCAACTCTGTTCAATTCGTTCTGTAAGGTCTCTGTATTGATGCCAGATTCTGCTAAACGATTGATATCCTTTTGTCCATCACGAATCATTTGGGGAATCAACTTTTCAGCCTCTTTTATGCTCTGTTTCTTACTTGTATCAAGGGGCTTCGTTATGGTAAAGTCAATAGATGGGAAATAAACTTCCATTGTCATTTGTGCAGAAGAGTCCACCTTCAGCGTAATATCGACAGGACTATTCTCAGGAATCAGTGATTCCACTTCTTCACCAGTTACTATTACGTCAGCCACATACTCGTATAATGCTGCTGTACGTCCTACCTCTGGGGCATCCTCACATTGATAGATCGGTACAGTCAACAAGTCGCTTGCCAAACCTGGACGTAATTGTTTGGATGTTGATAGTCCATTGACAACGCCAACAGCAGGGACGGGTTTATTCTTTTCAAGTCCCGTTGCCGCTACAAACACGGCTTTTTCCTTATGGTCGTCCCATTTGGCAATACCTATGTTATAAGGTAGAGGGGCAGAACTAACTTTTGACCCTTGAATAATTGTAATCTCTGAAGGGAAACAAGGCAGTTGGTCTCCTTTCTCGTTATAGCATACCACACTGAAAGCATTTGGTTTTCCTTCAATCAGATTGGCTTCAATTACGTTGCCCATCCCGTCAATCTCCGTTTTTCCGCTCGACCAGGCATTATCACCACGAACCAATTCAACCAGTACCTTGGCAGGACAAGATGAGCCAGAACCTGCTTTGTCAAGTTTCACGCTGACCCACTCCGTCTGTTCTACAGAAGTTGATTCATAACCAATATCAAGTTTGATGGTTCCAACTTCGATGTCACTTTCCTTTACATCTGCGTCTTTGGTAGATGCATATAGGGCTGCACCAGTAGCAACGGCTGTCATTGGGTCGATGCTTGTATCTACATTGGGCGTTATCTGATCTCTCAGCATCTGACGAATTAGAGGCGAATGTGTTGGACCACCCACCAGAATCAGTTTGTTAAGATCTGATTCCTTCAGATTGTTTCGCTTCATCAACTCCTTGCACACATCAACAGCCTTTTGAAAAACTGGACGCATAGCATCGAACACCTGTTGTTGGGTAACAGTCAAATCAAGTTCTATTTCTTCACCATCCTCGTCTTCACCAAGTTCACCAAGATTGGAAATAATATCTTCGCTATTCTTAAACGATAGTTGATTCTTCACATCCTCTGCGTATGTCTTCATAGCATCACGAAGCACTGTGTTCTTCTCCTTGTCTGCAAGGATTCCGTCTATAGAATAGTTCTCCTTCAGATAGGGAATAATGATATTCTCCACGATAGCAGCGTCAAGATCCTTGCCACCTAAATAGTTATCACCAGCCGTGTCAAACACTTGCATGATGCCATCTTCCACTCTCAGCAATGCGGCATCAAAAGTGCCGCCACCAAAATCGAATACCATCCAAATACCATTCTTCTGTTCAGAAGACAGACCGTATGCAAACGAAGCAGCAATAGGCTCCTGTAACAATTCGCAATGATCAAAGCCTGCCATTTTTGCAGCCTCAATAGTCGCTGTTTTTTGGCCAACCGTAAATTTTGCAGGAACAGTAATCACTACAGAACGGAACACCTCGTCAGTAACGAAAGATTTCAACGTCTTCAACACTTCAGAAGATAGTTCCTCTGAGGAGTATTCACGTCCAATATTAGAGCAGACATACTTGGTGTCTGTTCCCATGGTACGTTTGAACTCTATATACGTGTTTGAAGCTTCTGCCTTCCAACTTTTGGTTGCACGACGCTTATCACTTTTCATCGTATTATAAGCGCCATCGCCTACTTTGATACTACCTTTCTTGTTGATAGATACACATGAGGGCAAGGTGTCCTTTAGTGTGTCAGTCTTAATAACTACGGGTTCACCCTTTTCCATTCGGCAAATTGACGAGTTCGTTGTACCCAAGTCAATGCCATAGTCAATTTTAATTCGTGCCATATTGTTTGAATATTTTATAGATTTTGACTTACTGTTATTTGTGCAGATTGAATCATCTTGCCTTTATAGTTGATTTGTGGTTTAATGATTCCTGTTATCTTTTGTTCTCCCTCAGCCAATGTGTCATCAGAGACAAAGTTTGCCACAACTTTCATTCCCTCATTATAAGGCTTTCCCAACATCTCTACTATCTCATAACCATTAGCCAGGAAATTAGTTCTGATTCTTTCTACAGCTTTCTTTAATTGTTTATAGCCTTTCACAGATTCATCCATACGTGAAAGATTAGTCTCAATTCTGACAATCTCATCAGCGACCTTCAGAGCAAGAGAGTGGTCAGGTTGGACGGTACCACTACCTTCTGGTTGAGTAACGACTTGCTTATCCAACAGTTCTATCAACTTGTTGTCAAGTTTGACAGATTCTTCTTGCATAGCTTTCTGTGCAGCTTTCAAGCTCTCTTGTGCAGTCCTAATCTTATTAATGGAAGAAGAGTCTTTGTTGATTCTCTTCCGAAGAATGACATAGGCGAGGGCAAGCAGTATTATAGCGAACAGAATGACAAGCAGCCCCAGCCATGTACGGACTTTTATGCTGTCGGACAACATGCCCGTGTTGTCATCAATTTTCTTGTTCGCCTCAGTCAGGCCAGCACCCACCTTCTGCGCCAATTTCTCGACCACCTCACCCTGCCGGTCTTGAACTACCCGCAGGCTATCGAAGTCCGCCATTTGCTTCTGATACGATGCACGTAGTTTCGCATCCTCCTGTCGAAGGTTTGAAATCGCTGACTTCAAATTACTCACTTCTCTTTGAAGAGACAATATCATCAAAGAGTCATTACTTTTTACATTTATTGCAAAAAAAATGAGCACACATAAAAACAATAACTTCTTCATCTTTCTGAAACTTCTTTATATTTCCAAGGTAAACAAAAACCAAAGTAACCTCCAACAAGTGCCCCCAGCCACTCTCCTATAGCATTTCCTATGAGCAATCCAACTAAGCAGCACACAATAGAAGCGAGCCACCATATAGAATCATTATCATTAGAAGATGGGTTCAAAGGATCTATCCATCGGTTTTCTCCAGCGTCCAAATTACTCCTATTCCCACAAGATGGGTTCAAAGGATCTATCCATCGGTTCCCTCCAGCATCAGTATTACTCCTATTTCTACTTGTAGAAATGCCTAAGTTATTACACATCGACCTGATTATTTCGCGGTTCTTGTAGTAGTGCCTTTTAAATTCCGCTTCCAAATCAAAGCCGTCTATAATCTTAAAGGTGTCCCATGCATCGTTTATTACTTTTCTCATCTTGGACGCATTTTTCCACCTCTGCTCTGATGTTAAGCCGTAAGAAAGGCCTAACACATCCACTTCTGCTTCTGATGCATATAGTCTCTGTGATGAATTGACATCCGTTACAACTCTGCGAAGGGCTTCACTGGCTACCACCGTTGAAATTCGCAAATAGCGAGAGTCTTTAGCTCCAAGTTTATTCTTAATTCTTTGCAAAAATTCTTTCGACTCATTTAGAATAGAAACAGCATTTTCTATGGAGAATGACATCTTTGAGTAGAGGTTGAGGATTTCCTTAATAGCCCTATCCTCATCCGCAATTTCCCTTGGCGGCAGATTGTCAATAATGTTTATCAGAATCTTGATATTCTCCTTGCATCTGTCCTTAGCCAGTTGTCCAGCAACAACTGTTTGGGCATATTTCTGCAAAGCCATTGCATTGTGAGCGGCATCGTAATCCTCAGAGTTATTGTAATAGTCAATGCCGCATTGCAGTATTTCCAAGCCCAGCTTGTCAGCTATCATCACATATTGCGAGTCATTGGTAGGCAGTGCGCCTCTCAACTGCTGCAATGACTCCTTTGTTGCAGCCATCAGCCTTTCCCCTGCTTCTTTTCGGGCTACATGGTCTTTATGGTCAACCTTCTTTGCCCTCTCTACTTCTGCGGAAATCTTGCTGATGAGCGGTGCGACGATCTGACTGCTGATATACGCCTTTGTCTCGGCACCTAGCTGATGACCCATCAACCGCTGCATCCCCACTTCCTCACCAAGCGTGTCAATGAACTGGTGCAGCAGTTCCGCTCCTGTCATCTGGAGCGTACTGCTGGCATCCACATTATTTATATAGCTATCACCGAACTCAGTGTAGAGTGCCTCTGCTGTCTGCAAAACTTGTCCGACGTTATTTTCAATGAGACTGCACACCAGCCTATTTTGGAGCGATGACACGGTATTCTGTTTCGACCATATTTCTTTTGCACCAGCCATATCACCTGATGTAATATGGCTGAAGGCAATTTCGTCAATGGGCGTAATCTTCAAGAACCAGAACTGCGCGTGCTTGATTTGCTCCTTGGCAATGGCAAGACATGCCTCTGCCTCGTCGAGCATTTCCACAGTTCGATGCAGCGGCGGTAATATGCCATTAAGGTCAAGCGGGAACTCCACAGCCTTCCCTACCTTCAGGAATGCTGACGTTTTGCCCCTGTTGGCTATTATCTCCCTCCTCGTGCTGTTGGCATAGACACCCAACGTGCGATAAGGATTATGTGCGATTATTCTCATATCAATACCTTGAAGTTGAAATGTAATATACAGACTCATAGTCGCCACCGGTCAAATCCTCTGTTCCATAGAAAGACCTGACACCGGTTGCAGTTGCCACCACTTTGTAAGTACTTGATGGTAGGATGATGCTTCTTGTTTCGCCTGACGACAAAACGATCTTCATGCTCTTAACGCCGCTATATCTTATGGTTATTGTCTGGCTGCTGTTGTTTGTCAAGCTGACTGTGCTACGTCTGCCTGTGCCATACGATATCTTCTGTGAAGGAGGAAGCAAACCATAGTCTCCACTGCTTATCACGCTCTGCACTTCCAGGTCTATGATGTACTTGTCGGCCTCTTCCACATGACTGCCTTTAGGATAGCGTTTCAGGTACTCTCTGTAAGACTCGATAGTGTTTTCTGTCTTTGCCGTGGCCCATGCTTTAGCATCGGTACCATATTTTTCTTGTTCTTCCCTCTCACGCGCTCTTTGCAGATCCTCGACCCTGCGCTGTTCCTCTCGTTCCTTTTCTTGTTCAATCTCATCCCATTTTGCCTTTACTTTTTCAACGGCATCTTTGGTATCAACGCCAGATATGTTCAAGAATTTATAGTAAAACTCCAGAAGCTCTTCTTCCGATGGATTGCTTGCGATTAGCTCATCTGCATTTTTATCTACTACGGAAAGCAGCATCGTCTGTACAGAGTCCCGCATCTCAGTTGTGCAGTCAGGGTAGTCTGCAAGAAAACGTAGACAAGAGTCGGCATCCATGTAAAGACTTAGCTGGTCAAAGCGAGCATTTCTCGCCTCTATACGTTGAGCTTGCTGCCTCTCACTTTCCTTAATTGCATACACAATGATGCTGCCCAAGAGTATGGAAGAGACAATCCAAAGTATCGCAATTGTAGCTTTTTTTACCAACTTTTTCCTCTTCAGTATGCTTTCTGCCACTGTTTTATGAAGTGCCGCTTCCCCAAATGCAGACAGATACTGCTTGTAGTCGTCAGAACTGCTACATAAAGAGAATGCCTTATTGTCCAGTTCTTTGTTGAGAGAGTCAGAGCTATATTTCTTGCATTTGTCTCTAACAACAAGGCATCTGGAGATTGTACTACAGCTACTTATCTGCTCTATTAGTTCTTGTATCTCTTTTTCGCGTTGTTTCCTCTGCTCTTCCTCTATTCGCTTTATCTTAGTCTTAACTTCCTGGCTGTGCCTTCCATTTGGATAGTTTATTAGATAGGATTGTAAGTCTTTCAATGTCTTGGCGTTTGAGAAAGACTGGTCATCCTTAAGCAGTGCGAGTTTTTCACGAACATTGTGAATATGCTTTCCTTGAGGGAACTTCTTTATATATTTCTGACACGTCAAGATAGTATTGCATACGCCATACATTTCGCTCTCCGTGAAGTAAACGTACTTGTCCACTTTGACATTTCTAGCACATCCTTCAAAGACAGAAAACATTCCACCAAACAATCGGGAAACTGCATCATACTCCTTGAAAGCATCAACTTGATCAAGAATCTTCTTCAGACTCTTTTTGTTCGGTGTAAGTCTTTTAGTTTTAAAATCTTCGTCTGCGTCAATCAACTCAATCCAAAGCATTGATTTCCATGATGCTGCAAAAGCGTGACTTACGATCTCAATTGCAGATTCTCTCTCATTGCCATTTAGTTTGGGCAGTTCTTGTTCTTGTACTTCATTTAGCACATCAATAGATTTACTTAAAGCCACTTGTGCAACAAGAGTAGCCTGCTTAATGTAGAAATCGTGAACATTTCCCAGTTTTTCCTTTATGCCGACGAGGTCTGCACTTGTGTCATCCAAGAATTTCAACACGTCGTCCATATCAGCTGAAAGCAGCATGAACATGGCAATCAGTTGTTGTAAGTGTTCCTGCTCTTCTTTCACTTCTTTCGGTGGGAGCTTGTCAATCAGCTCCTGCAATATCTTGACATTCTCATCGCACCGCTGCTTCGCCAAAGCACCGGCCACGACACCTTGGGCATACTTTTGCACTTTCATTGCAGTATCGTGCCTTCCCTCTTCATTGGAATTGTTGAAATAGTCTATGCCACATTGCAGAATCTCCAGCCCAAGCTTGTCAGCAATCATAATGTACAGCGCATCGTCGACAGACAATATTTGCTTCAGATGATTCAAGCTTTCCTTGGTGTTGCGCACAAGATTACGCGCAGCTTCTAAACGCGCTTTTGAATCTTTGTGGTCAACTCTCTTTGCCCTTTCAATTTGAGCAGAAATCTTGCTGATGAGCGGACCAACGGTCTGACTGCTAATATATTCTCTTGTCGTTCCAAATGTACAATCAATGAGGTTTTGCATTCCAACCTCAGCACCTAAGGTGTCAATGAATTGATGAAGCAACTCTGTACCTGTCATCTTGAAAGTAGAGTTTGCATCCACCTTATTTATATACGCATCTCCAAACCTCTCATATAACATCTCAATCAATGTAAATGCACTTGAAAGGTTGTTCAATAGTATTTGGCATATTGCTCTGTTTTGAAGAGAAGAAAGGGTAGGCTGTTTTGCCCATATATTAAGTGCATCTGTTATTTTACCCGCCACAAGATGATTGAAAGCCACATCATCAAGAGGTGTCATCTTCAAGAACCAGAATTGGGCATAGCTGATTTGCTCTTTAGCAATGGCCAAATGTGCCTCAGCCTTGTCAAACATTTCCAAAGTTCTGCTGATAGGTGGCAAGATGCCCTTCAAATCCAAAGGATACTCTACGGCTTTGCCCACTCTAAGAAAGGCTGTTGCCCTGCCTTTATTGGCAACTATGTCTTTTTTGGGCGAATTGGCATACACGCCAAGAATCCTATACGGATTTTCCAAGACAATTTTAGGTATAGCGCACACTTGTCGTTTCGTTTTCAACCCAAGCGGACTCCCGGTACTTGGCGGTTTTTACATTATCGGCAGTGGCTATAAATACAAAGAAGCGTGGGAGTTCTACCAGTTACTCGTCCCACCTTCAGAGGCTCTGGCATCGCCTGTTCGTCGAAACGAGCAACGCCGAAGCCCACGCATGTATGTATATAAACGACAACAATTGCATGGAAGCCTATAAATGACTGTCTGCAAATCGTATGTCGGATATTACATACCCATGAGCGTCATTGTTGCTTTGAAGTTTGACGAACGTTTTGGAACTGCCAGATTCCTGAAGGTCAAGCACAAAGCGTCAAGTAACGCCTTTCCTATATATAGGCCCTCTTCCCGCCGCCTCAACCTTTGGGCTTTCCCTACAGGCTTCCCTTCCCTCGCTCGGAAGAGTACAAGCGATGCTTGACTCTCCTCTCGCTACGGGTCGGGCTTCGGCTTTGTTCCGAGAACGAGTGCAAAGATAAAAAGAAATTCTGAACCACACAAATATTTTGAGAAGAAATTACAAAAAAAGAGTTTCACATACCTTGCGGAATGAGAAATATAGGACTATATTATACGAAAGAAGGTTGATAAAGAAGCGAAAGAACAGAGCATCGAAGTGATGTATGCCGAAGTTAGGAGGTGGCAGTTGTTTCCAAAATGGAAACATCTCAACAATTTGAAAAAATTGCAAGTGGGGAACTCATAAAGGATTCAGTTACCGAAATAATCTCGGCAACTTCTTTGTTTCGAAGATGCAGTATGTGCAAAAATTACACATACTGCATCAGACAGGAAAAGCAACTACCAATGTCCCCGTGTCCTGCGTGGGTCATTGCAGAAAATCGCTATCTGCATGAAGAATGACCAGGATATGGAAGTGTACGATAATCCAAAGGCATCTAACAATATGCTGATGTCACATTATGCAAGAGGCTCGCGGTTTGATGATAAGACGGGTATAGAAAAGCCGTTCTGGCATTTGGAGTCGGATGGGTTCTGGCATCTGAATTATCAAGGTGAGCGGCTCAGTAAGAGTCATACCCCATCGAAGGCATGGCTGAAGGAGAGCGTGGAGTTCGCCCATTTCGATGAACCGCTGTGGATATTGCTGCAAAACAGGGCTTGGCGGAAGGAGAATCTCGCCTCGCTCGTTGTAATAGTCTTTTTCCAACCATGAGAGTCTGCAATCTTGGAGCGTTCGTTTTATAATAGGTTGATTGGTCAGGTCGATTTCTTCGTAGGGTTAGTAACTGGTTACGCATACACCTCTTCGGCTGCCATATTTGGATATGCCACCTGTTCATCGTATATCAGGTTGATGCCAAGTGCATCCTCCAGTTTTGAGAGTGTGTCGAGCGACATGTTCTCCCTGCCTTTTAGTATCTTCGACACATATTGCTGGGTGCAGTCCATGCGCTCAGCGAGAGCCTTTTGCGTAAGCCCCTCCTGCTTCATCTGCAACAGCACCTTCACGGCAATCTTCTGTGAGTGCCGCAGCCAGGACCAGTTGTCGCGTCTCCATTCTGCCTCCTCGCGCCATGTTGATGGCGTTTCGCTCTGGTGAGCTTCAAGGAATTCAAGTGTTTTCTTTTTCATATTACCTCCTTTTCTTTATGATAGTTCTGACAAGAAGCCCACAAATCCGTCAGCATCAATGGCCTGATTGCTGATGAGGAAGTTGCGAACCTGCTCCATCTTGCTCAATTCGTTCAACGTATGCTCGCGCTCTCCCATTTTGTGCGTCAGCTTAATGGCGCCGCCTGTGATAATGTAGCACCCTGGCTCCAGTTTGATGGCATAGATGCGAAGCCATGAAACGTGTCTTGGACGATTCTTTATCTTGGCTTTCTCCCTGCCTAACAGCATCTCGCTTGTGCGACTATTCTCCAGTGGGCGGAAAATCTTGTCGAGGTCGGCATCTGGTGAAATGTCAAGAATCAGGCACTGGATGCGCTGGTTGTCATCAATAGTATCGTAGATGGCTTGGTTGATGTCTGTAATCTTGAAGTACGACTCCAAGTCTGCCATGTTGGCCAAGAAGGAATCTTGTCGAAAGTCATACGTTATGCGTTTTATCTGGTGCAAAGATATGAAGAAAATCTTAAACAAACAACTATCAGTTGTGTTACGAAGGCAAATATTTAGTTTTTTTAATTAAAATGCAGGCGATCGCAATCTGCTCCGTGAGATAGTACGTAGATTCGGCTGGGTAGGTGCGTTCTAAGTTCCCATGTTTTGCGTAGGCCATTGCAGAAAATCATTGTCCGGATGAAGAATGACCAGGAAATGGAAGTGTACGATAATCCAAAGGCATAAGATATCATTAACTTCCAAACCAAGAACATCTTTTTTCCAAAAATATCATAAAATATATACGATGATAAGAAAAAAGTCGTACCTTTGCCCGTCAGACATAAACTGTAAATGATAAACCCATAAACATTCAACACTAAAATGAGACAATTTTTCAAGTACACCCTCGCCACTATCTGTGGTATCGTTATCCTCTTCGTCATCATGGGAATCTTCTTCATGATTAGTATCGCTGGCATGGTGGCCAGCAGCAGTTCGACCGTCAAGGTCAAGGAAAACTCCGTCCTCGTGCTGAAGATGGACGGCGTTGTCAACGAGCGTGCCGAGGAGGAGAACCCTCTGTCGGAACTCCTCGGGATGGCCGACATGGATATGATAGGCCTCGACGACCTCGTGAAGGCCATCAAGAAAGCCAAGGACAATGAGAACATCAAAGGCATCTACCTCGAGGGCGGTGCCACGTCGTACGACTCTCCCGCCACGGCCCAGCAGGTGCGCGACGCCCTGGAGGACTTCAAGACAAGCGGCAAATGGGTCATCGCCTACGCCGACGAGTACCTGCAGGGAGCCTACTACGTGAGCACAGTGGCTGACTCGGTGTTCATGAACAAGACGGGCTTGCTCGACTTCAAGGGCATAGGCGGCAAGGGCTACTACCTCACGGGACTCTACGAGAAGATTGGCGTGCGCTACCAGTGTACCCGCGTGGGCAAGTACAAGAGCGCCGTGGAGAGAGTCACCCGCAAAGACATGAGCGAAAACGACCGCGAGCAGCGTCTGGCCTATATGCAGGCCATCTGGAAGCACTGGACGGACGGCATCTCCAAGAGCAGGGGCGTCAGCGTTGAGCAGCTGAACCAGCTGGCCGACGACAGCATCATGGCCTTCGCCAGAGTGGAGGATTACATGGCAAACAAGCTCATCGATGGCGTCTTCTATCCCGAGGATATCAAGAAGATGATTCGCACAAAGCTGGGCATCGACGAGAAGGACGACATCAATCAGGTGACGCTGAAGGAGATGCTCAACACCAAGGATGACAAGAAGGAGAAGGGCGACAAGATTGCCATCTACTATGCCTTCGGCGAGATCATCGACGAGAGGAGCAGCGCCTTCAGCACCGAGCACTCCATCATCGGCAAGAGCACGGTGAAAGACCTCAACGAGCTGGCCAAGGACGATGACGTGAAGGCCGTGGTGATGCGCGTGAACTCTCCCGGCGGCAGTGCCATGGCCTCGGAGCAGATATGGCACGCCATCAAGCTGCTGAAGGAGAAGAAGCCCGTCGTGGTGAGCATGGGCGGCTATGCTGCTTCGGGCGGCTATATGATTAGTGCTCCGGCAAACTATATTATCGCCGAGCCAACCACAGTGACAGGCTCCATCGGCATCTTCGGCCTGGTGCCCAACGCCAGTGAACTGGTCACCGACAAGCTGGGCGTCACATGGGACGGTGTGTCGACGAACAAGAACACCGACTACGAGACGAACCTCATCTTTGCCAAGGAGAACAGCGAGGAGCTGCGCCAGATGCAGAACTACGTGGACCGTGGCTATGAGACGTTCCTCGACATCGTGGCCGACGGACGCGGCATGACCCGCGACGAAGTGCACGAGATTGCTCAGGGACGTGTGTGGATAGCCACCGACGCCCTGCCCATCAAGCTCGTCGACCAGCTCGGCTCAATGGATGACGCCGTGAAGAAGGCCGTCGAACTGGCCGGCATCAGCGGCGACTACTATACCTCGACATATCCCGACAAGAAGAGTTGGATAGACAACCTCCTGGAGTCGGCCTCCGAGGAGAAGGGCACCTACCTCGACACACAGCTGCGCGAGACCCTCGGCACGCTCTACGAACCCATCATGCAGGCCCGCAAGGACGCACAACGTAACCGCCTGCAGGTGAGACTGCCCTACCTGGTTAACATGTAAAATAAACAACGAATTACACGAATTGACACGAATTGTAATTTGTGGAAGGAGACTTCATTAAAATAAATAAGGCGTTGCTGCCGCTGAGTTGGTGTTATGGGCTCGGCGTACGGTTCAGGAATATGCTCTTCGACATGGGCGTACTGAAGAGCCATGCCTTCTCCGTACCCGTCATCTCCGTGGGTAACATCACTGTGGGCGGCACGGGCAAGACGCCACATGTGGAGTTCCTTCTGAACCAGTTGCTGAGCATTGGCAAGGTGGCTGTACTGAGTCGTGGTTATAAGCGCAAGACGAAGGGTTTTGTGCTTGCCGACGACAACGCCACGGTGAAGACAATCGGCGACGAGCCTATGCAGATAAAGCGCAAGTTCCCAAAGGCCATCGTCGCCGTGGACGGTGACAGGGTGAGAGGTATCAACCGTCTGCTGGCACAAGACCCCGACATCGACGTCATCCTTCTTGACGACGCCTTCCAGCACCGCTACGTCAAGCCCGGCATCAACATCCTGCTCGTGGACTATCACCGCCTGATTATCTACGACCGTATGTTGCCCGCAGGACGCATGCGCGAACCACTCAACGGCAAGAACCGCGCCGACATCGTCATCGTCACCAAGTGTCCCAAAGAGCTGAAGCCCATGGACTACCGAGTCATCACCAAGGCCATGGACCTCTACCCTTACCAGCAGCTCTTCTTCACTACCTTCGACTATGCTCCCCTGCAGCCAGTATTCCCCGAAGCCCAGAAGGCAAATAAGGCACGGGCCCCTTACCCCACCCTTCAGAACCTTGCTTCCTATAACGTGCTGCTGCTCACCGGCATTGCCTCGCCCCGCCAGCTGAAGGAAGACCTTGAGCAATTCTCAACTCCCAACTCTCAAACCTCATCTCTCAACTCTCAACCCTCATCTCTCATCTCTCAGCTCTCCTTCCCCGACCACCATCGCTTCCGTCCCAAGGACGTGCGTCGCATCAACGAGACCTTTGAAGCCCTGCCGCAGCCACGTTGCATCATCACTACCGAGAAGGATGCCACCCGCCTGGCTGACGCCGAGGGACTGAGCGACGAGGTGAAAAGCAGCACCTTCGCCCTGCCCGTGAAGGTGAGCTTCAAGCTGGAACAAGAATCTACGTTTAACGAAAATATCATAGGCTATGTACGCAAAAATTCAAGAAACAGCATCCTGGCTAAAGGCAAGGATGACCACAAGCCCCACGACAGCCATCGTCCTGGGAACGGGACTAGGACAATTAGCTTCCGAAATAACTGACATCACCGAGTTTCCATACTCTGAAATTCCTAACTTCCCCGTCTCTACCGTTGAAGGCCACAGCGGAAAGCTCATCTTCGGAAAGCTGGGCGGCGTAGACATCATGGCTATGCAGGGCCGCTTCCACTATTACGAGGGCTACACGATGAAGGAGGTGACATTCCCCGTCCGAGTGATGTACGAGCTGGGCATCAAGACGCTCTTCGTCAGCAATGCCGCCGGTGGCATGAACCCTGGCTTCAAGATTGGTGACCTGATGGTCATCACCGACCACATCAACTTCTTCCCCGAACACCCGCTGCGTGGTAAGAACTTCCCCACCGGTCCACGCTTCCCCGACATGCACCAGACGTATGACCTGGAACTGATCAAGCTAGCAGGACAGATAGCACGACAGAAGGGCATCCGTCTGCAGTACGGTGTCTACATGGGTGTGCAAGGGCCTACTTTCGAGACCCCGGCAGAATATAAGATGTATCGTGCACTGGGTGGCGACACCGTGGGCATGAGCACCGTGCCCGAAGTCATCGTGGCCCATCATTGCGGCATACGTGTCTTCGGCGTGAGCATCGTCACCGACCTCGGCGGCTTCGACATTCCCGTCGAGGTGAGCCATGAGGAGGTGCAGGAAGCTGCCAACAAGGCGCAACCCATCATGACCGAGCTGATGCGTGAGATGATTGTCAGGTCGGAGAAGGTAGAAAGCCAGAAAGTAACGAAGATTAATCCTGAACACCCAACAGAAGGATGGAAATAGCACAACTGGGAGAGTTTGGTCTCATAGACCGCCTCACAAAGGACATCACACCCCGCAATGAGAGTACGAAGTACGGCGTTGGCGACGACTGCGCGGTGCTCCACTACCCTGACACGGAAGTGCTCGTCACCACCGACATGCTCATGGAGGGTGTGCACTTTGACCTGACGTATATCGACTTGAAACACCTGGGCTATAAGTCAGCGATGGTGAACATCAGCGACATCTTTGCCATGAACGGAACACCCCGACAGCTGACTATCTCGCTGGCACTCAGCAAGCGATTTACCGTGGAGGACATCGAGACGTTCTACGCCGGGCTAAGACTGGCCTGTGAGAAATGGAACGTGGACATCGTCGGCGGCGACACTACGAGCAGTTTCACTGGCATGGCCATCAGCATCACCTGCATCGGAGAGGCACGGCGTGAGGACATCGTCTACCGAAACGGGGCAAAGAACACCGACCTCATCTGCGTCTCAGGAGACCTCGGTGCCGCCTACATGGGCCTGCAACTGCTGGAACGTGAGAAGAGTGTCTATTACGGACAGCTCAACGACCTACAGAAGAAAATTGCCATAGCAAAGAAGGATGGTGACCAACAGCAAATCTCAAACCTCAAATCTCAAATCTCAAATCTCTCCCAGCCCGACTTCAGCGGCAAGGAATACCTGCTGCAACGCCAGCTACAGACTGAGGCACGTGGCGACATCATCGAGAAACTAAGACTGGCTGGCATACGTCCCACGGCCATGATGGACATCAGCGACGGTCTCTCCTCAGAACTGATGCACATCTGCAAGCAAAGCCATTGCGGATGCCGCATCTTCGAGAAGAATATCCCCATCGACTACCAGACCGCCGTCATGGCCGAGGAGATGGATATGAACGTCACCACCTGCGCCCTCAACGGCGGTGAAGACTACGAGCTGCTCTTCACCGTGCCCATCGGCGACTTAGAGAAGGTGCAGGAACTTGACGACGTGCACCTCATCGGCCACATCACCGAGGAGAAATTCGGTCACATCCTCGTCACCCGCGATGACCAGGAGTTTGAACTCAAAGCCCAGGGATGGAATCCGCTGAAATAGTACCTGACGTCTCTCGTAGAAACAAACTCTTATAACCACCTAAAACTATGAAAAAGAACTTCAATTGTGTGCGCAACGTCCTGATGACCAAGGCACTGACATTGCTGGGATTCAGTTCTCCACTTGCCTTGATGGCATGTTACGGCACACCCACCACCGAATATCCTACCGAGGCTTACGTGGAGGTGAACCAGCTGAGTGCCCAGAAGGGCGACTCCACCAGCCTCTCCATCGTGGCAGAAGGTAAGTGGGAAATCGTTGAAGCCCCTGACTTCGTCACCCTCTCGGCAGACAGTGGTGAAGGAACGGCCTGGATTACCGTCAAAGCCGCCGATGACAACCTTACCAATGAATATCGCGAGGGAGAAATCGTCATCCGCGACGAGAATGGAGAGCAGGGCATCTACATCTGCCAGCAGCCTGTAGAAATGCCGGACGAGGTTGCTGAGGAACCTGTGGAAAACTAAAAACGAAATATACTTGAAAGAGAGCGAAAACCTTTCTTCCCGCATCAGGAGCCTATGCTGGTGCGTATTATTAAGTTTTACATGCTGCTGTGCCTTTGCCCAGCATCAGACGGGCATCGCCTCCTACTATGCGAGGTCTGCCACAGGAGCACGTACTGCCAATGGTGAACGACTGCACCACGACAGCCTGACATGTGCCCACCGCACACTGTCTTTCGGTACACTTCTGAAGGTGACATGCCCAGACACAGACCGTTCTGTCATTGTGCGCGTCAACGACCGAGGTCCATTTGTTCGCGGAAGAATCATCGACCTCTCATGGGGAGCAGCCCGTGCACTCGGCATCCTCAACAAGGGACTGGCAAAGGTGACCGTAGAACCGGCAACACCCATCTACATCACCCTGCCACTGGACTCGCTCCACAAGATAATAGAAATTCCCAGCATCTATGAAGAACTAGAGCAAGAGGTGCTGCCCTTGCGGCTCCCCTTGCCCTAGTAAATTGTTTGAGCAACTTTTTGAAGTCAACTCTTTAATACCCTTTCGCCGTTGGCACGGTGAAGTAGCGTGTCTGCGATTGTATGACGCGCTGTCTATGCGAGACAGCAACCATCACTTTTATCTCGCCCTCCTTCAGTTTCTTGCCCGCACGGATGGTGGCAGTATACCTGACACCTTGGTAAGGGGCGATGCTCTCTACGCGCAAGTTGGGAGAGATTTTCACGTGCTTGTTGCCAGTAACGTCACTCACCATGGGACGAATATCGTAGACGGGCTTCCCCGTCGTATTGAAGATTTCGAACCTCACCGTGCACTCCTCGCCACGGGTGAGCACACCGTCGCGCTTGGTCTCTGTGATGACGGCGTTGCGTATCTCCAGCGGTGAATCGTCAGGTCTGCTGCTGGGGCCATTGCTTGGACCATTACCTATGCCAAAGTCTACACGATCATCACCTCCTCCACGTGGGTCGTAGTCGCTTTCGTCATATCTTGACATCTCACGGTTGTCATAGCCGCTGCTGCGCGCTGTGTCAAGGCGGCGTCCAATATTAGATTCCCGTGACCTATACTCTTCCTCGCGGGCTTTCTCCTTTGCAGCACCTATGGCAGCACCGGCAGCAACACCACTCACCGTGCCTATTAACGCACCCCAGTCGTGACCTCGGCCACCTCCTGTAATGCCACCAATGGCAGAACCAATGACATAACCGAACTGACCGCCATGGACGGCACCCTGGCCCGCTGTCTCACAACCGGAAAGCAGCATGGCAAAGCTCAACAGTAATAGCAGATTCTTCTTCATAGTTGCAGAGTTCAATTTTTCAATGTTCAACGTAAATGTTCAATGGTCAATAATCAATGTTCAATGATTTTGACGGTGCAAAATTATGGTTATTATTCGTCATGCCAAAGGGGAAACCCCGAAAAGGCAATAGGAAATTCCCTAAACCATGCTAGTCACGGTAGAACCAGGAAAAGATTTTGTTTATCCAACCAATGGAGCAACGGAACCAGCGGTAAGTACTCGTGGGCTTCCCGCCGAAGCGAAGGATAAACTCACGGAAGGCGTTCTTCTGGAAGGGCAGTCCCACATCCATAAAGAAGATGTGCTCATAGCCCAGCTCATACGATGACTTGATGGCGTGCCAGATGGTGAGCACGTCAGGACGCAGCCAGGCATAGCTCTTACGGCGGTAGGCGGCATACCACAAGTAGGCCTGTCGCTGGCTGTAAGCCACCGCCGAGCAACCCACGATGCGACCACGATAGCGAGTAAGAAACAACCTACCATTATCGCCCTGCAAACCACGAAAGAACTCATCGGCAGGAATGTAGCGTTTGGGCTTCGTCCAGTTATGCCGTCGCAGCAGCTTCATGAAGGCGCGGAAGTCTTCGTCCGTCTGCACCTCGTCGGTCACGATGCCACGCTCGTAGGCTTGGTTGATGCGCTGCAACATCCTTTCGCTGAGGCGTTCCTCAGGGGTACGGGAATGGAGAGAGTTGTGGATGCTCATCCAGCGCACGGGGAAATAGCCGTTGTCACGGAACTCCCTGTAACCCACCATCTTCTGCGAGAGGTTACTGAACTCTATATAGAGAATCCAACGCCCCATACGCTCGGTAAGGGCACGGAGCATAACGCCGAATAACTCCTGTTTGGGATGTCCGTCGACATAGACTCCCTCACCCATCACACGGCAGTGGCGGTAGAGATAGGGGGGCAACCATGATGAACGGTAACGCACGACTGCCAGCATTTGAGCAACGACAGTACCACCGGGAGTCTGGATAGTGACAAGGTAAGGTTTCTGACGGGGAGTGTTGCGGCACACCATGAACAGCTGCGGACTGTGGAAGAAATTGTCAGTCAGCAAACCCTGCGGAAACGCACTTGGCGTAGTGTATACATGGGCCACATAGTCACTCATACGGCGCAAAGATAATGAAATAATGTGAAACAGGCGGTATACTCCTAGTTAAAGGGAGTTAAACACGTAAATACTTAACGCAAAATGAGTAATTTTGCATCCTAAACAATAATCGCAAATCGAAAATTTAGTAAATCGCAAATATGGATAGTTTTAAGACTTTGGCGCAGATGCGCCGTTCACACCGTAAGTTTACCGACCAGGAAATTGATGCCGAAGACGTGAAGCTCATCCTGCGTGCCGCCCTTATGGCACCCACGTCGAAGGGCATGCGTGCCTGGCAGTTCGTAGTAGTTGATGACAAGACAGACCTGGAGAAGCTGTCCGACGCGAAGGACATGGGAGGACAGTTCATCAAGGGAGCACCGCTGGCAGTAGTGGTGCTCGGCGACCCGATGCAGAACGACTGCTGGGTGGAAGATGGTTCCATCGCCGCCATCTCCATGCAGTATCAGGCCGAAGACCTGGGACTGGGCTCCTGCTGGGTACAGATGCGTGGACGGGGACTCTCCGACGGTACGACAGCCGACACCGTCATTCGTGGAATCCTAGACATCCCAGAGAATTTCTCCGTGCTCTGCGTTGTTGCTTTCGGACATAAGGCCGACGAGCGGAAACCGCAGAATGAGGAGAAGCTGAAGTGGGAGAATGTACACCTAGGAAAATGGAGCTAGTATTCATAGGAGCAGGACGACTGGCCACCCAGTTGGCACAGGCCCTTTATGCCAAAGGCCATCACATACGGGCTGTGTATAGCCGAACGATGGCTTCGGCTCAGGCTCTTGCCGAGAAGGTAGGAGCTGTACCAACTGATGACATTAGCACCCTACCCTACCCTGTTGCCAGAGATTCGCAATCCCCGTCAGATGCTATCATTATGGCGGTGAAGGACGATGCCATCCCCTCGCTGGCCGCCCAACTGGCAGTAGTGGGCGACGCTTCCAAGCGTCGTAATCTCTCCTGTCCTGTATTCCACACCGCCGGTTCTGTCCCTGCTGCAACACTTGGAAGCATAGCACACTACGGGG
Source organism: Prevotella sp. (assembly GCA_017475265.1). Lineage (GTDB taxonomy): Bacteria > Bacteroidota > Bacteroidia > Bacteroidales > Bacteroidaceae > Prevotella. The sequence goes on along the minus strand of JAFVFY010000026.1, from coordinate 22,083 downwards.
TGATATACCCCATGCAAACGTTCTCCAAGGAGCGGCAGGTAGACTTTTCCTGCATTCCTTTCTTCATCGAGGCATCTGACGATGAGACACTTGCCGTTGCCCAAAGCATTGCAGCATCGGTAAGTAGTCATGTCACCGTGCTCGACAGCAAGCGTCGCCGTCAGCTTCATTTGGCAGCCGTCTTTGCCTGTAATTTCGCCAACCACTGTTATACTCTGGCAGCAGATATCCTGGAGCGCAATGGTCTGGACTTCAAGCTCCTGCTTCCACTCATTGAGGAAACGGCGGCAAAGGCTGGTGAAATGCACCCAAGGGAAGCCCAGACAGGCCCCGCAGTTCGATACGACAAGACAGTGATAGACCGACAAAGCGAGATGCTTGCCAATAATCCGCTGACTAAAAAAATCTACGAACTGATGAGCGAAAGCATCTATCAGCACAGCATTTCGTAAATCGTAATTCGTAAATCGTAAATCGTAATTCGTAAATCGTAAATATGATATCCTACGACCTTAAGAAGATACGTGCCATCGTCTTTGATGTAGACGGTGTGCTCAGCCGCCAGACCATTACCTTGCCCGCTGAGGGAGTCCCCCTCCGGACGGTGAACATCAGGGATGGCTATGCCATTCAGCTTGCCGTCAAGCTAGGGCTGCGCATTGCCATCATGACGGGTGCCAAAGTTGACTCCATTCGCACCCGCTACGAGTCCCTTGGCATGACAGACATCTACACCGGCTGCTCGGTAAAGATACTCACCTACGAGAAGTTCCTGGCTAAATACAACCTGCACGACGAGGAGGTGATGTACATGGGCGACGACGTTCCCGACCTTCAGATTCTGCACCGTGTGGGTTGTCCCGTCTGTCCCCGCGATGCCTGTCCCGAGGTTCAACAGGCAAGCATTTATATCAGTCACCTCAACGGTGGCGAGGGCTGTGCCCGCGATGTCATAGAGCAGACCCTCCGTGTCCAGGGGCTTTGGCAAATGAATGACACCGCCTTCGGGTGGTAAGAAACATAAGAATTATTCACTATTATTTCAAACATAGCGCATGAAACATCAACTTAGAAGCAGTATCTGCACAGAAGGCCGCCGCATGGCGGGAGCCCGCGCCCTGTGGGTAGCCACGGGCATGAAGCGTGAGCAGTTTGGCAAGCCCATCATTGCCATCGTCAATTCCTTTACACAGTTTGTACCAGGCCACACCCATCTACACGAGATAGGTCAGATAGTCCGCGAAGAGATAGAGAAGCTGGGCTGCTATGCCGCCGAGTTCAACACCATCGCCATCGACGACGGAATCGCCATGGGCCACGACGGTATGCTCTACTCGCTGCCTTCCCGTGACATCATCGCCGACTCGGTGGAGTACATGGTCAATGCCCACAAGGCCGACGCGATGATATGCATCTCCAACTGCGACAAGGTCACACCAGGTATGCTCATGGCTGCCATGCGCCTGAACATCCCTGCCGTCTTTGTGAGCGGAGGCCCCATGGAGGCAGGACGTTGGCGTGGCGAGAATGCCGACCTCATTACTGCTATGGTGAAGGGTGCCGACCCAGAGGTCAGCGACAGCGACTTGGCAGAGCTGGAACAGTGTGCCTGTCCTGGCTGCGGCTCCTGCTCAGGCATGTTTACTGCCAATTCCATGAACTCGCTCACAGAGGCCATCGGTCTCTCGCTGCCCGGCAACGGCACCATCGTAGCCACGCACGTGAACCGCACAAAACTTTTCAAGGATGCCGCAAAGCTCATCGTCAAGAACGCCCTGGCCTACTACGAGGATGGCGACTCGTCGGTTCTACCGAGGAGCATAGCAACCCGTCAGGCCTTCCTCAACGCCATGACGCTCGACATCGCCATGGGTGGCAGCACCAACACCGTGCTCCACCTGCTTGCCGTTGCTCAGGAGGCTGGCGTGGACTTCACCATGAAGGACATCGACGCCTTGTCAAGAAAGGTGCCCTGCCTGTGTAAGCTGGCTCCTAACACCCAGAAATACAGCGTTCAGGAGTGCAACCGAGCCGGAGGCATCCTTGGCATCCTGCGCGAGCTCAACAAGGGTGGCCTCATCGACGGTACTGCCCTGCGTGTGGACGGCTTCACGCTGGAGGAGGCCATCGAGACCTACGACATCGCTGCCATCGCTCGTTCTCCCAAGATTCCACATCCTGCCCACATCTATTTCTCTGCCCCGGCCAATCGTTTCTCCACGAAGATGGGCAGTCAGGACACACTCTACGAATCGCTCGACACCGACCGCTCCAATGGTTGCATCCGCGACATCGAGCACGCCTACACCAAGGATGGTGGCCTGGCCGTGCTCTTCGGCAACATTGCCCAGGACGGTTGCGTGGTGAAGACGGCCGGCGTAGACGAAGAACTCTGGCACTTCGAAGGTCCCGCCGTGGTGTTCGACTCCCAGGAAGATGCCTGTGAGGGAATCCTCGGTGGACAGGTAAAGGCTGGCGACTGCGTGGTCATCACCCACGAGGGTCCAAAGGGTGGCCCCGGTATGCAGGAGATGCTCTACCCCACATCTTATATAAAGAGCATGCACCTGGGCCGTGAGTGTGCCCTCATCACCGACGGACGTTTCTCAGGTGGCACCAGCGGACTTTCCATCGGGCATATCTCTCCCGAGGCTGCCAACGGCGGTAATATCGGAAAAATCAAGGACGGCGACATCATCGTCATCGACATTCCATCACGCAGCATCAGCGTGAAGCTCTCCGACGAGGAGCTTGCCGCCCGTCCGCAGCAGCCGCTGAAACGCAACCGCACAATCTCCAAAGCCCTCCGTGCTTATGCACAGAGTGTAGCAAGTGCCGACAAGGGCGGAGTAAGGATTATCTGAAAAAGATATTCCAGAAATTAACCGCATGTAAGATAGTCAGTCTGAAAAGCCAACAAACTAATAGCCCAGGGCATCGCCCTGGGCTAATGGTTCATTGCCCTTTCTTTGTGGTTGGGCTTGTTGAACTTCCGAAACTTAATTGGTTGGGGTCAGGTGAACAATGAGTATTCCTTGACGTCCCAAGCCAAGGCACTGGCGCCCAGCACATCGCGCTCTCCCTCCTTAAGAATGGAGACGAGGATACGGGTCGAATGTTTGATGTTCGGAAATACATGCTCCTTAAACGACTCCCTCATCGGTCTCAACAACCACTTGTCCGCCAACGTCAGGTTACCCGTGAGGATGATAGCTTCAGGATTCAATATCGAGGCATAGTTGGCAAGTCCAAGTCCCAGCGTGGCACCCGTGCGTCGCAGCGCCTCAATAGCTATCTCGTCGCCAGCCTCACAGCAGTTGGCTATGGACGGGACATCCATTTTCTCTAAGTCACTCAGCATCGAAGGCTTATCGCTATCGGCTATCAGCTCTTCAATGGTCTTTATCAAGCCATTTTCCGTGCAGTAGGTCTCCAGACAACCCTTATTGCCGCATCCACATTGCCGTCCGTTGGGCTCGACACAGGCATGACCCACTTCTCCGGCAAAGCCCTGCGCCCCAAGGTGAGGCATGCCGTTTGAGAAAAAGCAACTGCCCAGTCCACCATGACTCATCGACACCACGACGAAGTCCTTCATGCCGTGAGCACTGCCGTATGCCTTCTCGGCCAGAGCGGTGATATGGGCATCATTGGCTACTGCCACAGCCATGCCCACCCGGTCGCGTAGCAACGCTGCCAAGGGAATGACACCCTTCCAGGGGAGGTTGGCCGCATGCTCTATGCACCCCGTGACCGAACTAGCACTCGGAGCACTGATACCGATGGAGCGAATAGAGTCATAACCACCATTCTCTTCCATCAGGACCAGCAGCTTATCTGCCAACACAGACACGAAGTCATTTACGTCAGAATAATCAGAAGTGTAAAAAAAGTTCTGAGCAACTATTTCGCCACGTATGTCCACAATTCCGTAGGTCGTTTTGTCCAAACGGATATCGATGCCAATTACCCGGGTCTTAATTTGATCCATTGTCTCTTCAGCCATTTCCATAATGCTCATTATTGTGAAAAACTCTGCAAAGATAGAAAATAGTTTCTACACCTCCAAATATTTCAAGATTTTTTTTGACATCAATGAAGATTTATGTCAAAATTCAAACCTGTTTTTACCTCTTTAGGTGCTCATTGAAGAAGTTCACGCACTGGCGGAAGAGGTGGTTGCGGGTGTTGCCGCCTGAGATGCCGTGGTTGCGGTTGGTATAGACCAATTGGTGGAAGTCCTTGTCGGCCTGTACGAGGGCCTCCACATATTCGGCGGTGTTCTGGTAGTGTACATTGTCGTCAGCCAGACCGTGACAGAGCAACAGGGCGCCGTGCAGTTTACCTGCACGGGCAATGGGGTTCACCTCCTCATAGCCGCTGGCGTTCTCCTGTGGTGTACGCATGAACCGCTCGGTATAGACGGTGTCGTAGAAGCGCCAGCATGTGGGCGGGGCGATGGCAATGCCGGCACAGAAGGCGTCGCGACCCTCCGACATCGACATCAGCGTGTTCCATCCTCCGTAGCTCCAGCCCCAGATGGCGATGTGGTCTTTGTCGACGTAGCTCTGCTGACCCAGCCAGAGGGCTGCCTCCACCTGGTCGCGGGCTTCCAGTTCGCCAAGGCGCAGATAGGTGCATTTCTCAAACTCTGCTCCCCGTCCGCCAGTACCACGATTGTCAACGCAGACGCAGATGTAGCCCTGCTGGGCAAGATACTGCTCAAGGATAGCTCCCTGCCCGCTCATGCCCAGTCCCCAGGTGTTGCGCACCTGCTGGCTGCCGGGGCCGCCATATTGGTACATCACCACGGGATATTTCTTCTGGGGGTTGAAGTCCTTGGGTTTCAACATCCAGCCGAAGAGCCTTACGCCCTCGGAGGTGGTGAAGGTGAATACTTCCTTCTTGCCCATGTCGTAGGAAGCATACTTGCCAGCCAGCTCCTTGTTGTCAACAAGCGTGGTGAGCGTCTTGCCCTGCGTGTTGCGAAGGGTGACTTGCGGAGGGGTATCGATATTGCTCCAGAAACAAATGAAATTCTTGAAATCTTTTGAGAAGATGGCCGACGACCAGCCCCCCTCTGGTGTGAGGCAGTCGGTCTTGCCGTTCTTGTGGCTCACGAACACCTGCTGCTCCGTAGGGCCGCTGTTGAGGGCGGCAAAGAAGATGTCGCCCGTAAGCTCGTCGTAGCCGTAGACATTGGTGACGATGGTGTGCAAGTCTTTCTCGCCCCCTCCTATCCGTTGGGGCTGGGGCAGGTCGCCCACCGAGCGCTCCAGCTGGCCGTTGAGGTTGTAGAGATAGATGTGGTTGTAGCCGTCGCGCTCGCTGGTGAGCACAATGTGGTTGTCGGTGATGATGCTCTGTGCCAGCACGTTCTCGTTGATGTACTTGTCCACCTTGTCCTCGACAATCAGCTTGCAGAGCGTCGACAGCGGGTTGGCCATATAGATACGCAGACAGTCCTGATGGCGGTTCAGAGTGAACACAGCCACCTTCTCAGGGTCGTTGGTGGGCTTGATGCGGGCCACATAGCCGTCGGCATCGAGCGGCACCTGAACAGTCCGCGTCTGGTGGCTCTTGATGTCATAACTCATCACCTTCACCTGGGAGTTCTGCTCGCCAGCCTTCGGATATTTGTAGGCGTAGAATCCGGGATAGGTGAAATACTCCTCATGCTCGGGCTTCATGCCCTTGAACATCTGGAGGGAAAAACTCTTCACCTCGCTCTCGTCGTAGCGTGTCCAGACTATCTGCTTCGAGTCGGCCGAGAAGGTCATGGCCGAGTTGAACGAGAACTCCTCCTCGTTGACCCAGTCGGGCAGACCGTTGATCACCTTGTCGCGCTCGCCGTCCTTGGTCACCTGGCTCTCAGCGTTGTTGTAGAGCAGCTTCACGAGGAAGATATTATTGTCGCGCACGAAAGCCACCTGCTCGCCGTCGGGACTCCAGACGGGTGTCTGCTGCGGGCCATAGTCGGAGAGGGGCACCAGCTTATTGTTTACCACCTCATATATATAATAGGTGGCGGTGAACGAGTGGCGGTAAATCTTCTTCGTGTCCGTCTGTATGAGGATGCGCTTGCCCGTGGGACTCATCACGTAGCCGTCTATCTTCTCTACCTTTGGCCCACGAGCGGTGTTGACATCGAAGAGCACCTCCGTCTGCTTACCCGTGCGGAACGAGTATTTCACTATCTGCTTGCTGTCGCTGCTGATTTGTGCATAGCTCTCGCCGTCGGCAAGCGGTGTCACGGCGGCTATGGTCTCCTCGCGGAACGCTCCGCTGGTAATCTCTTTGAGGTCCAGCTTCTGGCCAGCCATCATGTGTGTGGCTGCCATCATCATCGCTGAACCGATAATAACGCTCATTTTCATTTCTTACTACAGTTTTAGGACTGCAAAAGTAGGCAATTTCTGTGCTATATGAGCACAAACAAAAGAGATTAACTTTTATTTAACAAGAGAAAGCCGTTTTCTTTCATAGAGAAAGACGAAAAAAGAAGCGAAACCATTATGGCTCCGCCTCTTTTTCCTATTAGGATTAGTGAAAAATCGTGTAATCCGTGCAATCTGTGGTCGTTACTCTTGGTCGAGCAGGATCTTCATCATCTCGACGGCGGCCTTTGCGACGCTGGTTCCGGGGCCGAAGATGGCGGCGACGCCGGCCTTGTAGAGGAAGTCGTAGTCCTGGGCGGGGATGACACCGCCGGCGATGACCATGATGTCCTCACGACCCAGCTTCTTCAGCTCTTCGATGAGCTGCGGGATGAGCGTCTTGTGACCAGCGGCGAGGGACGAAGCACCCACAATGTGGACGTCGTTCTCAACGGCCTCGCGAGCAGCCTCGGCAGGAGTCTGGAACAGCGGTCCCATATCGACGTCGAAACCGCAGTCGGCATAACCCGTAGCCACAACTTTTGCACCACGGTCGTGACCGTCCTGACCCATCTTAGCGATGAAGATACGCGGGCGGCGACCCTCCTTCTGTGCGAACTCGTCGGTCAGCTTTTTGGCCAACTCGAAGTCGCTGTCGTTCTTTGATTCTGAACTGTACACGCCTGAAATTGTTCTGATTACTGCTTTGTAACGGCCCACGATCTCTTCGCAGGCATCGGAAATCTCGCCGAGGGTGCAGCGCAACTGGGCGGCCTTGACGGCGAGGTCGAGGAGGTTGTTTTCGCTCTTGCGGCCCTCGTTGAAGTCGCGGACGCAGTCGGTGATAGCCTTGAGGGCAGCCTGACAAGCGGCCTCGTCGCGAGTGGAGCGCACCTGCTTGAGACTCTCTTCCTGCTGCTTGCGCACGGCGGTGTTGTCCACCTCGAGGATGTCGATGGGGTCTTCATGCTCTAGACGGTACTTGTTGGTGCCGACGATGGTCTGCACGCCAGAGTCGATGCGAGCCTGCGTGCGGGCAGCAGCCTCTTCGATACGCATCTTAGGCAGACCGGTCTCGATAGCTTTGGCCATACCGCCAAGCTTCTCAATCTCCTGGATGTGCTCCCAAGCCTTGTGGACGAGTTCGTTGGTCAGGGTCTCCACGTAGTAAGAGCCTGCCCACGGGTCAATCTGCTTGCAGACCTTCGTCTCGTTCTGGATGTAGATCTGTGTGTTACGGGCGATACGAGCGGAGAAGTCTGTCGGCAGGGCAATGGCCTCGTCGAGGGCGTTGGTGTGGAGCGACTGGGTGTGACCCAGCACGGCAGCCATAGCCTCGATACAGGTGCGGCCCACGTTGTTGAAGGGATCCTGCTCAGTGAGCGACCAGCCGGAAGTCTGCGAGTGGGTACGCAGGGCGAGCGACTTCGGGTTCTTGGCGCCGAAGCTCTTCACAATCTTGGCCCAGAGCAGACGGCCTGCGCGCATCTTGGCAATCTCCATGAAGTGGTTCATGCCGATGGCCCAGAAGAACGAGAGGCGCGGGGCGAAGGCATCGACGTCAATACCGGCATTGACACCCGTGCGCAGATAGTCCATGCCGTCGGCCAGCGTGTAGGCCAGTTCGATGTCGGCCGTAGCACCGGCCTCCTGCATGTGGTAGCCCGAGATGGAGATACTGTTGAACTTAGGCATCTTCTGCGAGGTGTACTCGAAGATGTCGGCAATGATCTTCATCGAGAATGCGGGGGGATAGATATAGGTGTTGCGTACCATGAATTCCTTCAGGATGTCGTTTTGGATGGTACCGGCCATCTCCTCCAACTGGGCACCCTGCTCCAGTCCGGCCACGATATAGAAAGCCAGGATGGGCAGCACGGCACCATTCATGGTCATAGAGACCGACATTTTGTTGAGGGGGATGCCCGAGAAGAGCACCTTCATGTTCTCTTCGTTACAGATGCTCACACCAGCCTTACCCACATCGCCTACGACACGGGGGTTGTCGGGGTCGTAGCCACGGTGGGTGGGCAGGTCGAAGGCTACAGAGAGGCCCTTCTGGCCACTGGCGAGGTTGCGGCGATAGAAGGCGTTAGACTCTTCTGCGGTAGAGAATCCTGCATACTGGCGGATGGTCCACGGGCGGAAGGGGTACATCATTGAATACGGGCCACGGAGGTAAGGAGGAATACCGGCTGCGAAGTCGAGGTGCTCCATACCTTCCAGGTCTTCTTTCGTATAGACGGGACGTACCTCGATGTGCTCGGGGGTCTTCCAGTTCTCTACGATTCCATTGTCTTTAATCCACTTGGCACCATCTTGAGCCTTGATGCCTGCATAGATATCAATATCTTTAAATTGTTTGCGCATAATTCAAGTCTCCTATTCTTTAAATGCCAAGTTTCTGGTTATATTCTTTCAACGTTTCGAGGACGTTGCACTTTACGTGGATGTAGTTCTCGATGCCGGCGGCCTTGAGGTCTTCCATACAAGCGGGAGCACCAGCTACGACGAACATTGCTCGGCCGTTGAGGTACTGGAAAGCGGGGATGGCGTACTCGGCGTACTCATCGTCGCTGGAGCAGATGACAACGATGTCGGCACCAGCAGCAAGGGCTGCATCGACACCCTCCTCGACGGTCTTGAAGCCGAGGTTGTCGATGACCTTGTAGCCAGCACAAGCGAGGAAGTTGCAAGAGAACTGTGCACGGGCCTGACGCATAGCGAGGTTGCCGATGGTCAGCATGAAAGCGACGGGCACCTTGGCGGCCTTCTCGGTGGTCAGACGCAGGGCCTCGAAGTCGGAGGCCAAGCGGCTGGCTTTCAGAGCGGGCACGTCGGGGTCGCCAGCGTGTGTGGCGCAGCAGTCGCAGGCCATCGGTTCCTTGCCCTCGCTCTTCTCGGTGAAGTTGGGGAACTGGTTGGTGCCGAGGATGAACTCCTTGCGCTTGGCAGCATCGCCGTGACGCTTCACGTTCGTGGCGTTGATGTCGGCCTGCACGGTTCCGGCCTTGACGGCAGCGAGGAAACCGCCCTCGTCCTCAACCTTGAGGAAGAGCTTCCAGGCCTCCTGTGCTAGGGCGTCGGTGAGGTGTTCGATGTAGTAGGAACCGGCTCCTGGGTCAACGATGCGGTCGAAGTGGCTCTCCTCCTTGATGATGAGCTGCTGGTTGCGGGCAATGCGCTCACTGAACTCAGTCGGCTTCTCGTAGGGAGCATCGAACGGCGTAACGACCAGCGAGTGAACACCTCCGAGGGCGGCACTCATGGCCTCCGTCTGCGAGCGGAGCAGGTTGACGTAAGAGTCGAAAACCGTCTGGTTGTACGTAGACGTCGAGGCGTTGATGACCATCTTGCAGGCGCAGTCGCACTTCGGCTCATACTGCTTAACAATCTGAGCCCAAAGCAGGCGGGCGGCGCGGAACTTGGCAATCTCCATGAAGTAGTTCTCGCTGATGCCCATGTAGAACTTGATCTTCTTGGCGGCGAGATCCACATCGACGCCAGCATCCACCATCTCCTGCAGGTACTCGTTACCCCAGGCGAGGGCGTAGCCCAGCTCCTGAACGATGTAGGCACCGCTGTTGTTCAGCAGGTCGCTGTGCACCATCACGCAGCGCAGGTTGGGATAGTCCTTCAGCTTCTCGACGAGCTTCGGCATGTCGGGCAGCAGGAACGACGAGTCCTTGCCCTTCATCAGCATGCGCTCGATGGGGTCGAAGCCCACACCGCCGACAATCTTCTCCTTGTCGTAGCCCATCTTCTCGAAGTAGGCCACCAGCAGGTCGGCCAGCTCGAGAGCGTGGCGCAGACAAGCGCGGTAGCTCACCTCCACAATGTCGAGGCGGATGTCCTTGAGCAGCGCGTCGATGTAATCGGCGCTCACCTCGTCGTGCCCCAGCTTGAAGCCGATAGAGTCGACGCCCTTCATCAGCAGGTCGAGCGCCTTCTTGTTGGCAGCCACAGGGTCGCCGCCAACAACGACGTTCTGGCGGACGTACCATTCGTTTGAGTCTTTCTTGTTGCCGCGGACGAACGGGAACTCGCCCGGCAGAGCGTCGGGTGTCTTCAGGTCCTTCAAGTCCTCGCGGCGATAGAAAGGCTGCACGTTAAAACCTTCGTTTGTTCTCCACACGAGGCGCTTCTGGAAGTCGGCCCCCTTCAAGTCCACCTCGATCTTGTCCAACCACTCTTGTTTGGTAGGCGCGGTAAACTCGGTGAAGAGTTTCTCTTTAATGTTTGACATAGTTTGATGTTTAGTGTATTATTATATAATAAGGTAAATATACTAGTCTGCAAAGGTACTTAAATTTGTCATTACAGCAAAATAATTAACAAATAATTTATATTCATTCACTTTTCTTGAAATAACACCCACGAATTTCTCCCCACTTAGTTTTCAGAATTCAAAATATCACAACGGGCGGGACATGTTAATTTTTGCTGTTTTTCTGCAAATAGTTTGTTTCGCTCAACATATTTTTGTACTTTTGTGCCCTTAAAGCGATACATTAAAACAAATTACTAATGAATAAGATTGTACGTAAAGAGCAGTTCTCGGAGAAAGTTTTCCTCTTCGAGATTGAGGCTCCGCTGATTGCACAGAGTCGCAAGGCGGGTAATTTTGTAATTGTACGTGTAGGACAGAAGGGTGAGCGCATGCCGCTGACCATTGCCGCAGCCGACATTGAGAAAGGCACTATCACGCTGGTGGTGCAGAAGGTGGGACTGTCGTCAACGAAGCTTTGCGACCTAGAGGTTGGCGACTACGTAACCGACGTGGTAGGCCCTCTGGGTAACCCCACACGGATAGAGAATTATGGTACGGTAGTCTGTGCCGGAGGTGGTCTGGGCGTGGCTCCCATGCTGCCCATCATACAGGCGTTGAAGGCTGCTGGCAACCGAATCCTCTCCGTTATGGCTGGTCGTTCTAAGGACCTTATCATCCTGGAAGACAAGGTGAGAGAGAGCAGCGATGAAGTGATTATTATGACCGACGACGGCTCTTACGGCGAGAAGGGTGTTGTCACCGTGGGCATCGAGAAATTCATTGAGCAGGAACATGTGGACAAGGTATTTGCCATCGGTCCTCCCATCATGATGAAGTTCTCCAACCTGACGGCTCAGAAGCATGGCATCCCCTGCGAGGTGTCGCTGAACACCATCATGGTGGATGGTACGGGCATGTGCGGTGCCTGCCGACTGACCATCGGCGGCAAGACGAAGTTCGTCTGCATCGACGGCCCTGAATTCGACGGTGCCCTTGTCGACTGGGACGAGATGTTCAAGCGCATGGGAACCTTCAAGAAGGCCGAGCAGGAGGAGATGGAGCACTATGCAGAACAAGTGGAAGCCTCCCCAAGCCCCTCCAAAGGAGGGGATGTTGATATACTTTCTTCCCCAGAAAAGGCAAATAGTAACCAGGCACCCGCTCCTTTGGAGGAGCTGGGGGAAGACTGGCGCAAAGAACTGCGCGCTTCAATGAAGCCCAAGGAGCGCATGGCCATCGAACGTGTCGTTATGCCCGAACTCGACCCCGTCTATCGTGCCACCACCCGTACTGAGGAGGTGAACATCGGTCTGACGAAGGAGATGGCCATGACGGAGGCTAAGCGTTGTCTGGACTGCGGAAAGCCTTCTTGTGTGGAGGGTTGTCCTGTGAACATCGACATCCCAGGATTCATTAAGAATATTGAGCGCGGCGACATCCTTGCTGCTGCCAAGGTGCTGAAGCAGACATCAGCCCTGCCCGCTGTCTGCGGTCGTGTTTGTCCGCAGGAGAAGCAATGCGAGAGCAAGTGTATACACCTGAAGATGAACTCCAAGCCCGTGGCCATCGGCTATCTGGAGCGCTTTGCTGCCGACTATGAGCGTGAGAGCGGGAACATCAGTCTGCCAGACATGGCTCCCTCCAATGGCATCAAGGTTGCCGTCGTGGGTTCTGGCCCCGCCGGACTCAGCTTTGCCGGTGATATGGTGAAGAAGGGCTACGACGTTTATGTCTTCGAGGCACTTCATGAGATTGGCGGTGTGCTGAAATATGGCATCCCCGAGTTCCGTCTGCCCAACAAGATTGTTGACGTGGAGATAGAGGGTCTGCGCAAGATGGGCGTGCACTTCGAGACGGATGTCATCGTAGGCAAGACCATTACGGTGAAACATCTTGAGCAACTGGGATTCAAGGGTATCTTCGTAGGTAGTGGAGCTGGTCTGCCTAACTTCATGAACATCCCCGGCGAGAATGCCATCAACATCATGTCGAGTAATGAGTATCTCACCCGTGTGAACCTCATGGACGCTGCCGACCCAACTACCGACACACCCATCAACCTTGGTAAGCATGTGATGGTAGTAGGCGGCGGAAACACCGCAATGGACTCCTGCCGCACGGCCAAGCGCCTGGGGGCTGAGGTGACGTTGGTTTACCGTCGTTCGGAACAGGAAATGCCTGCACGATTGGAAGAGGTAAAACATGCTAAAGAAGAGGGAATCAAGTTCTTAACGCTGCACAACCCAATAGAGTACAAGGCCGACGAGACGGGTGCCGTGTGTCAGGCTATCCTTCAGGTGATGGAGCTTGGCGAACCCGATGCCAGCGGACGCCGCAGTCCTGTGCCTGTGGAGGGTAAGACCGTGACGCTTAACGTAGACCAGGTCATCGTGGCCGTCGGCGTAAGTCCCAACCCGCTAGTGCCGAAGAGCATCCAAGGCCTGGAGCTGGGACGCAAGAACACCATCGTGGTGAACGAGAACATGCAGTCGAACCATCCGGAGATTTTCGCCGGCGGAGACATCGTGCGCGGTGGTGCCACCGTCATCCTCGCCATGGGCGACGGACGACGTGCCGCCCAGCACATGGATGAGTACTTACAGAAGAAGTGATTCTAATAAAACAACGAATTTGACGAATTGAACGAATTGTTTTTTAACCACGAACTTCACGAACAGTTAAGATTATGACAGTAGTAAGCACAAGCGAGTTTCGCTCTAACCAGACGCGATACCTCAACATGGTAGACAATGGCGAGCGCGTGATTCTGCGATCACGCCGGGGCAGCTATCGCCTTACGCCAGTCCCAGCCAAGAAAAAGAAACCGAAACGGGACATTACGCCACAAGTATGTCAGGCCATGAAAGATTGGAAGGAATACTTAGAAACTGGGAAGTCGGACAAATTCACAACTTGGGAGGAAATGATGGATGAGCTACGAGATTAAGCCTCACAACAATTTTCTTATAGAAGCCAAGAAACTGAAGAAACGTTATCACAGCTTTAAGGATGACCTCGAGGATTTTAAGAAAGAACTTCAAAAGAATCCCCTCCAAGGTGCAGAACTCTATCCCGGCATTCGCAAAATTCGTATGCCCATTGCTTCCAAGGGACGTGGTAAGGCCGGCGGTGCCCGTGTCATCACGGCCAACGATGTCATCATAGCCGAGCATGAGGGGCAGATAGCTCTCCTTGCCATCTACGACAAGTCGGACTATTCCACCGTTGATGTGAAGGTTATCAGGCAGATGGCTCGCGAATTGGGATTTGAAGTATAACTTTTTTATATAATTATCAAAGATAATGTTTACCAAAGAAACCTATATCCGCCGCCGTGCGGAATTGAAACGCCTGGTGGGCAAGGGCATTATCGTGCTCTTTGGCAACAATGAGTCGCCCAAGAACTATCCCAACAATACATACGCCCCCATGCGCCAGGATTCCACCTTCCTCTACTACTTCGGACAGAAGCGCGATGGATTGGTGGGTGTCATCGATATTGACAATGACCAGGAATGGTTGTTGGGCAATGACATCGACGTTGACGACATCGTATGGATGGGCTACACGCCTTCCGTCAGCGACCTTGCCGCAGAGGTGGGCATAACCAAGACCGCCCCACTCTCACAGCTCGCTGAAATCGTAAATTGTAAATCGTCAAATAGTAAATGCCTTCATTTCCTGCCTCCCTACCGTCACGACAACATGATACAAATCATGGACTTGATGGGCATACATCCCTCTAAACAGAAAGTGGCCGCTTCGGTGGAGCTTATCAAGGCCGTGGTGAAGATGCGCTCTCACAAGGAGCTGCAGGAGATAGACCTCATTGACCGTGCCTGCGACATCGGTTACGAGATGCACGTCAAGGCTATGGACCTTATTCATCCGGGTAAGACCGAGCGCGAGGTGGCCGGACAGGTAGACGGCGTGGCTCTCTCGCTGGCTCATGGCAATTCCTTCTCGACCATATTCTCCCAGCATGGTGAGATTATGCACGGCACACCCAGCGATGCCGTGATGGAGAGGGGTAGGCTGGTCATCTGTGATGCTGGCTGTGAGTTAGAGGGCTATGCCTCAGACCACACCCGCACCATGCCCGTCGATGGAGAGTTCACGATGAAGCAGCTGGAGATATACAGTATCGTGGAGGAATGTCACGACTATGTGCTCGACGTGGCCAAGCCTGGTGTGAAATGGGCTGACGTACACTTCGCCGTAGCCCGTATGATGACCGACCGGCTGAAGGAGCTGGGACTGATGAAGGGTGATACCGAAGAGGCTGTTGCCGCCGGTGCCCACGCTATGTTCTTCCCCCACGGACTAGGTCACATGATGGGGCTCGATGTGCACGACATGGAGGGTCTCGGTCAGATTTACGTTGGCTTTGACGACGAGACACGTCCCAACCTGGAGCAGTTCGGTACCAACTGTCTGCGCATGGGTCGTCGCCTGGAGACAGGATTCATCCTCTCCGACGAGCCGGGCATCTACTTCATCCCCCACCTCATCGACCTCTGGCGCAGCGAAGACCGCTTCAAGGACTTCCTCTGTTACGACAAGATTGAGGAGTACAAGGACTTCGGTGGCATACGCATTGAGGATGACATTCTCATCATGGAGGGTGGCTGCCGCTTCATGGGCCACAAGCGGATACCTTATCACCCCAACGACGTAGAAGAACGGATGCGCGGTCTGCCATTCTAACTTAATTGATAAATGGAGGCTTTCTTCCGAACACACAGATACCTGGTAGAGCATGTCAATGCACCTGTCCGTCGTACTTTGATGGACGAGATTGACTGGAGTCACCGCATGATTGGCATCAAAGGCACTCGTGGCGTGGGCAAGACAACGTTCCTGCTCCAGTATGCCCGTGAGCACTTCGACCTCGAGGACAAGCAATGCCTCTATGTCAACATGAACAACTTCTACTTCCAGGGCCGAGGAATTGCCGACTTCGCCGGTGATTTCTATCACCGAGGAGGTCGCGTGCTGCTCATCGACCAGGTGTTCAAACAGCCCGATTGGTCGAAGGAACTACGTCGCTGCTACGACCTCTATCCGGGTCTGAAGATTGTGTTCACCGGCAGTAGCGTCATGCGACTGAAGGATGAGAACCCCGAGCTGAACGGCATTGTACAGAGCTACAACCTCCGAGGATTCTCCTTCCGCGAGTTCCTTAACCTCCTCACAGGTAATGACTTCAAGCCCTACGTTTTAGAAGATATTCTGAGCGATCACGAGAATATTGTCAAGCAGATATTGCCGAAAGCATCGCCTCGAAAGTATTTCCAAGACTATATCCATCATGGTTTCTACCCCTTCTTCCAGGAACACCGCAACTACTCGGAGAACCTGCTCAAGACCATGAACATGATGACCGAGGTGGACATCCTGCTCGTCAAGCAGATAGAGCTGAAATACCTCACGAAAATCAAGAAGCTGTTCTATGAGATTGCCGAGGAAGGAGCGAAAGCCCCCAACGTGTCGAAGCTGGCACAGGACATACAGACCTCGCGGGCCACGGTGATGAACTACATCAAGTATCTCACCGATGCCCGTCTGCTCAATATGATTTACCCCGTGGGCGAGGACTTCCCGAAGAAGCCGTCGAAGGTGATGCTCCACAACTCCAACCTCCTCTACGCCATCTACCCTATCAATGTGGAGAAGCAGGACGCTATGGAGACCTTCTTCGTCAACTCGCTGTGGAAAGACCATAAGGTGAACCAGGAAGGGCGAAACAAGTACTACACCGTGGACGAAAAACTGAAGTTCGTCATCTGTGATGCCAACTCACCTCACGCACACTATGCCCCCGACACCATCTACGCCCGCTACAACACGGAAATAGGCAAGGGCAACCTCATCCCGCTCTGGCTGCTGGGATTCCTGTATTAATAACAACTGCTATAGGACATTTTTGATAATTCATTTGGCTCTCTATTTATTCCCACTGTGGGAACGTTTTATTCCCACGCCGGGAATGAATTGTTCCCACGTTGGGAACGTTTTGTTCCCAAGGTGGGAATCCTTACTCAGCCTGACCCAGCCCATTTACAACGTCAGTTCGCCAGATATCGAAGCGTATATCAAGAGTTTGTTGACTCAAAATCCCAATCTATAACATAGTGGTCAAACTCTATGCCCTCGATGCTGCCGAACTTGGCGAGAACCGCCAGAATCTCTTCCTGCTGTTTGGGCGAGAGCATATTCTCACCGTGATGCACTCGATAGTAAGGCCCATTTCCGAAGCCGAATAATGCATGCACACAATGGCGGGCCTCAGCCTTTTGTCGTTTAGGAACGTTATCATAGAGTTTCGTGAAGCCCCACGCTTTCTTCACCAGTCTCTTCTCACGGAAACATCGGCACTTGCCGTCCTCCCAGGCAGTAGGATAGACCGCCGAGCCGCTGTATCGGTCTTTGGGCATTAGTAGCCTGGCCTGATAATGCATGCACTTGTCCTTATCCCCACACTCATCGTTGAAACACAAGGGATACTTCGTTGGTATATCTTTCGCTTTCAGTTCTTTTTCTTCCATAGCGGTCATATTTTAGTTATTCATTGAAACATCGTCGATTTGACAGCGCAAAGATACACAATATTATCGAGAAATGCAACAAAATCTAGTTCATTTGTTACTTTTTTGCAAATTTCTTTCCACACTATAGTTTTTTTCAGTAACTTTGTGGGCAAATTACAAAACCTAAGACAAAATCAATGGCAGAAGAACTAGTTCCAATCCAGAAAAACGAATATAACGAATTACTGCTACAGACCGTAGCAGTAATAGAGAATGCACGAATAAATATTGCTCGCCACATTGCCGCCTCATCCAGTAATACCTATTGGAAGATTGGCAGGCTTCTTTATGAGAGAAAACTGGAGAGCAAGCATGGAAGCGGTGTCGTCAAACGTTTATCCGTTGACTTGAAAGAACGCTATCCCGACATGGGATTGTCGCCACGTCAACTTTGGAACATGAAGTCTTTTTATGTACGATACAAGGACTGTGATGAAAAACTGCTACGGAGCGTAGCACTTTTGCCTTGGTCCCAGAATTTGTTGCTATTGAATAAAGATTTAAGCGATGGCGACACACTTTACTATGCCAAAGAGTCTATCGCTAAAGGCTGGAATCGCGATCTGCTCCTGAATGCCATCAAGTTGGGGATGCACGAGACGCATTCTGTTCCTTCTGCTGACAACAACTTCGAGTCCACGCTGCCTGCCGTGCAGACACAGTATGCCAATGAAGTGTTTCATAGCACCTCTCCCTTCTCGACCGCACCAAGCGTCAGGAAGGTGAGAAACCATCCATTGGCATCATCCTTTGTGCCGAGAAAGACCGTCTGGATGTGGAGTTGGCACTTGAGGGCATGACCAAGCCCATTGGTGTAGCCGACTACAAACTGATTATTCCTAAGGAAGAACTGCAAAAGACCATTGCAGCAGAAATCCAGTCGTTCGAGGACGAACATGCCGAGGACAAAACAGAAGAGTCGTAGTTAAGGCTGCGAATGAGCGAGGGCAGACGAAAGCTCGCTTTCAGTATGCCGAGCGAGAACAGGCTCGACCAAAGGTCAAGGTAGTAAGAACATTTTAGGTGTAACGGAGCAATAACGACATGGATAGGAAAGGTTTATAGAACACTAACAATCATTTTTGGGGGTTATGCAAATCGGAATATACGAACAGATTATAAATCAGCTATTTGAGGAGAAAATCGCTTCGATAGACAGGAAACAGTTCTATATAGGGGAGCGGACTATAGAGCGGCATGAGGTCTCCAAGCTGCTTGCAATGTATCTGACAGGTATCTTTGAACAGATGCTGTCGGACGTTTCCGATTTGAAAGGTGTTGATGATGCTGATGCTGAAGAGCAGAAAAAGGATGAAATTAGAAAAGGAGTGAATCTGGCTAATGCCATCATCAAAAAGCTTATTGATGAGTTTCATTTGGAATCAGGAAATCTGTTGTCCGCACAGGCGAAGATACTGACAGCTGTGATTGACAAAACGCAATCGGACTATCCCGACTTGGCGAAGCGATTGGAGGAGATTATGCCGATGAAGGGACTGGTGAACGGAGCACTTTTCACAGGGAAAGGCATTAAGCTATATACAGAATTACAAAAGGAAATAGCCTCAGCCGATGAAATACGGCTGATGGTGTCGTTTATCAAAAAACGTGGACTTGCACTAATACTGCCACAGTTGAAGGAGTTCACCAACAGAGGGGGAAAGCTAAAGGTGATTACCACGACCTATATGAAGGCAACCGACTTTGAAGCCGTAAAGAAACTGGCAGAACTCAATAATACAGAAATAAAAATCACTTACGACATTACAGACGAGCGACTACACGCAAAGGCATATATTTTCCTGCGCAACACAGGGTTCAATACTGCATATATTGGTTCTTCTAATCTTTCTGAGCAAGCCCTTGATACCGGTGCTGAATGGAACGTGAAAGTGACGCAGATGGAGCAGCCTCGAATGATGAAAACCATCATGGGGGCATTTGATGCTTCTTGGTGGGCAGAAGGCTATGAAACCTTTGTCAGCGGAGAAGACGACGAGCGATTGAAAGTTGCACTGGGCGCGGAATCGGATAATGCGATTGACTTCGACCTGCTACAACTGATACGTCCTTTCGACTATCAGCAGGAAATATTGGAGCGTCTTCAGGTTGAGCGGGAAGTGCGTGGGCATTGGCGCAATCTTGTAGTAGCCGCTACAGGAACGGGTAAGACCGTAATGGCCGCGAGCGACTATAAGGCTTTTGCTGAAACAAACAAACGAGCACGACTTTTATTCATCGCACATCGTGAAGAGATCCTGCGTCAGAGTCTGTTGACATTCCGGCAAGTACTCAGCGATTATAACTTTGGAGAGAAATGGTATGGTGGCGAAGAGCCTACGAACTATGAACATGTGTTTGCATCTAAGGACACGCTTAATAATCGTCTGGATAATCTTCAATTGCCTGCGGACTATTACGACTATATCGTCATAGACGAGGTGCACCATGCGGCAGCATCTTCCTATCGTAAAATTATCGACCACTTTACCCCCAAGGTGCTACTTGGCCTGACGGCTACGCCAGAACGTATGGATGGCGAGGACATCACGCAGGACTTCGATGGTACCATTTCTGCTGAGATACGTCTTGATGATGCGCTGAACAAAGGCTTGCTTGCTCCATTCTATTATTATGGAATCACAGACTCTGTGGATTATTCTGGGGTGGCTTGGGATAAGGGACACTATGTGGCGTCTGAGCTTTCTCACATATATAGCTATAATGATGCACGAACTGCAGTCATCTTGCAGTCGTTGCAAAAGTACCTTCCTGATATTCGTGACGTTAGGGCATTATGCTTCTGTGTAGATCAACAACATGCCAAATATATGGCCTCGAAGTTTACACTTTGTGGATTGAAGGCTGATGTGCTGACCAGTGAGAATGCGCAGATGCGAGCACCGCTTTATCGCCGTTTGAAGAACAAGGAAATCAACTACCTATTTGTGGTAGATATGTTCAACGAGGGTGTGGATATTCCTGAAGTGGACACCATCCTTTTCCTTCGTCCCACGGAAAGTCTCACGGTGTTTATCCAGCAGTTTGGCCGAGGATTACGCAAGGCCGAGGGCAAAACGCATGTGGACATCTTTGACTATGTGGGTAACAGTCGTGCAGAGTTCAACTATTCCGACCGAATGAGAGTGATGCTTGGGCGCACTTCGATGAGTGTAATTGAAGAGATGGAGCGCGATTGTCCTCACCTGCCGTTGGGCTGTCGCATCATGCTGGAGCCAAAGGCAAAGGAGTATATTCTTCAGAATATCAGAGGTGCTATCCAGCGTTTTACGGCTCGACGGGTTCTTGGTTTGGTACAAAACTTTGAACGACATCACTCCGTTCCGCTTACGCTCTCCAATTTCGCAAGAATCTATCAGATGCCCGTAGATAAGCTCTACAAAGGGAGAACGTGGAATCAGATATTGTTTGAGGCTGGAGTGAGCAAAGAGCAATCTCGGTTTAATGAGGAACTAAGCCGTGCTGTGTTCCGCAAGTGGTCGGCAACGGACTCTTATTCCTATTTGAGTTTTATCGAGCAACTTGCTAAACGGGAGTTTAGAGTGAGTGTAAACAGTCTGAATGCTGTTGACCAGAAACGATTGCTGATGCTCTATTACGACCTATTTGAAACGGCTGGAAGATTTGAAAACCTCCAAGAGATGGTTGATGCCCTTGCTGCTGACAAGCTATTCTACGAAGAACTTGCTGAGGTTATAGGCTTAATGATTCAGGGAAACAAGGCATACGAGAAGCCAGATAACTCCCTGCTGCCAAATTTCCCACTGAAGCTTCACGGCGTTTATACAAAGGCACAGATTCAGGTGGCCATCGGGACATCGACGTTGGCACGGAAATCGTCGGCTCGCGAGGGTGTGGAACGCAACAAACAGCTGAATGTGGAGGCAATGTTTGTCGATATCATCAAGAATCGCGAAGAAGGTTCTACGACTGATTACGACGACAAGGCGTTGTCTCCCTATCTGTTTCAATGGGACACGCAGAATCGGGTCAGACCAGAATCGAATGAGGGGCAGGCATATATCAATCAGACACAGACGATGTTGCTGTTTGTCCGTGAACAGAAGAATTTTGTTGAGGACAAGGCTCGCACAATGGGATATGTCTATTTGGGCCGTGTAACCCTGAGCGACTGGGAGTATAAGAATTTAGGAAATCGAATGCAAATGCAGATACGTTGGAATATGGTAGAACCGATTCCCGGAAGCGTGATGCATTTTGCAAGAATGAAAGAAATTGCATAATTATGAAACAGATAGAAGTCGTAGCAGCAATTATTCGCGATGACAAGGGTCGCATTTTCGCCACTCAGCGGGGGTATGGAGATTTTAAGGACTGGTGGGAATTTCCTGGCGGAAAGATAGAAGCTGGCGAGGCACCGGAAGGAGCACTTGTGAGGGAGATTCGCGAGGAACTGTCTGCAAAGATTAGCGTGGATGATTTTCTATGTACGGTGGAGTATGATTATCCTGCCTTTCATCTAAAAATGCATTGCTACCTGTGTTCTCTGATGACGGAGGCGTTGCATTTGAATGAGCACGAGGCGGCGAAGTGGCTGGCGAAAGATGAGTTGGATAGCGTAAAGTGGTTGCCGGCAGATTTGGTAGTGACAGAAGCATTAAAGAAACAATAGCAACTGGAAATCACGGGGACGGTTCTTCTGATTAACTATAGTAAATGGAAAATGATTATCCGCATTTTTCCGACAAATAATTTGGTAGTTTCCCGTAGAATCACTACCTTTGCACAAAAATACGACAGTCATGAAACTTATAGAGTTTGGCAAGCGATTCCAGGACGAGGAATCTTGTGAGCAGTACCTTCG
>JAFVFY010000113.1 GCA_017475265.1 Prevotella sp. | reverse complement strand
TCCTGAGCCAGGATCAAACTCTCCATTGTAAAAATGTATCTTCGAGACACCCCGCGGCAACAACCGCGGGACGCGCTCTGTCTGAACTGACAAAGGACGGATCAAAAAGTTCAAGTAAACTATTGCGCTTATATATATTATAATATGTATAAGCGAATTGAACGGTTCGTTTCATTTACCCAACGGCCGCATGAGTGCCTTGTTCAGACCCCCAACCCCCTAACTTAGGGGGCTACGGCCGCTGCTTCTTGTACTACTTCTTCTGTCTATGTAAATCTTTCAAAGAACTCTTTCCTGAGTGCCTCGCGAGGCGTCCCGAAGAGGCGTTTCTCGTTTAGCGGGTGCAAAGGTACTGCTTTTTTCCGAACCACCAAAATTTTTTCGGACTTTTTTTTCAAAAGTCGGAGAAAAAGACGAAGTCTTGACTAATATCAAGCCCCGTCGAAAGAACAACGGGGCTTACACATTATTATATATAGGGTCTGTCTTTATTGGGTAGTCATAACGAGCCTTACTGGTTTCATGTCCTTAGAGGTGGCAGTAAGGGTGACAGGGCCAGGCTGGCACGTGGAGCGTAGGATGACGGTACAAGTTCCGTTGAAGAGGCTACGGGTGTTGACCATTGACCATTGACCATTGGCCATTGACCATCCTGCAGTCAGTTCATTGCTGTTCATGTCGCCGTTGATGACACCGACAATCTGAGCGTTGCCCTCGATGGAGAATGTCACCTCATCGGTGGCCGTCTGCACACGTCGGCCTTTCTTGTCGACTGCCACGATGCGCACGTGCTGGAGGTCGTAGCCGTCAGCAAACCATTTACGATTTACGAATTTACGATTTACGATTTGGCTACGCTTTTCGGGCGTTGCGTCGAGGTCGGGCTCGGCGATAAGGCGGATGGCGGGGCCGGTGGTTTCTATCTTGTGGCGGGCAACGATTATGCCATTGTTACGGGCGATGGCCTCGAGCGTGCCTGGTTGATATTCGATGTCCCTCCATTGAATCTGGTTGCGCTGCTTCGGGTCGCTGACTTGGTTCTGCTTCTTACCCAGCGACTTGCCATTGAGGAGCAGCTCCACCTCTTCGGCATTGGTGAAAGTGAGGAGATTTACTATTTTACTATTTGCTATTTGACTATTGTCTCTGTTCCAGTGGTCGCTCAAGTTGTCGGTACCTGTCTGGATGCCATTCCACATCTGATCGCCCTTACTGTCGATAACGGCAATATGTACCACTGGCTCGTCGGGCTTGAGGAAGCTCTTCATGAAGTATGCTTTTGGCTTTGGCTCCAGGTCGATGTAGAAGACGCCCTGGTTCCATCCCTTTGCGGGCCAGCCTTGGCTCTCGCCAAGATAGTCGATGGCACCCCAATAGGCCAGTCCTATGACCCGATTGAGGTTCATCTCAAAGAAGTTAGGCCCCATTGCGGCAATGGATGCTTCGCTCTGGTAGAATGTCATCCAGGGGAAGCGGCGGCCGTCACCGGGGAAGTACATATATCTATAATTGTACGCCTGTACATCTGTTATCTTTGCTAGGTCGCAGGGCAGCGAGTCGGTCTGCCAGTTACGAAAGCGGGGGTGCATGGCCACGGTGACCAGTCTCGTGCTGTCGTAGCGTTGGAGTAGTGTCTTCATCAGACGGTACATGGTCACTCCATAGTCGTTGTACGGCTGGTTAGGGTCTTGCTGCAGCTCGTTGCCAAGGCTCCACAGCACTACGCAGGGTGAGTTCCTGTCACGCTTCACCCATTCGGGCACCTCGCTCTGCCAGTGCTCCTCGAAGGACTTCCGCCCTCCGGTGTGCTGGCGTGTCCACTTGTCGTAGAGTTCGTCGACGACAAGGATGCCGTATTGGTCGCACAGTTCGATGAACTCACGGCTATAGGGGTTATGACTGGTGCGGATATGGTTGATGCCGAAGCTCTTCATCAACTGTATACGCTTCTCAATGGCGCGGGGATAGGCAGCAGCACCGAGAGCGCCCAACGAGTGGTGGTTGGCATAGCCCTTGAGCAGCACCTTGCGTCCGTTAAGCTTCATTCCATAGTCAGGGCCGAACTCCACGGTACGGATGCCGAAATGCTCAGAGTACTCGTCGGCCACCTTTCCGTTTTCCCGCATGAGTGTCACCTTGGCCGTATAGAGGTTAGGATTCTCTGTGTCCCAAAGCTGCGGACTGGAAATCTCCACTTCCCTTAGCTGTTGCTCCACGGTACGTGAGGGCGTGTTGCGCTTCACAGTATCGGTATACTCGCAGACGGTCTTTCCCTGTGGGTCTAGAATCTCCACGTGTACGGGCATCTTCTTGTCCTTGCCGCGTGAGGTGACCTCCACAGAGAGGTTCACATATTTATTATCGCGTGTAGTGATGTATAGCGGATGGCGTTCGAAGTATACATCGCGGTCTGTGACGATGAGCTTGACGCTGCGGAACAAACCACCGCCGGTGTACCAGCGTGAGGCCTTCGGGTCGCGGGTGTCAGCCAGCACAGCTATGACGTTCTCGTCGCGTCCGAAGCGGAGCTTGTCGGTAACATCTATCTGGAAACCCACGTAACCATAATCCGTTCCGCCAACGTACTGACTGTTGACGTAGACATCGCCCGTATACATGATGCCTCCGAAGTCGAGGAGAATCCTTTTACGCCGCAGAGAGTCATCAAGTGTGACGTGCTGGCGATACCACGCCTTGCCCATCTCCTTGAATCCTCTTGCCGACAGTCGGCTCTTGATGTTGGCGGCGACGTCGCTGTTGTCGGCCTTCTCGTCGGCGGCAGGAGCCACCCACGGCTGCTCTATCTGGAAGTCATGGGGCAGGTCGAGCGTGCGCCACTGGCTGTCATCGAAGTGCAATGAACTCGGGGATTGCAAATCTCCTTCAGCAGCGTTCTCCATATCACCTGCAAAGAAGCGCCATCCGAAGTCAAGGTTTATTACTTGGCGAGGCTGGGCAGTAAGCGAGGCCATGAACGTGAACGCGCAAAGAAAAGTGAACTGAAGACGATTCATTGTGTCATAGGCTAGTTTTCCCGTGCAAAGTTACAACATTTTTTCTACGCCACCAAATTATTTATATAATTTATTTAAAATCGGAGCATTTGTAACTGATCAGTAGAAAAAACGCCGAGACATCAGTGTAATGTCTCGGCGATATTATTCCTACTAGTAGTAAATCCCCGCCTGTTTCTCAATGTTACCAGCGGCATACCCTTGATGCAGTAGGTGCCTCATACCAGCGTGTAGAGAGAATGGGGTTCTTTCCCCAGTTGTTGAACTGCTTGTAGGCATCTTTCACACAGACTCGCTCCAACGGATACTCGAAATCGTCAGGTATCATGATACCGTGGGGATCCTGACCTTTCTTTGCCAGGTATATCGTAGTGTTTGTGGTCTTGTCGTAGATATAGGGCTGTGTGGAGGCATTCAGGAAACTGAACGACTTGTCGACAGTCTTCGTGACGACGACAGGATCGCAATGCTCGCCTGCGCTCGAAGTGTTGATGAACTGCAACGGAGCCTTGCCAAAGAGGGAATGAACCTCGGCATTGTCCTGGATGACACCACTATTAATGTTGCGGATGAACAGCTCGTCGTATGCGCCACAGGCCACCAGACTGTATTCCACCGTGGTCTCGTTCTTTCTTACAGCCTTGATAACCACGTCGTTAAGGTCATAATCGCCAACGGGTGTATCCTCGAAGCAGTAGGTATAGACCTCTGACTCAAGTTCGGGGATGGTGTCGAAAGGCTCAATGCCTCCTTCCACCTCCAGGATGATGTCGTTGAAGTCGGCATCGGTACCTGACTCCCAGCACATCAGGATCTTCTGGTTGACGGTGAGCCATGCCAAACGCGGGCCGTCGGGGCCCAGGTGTGAACTACTGAAGTTCCCGTAGTTGTTGATCATGTTGTTCAGGCGACCGTCGCCATAGACCTCGCCCTGCTTCTTGCCGCCATCATGAGTGGTCATGGCGCGCACCATGAAGCCAATCTTGTAGCCCTGGGGGAACTGGTAGGAGCCAACGGTGCCGATGGAAGGCGTTCCGTCGCCGAAGTACATCAGCGCGAAGGAGCCGTGCTTGCAGAACCACCAGGTATCACCAAAGTAAAACAAGTTGTTTTACCTGAGAAAAAGCCGTTTTTTCTGAGGGTTTGGACGGACTTCTCTGAGGTAAAACAACTTGTTTTACTTTTACAGATTCTATTTTGTTAATCGGTCTGCTTGCCAGTTGTGCTGTTCTTAAAGTACTTTCCGACGATAGGAAGGCTGCTGAGTGGAAAGTCCTGACGGACGATGATGGTGACGAAGAAGATGATAACCAGCGTGTTGTAGACAAGGGAACCCCATTGCGGCAGGATGTCGGCGAAGTAGTCCATGCTGAGCCAGGACAGGAAGGCGACGAGCACGTAGTAGGCGATGCTCTGCATAGGGTAGGGGATGGGGTGCAGACGCTGCCCCACGATGTAGGATAGCACCATAGACACGCCGTAGCCCGCGAAGCCAGCCCATGCACAGGCCATGTAGCCGTAGTGGGGGACGAAGATGACGTTGATGGCAACGAGCACCACACAACCGATGCCGGAAAAGACAGCTCCCCAGTAAGTCTTGTCAGACAGCTTGTACCAGAAGGAGAGGTTGAGGCAGATACCCATCATAATCTCAGCAGCCATTACGATAGGCACCACACGGAGGCCCGCATGGTAGCTCTCGGGAATGATGTATTTCAACACATCGAGCCAGCCCATCACACAGAGGAAGGCCAGGAGGGTGAATATGATGAAGAACTTCATGGCACGGGCCTGCACGGCGTTGCTGTCCTTATCACGCGACTTGCCAAACACGAAGGGCTCGTAGGCATAGCGGAAGGCCTGGGTTATCATGGCCATAATCATGGCAATCTTCACACAGGCACCATAGATGCCAAGTTGCTCGCGCATGTCCTCGCCAGGATAGACAAAGGGGAAGAGAATCTTGTCGGCCACCTGATTGAGGACACCTGCTATGCCGAGCACCACGATGGGCCAGGCATAAACCAACATTTGGCGCATAAGAGCTGGGTTGAAGCCGTAGCGCATGGCCATCATCTCGCTTGCCAAGCAGAGAGTCACCACTACGGAGCACACCAGGTTAATGTAGAAGGCGTAACCAGGGTCGTGGCCGTCGAGGCCAAGGTAATAGATTACGTTAAGCACAATGTTGATGGCGATATTGAGCAGTTGCAGGGTGGCAAACTTGATGGCTTTTTTCTGTTGGCGTAGGTAGGCAAAGGGAATGGCGCGGATGGCGTCGATGCTTACTGTGAGAGCCATCACCCAGACATATTGCGGAGTCTGCTCGTAGCCCAGGAAAGCTGCCGTCGGCTTGAGGAATAAGAGCACCAGAACGAAGAAAAGCGTGGCAGCAGAAGACACGCCGATGAGGGCGGTGGAGAATACGCGTGCGGGTTGAGACCCTACTCCCCTTCCTGCGAGTGGAGGTAAATTGAGGTCCGACTCTTCGCGGGTGGCGAAGCGGAAGAAGGTGGTCTCCATGCCAAAGGTGAGCAGCACCAGCAACAGGGCCGTAAGGGCATACATGTTGGTGATGACGCCGTAGCCGCCACTCTCGGCCGTCATTTTGGCCGTGTAGAGCGGGACAAGGAGATAATTCAGGAAGCGGCCGACTATGCTTGACAGGCCGTAGATGGCGGTGTCCTTGGCCAGCGACTTCATGCCTGTCGTGGTTTGTTTATCGTTCATAAGACGTTCTCTTTTCGCAATTTCGGGTGCAAAGGTACAAAAAATTCATTGAACATTGCAACTGGGTTGCAATTTTTCCACCGTACCTTTGCCGAAAAATTTAAGACCACCAACTAGGTCTAGAGTATGAACGTCTCATAACCAAGGAGTTAAAAGAAATATGGAACAGAGAAAATGTGAATGTGAGGAACAGCATGTCCATGAGCATCACGAGCATCATCACCATGAGCACCACCACGAACATCATCATGAACATGGCGGGCTTCATGGACAGTTGTGGCAAATAGGTATTTCGGCAGTACTGCTGGTGGCGGCAGTAGTCATAGAAAAATGCTGTCCGGGATTGTCTACCTGGCAGCTGTTGCTTGTATATCTCGTACCCTATCTCATGGCCGGACATGAAACCTTGCTCAATGCGGCGAGGGGAGTGGCGCATGGCGACATGTTCAATGAGCATTTCCTGATGTCGGTGGCCACGATAGGTGCCCTGCTCATCGGATTCATGCCTGGTGCCGAGACGGAGTTTGCCGAGGCGGTATTCGTGATGCTCTTCTTCTTGGTAGGCGAGATGTTTGAGGAGTATGCCGAAGGCCAGAGCCGTAGGAGCATCGCCCAGCTGATGAACATCCGGCCCGACGTGGCGCATGTTGTCAGTCAGGGAGATGTGAATCCGGAGTCAGTGGCTGTGGGGAGCATCATCGAGATTCGCCCTGGAGAGAAAGTTCCTCTCGACGGTATCGTCGTTGAAGGTACGACGAGCCTCGATACCGCCGCGCTGACAGGTGAGAGCGTTCCCCGTGATGCTGCCGTTGGCGATACGGTACTGTCGGGATGTATCAATCTGACTGGTGTGCTTCGCGTGCGTACAATTAAAGAATATGGCGAGAGTACCGTGGCCAAGATTATCTCCTTGGTTGAGAACGCTGGTGAACGCAAGTCACGCAGCGAGACATTCATCACGCGCTTTGCCCGTGTCTATACGCCCATCGTGGTGTTCGCAGCCATCGCACTCGCAGTCATTCCGCCGCTGCTATCGTTTATCATTTATCATTCATCATTTAGCGTAGCGCTGACCACTTGGCTCCACCGTGCACTCATCTTCCTCGTAGTGTCGTGTCCTTGTGCGCTGGTCATCTCCGTTCCGCTCACCTTCTTTGGCGGCATAGGTGGTGCATCGCGCAGGGGAATCCTAGTGAAGGGTGCCAACTTCATGGACGTGCTGGCGAAGGTAGACACCGTGGTGTTCGACAAGACTGGAACGCTGACGCAGGGGCAGTTTGCCGTTACCGCCGTCCATTCCGATTTCCCTGATATCCTTCACTTGGCGGCTCACGTGGAGCATCACTCTACACATCCCATCGGCGTGGCCCTTCGCGATGCTTTCCCAGATGAGGCCACCGACGGTTGTCTGATAAGTGACGTGGCCGAAGTGGCGGGTCATGGCATCCGCGCCAAGGTAACTCTTGACGGGTCTTGGGGACAGGCACCTGACCCACTATCGGGTCTGGGTTCCCATGAGGTGAGAGAAGTCTGCGTGGGCAACGAGAAAATGATGGAGGCTATGGGCATCCAGTGGAGCAGTTGCGAGCACGACGCGGGCACCATCGTCCACGTGGCCATCGACGGTGAGTATGCTGGCCACATTCTCACTGGTGACACCATAAAGGCCGATAGTGCTGATACCATCCAGCAGTTGCGACAGCTTGGAGTCAGTCGCACGGTGATGCTTACTGGCGACCGCCCTGACGTGGCTGCAACAGTGGCCGAGAGTCTGGGCATTGACGAGTGGCATGCCAGTCTGCTGCCTGACGACAAGGCTCGCTTTATTGATGGGCTCAATGGTCAACGGTCAATGGTCAATGGTCAACAGTCAATGGTCAATGGTCAACAGTCAATGGTCAATGGTCAACGGTCAATGGTCAATGGTCAATCTCATGTAGTGGCTTTCGTCGGCGACGGCATCAACGACGCTCCCGTACTGGCACGTGCTGATGTGGGTATAGCGATGGGAGGCCTGGGTAGTGATGCAGCCATAGAAGCTGCTGACGTGGTGATAATGGACGACAAGCCCTCGAAGGTAGCCACGGCCATCGCCATCGCACGGCGCACCCTGCGCATAGCTCGCGAAAACGTCATCATGGCTATTGGCGTGAAGGTCGCCGTTCTGCTTCTTGCTACCGTAGGACTTGCCACTATGTGGATGGCGGTATTTGCCGACGTGGGAGTGACGGTTCTAGCAGTAATGAACGCCATGAGAACGCTTCGTTTAGTTAAATAAAACTAAAAATTGCACAAGGTTTGCATATTGTTTCATAATTATTTGTAACTTTGCACTGTGTTTTTCATGGTATTAGATTATTAAGGTTAAATTTTCGGAATTTGATTGTCGTGAGACAGACATCTTCCTATGAAACATTCAATTGCTGAAAGGCATTTGGAAAAGGAAAGGAAGCCTGCGAAGGTTTCCTTTTTTTGTGGTTATGATGTCGTATTGGGGCAGTGGATCTTTGAAGGTCATATTTCTTCTATCGCATAATACTGATAGTCGCGCACGATGCGACGGAGGAACTGTTCATCGGTAGTCTCGGCATGGCTGATATTCAGTTTCTGCTGCACTTTCTCGGAGAGTTGAGCCAGTTTGGCGTCGATAGGCGATTCCTTAGCCTGGACCAGCGTGCGACGGATAATCTCAATCTGCTCCAGACTCAGGTCGGCGGCCTGGACATAGCGGGGGGTGTAGTTCTTTGCCAGGTAGTCGTATTCGTCGAGCGACACCTGTATCTTCTTGTAGTTCTGAAGCTTCACCACCACCGTGCCGGCAGCCAGGTCGCCTAAGCGTTGGTTGCTCTTGGTCATAATCATGGGTATCAGCCCCATGAAGCTGGTCAACGGCCCGTCGACCAGAAACAGCATCCAGCGCATGATGTAGGCTCCTAAAGACGGTCGGGAACCGTCGGCCTTCACCACGCGCATCTTCATCAGTTTCTTGCCCAGCGTCTGTCCCTGGTTCATCAACTCCATGAAGGGCGTGTAGAACAGCCAGATCAACAAGGTGATGATAACCACCCAAGGGTCGTCAATCTTTAGCTTCACCTCTATCCATATTGCCATCGTCAGGTAGGAGTAGACCACACCCCAGTCTATCAGCTGCGCCAGGATGCGGTCGCCCACGCTGGCCACCGCCTGTTCTATGCGGACATATTGCCCTGTCAGTATACCTGTCTCTGCCATTTTTAATTCTTAAAATCAGGGGAGCGCGGGCGTCCTCGCCCACGACAGATACGGGCGAGGACGCCCGCGCTCCCAAAGTTGGCTGCAAAGGTACAAAAAAAACGTAAATTGTAAATCGTAAATCGTAAAATATTTGTACCTTTGCACCGTTAAATGCAGAAACCAGGGATTGCAAATCCCCTTGAACGCCTGTATCGGACAGCGAAACAGTGAAGGAAGTAACCTTTATACGCCAGAATATTGAGAAGTGGCGCGGCTACGAAGGAGTGGCCGAGAGCTTAGGCATCTCGACTCCTGATGAGGTGGCCGAGGCCTACATCGACGTGACCAGCGACCTGGCCTTCGCCCAGACCCACTATCCTCACTCGCGCATCACTACCTATCTGAACAACCTGGCCTCGGCCCTGCACAACGAGATATATCGCAATAAGCGCGAACGGTGGAGCCGGCTGCTGACATTCTGGACGCAGGAGGTTCCTCAGACGATGTGGGAGGCTCGCAAAGAACTGCTCCTGTCGGCGATAATCTTCGTGGTCAGCATGCTCGTCGGCGTGGTGTCGCAGTGGCTCGACCCCGACTTCTCCCGTCTCATCATGGGTGACAGCTACGTGGAAATGACACTCGACAACATTGAGAATGGCGAACCGATGGGTGTCTACGGGACGATGCCAGAAAGCACGATGTTCGGCATGATTACCATCAACAACATCTACGTGTCGTTCTTGGTCTTCGTCATGGGGCTGTTCACCAGCTTTGCCACGGGTTTCCAGCTCTTCCGCAACGGCGTAATGTTAGGAGCCTTCCAGACATTCTTCGCCCAGCACGGCCTGCTGTGGGAGTCTGCGCTGACCGTCTGGCTCCACGGTACCATCGAGATTTCGAGCATCATCGTGGCTGGAGCGGCGGGCATCGCCATGGGTAACGGCTGGCTGTTTCCCGGCACCTACAGTCGGCTCTACTCCTTCCAGCGTGGGGCCAAGCGCGGATTGAAAATCGTGGTGGGCACGGTGCCGTTGTTCTGTTTGGCTGGCTTCATAGAGAGCTTCATCACCCGTCATACCGAGTGGCCCGCCGCCGTGCGGCTTGCCATCATCCTGCTCTCTGCCGCTTTCATTGTCTATTATTTTATTGTATTACCATATTTAAGATGTCATGGAAAGAGCAAAGATTGAACTCTACAAGACCCGTACGTTCAGCGAGAAGCTGAACGACACCATCGGCTTTATGCGCGAGAGCTGGCGCACGCAGCTGAAGTATTTCATCTACCTCATGCTGCCGTGTAGCATCGTGCTGGCCTTCTTCTTGAACCATTTCTTTAGCGGCTACATGTCGCTGATTATGGCGGTACAGAATGTTGGAGACCCAAGGAGCGACGTAGGGTCGTTCCTGCTCAACGCGGGTGCTATGCTCATTGCCTTCATGGTTACCTACGCCCTGTTAATCGCCTTGGTCTATGCCCTGGTGCGCCTTTACAGGGCGCGTGGTGAAGACCGTCTGAAAAACCTGACGACGGAGGAGCTGAAGCCTGAGCTGATGTTCTGTCTGCGACGGAGCTGCATGCTGATGCTGGCCACCATAGTCATCGCGATAGTGGTGTTGCTCGTATTCGGCGGCCTGATGGCTGGAGCATTTGTCATTAATCCGGGCTTCGGTTTGATGTCGTTGATGCTGCTCTATATTGCCCTGCTTGTCGTGGCCCTGCCTATGATGCTGGTAACGCCCATCTATATGCTGGAGGACGACATCAGCATCATCCCTGCCTTCCAGAAGGCGTTCCACTTAGGCATCCCCACCTGGGGCGGCATCTTTGCCGTGGTATTCGTTCTCGGCATTATTGCCAGTATCATTCAGACGGTCACTATGGGACCGTGGTACATACTGTTCATCGTCAAAATGGTGTTCACCTTGTCTAACGATTTGGATGGCTCGTTCACCAGCTCCATATTCTATACCTTTGCCGAGTACATCACCTGCGTGCTGCAGTGTCTGGGCATGCTGTTCTCCTCGGTCCTTACCATAGTGGGACTGACCATTCAGTATGGACACGCTGCCGACAAGATAGATGGCGTAGGCGTGGTTGAGAAGATTGAGCAGTTCGACGAATTCGACAACTTTTAGACCTCTGGGAGCGCGGACGTCCCCGTCCGCATCGTTGGCGGACGGGGACGTCCACGCTCCCAAAATGTAATTAGAGTGGATACGCTTCAATTAGATAGTGCCCAGTTAGCCGTGTTTCAGCACGATTCGCGGTTCGACTACGACCGAGAGCTTGTCGGTGGTAGCCAGAACCTGTTAGAATGGCTGACGACGGTCATTAGCGAATGGATAGAAGAGACGTTCGACGTGTTGGTTGACAACGATGTGGTCTACTATTCGCTCATCGCTCTGGGTGCCTTGTTGGTGCTGTTCATAGCTTGGCTCGTGTGGAAGAAGAACCCCAAGCTCTTCATGCGGAAGGAGGATGAGGGGCTTGACTACGACGTGCAGGAGGACACTATCTATGGGGTGGACTTCGAGACAGGCATCCGCGAGGCCCTCTCAAGGCAGGACTACCGTCAGGCCGTGCGTCTGCTCTACCTGCAGACGCTGAAACAGTTGAGCGACGCAAACCACATAGACTGGCAACCGTCGAAGACTCCTTCGCAATATGTCCGGGAGTATGGCAATAAGGCCTTCGCCGAGTTGTCAAGCCATTTCGTCCGCGTGCGCTATGGCAACTTCGAGGCCACCGAAGAGCTGTTCCAGGAGATGAAGGAGCTGCAACGGTCTATAGTGCAGAGTCCCGAAGAGAAAGGAGGTGAGCCATGAGTTCCCGTTCGAAGTTCATCATCGGCATCATCGTGCTGTTTACCGCGTTCCTCATCGCCGAATACCGCATGCCCCGCAAGTACCAGTGGGTGCCCACGTTTGCCCATAACGACTCGCAGCCTTTCGGCTGCATGGTGTTCGACAGCGTGCTCGCTGCCTCCATGCCTCATGGCTACACCGTGGAGCGGCGCACACTGTGGCAGATGGAGAAAGACAGCGTATTCAAAGAGCCGAAGGCCGTGATGATAGTGACCGAGGAGGACATAGACAACCAGAGAGCGGCGGTGCTGAGGCTAGCCAGCAAGGGCAACACGATGCTGGTGGCCACCACCGACCTCTACCGATGGGCCGACACGCTGGGGATAGACTACAACTATAACAATCCTTTCCGACTGTCAGAGATTGCAGGGAAGAACGCGAAGAAAGGTCTGCTCCTTTGGAAAAACGACACTCTCTGCCAGTGGAGTGTATATGTTCAGATAATAGAACGAACATTGGAAATCCCCGACAGCATAAAATGTGAGCAGCTGGCAAGCTTTTTTGGAGTTACCGTCAATTCAAAAAACAAGAACGCCCTCCCCGTTGTTGCGGTGTCCTTCCGCATCGGCGATGGTGAACTCATCCTTGTCTCGGCACCGTTGCTGCTCACCAACTACATGATGTTGAGCGGCGACGGTCATCTGTTCATCGCCCGGCTGATGGACCGCCTGAAACACCTGCCCGTCATACGCACCGAGAGCTATATGAGCGGCACGGCGCAGACCGAGCAGTCACCCCTCTACGTCTTGCTAAAGGAGCCGCCGTTGCGCTGGGCCGTCTACCTGACCATGCTCACCATCCTGCTCTTCTGCTTCTTCACTGCCCGCCGCCGACAGCGCGTCATCCCCGTCATACGACAGCTGCAGAACGGTAACCTGGAGTTCGCACGCCTCATCGGCAGCCTCTACTGGCAGCAGCACGACAATGCTGGTCTGCTGGCCAAGAAACTGGCCTACACCGCCGAGGAGCTGCGCCGCCAGACAGGCATTGACATCACTGTGCCCGGCGGTTTACCCGCCGGTCCCCTCTATCAGCTCTCCGCCCTCACTGGCCGCAACCCCGAGGAGCTGCGCCTACTGCTTAAAAACATCCAACAGGCCGCTACTGGCAACTACACAGTCAGTGACCAGGAGCTTAAAACCTATATCGACGAGCTGGACAACCTGCTCCACTCCCTTTAGTTCCCATTACTCCCATTAAACCCATTAAACCCAATCGCCCCATTAATCCCAACCCCAATAATCCCCAAAACAAAAAATCAATGGAAACCCCAAGAACCGACCTCACCCTCTTCGCCGAGCGCATCGAACAGCTGCGCCAGCAAATATCCCAAGTCATCGTAGGCCAGCAGGAGAACATCGACCTGCTTCTCACCGCCGTTCTGGCCAACGGCCACGTACTCCTTGAGGGCGTGCCCGGCGTTGCCAAGACGCTGCTCGCCCGACTGCTGTCAAAGCTCATCGATGCTAAGTTCAGCCGCGTGCAGTTCACGCCCGACCTCATGCCCAGCGACGTGCTCGGCACCAACGTGTTCAACATGAAGACCTCCGACTTCGACTTCCATGCCGGCCCTGTCTTTGCCGACATCGTGCTCGTCGACGAGGTGAACCGCGCCCCGGCCAAGACGCAGGCCGCCCTCTTCGAGGTGATGGAGGAGCGGCAGGTGACCATCGACGGCATGACTCACCCCATGGGCCAGTTCTACACCATCCTGGCCACGCAGAACCCTGTGGAACAGGAGGGCACGTACAAGCTGCCCGAGGCCCAGACCGACCGTTTCATGATGAAAATCACCATGGGCTATCCCACCATTGAGGAGGAGGTCACCATCCTGGAGCGTCATCATCAGAACGCCCGGCTTACCAGTCTTGACGATGTGCAGCACGTCATCACCAAGGACGAGCTGCTACAGTTGCGCCAGATGCTCTCCGACGTGTTCGTAGACCCAGCAATGCTGCGCTACATCGCCGCCATCGTCCAGCAGACACGCCAGAGCAAGGCCGTATTCCTTGGTGCCTCGCCCCGTGCCTCTGTGGCTATGCTACAGGCCTCAAAGGCCTACGCCCTGTTACAGGGCCGTGACTTCATCACCCCCGACGACGTGCGTCAGGTGGCTCCCAGCATCCTACACCATCGCCTCATCCTCACCGCCGAGGCCGAGATGGAGGGCATCACTCCCCTAAAGGCCGCCACCCGCCTCATTGAGAAAGTCGAGGTACCCAAATAATAATTCATTAAAGCCACATTGTTATGGAAAAGAAAAGATATCCAGTATTCGATGAAGAAGAGGGCATCGGAATGGCATGTGAACCAGTTGGTGCCGTGGAAGTGCAACAAAGAAAGACAGCCGATGGTGTAACCGTAGTTAACGACTGGATTGATGACCTTGATTGGGACCGATTTCCCAGCCATGGTCCATTCTCTGAAGAAGAGGCTATAGCCAGGATTGATGAATTTGAGGAAGAATTGAAGAATGGAGAAACAAAATGGGTTTCTTCTGAACAGATGTGGAATAGATTATACGACAGGTTCCCATGGCTAAGATAAACTGAAGGCATTGATTCGGATAATCAGATAACCACTAAACAAATAAACAGACAATGTTCCTGAATCGCCTATTCTACCTGTTAATGACCGTTGTTATCCTGGTATTTGTGCTGGGATTCGCGGTGCCACCGCTGTTCACCGTCGGCAAGGTGCTGCTGGCCCTGCTGGTAGTGGCCGTCGTGGCCGACATCGGACTGCTCTATAACTGGTGGCCCCTTAGGCGCAGCCAAATCGAAAATCGAGAATCCGTAAATGGTAAATCAATCGGGGCTTTCCGTACGATGGCGGAGCGGTTCTCCAATGGTGATGAGAACCCTGTGAAGATTCGGATAGAGAGCAACTACGGCTTCAGGATAGACGTGGTGGTCATCGACGAGATACCCTTTGTGTTCCAGCGGCGCGATGTGTGCTTCAAGGCACGGATTGGCAGCATGGGCGATACCACTATTATATATAAGCTGACACCTACGGAGCGTGGTGTCTATGACTTTGGCCACGTGCGAGTCTTCGTCAGCACACCGCTACGACTGGCACAGCGGCGGTTCACGTGCTGCGAGCCGCAACAGGTCAAGGTCTACCCCTCCTACCTCATGCTGCGGCAATACGAGCTGCTGGCCATCAGCAACAACCTCACTGAGATGGGTATCAAGCGCATCCGCCGCATAGGCCATAACACCGACTTTGAACAAATAAAGGACTACGTGGTGGGCGACGACTACCGCACCATCAACTGGCGGGCTACGGCTCGCCGCCATCAGCTGATGGTCAACGTCTACCAGGAGGAGCGGTCGCAACAGGTGTTCTGCGTCATCGACAAGGGTCGCATGATGCAGCAGGCGTTCAGACCTCAGACATCGGACTTTAGACCTCAGACATCGGACTTTAGACCTCAGACTTCAGACTTTGGACCTCAGACATCGGACTTTAGACCTCAGACTTCAGACTTTAGACCTCAGACATCGGACTTTAGACCTCAGACTTCAGACTTTAGACCTCAGACTTTGGACTTTAGACCTCAGACTTTGGACTTTAGACCTCAGACCTCGGACTCTTTACCCATGACCCTGCTCGACTATTCCATCAACGCGGCACTGGTATTGTCGTTCGTGGCCGTAAACAAGCAGGACAAGGCTGGGCTCATCACCTTCAGCACCCAGATGGAAACTTTCGTACCCGCCTCGCGCCAGCCAGGACATTTGCAGACGTTGCAGGAGGCACTCTATGCGGAGAAGGCCGTCTTTGGCGAGACCGACTACTCGGCTCTGCTTGCCGGTCTGACGCGCCATGTGAGCCACCGCTCGCTGCTGGCGCTCTTCACCTCGTTCACTTCCATGCCAGCCCTGCGCCGACAATTGTCGTTCCTGCGCCAGATAGCCATGCGCCATCGTCTGCTCGTGGTCTTTTTCGAGGACAAGGAGCTAAAGGAAATGATAAGGGAAAAGGGAGAAGTTAACAGTGCTAAGGGAAAAGAGAAAAGCACCGAGGCCTATTACCAGCGCGTCATTGCCGAGAAGTTCGCCTACGAGCAGCGGCTCATCGTGAGTACCCTGCGCCAATACGGCATCCAGTCGCTGCTCACCACGCCCGACAACCTCTCCGTGAATG
This sequence comes from Prevotella sp., assembly GCA_017475265.1. Taxonomy (GTDB): domain Bacteria; phylum Bacteroidota; class Bacteroidia; order Bacteroidales; family Bacteroidaceae; genus Prevotella. The sequence continues at coordinate 2,304 of JAFVFY010000113.1, read as the reverse complement.
TCATCAACAAGTATTTAGAGATTAAATAGTGCGACTAAAGCAGTACAGTCATGACCCTACGAAGCTTTCTGCGGCAACTATGGATGTTTGCCGCCATCCTTATCATTAGCGGCACCACTTCGTTCGCCTCATGTTCAGGCTGTAACGACAATCCGTGTGAACAGAGCGACCAAGCATCCTTCATTCCTAAGGCCCCCGACTATGCCGACCCGACGATGTGGACTGTCATCGATGATGACTCGGAAGGTATAGGGGCTGACATCTTCTATGTCGTATCTACGTGGGAGGAAGACTGGACGACGGAGGATGGCAGGATATGCCACTATGCCGACGTGTGGAATCCCGAGCATCGCGGGCGCATGTTCGATTTGGAAATCAAAAAGGTGGCGGCGTATATGTCGCCAGGCAATCGCTTCTTCGCTCCGTATTACCGCCACACTACCATTGAGGCCTGGATGACACAGAACGAGGACACACTCAGGAATCGTACCCGGCTGTCAATGGGTGACGTCTGTGCAGCCTTCGACCATTTCCAGGCTCATCGCGACACATCGCGTCCGCTCATCATCGCAGGCTTCAGTCAGGGAGGCCTGGTTGTGGTGGAACTGCTGAAGCACATCGACGACGAGACCTACAACCAACTGGCCGCGGCCTACGTGCTGGGCTATAAGGTGACCAAGGCTGACATGGCGCAATGCAGCCACATCCGTCCCGCCGAGGGAGAGACCGACACGGGTGTCACCATCTGCTACAACACGGTGAAGGATGTGAAGTACGTCATCCCCGTCATCTCTGCCTCTGACATCTGCATCAACCCCGTGAACTGGCGGACGGACGCTACTCCCGCCACGCTGCACGACACCATTACCGTCACGCTGTCGCCCCAGCACCACGTTCTCGTCGTCAGCGGCTACAGCGGCTCTGAATACGCTCCCTACAGAGCTTTCCTCAACGTGGGCGACATCCACAGCTGCGAGCCCTGGCTCTACAGCGAGTGTCTGGCGAAGAACATCAAAGTCCGCGCTGAAGAGTGGCGAAAGCTGCACCAGCCGACGGTCACCCGCATTCAGGAACGCGGTACGTGAGAACTTGACTCACGCCACCATCATCGTCCATTAGAAAAATGTTTACATTGACCCCTCTGAGAATCCGTTTTTCTGATTGAAGTCGTTGGGAATTGCGTATGAGCCAGTTTTGAAAGGCTTCGTTTCCGCGTTTTTCACGCTACTGCTCAGCTATGGGATGCTTGCCCCTAAAACTGGTTCGTTTTAGTCGGTTTTCACCGAAAAGGGTGGGCTTGTTGAACAAAAGCTATGGTTTTGTTCAACAAACCAGCCGAGGAGGATGAACAAACCAGCTGAGGAGGATCAGCAAACCAGCTGACGAGGCTGAACAAACCCAGCGGGTTTCTACTACTAACCCGCACACTTACTACTACTAACCCGCACACTTACTACTACTAACCCGCACACTTACTACCATTAGACTGGCTGGTTGGCTCCCCAAAGGCCGCAACGGGCACCTCGAACACCCTTTTCGGAGCATTTCTCAACCATGAAAAACGCCAGTTTTAAGCGAAATAGGGGTAAATACTCACCACGGTAGCCTCACACTCCCCAGCAAAAGCTCTATCCACCCCAAAAACAATTTTTCTCACCAACTTTTTTTGATTTCTCTATACATTCCTACATTTTTCTCATAACACACATATATACAGGATATTAGATCGTGTATGGACCATACACAAAATGGAGCAACTATACATGGACTGTAGAAGGCCTTTTTCAACCAACGTAACGGAGGAAAGTAGTAACAATAACCGACCTCTGTCTTAGTTTCCTCCGTAGAAACTGTTTGTTTCTCCTGTGGAAACTTTTTGTTTCCACGGAAGAAACAAAGGGAAACAAACTGATTATCCGATACTTAGATGCACTATTGTGGCCAATTTCCTACGCCTTTTCTCAATTTGTGTATAGAGCCAATCAATTATGTATGCACTATACATTGTCTAAATCATTTACATTTAGGTTGTTACAACAAAAATGTAGGAATGTATAGTGTTTTTAAAAACTTTTCTCCACAAAAATTGCATTAGGTCATTACGATGATGCGATGGCCTCTTTGTGCCTTCGTATCTTTGTGTTCCATTATTATAACTCATGTTCCGGAAGTGCAAAAAGTCCAGCCACAAAGCCCTGAAAGGGCGTTAAGACTACAGGCGGGGGTTGCACCCCCGTTCCTCGAAGCAATGAGAATGAGATGATATGAAGCAATTGAAACTATGGATGTTTGCCGCCATCCTAC
>JAFVFY010000003.1 GCA_017475265.1 Prevotella sp. | reverse complement strand
TGGGATAGCCGTTGATGCCTACGTAGTGCTCGACGGCACTCTGCTGGTCTTCGGGCAAGTTGTAGTGTACGCAGTTGGGGCCTGTCAGGTTGTACTCCTTGATGACATTCTTCCACGACTCGTCGCTGCTGCGGTTGGCCAGGTAAAGATACACGATGTCGTAGTCCTTCAGGGCTTCCTTCACCTTCCACGACTCCTTCAGGTTGCGCTTGCAGGGGCCGCACCAGGTGCCCCAGATGTCGAGATAGACGATACGGCCCTTGTACGGCTCGATGATTTTGCGGAAAATCTTCTCGCCGTCGCTCATGCCCTCGACGTCGGACGACGGGCGCAGACTGGCGGCATTGGCAAAGTCCTGACGCTCGAGGGCGAGGTATTTGTCGTTGATGGCCTTGACCGTGCTTAAGGCAGCGGGCAGCTTCACCTGTTGCTCGAAGAAGTCCTGTAGGGCGGGGTCGAGAGGCTTGCGTGTCTGGTCAATCTGGGTATAGAAATGGTGTGCCAGTGCAATGTCTTTCAGCGTTGGGTCGGCGCTGGGCGTGTCGAGCACTTGCTGGATTTTGTAAATCTCGAAGAAGGGCGCCTCGTCTTGCAGTACCTTTGCTACGTCTTCGCGCTCCAACAGGGCGTTGCGTTGCTGCACCCAGTCCTGTTGCTGGAACTGCTGCACGGCCACGCTATCGATGTTAAAGATGTCCTCGATTTTCATAGCACCAGCATCTGCACGAGCCTTGAACTGAGCGGTTAAGAAGGCTTTATTGCTTTCGGCATAGCGGTCAAGCAAGGCCAGTTCGTCATCGGTAATAGTTATCTTACCCTCGTCCCTGTTCTTGCGGAGTACGGAGGAGTAGAGACCGTCGCTGACATAAATCGTATAATTGCCTGCAGGGACGGCATAGTCAGCCTCAGAAGTATGGTCAATATAGTCACGCATAAAGGTTGCGAAGGGCCGCTGCAGGGTGTAGGGCTTGGGCACTTTCTGCCACAGCTCGTTGGTCACAAAGTCCATATACTCCTTGGGCAACTGTTTCTTTAGGTCATAGCGGGCCTGCATCATCGACTCGCCCTGCCCCGTCAGGTAACAGCCCTTGACGTAGTCGATGTATCGTTGCGAGAGGTTAGGGCGCAGGGCAATGTGCTTCTCCAGCTCCGCCCTCATCGCGTTGCAGATGCTGTCCATCTGGGTCTTGAACTGCATGGCGTCCAGGTTGTCCTCAACACGTGCATAGTTCCATTTGTCGGGGTAGGATAGGAGTTCATTCTGCATCCGCACATCGTCGCCCATAAAGAGCTTCTGCCCCGTCTTGAAGTCGTTGAGGAAGAAGTAGGTTTTGCCGGGTTCGAAGACAGCATCCGCCGACGTGCGTCCCAAGTCGAGGTATGCCTGAGTGGAGTTTATCACGGGGAAACGGAGGGTGAAACGCCCCAGCGAGTCCATCGTGGCATAGAACTTCTGCTGGTCGTCCATGAACAGATTCACCATGCTGACCTCAAACTCGCGGCCTTGCTTCCATGCCTGTTCGGGCATGTCCTTCAGCCAACCGATGAGGGTCACGCTGTCCGTAGCACTATAGCCGTTGTCGACAAAGCCCGTGCGCGTGTCCTTTGTGGGATAGTCGGGTAGGGTAGTGCACGTGATGGGGCTGCAAACGATGGTTTTTGGGACAATGGTGATGGTGCGCTTGCCCTTCTTCATCTTACCGACCTTGACGGTTGTACCGTCGTTGAGGGTTAGCGTGTAGGCGTCCTTCTTCTCCGTCTGACTGGCGATGTCGTACACCTTATTATTATAGATGACGTGCTGGGATGTGAAGCCTATCAGCCAGTCGCCTGTCTCATCATTGCGCCAGTAAGTGTCCGTGATTCCCTCTGGCTCATCGCCAGCATTGCGAATATTCAGGTACGCCCAGCCGCCTGGCTCCAGCACGTTCAGCATCTTCGTGTCCTGTGGCACAGGCTCGAAGATGAGTGTGAAGTCAAAGACGTCCGTGGTCAGGGTGTATTGGTGGTCAAGTCCTATCACGGTAGCATCCTTGATGGAATATTGCTTGCCGCCAGCCTCTAAGTAGGTGCTCTTGGCAATGCTTATCCATGCCCCGTTACGATAGTTGATACGCAAGTCCACTTCCGTGCGGTCGGCGTACAATCCCACTTTCGTGACTTCGCTCCAACGTACATTGGTATAACCGATAACCACGTCGTTCCAAATTCTCTCTGTTTGAGCCAGCGCGGTTATTCCGACGAGCGCCAGCAACATTGTTGATAATAGTTTCTTCATTGTTGATATTAATGGTTTAGTTCATAAGTCTTCGAATGGTGAATAACGGATGCTATCGCATGATGTCTTCTTTCTTCAGCATGACAATTCTGCCGTATGTTGATAGTTTTTGGAGGTCGAGCTGCTTCTTGTTGCCGATGATGTAGTAGACGCGGGGCTTCGGCTGGATGTTGGCTCGGTAGAAGTCGGTCATGTCATCGGCGGTAAGCGTGGGCACTATGTGTGAAAGGGAGGTGCGCGGGTCTTCGTGGTAGCCGTTCATGCGGTATGTGGAGACGTAGTTGGCGAGCTGACGGAAGGAGGGATAGCTGTTGTTGATGTTGTTCAGGATTTCCTGCTTGGCGGCGGCGACGCTCTGCTCGTTGACTGGCATTTGATTCATGATGGAGTCGAGGACGGCAAGTGCCTGCATGGCTTTGTCGCCCTGCGTTCCGAGATAGGCGATGAAGCCTGAGGGGTGGTCGCGGTGGCGGGCGCGGTTAGGCGTGATGCCCTGTGCGAAGGTGGAGTAGGCCATTGCTCGGAACTCGCGGATTTCCTGAAACAGGAGTGAGAACATGCCGCCACCCATATACTCGCTCCACAGCCGCAGCTGGGCTTCCTCCTTGTCGGTGAGTGAAGGTTTGATGCTACAGTAGGAGCCTATGAGCGTCTGGCGGCTGTCGGGCATGTCGTAGATATACACCAAAGAGGACTCCCCAACCACCTCCAAAGGAGGGGCATCTTCCCCGATACCTCCCTTGGTTGAAGTAAGGGATGAGAGGTGTGACTGGCAAAGGCTGGCTATTTCCTTTGACGAGCGTGTGCCGCTATAGAGCACAGAGCAGTCGTACTGTCGCACATCATCGAACAGCCGCAGCAGTTCCTCGCCTGTCATCTTCTTTGCCTCGGCTATGGTGGGCTGCTGCAGATAAGGGGAGCGGTCACCCTTCAGGAGTTTCTGTAAGACCATCTGGTGTACCGACGCATTGGTGCGGCCGAGTTGCTTGTGTCCCATGCGATACTCGTCGGCCAGTTCCTTCGTGGCTTTCTTGCTGGGCTTGAGTGAGGTGAGGAAGTGATGAAGCAGTCGGAGTGAGGGTTCGAGGTTGCGCTCGAAGCCTGTGATGGTCAGCATGAGGTAGCCGTCCGACTGGGTCGTCTCCAATGTGGTGCCTAACCGCTGCCAGGCTTCGCCCAACTGGTGCTTGGTGAGCGAGTCGGTGCCCAGCTCTGTCAGGTACGGCTCGACGAGTTCCAGTCGCGGTTCGTCACGCTTGCCCTTGTGCCATTTCAGCGAGAAGGAGAAAATGTCGTTCACAGAGTTCGCTACTTTATACAAAGTTGTGTGCTCCGTGAGCGGCGTTATTTCGGCATCGTGCTCCAGGTCGATAAGACGGGGAGCGCGTTCAGCCACAGGCAGCTTCTCCAACTCCTTGGCGTAGGCAGACTCTTCGCGTGCATGTTTCGGCACGACGGGTTTGTAGTTGGGCTGCGACACCTTGTCCTTCGGATAGGAGCCGAAGCGCTTCACGCCGCGTAGGTAGTGGTCGGTGAGCAGGTAGCGGTTGGCAGCGGCCACGACGTCGGCCTTGGTGATGGCTTTGATGGCCTCCACCTCTTTCAGGTAGTCGCTCCAAGTGCGGTCTTGGGAAAAGACCTCGCCCATGAGTTGTGCTCGGCTGGTAATGGTTTCCAGTTCGTCCTCGATGTTACGCAGCATGACCTGTTTGAGTTCTGTCAACTTCTCGTCGGTGAACTCACCCGCCTTTACGCGCTCTATCTGCTCCCAGCAGAGTCGCTCGGCTTTCTTCTTGCTGCCGAAGGGAATCTTGGGAATGACCAGCAGGCCGACGGCTCCCGCCTCTTTGAGGGCGAAGTTCTCGCTGAGGGCGAACATCACTTTATGTGCTGTGCGGAGTGAGTCGAGCATTCCCGTCTCGTTATCGTTCGATAGTAGGCGCATGGCTAATTGCAGGGAGCGGTAGTCCTTGTCGGTGGAGAGCGGGCCACGGAACAACAAGCCCACGGCTTTCACCAATGGGATGTTAAGCTTGATGTCGAGGGTCTCGCCGTTGAAAGGGGTTAGAGACCCCACCCCTGCCCCTCCCCTTGGAAGGGAGGGGAATGGGGCTTCGCTCTTGGGTAACCGTCCGAAGGTGCGCTCCAGAAGAGGCATGATATTGTCGGCGGTGAAGTCTCCACTGAGCATCAAACCCATGTTTCCTGCTACATAATACTTTCGGAAGAAGTCCTCCATGTCCGAGAGACGCGGATTCTTCAGGTTCTCCGTGCTACCGATGATGGGGTATTGGTAGGGATGTCCTTCGAAGGCCTTTGCCATCACGCGCTCTACGGCGGCTGTCGCGATGTCGTCGGCAGCGCGGTTCTTCTCCTCATAGACCGTTTCCAACTCGCCCTGGAACAGACGGAACACAGGATTGAGCATACGCTCAGAGTTCAGCTCGCACCACTGTTCGAGGAATTGTGGCGAGAAGGTGTTGTGATACTCCGTTACGTCCCACGATGTGGAGGCGTTCAAGGCCGAGCCGCCATACTTCGAGATAAGGCGGTCGAACTCATTAGGGATGGCGTAGTCGGCTGCCCGCAGGCTCAATCGGCTGATGTCGGCCTGGATGGCAAGCCGTTTCTCAGCATTGACCGTTGACCGTTGACCATTGACCATTTCGTTTGTCTGCGACAGCTCGTTGTATTTCATCGAGATGGAGTCAAGCCACACCTTCTCCTTTTCGTAGTCAACGGTTCCGATTCGCTGTGTACCTTTAAACAGCACGTGCTCCAGGTAGTGGGCGATGCCTGTGTTGGGGCAGTCCTTCGCGCCAGCCTTTACCACCAGTGCCCCATAGACCTTTGGCTGCGAATGGTCTTCGTTGAGCCATACGGTCAGGCCGTTGCTCAGTTTGAGTTCCCTGACTTCTAAAGGATTGTTCTCAGCTGGCACGGGGATTGCAAATCCCCTTAAACAGATTGCAAATCCCCATAAACAGGCTATAGTTGTCACAAAGGTGAAACCAAATGTTCTTTTCATTTTTACCTAATCTTTATACCAAAGACGTAGAAATGTGGGATGGACTTCACGATTTCCGACGAGAGGTCGGGCTTGATGAAACTATCACCGCAGAAACGGCAGACACCAGTCTCGGGCTCATACCAATAAGAGCCATAAAGGACGAGTGGGATGAACTCTCCCTTTTCAAATGGCGGAATAAGTTCGAAGGGGCGTGACTCATACTTGTACCACTTCTCGGTAGGGTAATTGGGGTTATATATAGGCATTAAACGGAGGTTGTTTTTGAAGCCTCGAGTCTCAGAGAAGTTGATAGCGTAGCAGCCCGTTGAGTCATTATCAGAAGGAATAAGCCCTACGATGAGTTTCTCACCCATACTCATGGTAATGCTGAAGTCGGTGACTTCCTTCGGCTCTCTGCCTTTGGCGTATTCCATTACAATAGGCTCGACCATTGCGTCCTTGAAGTCTTTCGTATCAAAACTGTAGGCAATGTAGCCCTTAGCCTTGAGCAACGGAAGGTAGTCGCTAATTGACGGTTCGTCCATTTTAATCTCTTGTGCCCAGCCCGTCAGAGTGGTGAAGGCAAGCAGCATGGCTGATAATAATTGTCTTTTCATTATTGATTCAAATGGTTAAGTTCTTTGGTTCCTATTAGTTTAATGCACCAATTGTTGTGTGCAAAGGTACGAAGAATTCTCCGAACCGCCAAACATTTTGACAGTTATTTCAGCGTCCAGAGAGTTTTCCCACCATAGTTGTCATTATTTAGGAATTGACACCAAACATGGCTGAAGCAATGAAAAAGAAGGTTTTGTCTATGAACCGTCAAACGTTTTTGGGAAAAAGTTTGGCGGTTTGGCCTTTTTTCCGTAATTTTGCAGCGCACAATTCACTATAAACTATTCTCTATAAACTATGATGGACTACCCCAAGCGCAAATATCCCGTGGGCATACAGACCTTCTCGCGTCTGAGGCGTGAAGGTTACGTGTATGTGGACAAGACCGACCTCGTATGGCGGATGGCCAACGAGAACAACCCCTTCCTGTTCCTTGCCAGGCCTCGTCGTTTCGGCAAGAGCCTGTTGGCATCGACGCTCCACAGCTTCTTTGCTGGGGAGAGGGAACTCTTTAAAGGGCTGAAGGCCGACACGCTGGAGTGGGACTGGCAGCAGTACCCCGTGCTCCACTTTGACCTGAGTGGCGCCAAGGATTTGCCATCGGCAGAGATGTTGGCGGCCAAGTTAATGCTCATATTGAGACCACTTACCGAGGAATATGGGCGCGAGCCAGATGAGATAACGCCCGGTGGCCTCTTTGAAGGCATGGTGCGCAGAGCTTTCAAAAAGACTAACCGGCAGGTGGTCATCATCATTGACGAGTACGATGCGCCAATATTAAACAGCCTGCACGAAGAAAAGCTACTTGAGGAGAAGCGCACCGTGCTACAGGAACTGTACTCGCCGCTGAAGCTGCTCGAGCCGTTCATCAAGCGATGCTTCATCACCGGCATCACGAAGTTCTCGCAGCTGAGCATCTTCTCAACCATAAATAATATAACCAACATCTCGATGCTGCCCAAGTATGCCGCCCTCTGCGGTATCACCGAGGAGGAGCTGACCACCACGCTGGCACCCGACATCGCCCTGCTGGCCGAGAGCTACGAGTTTACGCCTGAGGAGATGCACACTATGCTGAAGCAGAAGTACGACGGATACCATTTTTCACGCCAGTCTCCAGAGGTGTATAATCCTTACAGCTTGTTCAAGGCCTTCGACAATCAGGAGGTGGGTTCCTATTGGTTCGACAGCGGAACACCCTCATTCCTCATCCGGCAGATGCTGAAGTATCACACCGACATCACCACGTTGGACAACATGGAGACATCCTCCAACGACTTCGACAAGCCCACGGAGGCCATGACCTCGGCATTGCCCCTGCTCTATCAGAGTGGCTACCTCACCATCAAGAGCTGGGAACGCGTGGACTTTGAATACATCTACACCCTGGGCATACCCAACCAAGAGGTACAGGCGGGCTTTGTCGAAGGGCTAATGCCTACGTATATTGGCATGGATAGCAACAATGTGCGCACGGGCTTTGCCCTGAAGTTCTGGCGTGCCTTGAAGAAGGGCGACCTCGACCTGGCCCTGCGCGAGATGCAGGCCTTCCTCGCCGGACTGCCCTATGTCGAGGGATTCAAAAAGAAGCTGGAGCAGGTGACCGTGGCCGAGGGTTTCTACGAGTACACCTTCTACCTAATCTTCAATATGCTCAACGTCTATGCCCGCACACAGGTAAAGTGTCAGGGCGGACGGGTAGACATGGTGGTCTACATGCCGCAAGCCACCTACATCTTCGAGTTGAAAATGCACGAGTCGGCCCGAAAGGCGTTGGAGCAGATTGACCTGAAAGGTTACGCCCTGCCATACCACACCGAGGGCAGGAAGGTGGTCAAGGTGGGCCTTCACTTCGACCTTGAAAGCCGCACGCTCGACGAATGGGCGGTGGAGAATTAGGGGCGGTTCAGTATTTATACTCAACTATTTCTATTCCCTTCGCGCTCCTGTCCTCCTCAGTGGTGACGTCGTAATACAGGCTGCTGTCGTCGAAGGCGAGGAAGGTTCTTGGTTCAAGGAGGCGGAAAGAAAGGGGAACCGTACAGTCAAAACATACATCTGGTACTTGGAGAAACTGAACCAAGACCATTGTGTTTGAATCCGCAAATCCCGAATTTAATTATTTATTAGAAACCAAATCGACAAAAAAAACAGAGATTTGGTCAAAAAATTACCCCTCAATTTTGACCAAATCTCGATATTTTTGTTTACCTTTGCACCCACAAATCGAAAAACAGGCAGATTATGGAGAAAATCATTGGCCGCGAGAAGGAGATGGCAGAGGTGAGGAAATGCTATGGTTCCAACCGCTCTGAGTTTGTTATCGTTTACGGGCGACGCCGCATAGGAAAGACATTTCTCGTCAACAGTATGTTCGCAGGGAAATACGACTTCTATTTCACAGGCATGCATAAGGTGGAGGCAGAACGTCAATTGAGGAAATTTGCCGTTACACTGCAAGAGTATGGCAAGTGGCCCTTCCCTCCAGAGTTGAACGATTGGTTTGATGCTTTCCGGGCTTTACAGACCTTGCTCTCTGCAAAGCCCAGGAAGCGGCGCAAACTGGTTTTCATCGACGAGATGCCTTGGATAGACACCGAGGGTTCCGACTTCGTGGCGGCCTTGGAGGACTTCTGGAATGGCTGGGCGGCGCAGCGCGACGATATCTGCCTGATAGCGTGCGGCTCGGCCACGGCATGGATGACAGACCATCTGGTGGAGAACCAGGGCGGGCTGCACAACCGCATCACATCGAAGATATACCTGCGACCATTCTGCCTGGCAGAGTGCGAGCAGTATCTGCGCAGCCATTCTTGCCTTTGGGATCGCTACCAGATACTGCAATGCTACATGTATATGGGTGGGGTACCCTTCTATCTGAGTCTTTTGGACTACCAGAAAAGCATTGCGCAGAATGTTGACCAGCTTTTCTTCCATGCAGGGGGGATGCTGTCAAAAGAGTTTGATGAACTTTACGGTGCCCTCTTCCAAGGAGCCGACAGCTACATACAGCTTGTCAGGCTGCTGGCAGAACGTCAGGACGGCATGACACGGCAGGAACTGCTCGACCGCACAGGCATACAGGGCCGGCGCCTCACCACCATGCTGGCAAACCTTGAGTCGTCGGACTTCATCATCGGTTACAGCCGCTTTGGCAGCAAGAAGAAAGGCATCATCTACCGCCTGAAGGACTTCTATACATTATTTTATTTGCGATTCATAGAGGGAGTGCGTACACAGAGCGAGCCGTACTGGGTGTTCAAGGTGAACCGCGCAGAGGTGCTCTCATGGCAGGGATTCTCCTTTGAGCTGATATGTCTGACACACCTGAACCAAATCAAGCAGCGGCTTGGGCTGACGGCCATCCAGACCTATGCCAGCAGCTGGAGGAGCAGCAAGACAGCCGACAGCACGGGCACGCAGATTGACCTTCTCATTGACCGCGCCGACCGCATGATAAACCTCTGCGAGGCAAAATTCTCCACCCAACCCTATACCATCACCCGCGAATATGCCGACAAGCTGAGGATGCGCATGGCAATCTTCAACCAGGAAACCAAGAACCGCCGCCCGCTACTGCCCACCATGATTACCACCTACGGCGTGCTGCCCTCTGTCAACTCAGGCATCGTGCAGGCTGAGGTGACCATGGACCACCTATTCGCTCCGACAGTATAGTAGTCACGTTTGAATGATTTCACGTTGCAAAAGTGCGGAAAAAGGTGAGTCATAGGGACAGGAACATTGACCCAGACTTGGGTCAAGTGCCTGTCCCCATGGCTCAGGATGCTCTGGAGAAGATACGTTCTTCGGGGTCTGAAGATACGTTCTTCAGGGTGCGAAAATACGTTCTTCGGGGTACAGGGCTACGTTCCCGCTGGTACACGGGTTAGCGGTTCTAGTCCTTCAGCGAGTAGGTGATGGTGGTGACGACGCGCAGTTTCTTGATGTAAGGTGTGTTCTCGTCGCGGTCGTCAATCTCGAACTGCCCCTGGCCGGCGGTCTGTATTTCGCCAAGGCGTGCGTTGCTGGCTGCAGCGAACTGCTCGGCTGTCTTCTGGGCGTTCTTGATAGCCTCGGACATCATCTCTGGCTTCATCTGCTGGAACGAGGCATACTCGTAATTGGAAAAGCTGTTCTCAATGGCCACACCCTGCTTCAGCAACTCGGCCTGTTTGAAGATGGCTTTGTTCACCTCTTCCACTTTGCTGGTAGCTACGGTGATAGTGGTGGAGATGATGTAGCGGAAGTTCTTGTTGTTCTCGCCCCACTCGCGAGCTTCGAGGTCGCTGATGGATGGCGGATTGACGGTGATTTCCTTCGCGTCGAGTCCGTTCTGCGTCAGGAAATTCTTAATCTTGCTCGTCTGGACGTTGAGGCCTTCATAGAGCGTTGGAAGGTCGTTGCCCGTGACCTTCGTGCTGATGCTCCACGTCACCTTGTCGGCAGGGACCTCGCGCTCGGCCAGGCCCTTAACGGTTACATGGCGGTCCTTGTTGGCAAAGTCGTCGATGCCTGCCTTAATGAACCACCCCAAACAAATCAAACCTACTGCGATGAGTGCAGCTGAAAATAAACGATTTTCTTTCATAACTTTGTTTGTATTTAAAGGTTTGCTGGCTTTGGGCGTCGTCGATGGCGCCTGAGCCGTCTATTGTTATTAACGATGATTTCGACGATATATAACTTCGCAGGACGTTAAACTATATTAAATTACTCCATTTTTCATGCAAGGTTTCCATTTTTTCGTGTTATATACAAAAAAGGAAATTAAAGGCACATAAACCCAACGTGAAAAAATATTCGTTGATATTCGTCTGTATGATGATTGTCGTACAGCATGTTGTAGCTCAGGATTATTTTTCCTCTGCTTCCGATTTTGCCCGTCTGTATGTGGGGGCTGTTGAACCACAGTACCAATCATCGTTGTGGTATGATAATCCATATTATAAAGATAATGCCAATATGTATCATGGCCGTATCAGCTATTATGGTGTGGTCTATGAGGATGTGCAACTGCGTTTCGACCAATTGAAGCAAAACGTTATTGTTCTTTCTCCTGTTGGAAATGTCTTTTGTGTTCCTGAACAGGAGCATGTCGACTGGTTTGAGATGGATGGGCACAGATATGTGCATGACCCAGAGGACAGCTTTCGATTCGCCTCTCTGCTTTGTGATGGCAGCACTAATGACATTCGTCTTTATCATAGTGTGTGGAAGGCTTATAGTGGTGAACATACCATCTTCGGGGAAAAGAAATATCTGAAGACGCTGAGTACCAAAGAGCACTATATGCTGATTACCCCAGACGGAGAAAAGCATCATGTGAAGCGTGCCTCGGATGTGGCGAAGCTCTTTCCTGAACAGAAAAAGCAAATCAGGCAGTTTGTGAGGAAGAATGGTCTTTCCTTTTCAAAGAGCAAGCGTGAGAGAAGTCTTGCGGAAGTGGTGAAAGGCCTCACCCCCGGCCCCTCTCCAAGGGGAGAGGGGGGAAACCTCACCCCCAACCCCTCTCCGAAAGGAGAGGGGAGTGGATACTTTCAAGAGGTAGAAGCTAATGATGAACAGATTGTGGAGGCTACTCATGTGCCTGGGTCGGAAGAAGGGCTTCTTCGGGGTATTCCTGTCCTTGATAGTGATTCTGTCCAAATGACCGTTCCCCAGCAGCAGAACCAAATGGCTTCTACAAAGACGAGAACCTATATAGTGCCGGGCGTGAAGAAAGCTAAGGCAAGCATTGCCGATGATCAGGAACTTGCCGAGATTGTCGTTGTCGGTGGTCGTCAGTCGGCTGTGGATAACATGATGATAGGTTCTGAGAAGTTCAAGCCCCAGATACTGAAGAACATTCCGTCGGCCTTTGGCGAGTCGGATATTATGAAGATTGTGCTCACGCTGCCAGGTGTCACTACCGTTGGCGAAGCCTCAAGCGGATATAATGTGCGAGGGGGTGCCACAGACCAGAACCTTATCATTTTCAATGGAGGCACGGTTTACAATCCGTCGCATCTCTTCGGGCTGTTCACGTCGTTCAATTCAGATGCTGTTGAGGACGTGGAGCTGTTCAAGTCCAGTATTCCCGCAGAATATGGTGGCAGGATAAGCAGTGTACTGAAAGTGACCTCGAAGGAGGCAAATATGGAGAGGCTCACAGGTACGGCAAGTATTGGCGTGCTTACCAGTAAGGCAAATATTGAGATACCTATCGTCAAGGAGCATGTCTCGTTGCTGTTGAATGGCCGTACCACCTATAGTGACTGGATTCTCAAACAGTTGCCCGAGGATAGCGGCTACAAGAACGGTATTGCCAACTTCAATGATTTCGGTGGGGGGCTGACATGGAAGCTCAACAGCATGCATCGCCTGAAGGTCTATGGCTATTGGAGCAATGACAGGTTTTCGTTCAGCTCGCTGGACAAATATGGCTATCAGAACCGTAACGTCTCTGCAGAGTGGCGCTCTATCCTCAATGAACGGATAACAGCCACGCTATCAACCGGACTTGACCACTATGACTATTTCAATGAGGACAGGAACGTTCCCTCTATGGCAGGCCGGTTGAGCTTCGGCATCGACCAACTGTGGGCCAAGCTGCATATTCGCCACCGCCTGTCTGAGAAGCAAGTCCTCTCTTACGGTCTCTCCACGCAGCATTACAATGTGCAGGCGGGCAAGTATGAGCCTGTAGGTGAGGAGTCATTCATCCAGACAGACCAGCTACAGAAAGAAAAGGCACTGGAGAGCGCCGCTTATATCGACTATGAGTGCCCGCTCACCGAGAAACTGTCCGTTTCTGTCGGTTTGCGCTATTCCATGTTCAATGCGCTGGGTCCTCGTGACGTGAATTATTATGAAGACGGTGAACTGCCATCAGAGGGGACGCTGTTGGAGACACGTCCTGAGACCGGTATTATCAAGACCTACCATGCTCCCGAGCTGCGTTTGTCGGCTCGCTATGCCCTGCAGGAAAACCTTTCCTTGAAGGCCGGCTTCAACACGATGCGCCAGTATATCCACAAGGTGTCGAACACTTCCATCATGTCGCCTACGGACATCTGGAAACTTTCCGACCTTAATATCAAGCCCCAGAAGGGCTGGCAGGTGGCAGCCGGCATCTATTATGAGACGGCCCGCAAAAAATACGAGTTCTCTGCAGAGGTTTACTACAAGCATTTCAGCGATTATCTCAACTATCGCAGCTCTGCCGTCCTGCTGATGAACCACAATCTTGAGACCGACGTCATCTCTACCAAGGGACAAGCATATGGTCTGGAGCTTCAGGTGAAGAAACCTACAGGAAAGCTGAACGGATGGATAAGCTACACTTTCTCGCGCTCCCTGCTCCGTCAGGATGACAAACGGGTGGCCATGCCCCTGAACAATGGTGAGTGGTACCCCTCAGAATATGACAGGCCTCACGATTTCAAGGCCGTGCTCAACTTCAAGCTTACCGAGAGATACAGCTTCTCAAGCAACTTCAACTATGCCTCAGGACGTCCGACGACGTTGCCTGCCGGAAAATATTATGACTCGCGCAATTCGAGATACATGCCCTACTATACAGACCGCAACAAATACCGCATTCCCGACTATATGCGCCTGGACCTTTCGTTTAATATAGAGCCGACCCATAAACTCACCAGCTTCCTACACACGTCGTTCTCCATAGGAGTATATAATGCCCTCGCTCGCAGAAATGCCTATAACATCTATTATGTTACCGAGGAGGAGGAAATAAAGGGGTATAAGATATCTGTGTTTGGTACCGCCATTCCATACGTTTCACTTAATATTCGATTCAACTAAGATATGATGGAACTGAGAAAAACACTATATTCCGTGCTATGCCTCATGGCATGTATGCTGTCGGGCTGTATTGAAGAATACGAAGCCGTCATTTCAATCGATGATACCGACTTGCTCGTTGTGGAAGGCACGATACATCCCGGAGAGAACACGTTCATCCTGTCGCGCACCCAGCCCCTCAATTCTACCGATAAATACCAGATGGTGAGGAGGGCGGAAGTCTCCGTGCGTGGAAGCGACGGCTCGGAATACATGACAAAGCATGTCTATGACAATTATTCCTGCCAGATTGACTTCCTCGCTCCTGACGTGGAGTATTACCTGCATATCGAGGTCGATGGCGAGGTCTACGAATCTGAACCTCAGAAGCCGTTGCGCACCGAGGGAATAACTGAAGTAATAGGGGTTCAGAACACTCCGGAAAGCAACATCGACGTGCTCATCACTCCCGATGCTCCCTTCGAGCCCGACAAGACTCATTACTATTCGTGGACATACGACGAGACTTGGGAAGTGCGTCCCGAATACACCACCCGCGTCTATTTCGATGTTGAGATAATGAAGGCTGTCAATAAGCCCGACCAGTTTCCCAAGTGTGGATGGAAGGACGCAACAGTCCGGACCATCATGGTCGGCGCGAGCCTGAATTACGAAGGTCAGCACATCCAACGACTCAAGTCCTACGACATTGACTGTGGCAATGAACGTGTGTTTCATAAGTATAGCGGTCTGGTGCATCAGCGTGCCATCTCAAAGGCTGAGTACGAATATGAGCTTGCAAGGCGTCAGGCAGGTTCCGAGATGGGAGGCCTGTTTACTCCGCTACCCTCTGCCCTGCCCACCAACATCCATTGCCTCACGTCCAGCAAGCACGTCATTGGATTTGTAGGGTGTTCGTTCAACACCACAGAATACAGGTTCTTCCTGGATGCCGAAGACTTCTCCATCCGCCGTCCTCAAAAGGAAGACCGCCGTACTTGGTTCGACGACACCAGCGACGCCGATTGCCTACAGATGGTCAACGAAGGCAAGTACCTCTGTGTATGGGAAGACAACAGAATGGTACCCGGCGGCAAGTTGAGAACGGCGTGGGCAACTGAAAGCATGCTCGATGTCAGATACAAAGGAGCATATATCGAAAGACCCGATTTTTGGCCAGTAGAAGAAGATGATGAAAACAATGAAGATGAATAGCAGATTATTGTCACTGATAGCCGCAACGGTGCTCTCCATGAACACCTTTGCTGTGAGTGTTGAGACCGACCGTACCTGGTATCTTGCCGGGGAGGCGATGAAAGTCCGCGTGACGGCCGACGATGCCACGATAGCCTACGTCGAGTTGTGCGATACGTATAGCTTGGCGGCAGGAACCATCTTGCGTCTGAATAAAGGCACCGGAGAAGGACTCGTCGAACTGCCCGCTGACCTCCATAGCGGGTACTACCAGTTGTCAGTATATACACGCAACGACGCCAACGTGTCCCAGCAACTTGTTGCCGTCGTAAACCCTCTTCACAAGAGCGAGGAAGATGATATACAATGGGTGGAAATCACACAGGGCAAGAGCTACCAGACCCACCAGACCCAACCCCTCCCTGTTGAGGGAGGGGAGTATTTACACCCTCAACATTCTTCTTCCCTCCCTCAACAGGGAGGGGTTGGGGGTGAGTCTGGAGGGCTTGATGGGCTTGATGGGTCTGATGGGCTTGAGCTCGAAGGCCATATCATCAAGGCCCGGGTCCGTAACGTCTATGAAGGCCGTACGTTCAAGGGCAGCGATATTCTCCCGTCGTTGAGTATCATCGGGAAGCAGATACACTATTTTGAAGGAAAGATGGTAAGCGACACTATGGCCGTCTTCCACACCTTCGGCATTCATGGGTCATTGCCGTTAGTGCTTTCTGCCACATCGTCCACAGGCGTCAGTTTGCCTATAGAGATGATTAGCCCGTTTGCCACCTTGCTCCCGAGGGAGCTTCCCCATCTCGTGTTTCATTATAATCGCAGCGAGGTGGAAGCTCGTTCCCTCGACATGCAACGGCATCAAAGGACAAAGGACGAGGGCCAGCCTTCGATATTAGACTATGTCGACACCGTGTTTGGCACCAAGCCTTATCTCACCTATAACCTTGATGAGTACCGTCAGTTTCACACCATCAGGGAGGTGCTGCTCGAATATGTCAGCTGTGTCAGCACCATGCGCCACAACGGACTCCTACAGCTCATCGTCCGTAGAGAGTTCTACAACAGTTCGCCGTCCTTGGTGCTCATTGATGGCATGCCTGTCCTCGACACCGAGCGGCTTCTGAAGTATGATGCCCGCCGTGTTCACCACATCAACGTCTACGACGGTCAGTACACCTTTGGTAACGGCGTGTATAATGGCATATTGTCGTTCGTGACACGCTCTGGGCAGCTCACCAACTATCCCACCGAACGCAACACGCAGTATCTGGTGTACGATTTTCCTTAGGCAGCTCTCTCTTATTCGAAGATGTCCGCGAGCTTCCACAGGGATGGAATCTTAATACTTTCTTAAAACAGTTAAATGATGTTATATTTGGCGCAAAGGTTGATGCTTGTCTCATTATTTATTTGTACCTTTGCAGCCGCAAAAGTGGTATTGCGCTGGCCAAAGGTTATCAATATGCTGAAAAAGAGCGGTTTAAGGTTTCGCACCGAAGAAGCGAAACACCCTGAGTAAGGACTAGACTGCATCTCTTTTTTAAGTGTGTTTGTCGTCTGCGCCTTGCAAGATGTCACTTAAAAAGCAAAAGTTACACATTATTTATATTATTACATTAATTCAAAAACTGAAATGCCAGGATTGATTGGAAGAAAAATCGGAATGACATCCGTTTTCAGTGAGGGCAAGAATGTTCCCTGCACTGTTATCGAATGTGGTCCTTGTGTCGTGACACAGGTCAAGACTCTGGAGAAGGATGGCTACAAGGCTGTCCAGCTGGGTTTTGGCGAGGCTAAGGAGAAGAACACCTCGAAACCCATGATGGGTGTGTTCAAGAAGGCCGGTACGACACCAAAGGCCCACTTGGCCGAGTTCAAGTTTGATGAGGACTACAACCTGGGCGACACCCTGACGGTGGAGCTCTTCGCCGATGCTGAGTTCGTCGATGTAGTTGGTACCTCGAAAGGTAAGGGATTCCAGGGCGTTGTGAAGCGCCACGGCTTCGGTGGAGTAGGGCAGAGCACCCACGGTCAGGACGACCGTCTGCGCAAGCCCGGTTCTATCGGTGCATGTTCGTATCCCGCTCAGGTGTTCAAGGGAATGCGCATGGGTGGCCAGATGGGTGGCGACCGCGTGACGACCCAGAACCTGAAAGTGTTAAAGGTCATCCCCGAGCACAACCTGCTCCTCATCAAGGGCAGCGTGGCTGGATGCAAAGGTTCAACCCTCTTAATCAAGAAGTAAGCTATGGAACTGAATGTATTGAAGACAAACGGTCAGCCGACCGGTAGGAAGGTAGTACTCGATGAGGCTATCTTCGGGATTGAACCCAATGATCATGTGATTTATCTGGACGTGAAGCAGTACATGGCCAACCAGCGCCAGGGCAACGCCAAGAGCAAGGAGCGCAGCGAAATCAGCGGCTCTACTCGTAAGCTCGGACGCCAGAAGGGTGGTGGCGGCGCTCGTCATGGTGACATCAACTCACCCCTGCTGCGTGGTGGTGGCCGTGTGTTCGGTCCGAAGCCCCGCGACTATTCGTTCAAGCTGAACAAGAAGGTGAAGCAGCTGGCCCGCAAGTCGGCTCTGAGTTATAAGGCTCAGGAGGATGGCATCATCATGCTTGAGGACTTCAGTTTCGATGCTCCGAAGACAAAAGAAATGGTAAATATTGCTAAAAATCTTAAAGTCGAGGGTAAGAAACTTCTCTTCCTTTTGCCAGAAGCTAATAATAATGTATATTTGTCAGCTCGAAATTTGCAGAAGACAGATGTCATTGAGGCAGCAAAGGTGAATACTTACAAGATTCTGGATGCCGACGTGCTCGTCATCACTGAGAAGTCGCTTGAGACCATCAACGGAATTCTGGGGTAAATATTTATCGTGATAACGTAATAACGTAATATCGTAATAACGCAATTATGGGATTTATAATCAAACCACTGGTCACTGAGAAGATGACCAAGATAACGGAACGCTCGTCTCAGGGCAGACGTCTCAAGGCTAACAGCAAAAAGAGCGCAGAGAAGTATGGTGCTGTGGAGGAGACACGCTCCTACGTTGTGAAGCGTAAGGGCAAGCCCGATGAGAAGAAGGAGAAGACCGTTTTCATGTACGACAAACCCGCCCGTCCCCGCTATGGCTTTATCGTGAAGCCTGAGGCCAACAAGATTGAGATTAAGAAGGAGGTCGAGAAGGCCTTCAACGTCACGGTGGAGGAAGTGAATACGGTACGCTATGCCGGAAAGCGCAGCCGCCGCTATACCAAGGCTGGTCTCGTACAGGGAAAGAAGAGCGCATACAAGAAGGCAATCGTCACTCTGAAAGCGGGTGAGGAAATTGATATTTACAGCAATATTGAAATATAAAAATGGCAGTACGTAAATTAAAGCCCGTAACTCCGGGCCAAAGACACAAGATTATTGGTACGTTCGAGGACATTACTGCATCCGTGCCAGAGAAGTCTCTCGTTTACGGCAAACGTTCTACCGGCGGCCGAAACAACACCGGTAAGATGACTGTCCGCTACATGGGCGGCGGTCACAAGAAGAAGTATCGTCTCATCGACTTCAAGCGAGAGAAAGATGGTGTTCCTGCTGTGGTGAAGACAATCGAGTACGACCCCAACCGCTCGGCTCGCATCGCTCTTCTCTTCTATGCAGATGGTGAAAAACGCTACATTATTGCTCCCAATGGACTGCAGGTCGGCACGACGCTGATGTCGGGTGCAGAGGCTGCCCCTGAAGTGGGTAATGCCCTGCCGCTGGCCAACATCCCTGTGGGTACGGTGATTCACAACATTGAACTCCGTCCTGGTCAGGGTGCCCTGCTCGTTCGTTCGGCTGGTAATTTTGCTCAGTTGACTTCTCGTGAGGGAGCCTACTGCGTGATTAAGCTCCCCTCGGGAGAGACGCGTAAGGTGCTCTCTGCTTGTAAGGCTACCGTCGGTGCCGTAGGCAACAGTGACCATGCTCTTGAGCAGTCTGGTAAGGCTGGACGCTCACGCTGGCTGGGTCGCCGCCCGCACAACCGTGGTGTTGTCATGAACCCGCATGATCACCCGATGGGTGGTGGTGAAGGCCGTCAGAGCGGTGGACATCCGCGCTCACGCAAGGGCTTGTATGCAAAGGGTCTGAAGACACGTGCTCCGAAGAAGCTTTCCAACAAGTACATCATTGAAAGAGCTAACAAGAAGTAATTTAATGTAAACAAGAGTAAGATTATGAGTCGTTCATTAAAGAAAGGTCCGTACATCAATATCTCTCTCGAGAAGAAAGTTCTCGCCATGAATGAGAGCGGCAAGAAGAATGTCGTGAAGACTTGGGCCAGGGCATCGATGATTTCCCCCGATTTCGTGGGACACACTGTTGCAGTGCATAACGGAAACAAATTCATCCCTGTTTACATTACTGAGAACATGGTTGGCCATAAGCTCGGTGAGTTTGCACCCACCCGTCGCTTCGGTGGTCACGCCGGTAACAAGAAGTAATGCTCCAGGGAAATCGTAATTCGTAAATCGTAAATCGTAAATTAAAACAATGGGAGCAAGAAAACATAATAAGGCTGAAGAAAGAAAAGCAGCTCTTAAGACACAGTATTTTGCCAAGCTGAAAGGCTGTCCTTCCTCGCCTCGCAAGATGCGCTACGTGGTCGACATGATCCGTGGCATGGAGGTGGACCGCGCCCTGGGCGTGCTTCACTTCTCGAAGAAGGCCGCTGCCGCTGACGTGGAGAAACTTCTCCGCTCGGCCATTAATAACTGGGAGCAGAAGAACGACCGCAAGGCTGAAGCCGGCGAGCTGTTCATTTCAAGCGTCTTCGTTGATGAGGGCGTTACGCTCAAGAGAATGAGACCCGCACCGCAGGGACGTGGATACCGCATCCGTAAGCGCAGCAACCACGTGACTCTGTTTGTCGATGCTAAACAAAATGACGAAAAAGAATAAGTATGGGACAGAAAGTTAATCCAATTAGCAACCGTCTGGGTATTGTTAAAGGTTGGGATTCAAATTGGTTCGGAGGCAAGAGCTTCGGAGACAACCTCGTAGAGGACCAGAAAATCCGTAAGTACCTCAACGAGCGCCTGGCAAAGGCCAGCATCTCGAAGATTGTCATCGAGCGCACCCTGAAGCTGGTCACCATAACAATTTGTACCGCTCGCCCGGGATTCGTCATCGGTAAGGGTGGACAGGATGTGGACAACCTCAAGGACGAGCTGAAGAAGCTCTTCGACAAGGAGGTTCAGATTAACATCTATGAAGTGAAGCGTCCGGAGCTTGACGCTACTATCGTTGCCACGAACATCGCTCGCCAGATTGAGGGCAAGATAGCTTACCGCCGTGCCATCAAGCAGGCCATCCAGAACACCATGCGTGCTGGTGCCGAGGGCATCAAGGTACAGATTTCCGGTCGTCTGAACGGTGCAGAAATCGCACGCAGTGAGATGCTCAAGGAAGGTCGTACTCCGCTGCACACCTTCCGTGCTGACATCGATTTCTGCCAGGCAGAGGCTCTCACCAAGGTGGGAATCCTCGGCATCAAAGTGTGGATATGCCGTGGTGAAATCTACGGTAAAGTGGACCTGGCACCCAACTTCTCTCAGGAGAAACAGGGTCTGCGTGGTGGTGGACGTGGTGAAGGACGCCGCTTCCGTGGTGACCGCAACGACCGTTCCGAGCGTGGAGAGCGTGGTGACAGAAGAAGAAATAACAACCGATAAAAAGAAAAATTATCATGTTACAGCCTAAAAGAGTAAGATTCAGAAGGCCACAAGACGGTCGCGGCAACAAAGGCAACGCGCACCGTGGCACAACGCTGGCTTTCGGCTCATTCGGCATCAAGACACTCGATGCCAAGTGGATTGACAGCCGTCAGATTGAGGCCGCACGTGTGGCTATCAACCGTTACATGAACCGTGAAGGTCAGGTGTGGATTCGCATCTTCCCCGACAAACCCATCACCCGCAAGCCTGCTGACGTGCGAATGGGTAAGGGTAAGGGAGATCCCGCAGGATGGGTGGCACCTGTCACTCCGGGACGTATCCTCTTCGAGGTCGAGGGTGTTCCCTTCGACGTTGCAAAGGAAGCATTGCGTCTTGGAGCCCAGAAGCTCCCCGTGAAGACTAAGTTTATTGTCCGTCGTGACTATGATAAAAACGCTTAATCAGAGAAGGAACGTATGAAGAACAAGGAAATTAGAGAGCTCGAGACCAAAGACTTGGTCGAGCGCATCGATGAGTCGGTTGCCAAGTACAACCAGATGAAATTCAATCACAACGTCACTCCGCTGGAGAACCCATCACTGATTAAGGCTGCACGCCGGGACATCGCCCGCATGAAGACGGAGCTCCGTCAGAGAGAACTTAACAAATAACAATGGTCCAGATGGAAACAAGAAATTTAAGAAAGACAAGACAGGGTGTCGTCGTTAGCAACAAAATGGATAAAACCATTGTTATCGCCGCCAAGTTCAAGGAGAAGCACCCCATTTATGGTAAGTTCGTCCAGAAGACGAAGAAGTACCATGCACATGATGAGAAGAATGAGTGCAATGTCGGTGACACCGTGCTCATTATGGAAACCCGCCCTCTGTCGAAGACAAAGCGCTGGAGATTAGTACAAATCGTTGAAAAAGCCAAGTAATTATGATACAGACAGAATCAAGACTTACAGTTGCTGACAACAGCGGCGCAAGAGAGGCTCTCTGCATCCGCGTGCTAGGTGGCACGGGTCGTCGTTATGCCAGCGTTGGTGACATCATCGTCGTGACCATCAAGAATGCCATCCCGACGAGCGACGTGAAGAAAGGTACAGTGTCGAAGGCTCTGATTGTTCGCACAAAGAAGGAGATACGCCGTGCAGACGGTTCGTACATCCGCTTCGATGACAATGCCTGTGTGCTCCTCAACAATGCCGGCGAACTCCGTGGCAGCCGTATCTTCGGCCCCGTGGCTCGTGAGCTCCGTGCAGTAAACATGAAGGTCGTCTCTTTGGCACCCGAGGTTCTTTAACACTTAAAACGTATAATAGTAATGAGCAAGTTACATATCAGGAAAAATGATACCGTCTATGTTCTGGCCGGTGAGGACAAGGGCAAGACTGGTAAGGTGCTGAAGGTCTTGGTAGAGAAGCAGCGTGCTATCGTTGAGGGAGTGAATTACGTCAACAAGAGCACTAAGCCCAGCGCCAAGAATCCTCAGGGTGGCTTCGAGAAGGTTGAGGCTCCCATCCATGTTTCTAATTTAAGTTTGATTGACCCGAAGAGCGGAAAGCCTACACGTGTCTCCATCAAGCACGAGGGCAAGAACGTCATTCGCGTGGCCAAAAAGTCTGGGGAGGAGATTAAGTAATGAATACAGCACAACTTAAGAATACGTACCGCGAGCAGATTGCTCCGGCACTGAAGAAGCAGTTCAACTACACGTCTGCCATGCAGATTCCTGAGTTGAAGAAGATTGTGGTCAACCAGGGTCTGGGAGACGCTACGCAGGACAAGAAGATTATCGACGTGGCCATCAACGAGGTGAGCGCTATCTGCGGCCAGAAAGCCGTGGCTACCTACTCGAAGAAGGATATCGCTAACTTCAAGGTGCGTAAGAAGATGCCCATCGGCGTGATGGTGACACTGCGCCGTGAGCGCATGTACGAGTTCCTGGAGAAGCTCGTCCGCATCGCACTTCCCCGTATCCGCGACTTCAAGGGTATCGAGAGCAAGTTCGACGGTCGTGGCAACTACACCCTCGGCGTGCAGGAGCAGATTATCTTCCCTGAGATCAACATCGACCAGGTGGACCGCATCCAGGGAATGAACATCACCTTCGTTACCTCGGCCAAGACCGACGAGGAGGGCTACGCCCTGCTGAAGGCTTTCGGCCTACCATTCAAGAACGCTAAAAACGATTAAGAATAACTATGGCAAAAGAATCAATGAAAGCCCGCGAGGTGAAGCGCGCTAAGCTCGTCGCCCGCTATGCTGAGAAGCGTGCTGCCCTGAAGAGCATCATCGCCCACGCCGACATCACTACCGACGAGGGTGCCATCGCTGCCTACGAGGCTGCCCGTAAGCTGCAGTCCATCCCCCGCAACGCTAATCCTATCCGTCTGCACAACCGTTGCAAGATAACAGGACGTCCAAAAGGATACATGCGCCAGTTTGGTCTCTCACGTATTCAGTTCCGTGAGATGGCTTCAAGCGGTCTCATTCCCGGCGTGAAGAAGGCGTCTTGGTAAGAATTGAGAATTGAGTATTGAGAGTTGAGATTTTGGTTACTTCGAGCAGAGAAACGCACAAAGAACAAACCTCAAATCTCACTCCTCAAATCTCAAATCTCAAATCTCAAATCCAAAGAATTTAATATTGTCGGGGGAGTCCCGATTAATTAAACATTCAAAAAACAAATGACAGATCCAATTGCAGATTTTCTGACGAGGTTGAGAAACGCCATCATGGCTCATCACCGTGTGGTCGAAGTACCGGCTTCAAACTTGAAGAAGGAGATTACGAAAATCCTCTTCGAGAAGGGTTACATCCTGAACTACAAGTTCATCGAGGATGGCCCTCAGGGCACTATCAAGGTGGCCCTGAAGTATGATCCTGTGACCAAGGAGAACGCCATTAAGTACCTGAAGCGCGTGAGCACTCCGGGTCTGCGTCAGTACACTGGTTACAAGGACATGCCGAGAGTAATTAACGGACTGGGTATCGCTATTCTGTCCACGTCTAAGGGTGTTATGACTAACAAGGAGGCCGCTCAGCAGAAGATTGGTGGCGAAGTCCTTTGCTACGTCTATTAATTGGAGGACCGTATTATGTCAAGAATAGGAAAATTGCCAATTAGTATACCCGCAGGCGTTACGGTAACGCAGGACAAGGACGGTGTCGTAACCGTGAAGGGTCCCAAGGGCGAACTGAGTCAGAAGGTCGACAAGTCTATCAACGTGAAGATCGAAGATGGTCACGTAACGTTTGAGGTAGACGAGAACAGCCCCGTGAACATCAAGCAGAAGCAGGCTTTCCATGGCCTCTACCGCGCACTTGTGAACAACATGGTTGTTGGTGTCAGCGAGGGTTATAAGAAAGAGATGGAACTCGTTGGCGTGGGCTACCGCGTCAGCAATCAGGGTAACCTCATTGAGTTCTCGCTCGGTTATACGCACCCCATCTTCATCCAGCTCCCCAAGGAGGTGAAAGTGGAGACAAAGTCTGAGCGTAACCAGAACCCGCAGCTCATACTGGAGTCGGCAGACAAGCAGCTGCTCGGACTCATCTGTGCTAAAATTCGTTCTTTCCGCAAGCCTGAGCCTTACAAAGGAAAGGGTATCTTGTTCAAGGGTGAGGTCATCCGTCGTAAGTCGGGTAAGTCGGCTTCAGCCAAGTAATTAATCGTAAATCGTAAATTCTTAAATCGTAAATTAGGATTATGACAACGAAGAAAGTTGAAAGACGAATCAAGATTAAATACAGAATTCGTAAGAGCGTGTTCGGCACAGCCGAGCGTCCCCGCATGAGCGTGTTCCGCTCCAACAAGCAGATCTACGTTCAGGTGATTAATGATTTGGAAGGTAAAACACTTGCTGCCGCTTCTTCACTTGGCCTCGAGGCCATGCCGAAGATTGACCAGGCCGCAAAGGTGGGTGAACTGATTGCCGCTAAGGCAAAGGAGGCTGGTGTGAGCGCCGTGGTTTTCGACCGCAATGGCTACCTCTATCATGGCCGCGTAAAGTCGCTTGCTGATGCAGCCCGTAAAGGTGGACTTAATTTTTAAACGATTATGGCAATGAACAGAGTTAGAGTAAATAGTGACGTTGAACTGAAAGACAGACTGGTTGCCATCAACCGTGTTACCAAGGTGACCAAGGGTGGTCGCACATTCACTTTCGCAGCCATCGTGGTTGTCGGCGACGGCAACGGTGTTATCGGCTGGGGCCTGGGTAAGGCTGGTGAGGTGCAGGCAGCTATCGCCAAGGGTGTTGAGTCTGCCAAGAAGAATCTTGTCAAAGTGCCCGTGCTGAAGGGTACCATTCCTCACGAGATGGAGGCTCACTTCGGTGGTGCACAGGTGTTCCTGAAGCCGGCAGCTGCTGGTACGGGTCTTGTGGCCGGTGGTGCTATGCGTGCCGTGCTCGAGAGTGCTGGTGTGAAGGATGTGCTCGCAAAGTCAAAGGGTTCGTCGAACCCCCACAACCTGGTGAAGGCTACCATCGTGGCACTGAGCCAGATGCGCGACGCCTACACTGTGGCTGGCACACGTGGTATTAGCATGGACAAAGTGTTCAATGGATAATTAAAACGAGGAGAATAAGACTATGGCAACAATTAAAGTAAAGCAGATTAAGAGTAAAATCGGTTATCCCGTTGACCAGAAGCGTACCCTCGAAGCCATTGGCCTCCGCAAGATAGGTCAGGTGGTGGAGAAGGAGGACTCTCCCGCTATCCGTGGCATGATTCGCAAGGTGCATCATCTGGTGACCATCGTTGACTAAGATGTGCATCATCTGGTGAACGTTATCGACTAAACAGTAATCACAACTTAAACAGATATCCGTAATTATGAAACTGAATAATTTGAAGCCTGCTGCCGGTTCTACTCATTCACGCCGCCGCATCGGTCGTGGTCCCGGCTCTGGTCTCGGTGGCACGTCCACACGCGGTCACAAGGGTGCCAAGGCTCGTTCGGGTTACAAGAAGAAGGTAGGTTTTGAGGGTGGTCAGATGCCACTCCAGCGCCGTCTCCCGAAGTCTGGATTCAAGAACATCAACCACAAGGAGTACTTCGCCGTGAACCTCTCCACGCTACAGAAACTGTCTGAGGAGAAGGGTCTCACCAAGATTGGTGTCGCCGAGCTGGTGGCTGCTGGTCTTACCAATGGCAAGGAGCTGGTGAAGGTTCTGGCCAATGGCGAGATTAAGGCTAAGATTGACGTGGAGGCTAATGCCTTCTCAAAGAAAGCCGAGGAAGCCATCAAGGCTGCCGGTGGAAACGCAACAATAATCTAAACAATTAAGCTACGATGAAGAAGTTTATTGACACCCTGAAGAACATCTGGAAGATTGAGGATCTGCGTCAGCGCATTCTTATCACCGTTCTTTTCGTCGCAATCTATCGCTTTGGCTCCAAGATTGTGTTGCCGGGCATTGACTTTAACAGCCTTGACGCCCTGCACAAGCAGACGGAGGGCGGTCTGATGTCACTTCTCGACATGTTCTCGGGTGGTGCTTTTTCCCACGCTTCCATCTTCGCGCTGGGAATCATGCCTTACATCTCGGCTTCTATCGTGATGCAGATTCTTGCCGTCGCTGTGCCTTATTTCCAGAAGATGCAGCGTGAAGGTGAGAGCGGACGTAAAAAGATAAGCATGTATACTCGGTACTTGACAGTGGCTATCCTGCTGTTCCAGGCACCGAGCTATCTCATCAACCTGAAGTATCAGGTGGGTTCGGCCCTTGCCTCAGGCATCAGCTGGCCCGTCTTTATGGTTCCCGCTACTATCATCCTTGCTGCAGGAAGTATGTTCATCCTCTGGCTGGGTGAGCGCATCACCGATAAGGGTATAGGTAATGGTGTCTCGATGATCATTATGATTGGTATCATTGCACGTCTGCCCCAGGCTTTCGTGCAGGAGGTAGGCTCACGTTTCGCTGCTGCTACTGGTGGTGGTCTGGTGATGTTCCTCATTGAGATTATCATTCTCTATGCAGTTGTTTGCGCATCTATAGTATTGGTACAGGGTGTCCGCAAGATTCCCGTACAGTATGCAAAGCGCGTAGTAGGTAATAAGACGTACGGCGGCGCACGCCAGTACATTCCGTTGAAGCTGTTCGCTGCTAACGTGATGCCTATCATCTTTGCCCAGGCATTGATGTTCATCCCCCTGGCATTCTTGCAGTATGCAGATCCGCAGAACGCAAGCTGGTTCATGCGTTCGATGACTGACCACCAGAGTTGGTTGTACAATGTCATCTTCGCAGCCCTCATCATCGCCTTTACCTATTTCTATACCGCTATTACACTGAACCCCACACAGATGGCAGAGGATATGAAGCGCAACAATGGCTTCATCCCTGGCGTGAAGCCCGGTAAGGACACTGCTGAGTACATCGACACTGTTATGTCACGCATCACGCTGCCCGGTTCGCTGTTCATCGCCTTCATCGCCATCATGCCGGCATTCGCTGGTCTGCTTGACGTGAAGCAGGAGTTCGCTCAGTTCTTCGGTGGCACATCTCTGCTCATCCTTGTTGGTGTGGTGCTCGACACGCTCCAGCAGATTGAGAGCCACCTGCTCATGCGTCATTATGACGGTCTGCTCAGCTCGGGCCGCATACACGGTCGCAACATTGGTGGCATTGCTGCCTACTAAAATAGCCTGATGAATATCTTCCTGAAGACTGAGGATGAGATTGAGCTAATGCGCCAAGCGAACCAACTTGTTGGTAAAACGCTTGGCGAATTGGCGAAACATATAAAACCTGGAGTGACGACCCTCCAGTTGGACAAGGTGGCCGATGAGTTCATACGTGACCATCACGCCGTGCCCACTTTCAAGGGGTTCCCGAATCCATACGGAGGGCCGTTTCCCGCAAGCATCTGTACGTCGGTCAACGACTGTGTGGTGCACGGTGTTCCTGGGAAGGACACTGTCTTGAAGGATGGCGACATCATCTCGATAGACTGCGGGACGCTCCTCGATGGATTCAACGGCGACTCAGCCTATACGTTCCGAGTGGGTGAAGTCTCTGAAGAAGTGGACAAACTGCTTCGCACAACCAGGGCTTCTCTCTACAAAGGCATAGAGGCAGCTGTTGCGGGGAATCATCTTGGTGATATCAGCTATGCGGTGCAAAGTCTCTGCGAGGCACAAGGCTACGGTATTGTGCGCGAGCTGACAGGTCACGGCATAGGACGCGAGATGCACGAAGACCCGCAAGTACCGAATTACGGTCGTCGCGGCAACGGCGTGATGCTGAAAGCCGCAATGTGCATCGCCATTGAGCCGATGATTACCATGGGTAAGCGTGACATCTATCTAAAACCAGACAGATGGAGCGTATGTACCCGCGACGGAAAACCCGCGGCACACTTCGAGCACACGATAGTCGTACGCCGTGGAAAGTCTGAAATCTTATCCTCGTTTGAAGAAATAGAAGAAATTGAAGGTCATATTTATTAGTAAAAAGCATGTCAAAACAAAATGCCATTGAGCAGGACGGAACGATATTGGAGAGCCTCTCCAATGCCATGTTCCGTGTAGAACTGGAGAATGGTGTGCAGATTATCGCACACATTTCGGGAAAGATGCGTCTGCATTACATTCGTATTTTGCCCGGTGACAAGGTCAAGGTCGAGATGAGCCCCTACGACCTGACCAAAGGAAGAATCGTTTTCCGATACAAATAAACCCTTTTAAGACACTGTTATGAAGACAAGAGCATCGTTGAAGAAGCGCACCCCCGACTGCAAAATCGTTCGTCGCAAGGGTCGCCTGTTCGTAATCAACAAGAAGAACCCTAAGTACAAGATGCGTCAGGGTTAAATTATTAACTTTTTATTTATCATTTTCATTAACAAATGGCAATAAGAATTGTTGGAGTAGATTTGCCCCAGAACAAGCGTGGCGAAATCGCATTGACCTATATCTATGGTATTGGTCGAAGTAGTTCAGCAAAGATATTGGACAAGGCCGGCGTGAGCCGCGACCTGAAAGTCAACGAATGGAGTGACGACCAGGCTGCCAAAATCCGTGAAATCATCGGCGCTGAATTTAAGGTTGAAGGTGATCTCCGCACAGAGATCCAGCTGAACATCAAGCGACTGATGGATATTGGTTGCTATCGTGGAGTGCGTCATCGTAATGGTCTCCCCGTTCGTGGACAGAGCACAAAGAATAATGCTCGTACCCGTAAGGGTAAGAAGAAGACTGTTGCTAATAAGAAGAAGGCCACGAAGTAATTAGAGTTAAGAATTAAGATTTAAGAATTAAGAGTTTTCGCCTTTGGCGATTAACAATTAAGAATTTAGAATTACTATGGCAAAGAAAACAGTCGTATCGAAGAAAAGAAACGTGAAGGTGACCGCCCTTGGCCAGCTCCATGTTCACAGCTCTTTCAATAATGTTATAGTGTCTCTGGCCAACGACGAGGGTCAGGTTATCTCCTGGTCGTCGGCTGGCAAGATGGGCTTCCGTGGCTCCAAGAAGAACACTCCGTACGCTGCCCAGATGGCTGCTGAGGATTGTGCCAAGGTCGCTTTCGACCTGGGTCTGCGCAAGGTGAAGGCATACGTGAAGGGTCCCGGTAATGGTCGTGAGAGCGCCATCCGCGCCATCCACGGTGCTGGAATCGAGGTGACCGAGATTGTTGACGTCACTCCGCTGCCCCACAATGGCTGCCGTCCCCCGAAGCGCCGCCGCGTGTAAAGGCGTTATAACGAAATAACGTCATAACGTGATAACTCAGTATGATAACGAAGTAACGTGATAACGTAATAACGAATTTTTTTAAGAATTTATGGCAAAGTATATTGGACCGAAATCTAAGATTGCCCGCCGTTTTGGTGAAGCCATTTACGGACCGGACAAAGTTTTGTCCCGTAGGAACTTCCCCCCGGGACAGCATGGCCAGAACCGCCGCCGCAAGCAGTCGGAGTATGCAGTCATGCTGGCAGAGAAGCAGAAAGCCAAGTACACGTATGGAGTGCTTGAGCGCCAGTTCCGCATCATGTTTGAGAAGGCCGCCAAGGCCGACGGTATCACCGGTGAGGTGCTGCTGCAGCTTCTTGAGAGCCGTCTCGACAACGTGGTGTTCCGTCTGGGGCTCGCTCCTACCCGCGCAGCTGCCCGTCAGCTCGTTGGTCACCGTCACGTCGTCGTCGATGGCAAGGTAGTGAACATTCCTTCGTACTCCGTGAAGCCCGGTCAGATTATCGGTGTCCGTGAGAAGTCAAAGTCTCTCGAGGTCATCGCTGATGCATTGGCAGGTTTCAACCACAGCAAGTATCCTTGGATAGAGTGGGACGAGCAGCAGAAGGCTGGCAAGTTCCTCCACCGCCCCGAGCGTGAGGACATCCCCGAGAACATCAAGGAGCAGTTAATAGTCGAGTTGTACTCAAAGAACTAAAAATCATTAAATTAATGGCGATATTAGCATTTCAAAAACCCGATAAAGTGGTAATGTTGGAAGCCAACGACCGGTTCGGCAAGTTCGAGTTCCGGCCGTTGGAGCCGGGCTTCGGTGTGACCATCGGCAACGCCCTGCGCCGCATACTCCTTTCATCGCTTGAGGGCTATGCCATCAACACCATCCGCATAAGTGGTGTGGAGCATGAGTTCTCATCCGTTCCTGGTGTTAAGGAGGACGTGACCAACATTATCTTGAACCTCAAACAGGTGAGGTTCAAGCAAGTAGTAGAAGAATTCGAGAACGAGAAAGTCAGCATCACCGTTGAGAATTCTACCGAGTTCAAGGCCGGTGACATCGGCAAGTATCTGACCGGATTTGAAGTGTTAAATCCCGATTTGGTGATTTGTCATCTTGACTCAAAAGCTTCAATGCAGATAGACCTGACGATTAACAAGGGGCGAGGCTATGTGCCTGCCGACGAGAACCGTGAGTTCTGCACCGATGTTAACGTCATAGCTATCGACTCTATCTACACCCCCATCCGTAACGTGCGCTACGCCGTTGAGCCTTATCGTGTCGAGCAGAAGACCGACTACGACAAGCTCATCCTCGAAGTCACGACGGACGGTTCCATTCACCCGAAGGATGCCCTGAAGGAGGCCGCCAAAATCCTCATCTACCACTTCATGCTCTTCTCCGATGAGAAGATCACCCTGGAGACCCACGAGACTGAGGTCAACCAGGAGTTTGATGAGGAAATCTTGCACATGCGCCAGCTGCTCAAGACACGTCTTGTCGACATGAACCTCTCCGTTCGTGCCCTCAACTGTCTGAAGGCTGCCGACGTGGAGACACTCGGCGACCTGGTGCAGTACAACAAGACCGACCTCTTGAAGTTCCGCAACTTCGGTAAGAAATCGCTCACGGAGCTTGATGATTTGCTCGAGAGTCTGAATCTGTCGTTTGGAACCGACATTGCAAAGTACAAATTAGACAAGGAATAGCCTTTGTAGTAAGAAGGGGTAAAAAGTAATGACTTCTAACTACATCTAATTCCTTTTAACTACTAAAAAAGAAATGAGACACAATAAGAAATTCAATCATCTGGGTCGTACTGCTGACCACCGTCGTGCCATGCTTGCCAACATGGCCATCTCGCTGATCGAGCACAAAAGAATCACTACGACCCTCGCCAAGGCAAAGGAACTGAAGAAGTATGTAGAGCCGCTCATCACCAAGGCAAAGGAAGACTCTACAAACTCTCGCCGTGTTGTTTTCAGCTACCTTCAGAAGAAGGAGGCTATCAAGGAGCTTTTCGGCCCCATCGTCGAGAAGGTGGGCGACCGTCCTGGTGGCTACACCCGCATCATCAAGCTGGGTACCCGTCAGGGCGACCGTGCTGAGATTTGCTTCATCGAGCTGGTCGACTTCGACCCGGATATGGCTAAGGACACCACCAAGAAAAAGGCTACTCGTCGTAGTCGTCGTGGTGGTCAGAAGGCCGCTGAGGCTCCCGCACAGGAGGCTCCCGTCGCTGAAGCTCCCGCAGCTGAAGCTCCCGCCGCTGAAGAGACTGCCAAGGCAGAATAATCATTCTTACGACACTACAAAAGGAAATGCCCATCTCCTCTTAGGGAGGTGGGCATTGCCAATTACAATCGAAAAGAGGTTAAGCAGTTTAATCTTTCGACATGAGAAAATACATTATAACACTTTTGCTTTTTGCCCTTGTTTTCCCCATGCAGGGAAATGCTCAGAAGCGCAAAGCCGTGAAGAAAAACAATAAGGTAGAGGTGGTGGAGAATCCGCTTATCACCCAGATGCTGGATGCTACACAGAAGGTGCTGTTCATCGACAGCATCGTAGTGCCCAAGTCCGATTTCTACAGTCACATCCCGTTGTCGCCTGAGTGCGGCTTTCTGTTGCAGAAGGGTGGGGTAGGGCAGTACACCAGTGAGTTGGGCGACCATCGTGTCGAGGCCATGATTCATCAGGGCGACACAGCCGCCTATCTTGTCACCAGCGACTTCATCGGCGGAGAGTGGACATCCCCCGTGCCGGTGAAAGGCATTGGCGACGATGATGCCAATTATCCCTACGTCATGCCCGACGGAACAACGCTTTACTATGCACAGAAGGGCGAGAAGAGCATAGGAGGCTATGACATCTTCGTCACCCGCTACAATGCTGAGAACGGCAGTTTCCTGCGCCCTGAGAACATCGGTATGCCCTTCGCCTCGGAGGCTAACGACTATCTCTACGTCATCGACGAGCCTATGCAACTCGGCTATTTCGTCACCGACCGTCGCCAGCCGGAGGACATGGTGTGCATATATGTATTTGTTCCCTCCACATCGCGTCATGTATACCAGTCGGAGGCCTACACCCCAGAGCAGCTTCGCTCATTGGCGGCCATCAATTGTATTGCCGACACTTGGAGTGATGGTTCTGAACGGCGTAAGGCAATGGAACGGCTCACACTTGCACGTCAGACTTTCGATAATAGTCAGGTTGAAAGTAGTGACAACGTTCAGCAATTGTCTGAGCTGGACACCATGCGGCAGAAAGCTGAGAAAATGAGAAAAGTGCTGGCAGAGCAACGCAAAGACTATTCCATTGCTACTCCTGAGGCCAAAGACTTGATGAAAGAATCGATTCTCAAGGACGAGAAAGAACTGGAGGAGCTGTTGTTACAGATACGCCAGAAAGAAAAGGAAGAAAGGAACAAAACTATAAACTCAAAACTATGAATAACACCTGTTTTCCCCCATCAGAGCTGATTATCAATGAAGACGGCTCCTGCTTCCATCTCCACCTGAAGCCAGAGCAACTGGCTGACCGTGTGATTCTTGTGGGCGACCCTGCTCGTGTAAATACAGTGGCCGAACATTTAGACACCCGCGAGTGTGAGGTGCAGAGCCGTGAGTTCCACACCATCACTGGTACGTATAAAGGCAAGCGCATCACTTGCCAGAGCCACGGCATCGGTTGTGACAATATCGACATCGTCATGACTGAGCTCGACACATTGGCCAACATCGATTACACCACCCGCATGGAGCGTCCTGAACATCGTACGTTGACCTGCGTGCGTATCGGCACCTGCGGTGGCCTTCAGCCCTTCACACCCACTGGCACCTTCGTAGCATCGGTGAAGAGCATTGGCTTCGATGGCCTCCTCAACTACTATGGAGGACGTAACGACGTTTGCGACTTGCAACTAGAGGAAGCTTTCAAACAACACATGCAGTGGGATCCCATCAAGGGCGCTCCATACGTGGCCATAGCTGACGCACAGCTCATCGACCAGATTGCACAGGACGACATGGTGCGTGGCTATACTGTCTCCTGCGGCGGCTTCTACGGCCCTCAGGGACGACAGATTCGCATACCACTGGCCGACCCCAATCAGAACGATAAGGTAGAGTCGTTTGAATACGACGGAATGAAAATTTGTAACTTCGAGATGGAGTCCTCTGCCCTTTCCGGCCTCGCCTCGCTCCTCGGCCACCGTGCCATGACCTGTTGCATGGTCATTGCCAACCGCTATGCGCAGGAGATGAACACTGAGTACAAGAACACCATCGACACCCTCATTCAGAAAGTCCTCGACCGCATTTAAATCGTAAATCCGTTAATCGTATATAGTCTTGATTTCATTCGAAAGCGATTACAACAACGGAGCTCATCCCTCCGTCCTGCAACACCTGCTTGACACAAATTCTAAGCAGAGCGCCTCTTACGGCTTTGACGAGTGGAGCGAGTCGGCACGCCGTAAGATTCGCGAAGCCTGTCAATGCCCTGATGCCGACATCTACTTCCTTGTGGGCGGCACACAAGCTAATGCCACCGTCATCGACGGTGTGCTAACTGGTTACGAGGGTGTTATTGCCGTAGATACAGGACACATCAACGTACATGAGTCGGGAGCTGTAGAAGCTAACGGCCACAAGATTATCATCCTTCCGTCGCATGACGGTAAGATGAGCGCCGACGACCTGGAAAGCTTCCACGAACGTTTCTATGCCGACCCTGTGTATGAGCACATGGTCATCCCTGGCATCGTCTACATCACCGTACCCACAGAACTCGGGACCCTCTACCGTGCGGAAGAACTGGAACGTATCTATGCCCTTTGCCAGAAGTTTGAGGTGCCGCTCTTTGTCGACGGCGCACGTATGGGTTATGGTTTGATGGCCGATACCTGTGACTTCGACCTGCCGTGGTTGGCCCGTCATTGCGACGTGTTCTACATCGGCGGCACGAAGGTTGGTGCCCTCTGTGGCGAGGCTGTCGTCTTCCCTCGTAACAATGCGCCGCGCCACTTCTTCAACATCATAAAGCAACACGGTGCCCTCCTGGCTAAGAGCCGGCTGGCAGGTGTGCAGTTTGATGCACTGTTCACAGACGGGCTTTATTTCGGCATTGCCCGCCATGCCATAGAGAAGGCCATGCGACTGCGCCAGCTCTTCACCGATGCAGGCATCCCCATCAAGGATTCGCCTACCAACCAGCAGTTCGTCGTCCTCACCAACCAGCAGATAGAAAAGCTCAGGCAACAGGTGCTATTCGAGACTTGGGAACCCATTGACGGCACGCACACCCTCTGCCGCTTCGTCACCAGTTGGGCCACTACAGAAGCCGACCTCCAGACTTTGGCCGAAGCCCTACAATCGTTATGACCGATACTATCTGTGCTCCCGCTACCGCCCCTGGTGGTGCCCTAGGCATCATCCGCGTCAGTGGTCCTAATGCTTTCACGGTCGTCTCTTCCCTCTGTTCCGTAAGCTGTGCTAATGGCGCAGCCAACACCGTCCACTTCACACGCCTCTACACCCCTTCTAAAGGGCTTGGGGAGGTTCTTGACGAGGCTCTTGTCACCATCTTTCACGCGCCCCACTCCTACACAGGCGAAGACTCTGTGGAGATAAGTTGCCACGGCTCTTCCTACATTCTTAACAAAGTTCTGGAAATCCTCGTCCAGCAAGGTTGCCGCATGGCTCGTCCTGGTGAGTTCACCCAACGTGCCTATCTCAATGGAAAGATGGACCTCTCACAGGCAGAAGCTGTGGCAGATTTGATAGCATCATCAAATAAAGCTACACACGATATTGCCATGAGCCAGCTCCGAGGCCACTTCTCCTCCGAGCTTGCTAGGCTCCGCGACCAACTCCTGAAGCTCACCTCTCTGCTGGAACTCGAGCTCGACTTCTCCGACCACGAAGACCTGGAGTTTGCCGACCGCACAGAACTTCTCTCGCTGGCTCAGGAAATTGATAACCGAGTGATGCGCCTTGCGCTTTCTTTCGAAACAGGACAGGCCCTCAAACAGGGCATACCCGTCGCCATCGTCGGAAAGACCAATGTGGGGAAAAGCACACTCCTGAACCAGCTCGTAGGTGACGACCGCGCCATAGTTTCTGACATTCATGGTACCACCCGCGATACGATTGAGGAAACGATGGAAATCAATGGTGTACAGTTTCGCTTTATTGACACCGCTGGATTACGCCAAACGTCAGACGAGGTGGAACAGATTGGCATTGAGCGTACATACGCTGCCATCCAGAAAGCCCGCATCGTCCTTTGGCTATTCGATGAAAAACCATCCATTGAGGAGGAAAGCGATATGTTGCAGCGATGTGCCCAAAAGGGGCTTGTTCCCATTCTAAACAAGGTGGATAGAGAAGAAAAAAGCCCCTCTTGGTCGTTAAGCCCTTCCGCCCCTCCCGTCCTGAAAATCAGCGCGAAACATGGCAGAGCCCTCTCCGACTTAAGACTCTGTATCTTTGACCAAGCAAAGAACCTCGGTTTAATCGCCAACTCCTCCGACGTCATCGTCACTAATGCCCGCCACTACGACGCCCTCTCTCGTGCCCACTCCCACCTCCAGCGTGTCATCTCCGGCCTCCATATACAACTCAGCGGTGACCTCCTTTCCGAAGACCTCCGCCAAACCCTTGATACTCTCTCAGAAATCACTGGCGGACAAATCACACCCCAGGAAACCCTAAATAATATTTTTAAACATTTCTGCGTGGGAAAGTAGAGACACAAAAATAGTATCAGAAAAACAGCAAAAGAACTCAGAAAAGCGCCGAAAACACTGGAGGTCTTAAATATTGTTATAAATTGCAGTTTTTGAGTATATTCTATTCCGTTTGTCATTTTTTTGTTGTTACTTTGTTGCGCGAAATACATAAAGCAACAAAACAACAAAAGTATGACATCATCAGAACCAATCAGATTACGGAAGCGTCTGCTGAAGGATGGCAGACAGACCCTTTACCTTGACCTCTACCACAACGGCAAGAGGGAGTATGAATACTTGAAGCTCTACCTTATCCCAGAGAAGAGCAGGGCCGACAAGGAAACGAACAAGAAAACGATGCAGCTGGCGGAGGCTGTCAGGGCCAAACGCATCGTGGACTACCAGAACGGAAAGTTCGGATTCCACCAGCCAGAGCATAATGTTAAATTCTTCGACTACTACTCTGCCATGTGCGAGAAGCGAAAGGGTGCTCCAGAGTCACGGGGGAACTGGGGGAACTGGTACTCCTGCTTTAAGCATTTGCAGATATACGAGAAGAACCAGGACATCACTTTTGAAGACATAACGCCGGAGTGGGTGCAGGGATTTAAGGACTATCTGGAGAACGAGGCTACGGCATGGGCTCCAAGATATGAGCGCAAGCTGGAGTATCACCCATTGTCCCGTAACTCTCGCCTCTCCTACTTCAACAAACTGCGGGCCTGCCTGAATCAGGCTTTGGCCGA
This sequence comes from Prevotella sp., assembly GCA_017475265.1. Classification (GTDB taxonomy): domain Bacteria; phylum Bacteroidota; class Bacteroidia; order Bacteroidales; family Bacteroidaceae; genus Prevotella. The sequence goes on along the minus strand of JAFVFY010000003.1, from coordinate 71,868 downwards.
CGGCGTGATTGAAAAGAACCCCATGCGTGGCATAGAGAACTTCAAGGAAGAGGAAAGCAAGCGCATGTATCTCACCATCGACGAGGTGAAGGCCATCACCAAGACGGAGTGCTCCAGCCCTGGAGTGAAGCGGGCTTTTCTCTTTTCCTGTCTGACAGGCCTCAGACGATCCGACATAATGAAGATGACATGGAGCGAGGTACACAAGCAAGGTGACTATACCCGTATCATTTTCAAGCAGAAAAAGACCAGCGGTCAGGAGTACATCGACATCACGCCACAAGCAGCAGAACTGTTGGGAGAACGCCGGGAGCCAACGGACAAGGTGTTTTACGACTTCCTTACCGCGTCAGCTACCAATCACGCTATCAAAGAGTGGATGCTTCGTGCTGGCATCACCAAGGATATTACTTTCCATTGTGCCCGGCATACCTTCGCCGTCATGATGCTGGATATTGGCACCGACATCTATACCGTCTCGAAGCTGCTAGGCCACCGTGAACTGAGCACGACGCAAATTTATGCCCGTGTGCTTGACAAGACGAAGCAGGCAGCGGTGATGAACATACCAGACATTGGGCTGGAGAAGGGGGAATAAATAAAGTTTTTGTATTGATCCCGCCGCTGATGCGGTGGGCACTATTGCTGAACCCGGCTAACAGCCGGGGCAACTGACGAAAAGAGCGCAGACATAACAGCATAGGAGACAGGGGCAGGGCTATTCATCAGCTCTGCCCCTGTACTGTTTCCCGGTTCCGAGAAGGAGCCAGGTAGGGTTGACATGGAAGTACTTGACGAGTGGGACGAGCCACCCCGTCTCGAAATAGCCTCTTCCATTGTCGGCCTTTTGCGCATAGAGGTGGCGCTTGTCGATGCCGTATGTCTCACAGAATCCAGTGAGGCCTCCGGGTATTTTCTTCGCGTCGTGCAGCTGCTGGAGTGTGTCGAAGAACCGCTGCTGGCAGTCGAGTGTGTCCTGGGTGTAGTTCCTTCTTTTGCTCATGATTAGAACTAAAGTTACTATAAAAAGTTATAATAAACTTCTGAAACTTTATGCGTAATAAGCACGTTTGTAGTTTATCATAATTGATATTCTATTCACTATCTTTGCAGATAAAAAGCCAAATTTATTCGTGCTTAAAGCACCGTTTTCGGTTGCAAAATTAGAAGAAAAGTTTCAATTAGCAAAAACAATTAGAAGAAAAATTATAATATTTAACCAAATTTAATAATTCGTTTTTAATTTAAGTTCTAATCGTATGGATAAAGTAGAAAGATTTAAAAGGGCGTATGAATACCTCAGAAACCGTGGTATGGTTCATACGCAAAAGGATTTGGCGGAGATAATGCAAGCCACGCCTCCACATGTTTCTCTTGCCTTTAAGGGGGACAACAAGTATCTTACAGATAGCTTCCTTCTTCGCTTCAATGAAGCCTTTGGCAGAATCTTCAACCACCAGTGGCTTATTCTCGGAGAGGGTGATATGCTGAAAGAAGAGGAAGAAGAGACTGCATTTGAACAGTCTGAGACATCACGTTTTCTTTCCCTGCTGGAGAAAAAGGACGAGCAAATAGACCGCCTTATTGCCCTGCTTGAACAAAGGTATGGCACTGAGGAGAAAAAAGAGAGACGTGTAGGGTAGTAAGCCTATGGGGATAAGAATATCAATTATGATAACAAAATCAGTTAAAAAATGGTAATGATGGAAACAAAAAAATTGGCAACGGATGAAATGGCTGTGAATGAGCCTTTGGTAAAGGTTGTGAGTATTGTTGACACCTTGAAGGCTATTCCAGCAGGCAGGAGCGTACTTTACACCTGCCAGGCCCTTGGTAACTACATGACTGTGTACAGTGCTGTGCGCCGTATGAACGAGCGTCTTGGCCGTGCCCAGTGGTTGTGGGAGAGTAATGACAACGGTGCGACGTTCACAATCACCAACCTTGGCGATGGTAATGGCGAACCGATAGTGAAGGACTGCGCCGCCTCCCAGGCGGCTGAACGGACGAAAGTGGCGGTGTAATGAGTGAGGTATTGGAGATTTGCGACACTTGCAAGTGTTTCAGTGGTGAGCGCAGGAAGGGGTTTCGGCACGCTGAGTACCGTCATCAGCCTACGGGATGGTGTATGAAGCTAAGGCGGATCACCGGGCGCGACGGCAGCTGCGGCGACTGGAAGCCTGATTGCAGCTATGAGTATGAGCAGGTGGCGGAATTGGAGAGAGTGGGAAGCTACTATTATTGAACAATGAAACTTGAACCACAATGTGTACTGATATGGACAAAACTATCTTAGGCCGCTACGCTCGGCGGGCACAGGCTGTGAAGGCATGGCTTGATGCGAAGAGCGAGGAAAAGTCAGTCGGCGCAGATGCCGTCGAGCTGACCAACAAGGACAGGGTGCTGTTGAGCATTATGTTGTTATTGCTTATGTGCGCGGTAGGGTTCAGCAGCAAGGGTGAGTTTGGATTGTCTATTGTTAGCATCGTCTTTGCATCAGCCATTGCCTGGTATGTGAAGCGTATGGAAACTCTGAACCATAAAAAGTAAGGGTTATGGCAAGTGATGAATTTAACAAATTGAGTGAGCAGCTTTCGCGTATTGAGCGTGGTGTGCTGCTCCGTTCCAAGGATGTGCTGACGATAGAGGAGTGCGCCATGCTGATAGGCACCACTTCGGGGAACCTCTATCGTATGACGAGCGACCGCACCATCCCATTCTACAAGCCGATGGGTGGAAAAGTGTACTTCCGTAAGGAAGAGATTGAGCGCTGGATGCTCAGGAACCGCCAGCCGACAAAGGATGAGGTGGCAAGCGAAGCGGCGACGTTCACCTACCTGAACAAGGGCAAGGGTGTAGGAGCGAGAGTAAAATCAAACAAGTAACATTAAAAACAAAGCAGTACAATTATGAAGAGAATCATTATCAGACAGATGTCGCTCTTGAACTTCAAGGGAGTCCGGGAGCTGACGGTGGACTTCGACGAGCACGAGACCAACGTGCTCGGTGCGAACCACACGGGAAAGACCACATTGTTCGATGCCTTTGTATGGCTGATGTTCGACAAGGACAGCCAGGACAGGCAGACCTTCGGCCTGAGGACTTACGACAAGGACAACAACATCATCCCGAAGCTGCCGCATGAGGTGTCGGCCTGTATCGAGGTGAACGGTGTGGAGATAACGCTGAAACGCTGCTTCGTGGAGAACTGGGTGAAGAAGCGCGGTTCACAGGAAGCAGTCTATGACGGCAACAGCGAGGAACGCTACTGGAACGACGTGCCCTGTTCCAAGACGGAATTTGCCAAGAAGATAGCCGACATTTGCGACGAGGGCATCTTCAAGCTCATTACAAACCCTCTCTATTTCCCCTCCATGAAGCCAGCCACCCAGCGCGGTATGCTGTTCCAGATGGCGGGTGATCTGAGCGATGCCGACGTAGCGGCCAGCGACCCGGAACGCTTTGCCAATCTTGCCGAGCAGCTGACCCAGAAGACGCTCGAAGAATACAAGAAGGAGATTGCGGCCAAGAAGCGGCGCATCAACCAGGCCATCGACGGCATCCCCGCCCGCATCGACGAGAACAGGCGTCAGATGCCGGAGGCCGAGGACTGGTCATTATTGGAGAGAGACATCACGGAGAAGGAAGCCAAGATTAAAGAGCTTGACGGGCAGATTGCCGACGAGAGCAAGGCTTACACCGCCAAGTCAAAGGAATTGGCCGAGAAGTCCAAGGAACTGGCCGAGAAGAAACGGCAGCGCACAAGCCGTGAGAATGCCGTGCGCGACGAGCTTCTGGCAGAGTGGTACAAGCAGACTGAGGCCTACAACAACCGTCGCATAGCCTCTCAGCAGCAGAACTTCGACATCAGCCAGCGTCGCAGGATGGCCGAGAGCGAGTTTCACCAGCTGCTGGGTTCCAAGGTGCAGATGCAGAGCGGTGTGAACGAGCTTGAACGCCGTCTTGAAAAGCTGCGCGAAGAGTGGCATAGAATCAAGGCCCGCGAGTTCAACCCTGAGAACCTTGAAACAGTCTGTCCGCATTGTGGCCGGCCATACGAGCAATCCCATATTGACCGCAGCATTGATGACCAGCGCATATCCTTCAATGCACATACTGCCCACATGCTGGAAGAGAACAAGGTTAATGGTCAGAAGCTTGCCGGAGACCTGTCGCGTCTGAAGGAGAACATCGCCATGTGTGAGGCTGAAATCAAGGAGAAGGAGTCGTTCCTGAAATCATTGGTCGAGAAGCCTTTCACCGAGACCGCCCCTGCAAAGCCAGACGTGAGCGACGGCATTTCCTCAGACCAGCAGCTACAGCAGCTCGACAGGGAGATTGCAGAACTGGAGGCCGCTCTCGCCCATCCGATAGAGGAGCCTGACACCGACTTCCTGAAGGACGGTCGCAAGCTGCTGATGGACGGCATAGACGAAGACCGCAAGCGCCTTTCCAAGCGTGACACCATAGCTGCCACCCAGAAGCGCATCGAGGAACTGGAGGCCGAGCTGAAAGCCAACAATGAAGCTCTGGCAGAGCTTGAAGGCATCGAGTTCAACATCTTGGAGTTCGGCAAGGCGAAGGTGGCCATGGTAGAGGGCAAAATCAACAGCCTTTTCTCCATCGTCAAGTTCAAGATGTACGAGCGTCAGATTAACGGCGGCGAGGTGGAGACCTGCGAGTGCCTGATGCACGGCACCCCCTACTCCGTACTGTCAAACTCAGAGAAGATTAACGCCGGGCTTGACATCATCAATGCCATCTGCCGGGCCAACGAGGTAAACGCCCCCATCTTCATCGACAACAGAGAATCAGCGACGGACATCATCGACGTGGATTCACAGGTAATCAATTTGATAGTTGACGCTTCTTGCACGAAGCTCAGAGTGGCCTGATCCCGCCGCTGACGCGGCGGGCACCGTGGCTTCCCCCGGCTCCCAGCCGGGACAATGGACGAAATGGAGGGGACGCGCTGACAAGGCGGCATACGATTGAGAGAACGCAATTTTTATTTATTAACCCATAAAAGCAACTATTATGACACAACAACAAGGAGCTGCGCAGTCAGCGCAGCCTACGGGACAGCCCCAGGCGGCTGTAGTCAAGTATGAGAACGTTGCAGACCTCGTAATGAAGCGAGTCGAGAGCTTCACCGCTGACGGTGGCCTCGTACTCCCCAAGAGTTACTCGGTAGGCAACAACCTGAAATCAGCATGGCTTGTCCTTCAAGAGGCCGTTGACCGCAACAGCAAGCCAGTGCTGGAAGTATGCACAAAGGCATCCATTGCCAACGCCCTTTTCGACATGGTTCTGCAGGGCCTGTCTGTCAGCAAGGCGCAAGGCTATTTCATTGCCTACGGAAACAAGCTGGAGTTCCAGCGTTCCTATTTCGGCACCGTGGCACTGGCAAAGCGTGTCGGTGGCGGCATCAAGCGTGAACCAGTGGCCAACGTCATTTACGAGGGTGACGAGTTCGTGTACACCATCGATCCCCAAACCGGGCTGTTCCAAATCATCAAGCACGACCAGAAGATTGAGAACATCGACGATGCCAAAATCAAGGCTGCATACGCCATCACCACCTTTGAGGACGGCAGAACCGAGGTAACCATCATGACCATCGACCAAATCAAGAAGGCTTGGAATCAGGGAGCCACCAAGGGCCAGAGTCCTGCACACAAGAACTTCCCGTCCGAAATGTGTAAGAAGACTGTCATCGGGCGTGCCTGCAAGATGGTCATCAACAGCTCTGATGACGCATGGCTCTATGATGGCAAGAAAGACGAGGACGATGTGGACGTAGACCAGCGCCAGCGTGACGCAGAGGTTCAAGGCCGCTCTACTGCCAAGCTTGAAGATGCCGAGTATGAGGAGGTGGCCGTTGGGTCATCAGCTCCGCAACCGCAAGCCCAGCAACCGCAAGCCCCGCAACCAGCCCCAGCGGCTCCTGCAGGTGATGAGGGGCCAGGGTATTAATGATTCCCTCCGCTGACGCGGCGGGCACTGTGGCCCGCCTCACAGGCGGGATAATGAACGAAAGAAATTCAGACTGATTATGAAACTGCATATCCTTGGAAGCAACTCATTTGGCAACTGCTACGTTTTGGAGTCCGCCAGCGGCTCGTTGGTAATCGAGGCGGGTGTAAGGTTTCTGGAAGTGAAAAAGGCTCTCAGATTCAAAATAAACGGCATTGTCGGGGCAATCATCAGCCACCATCACAATGACCACGCCAAGTACATCGGCGAACTGGTTGCTTCCGGGGTGCTGGTCTTAGCCTCTGAGGAAACCCTTGCAGCCAAGCAGGTGCTCGGTGCTCCGTTCACACGGGTCATCAGGCCCCTGCACGGCATCAAGGTCAGCGACTTCAAAATCATGCCTATTGCCCTCAACCACTCCAACAATGACGGTAGCCGATGCGAATGCCTTGGCTTTGTCATCGACCACCCGGAGAGCGGCAGGATCCTGTTCGTCACAGACACCATGACACTTGACATGATTGTGCCACGAATGACTCACGTCATGATTGAGGCGAACTATGCCGATGACATTCTGACCAGGAACATTGAGAACGGCAGCGTACCTCCAGCCATGCGCCCCCGTCTGCTGAAATCCCACATGGAGATTGGCACTACCAAGCTCATACTACAGGACAATGACCTCTCTGACGTGAACAACATCATACTGATTCACCTATCCGACGGCAACTCAGACGAGCAGCGTTTTGTGAGGGAGATTACGGAGCTTACAGGCAAATGCGTGTATGCCGCCAATGCTGGCATGACTATCGACCTATCGAAAACCCCGTACTGATATGGAAGTATGCAAGACAGACATCAAGAACATCATCCAGTTTCTGGAAGAATCTGCAGCACTCGTAGAGGTCGAGGTATGCAGCAGGAAAAAGCTCGGTATCGGAACCCTGCGACTGGAGAACCGCGCAAGGCTTATGCGGCTGATGGCGAAGAAGCTGGATAAGAAACTCAAAACCCCTATTAAACCCAAGAACGATGAATAAGGAAATTAAAATCTCACAAGAGAACGCGCTGAATGCCTACAACAACGCATCAGCGGAAGGTAAGGAACTGCTGGAACATCTGCTCGGTAAAGAGGTGTTCATGCCAAAGGACATCACAGAACGCATCAAGACATTCGACGATGTTCTGCATGAGGTGAACCGACTCGCAGAAGCTGGTGACGAGGACGCTGCAATCCTGCTGGCAGATTATGAGTCCAATGCAGACAATATCAAGATGAAAGAGACGGTGGCCTATATGAAGCTGTGTCTCATTGCTTCTGCGCTCAATGAGGGCTGGAAGCCTCAGTTCACAACCAACGAATACAGATGGTTCCCATGGTTTGAGCTATTCACTCAAAAGGAACTGGACGATATGGATGACGAGAAGAAATCCCGTGTGGTGCTTCGGTCGTGCAACAGCGCGTATTCGTATGGCGGTGTCGCCTGCGTGAACGCGAGCGGCGATTCTTCGGGCACGTACGCGTACTACGGCTCCCGCCTCGCCTTCAAGACGCAAGAACTCGCCAAATATGCAGGCAAGCAGTTCCTCGACATCTGGGCCGACTATGTATTCAAACCAAAGGAGAAATAAGCTATGGCAAAGAAGAAAGTTCCCATCAATGAAAAGGTCAAGACACGCAAGGATGAAATCCGCATCAAGACGGATGATCCGAAGCGGATGCTGAACAAGTACATTTGCGCCCGTGTGTTGAAGACATGGACTGAGGACTTCGTGGATAAAGACACAGGAAAGATTGTGTCTGTTGAGCGAAACGAAGTCCTGTTTGAGAAAGGCACCTACATTGACCGCGATGTGCTTGCTAAGATTCAGTTCTCACAAGCGGCCGGGGAATGTAAGGAAATCGAGGTCAGCAATCAGAACCGAGAGGCATACGAGTTGGAGAGCACCCGTCTGTTCCCTTACAGCTCCAAAGTGACGATTGGCGACAAGAAGTATCGCTTCATCCTCTACGCTTCCAGTATTCAGAACGTGCTCGAAATCATGCGCGACTATCTGGAGTTGAACTATTCGGGCGGCTTCTCCATCACCAACGTACAGGAAATGGACTCCTGCATCATCCTCACCGACGAGCTTACAAAGGAGAACCTGGATATTGCCTATCTGCGTGACGGAATCGACATGGAAACCTATCTGAATGCCCGTCAAGGCCCCGACGAGAGCGAGGACGGCAATGCCAAGGAAGAGAAGAAGTTCTTCCAGATGGATATGAAGATAACGTATGATGACGGCATAGAGCTGCATCAGTCGTTTGTCGTTAACACATTCGACACCAACCGTGCCTTACTCGTCATCAACAAGTATCTGCAGGATGCAGAACAGAAACATGCGGATAAGGTCAAGGAGAATGGCGGCACCTACGAGAAGCGTAAGAATATCCTCTGTATTGAAAAGGCAGCGCCCATGCCTGTGAGAAGCTTCGTGCCGAAGGAATACTCCCTGGCATACAACGAACCTGAGTGAGACTGACACGGAAAGAGTGGCGAGCACAAAACGCCATTCTTTCCGCACCTTATCGTATAGAACTGAGACTATGAAAAAAGGACTTGAGTATTTCCCATTGGACGTCGACATGTTCCAGGACATACGCATCCGCAAACTGATCAAGCGTCAGGGTGGCAAGGCCGTATCAGTATATGTTCTCCTGCTATGTATTATCTACAAGGACGGGTACTACATGAGGTGGGACGAAGAACTGCCCTTCATTATCTCGGAGCAGACCGGGTTTGACGAGGCGTATATACGTGAGGCCATCAACTGCTGCATGGCGCTGGGGTTGTTTGACACTGCGCTTTACCAGAGTCACCGTGTTCTTACCTCGAAGGGCATTCAGGAGCGATATGCGATGATACGCCGCTCGATGAAGCGTGTCGTCCGCATGGAAGAGTTTAACGTAATAAGTTCGGAAGAAAGAGGCAAAACTTCGGAAGAAACGCCTAAAAGTTCGGAAGAAAGAGGCAAAACTTCGGAACCCTTATATAAAGTAAAGGAAATGGAAGAAAAAGAAAAAGAAAAAAATGCCACCACCTCCCGCACGCGCGAGGGCGATTTGCTGGATTCGGAAATCGGCCAGATGAAGAAATCGCCTATATGGCTGGAGCATATCCAGATGAGGCACAAAGTCCGGCCCGAAGAAACAGATGGCCTTCTTGAAGAGTTTGCCGCCGACTGCCGCTGCAACGGCATGACGCAGCACTCAGACCTTTCGGACGCCCAGCGTCATTTCAACAACTGGCTTAGAATAAGGAAAGAATATGAGCAACAAGGAAGAGAGGATAGACGGCGTGATGCAGCGGGCGCTCTGCGTGAGCAAGCCAGCGGAATCATTGCCAGAATGCAGGCAGAAGACGATGCTGCTATTGAGAAAGTACGGTGACAGGAACGGCTTTCTGGAGAAAGTGAACCCTGACGTACAGACAGCTTTTGCCCGTCATCCTGAAAGCTGCTATTTCGGCGACTACCCGACACTGTCTGAGCTGAACAATGCCTACGGACGCACGATGGCCTCACAGTGGCTTGTAGCGCAGTTGACGAACCTGTCTGAGTTCAGCGGTGCAAGAGACGTGACCGCCCATCAGCTGGAAGAGCTGTCGCGCATCGTGGCCCAGGAATACCACTGGCTGAAGATAACGGAGATGCTTCTGTTCTTCTACAAGTTCAAGACAGGATGCTACGGCAGGTTCTATGGTTCCGTTGACCCGCTGGTGATAACAACCGCCCTGAGGGAGTTTGTGGGAGACAGGAACACCGCATACGCCAGGCATGAGCAGGAAGAGCGTGAACGCATAGAGGAAGAGGAGCGAAAGGCCCACCCACCCGTAAGCAGGGAGGAGTGGCTGCGTATGAAAGAGAGGGAGGCCGCGCAAATAGCGCAACATACGGAACAAACGGCGGAAACACAGATCCGCCAAGTATTAACCACATAACGCAATATTGATATGGCAAAGAAAAATGAAACCAAGAAAGACCAGGAGCAGAAGAAATCAGCTCCGGCAAGAGGCGAGAAAGTTTCCAACACTTTCAAGAAAGTCATCAAGGCGTATCTTGACAAGAGAGCTGCCGAGGATGCGCTTTTCGCCAAGACTTACGCCAAGGAGAACAAGAACCTTGACGAGTGCTGTAACTACATTCTCCAGCAGGTGAAGAAGTCCGGCTGTTGCGGATTCGATGACGACGAAATCTACAACATGGCCATCCACTACTATGACGAGGACGATATTAAGGACGTGAAGCCAGTAGCAGCCGCCAAGATAGTCGTAAACCACACCGTCGAGCTCTCTGAGGAAGAGAAGGCCGAGGCGAAGGAGAAAGCCAAGGCTGACTATGAGAAAGAGCAGCTTGCCAAGCTAAAGGAGGAAGAGCGCAAGCGTGAGGAAAAGGAGCGCAAGGCCAAGGAGGAACGCATCAGGAAGCAGAGAGAAGCGGAAGAGCGCCAGAAGTCCTTGCAGTTATCACTATTTGACATGATGTAGGCTTATGTGTAGTGCAAGTTTATTATTATCTACCCCGGTAGAGACCGTAAAAGGCCGCAGGCCTCATACGAAGCTTCAGCAGAGGTGCCTCGACTTGGCAGACACATTGCCGCCTCTCACAGAGGAACAGCGATTGTGGGCACGTAGTAAGATGGCCGGACTTGGCTATTATGTAGTAAGAGGCTATCACGGGAAGCACAGCTGTATATGGTGCCAGGAGTGCGGTCAAATTGACGAAGTAGGACTTCCACCTTTGGCCGTCGCAGTCAAGATAAAAGGGACCAACAGCCACGTTTGCTCCAGATGCGGCAGAAAGCTTGAAGTAAAGAGCTGGAATTGGGGTTGGGATCGTAAAAAGGACGTTGAGCATAATTTCAATTTCTGCATCGTCACCACATGCGACGGGATGCAGGTTGTGAGGGTTTTCAACTGGCACCAATCAGAAGCGCTCGGCCGCGATACGGTTGACCATATATTCGAAGCCTTCCAGGTCTGGTTTGAGCCCAATAAGGGTAAGGAGGTCATCTTGTCGAAGGATTACACAAGAAGCTTGTATCATTTCAGATGGCACATGTACAGCGAGTGGAAAGTGAAGCAGCATAACGCCTCTTCAACTGGTTACTACTCATACGAGGACGTTTACTCTCTCGAAAACAAGTACATCTATCCAAGGGCCAAGATTCTTCCAATTCTCAAACGTAACGGATGGAGCAATAAGATGTTCAGGATGCGCACAAGCCCCGTTGACCTCTGGCGTGGACTGCTGAAAGACCCAGCCATCGAGGCACTTGCCAAGACGGGCCAGTACAACGTCATTGACTATTGGTTTGGAACTGGTGGCCACTTCAAGGACAAATCGGTATGGATGCCGATAGTAAGGATTTGCAACCGTCATCACTACGTCATTAAAGACGCTTCAATGTGGTTTGACTACATCGACCTGCTGAACTACTTCCATAAAGACACCCGCAATCCTCACTACGTCTGCCCGGAGAACTTGAAGCATGAGCACGACAGGCTGATGGATAAGAAGACGCGGATTGAGAAAGCCAAGGAACTGAAAAGGCAGATTGCGCAGGCTGAGAAATACGAGAAGCAGTATAAGAAGCACAGAGGTATGTTCTTCGGCATCTGCTTTGGTAATGAGCATATCGCAATCACTGTCATCTGCAGCGTCAAGGAAATGGCCGAAGAGGGTACAATGATGCACCACTGCGTATATGCCAACGGCTACTATGACCACACGAAGCATCCTAACAGCCTCATTCTATCTGCAAAAGACAAGGAAGGCCACCGCCTCGAGACGATTGAACTCAACATCAAGACGTGGAAGGTCATGCAGTCGAGGGCATTGCAGAACGGTAAAACCAAGTTCCACGACGAGATTGTGAAGCTGGTAGAGCAGAACATCGGACTATTCAAGAAAGCAGCATGAAGTACTCAATAAAACCTCTCTCCCAGGAAATGGAGAAATTCGGCTACCGCTACGGCATTGGTATGGCTGAGACTCTGTCCGCCCTGCTTGACTACATCATCGGCTGCATGGATCCAGAGGGAAAGCCCGTCGAGGGATGGCGGTACAACAAGGAGCAGAACCAGTGTTTCTACACGATGATGTCTGTGTACTTCAACATCATGCAGGATGCCCTCGTTCATGACGGCTGGCATGATGCATTTGGCGACCTATTTATGGAATGGGCCGGGAGCAAGAACGCCCTCGGCCAATGCTTTACTCCAGCCTGCATCTGTGACATGATGGCCGACTGCACCTTTGGCGACACCAAGCCAGACGTCCCGCAAGTGAACTGCAACGGCTTTGGCAGACGTATCACCGTCAGCGACTGCGCATGTGGAAGTGGTCGCCTCCTTCTGGCCGCTGCAAGCAAGCTGGAGCGCATGGGTGCCGAAAAGCCCTATCTCATTGGTGAGGACATCGACGCTATGTGCTGCAAGCAGACCGCAATCAATATGATGATTCACGGATGCTTCGGCGAGGTGATCTGTCACGACTCTCTTTGCGAACCAGGAGAGGCCCGGTTCGGCTATATCGTGAATGAGGGGCTTTATCCTTTCCCCGCTTTGCCTACCATACGTCGATTTACAGACCCGAACGTGTTCATCGGGTGTCGTCTATGGAAAGCGAGGGAACAGGCCAAGGAAAGCCCCAGAATCAAAGAAGCAGTAATCGTGGAGCCAGTCAAGGCAGAGCCAGCGGCAAAGCCAAAGTCTGCTCCCATTCAACTAAGCCTGTTTGGAGATGACTATTAACGGACATACCTTCTATGAAATGCCGACGATGTGCGGAACCTGCCCCTTCTTCCTTGCCGGGCGTGAGGACACGATGGGATTCTGCACATGCTTCTCCAAGCACAAGAGCAGGTGGGCCAATGTCCCCAAGCGGTGCAAGGAGCTATTCGAGAAAGGCTTCCAGATTGGAGGTGATTTAGTAATCGTAATCAAAGAGTAATCATGAATAGAATTATCAAAGTCAGAGGCAGACGCCTCGATAATAACAAATGGGAATGTGGCGACCTTGAATTTCGCAGGGCTACAGGCACTCTAAGCCCGTCGAGATCACCCGAAGGGATGGCCGGAAGGAAATCAAGTACAACTCAGAGTGGACGCAGAAAGGCCGTCTGTTCCTCTATGACGAGTTGAAGAAAGCCAATATCATTCCACTTATTGAGCAATAGCCTCGCAAGTAATCTCTGAGTAGTACTAAGTAACAGAGTATTGTGTATAGTAATATTTAATATCATTGTAGTATGTGCAAAAAGAAACTTGTTGTAGCCGTTGATTTTAACGGCACATGCGTCACGTATTGTTATCCTGAAGGTACAGGCGAGGACATCGGAGCTGTGCCCGTGTTGAAACGCCTGTTGGCTGAAGGTCATTCGCTGGTGCTTATGACTGGCATCGAGCGAGATGGTGAGTTTGAACTGCCTATCGTTAAGGAACGATGGGATGATATGCTGAAATGGGTGGAGGACAACGGACTTACATTCGTCGGTATCAACCGCAACCCATTGGAAAAGTACCGCAGCAAGAAACTGACGGCAGACATCTACATCGACGACCATTGTCTGGGCATCCCAACCAAGTTCGACCCCGAAAAGAGCAAACGCCCGTTTGTAGATTGGGACGGTGTGGAGCAACTGCTGGAGATGATGAACGTACTACCATCGACACCTCGGACGCATATCACAGTGAAACAACCGTCATTTATTTTTCAATAAAATATTAAATCATGGCAACAAAGATTGAATGGACTGATAAAGTCTGGCAACCAATGCACGGTTGCACCAAGGTAAGCTCGGCATGTGAACATTGCTATGCCGAAGTGATGGCCCGCAGATTGCAGGGCAACCACATCAAGAGCTATGAGAACGGCTTCAAGCCTACATTGAACCCCGACGTGCTGAAAGACCCCTACAAGTGGAAGAAGCCAAGCATGGTGTTCGTCTGCTCCATGGGCGACCTGTTCCACCGTGACGTACCCTGTGACTACATCGACCAGGTGATGCAGGTGATACGCGAGAATCCACAGCACACCTTCCAGATACTCACAAAGAGGGCTGAGAGAATGGCGAAATACTTCATGGGTGGTGCAAGTGAAGGTGTTCCTCAGAACGCATGGCTGGGTGTCACCTGTGAGAGCTTCAATTACTATGACCGCATCGACTGGCTCAGATGGATAGAGAAAGCACCCGTCCGCTTCCTCAGCTGTGAGCCTCTTATGGGCTATTTGGATAACATCAACCTTGACGGCATTGATTGGGTTATCACTGGAGGCGAGAGCGGATCATGCGCAAGGCACACACCCGCAGACTGCTTCCGTGACCTCAGAGACCGTTGCGTCAAGGCCAATGTACCTTTCTTCTTCAAGCAGTGGGGAGCCTACGGAGAGAACGGCCACAAGAGCAACAAGAAAGACAATGGCTGTATGCTCGACGGCAGAGAGTGGAAACAATATCCGACACCAAGAAAGTATGAGGTATGAGCACAACGGTTCAAGGATAAGGAGGCTGACGTATGATGTACGAACGTAAGTATATGACCATATCGTACGGCAACTTTGAGTTATGCGTCCTTACGATTGCAGAAGAAACTGGCCTTGATGCCAATCTGGTAGCAGAGAAGGTGAAAGAGCTGATCTGTGAAGCAGAAAAAAGAGGTGACCTGAAGGACGGCCAGTTAGTAGTCGGCTATCTTGCCCAGGTTCCAGATATGTTAGAGCATTTGGAGTCAATGACTCTGAAGCTTCAATATGTGGTGGATAAGATGTGCTATGTTGAGCCCCTGTTGCTCCCGGCAAAGCCAGAATGTCCTCAGTACATCGAGAGGCTGCACCCATACAGGAAGCACGGAGGCCACGGAAAGACCAATTACTGGCACCGCATCCGCAGCAATCCGCGCCAACGGTGAGAAACCAGTCTGTCAGTGAGAAAAGCCGATAAATCGCAAATAATCGCATGAATGTATGAGAACAGAAGGACAGACGGTATATGTTCTTTGGTATGGCAAGGTGCTGCAAGGCAACGTTGTCAAGGAGAATGATATGTTTGGGATGACGGCTGTGAGGATTCCGCTACAGGGCCAGAACCCGACAGCCCTCTTCACTCCTGGTCATGTGTACGACACGCCAGAGGAAGCGGAAAATTCCAAAAGTGTTCCGAAAATTGCCAAAAGCGTACCAGAAATTGAAGAAAGCGTTCCGAAAGTTTCCGAAACGAGCCAGTGCGAGGCGTTCAAGAAAGCCCATTGGGACACCGGGCGCAACTGCCTCAGAACGGATTCACTCGACGAGTTCTATTCCTTGTGGAAGAAAGAGCACGCCCCTCTCGGATATACTGAAACCCCTACACCAAAGCCTGCTCCAGTAAGCGGAACAAAACCCTGCACCAAGGCAACAGCCAAGAAGCAGACTGAGACAATTCAATTATCATTATTCGATTAAACCCCTAAAACCATGGACGAGAAAACATCTAAACGAATCGCTGCCCTCTCACAAAAGGCAGTAAAGAAAGAACTGGTGCTGACCGACCTGAAGCCAGTACCCATCGCAGAGCGGAACAAGAAGAAAACGCTCGCCGAGACCGTCACCAAGGCCGATAAGACCTACACCATCAGCACCGCCTACGACCTCAACGGTGAGACGGTCACGCTGCCGCCAAACGTCACCCTCCAGTTCAAGGACGGTGGCAGCATCAGCAACGGCACGCTGATAGGACGTAACACCATCATCCATGCAGACCGCAAGGTGTTCAGCAAACTCAGCGTCCAAGGCACCTTCGACTGTCCCGGTAATGTCGGATGGTTCGCCAGCGGCTGCGAGGTAGTCAGCAACCAGTACGGTATCTATGTCGGACAGCGCATCGACGAGACCGACGCGCTGCAATATGCCCTTGACTCGTCTTTCAGGGAACTGCACTTCCCGACGAAACCGTTCTACATCACCGCCCCGCTCCTACTGAGCAGGGAGAAGCGCTTGATCCTGCACGGCTCCGACATGAAGCTGTCAATGGAACAGACAGGCGTGGGGATGATGAACAATACCATCATCTTCTCCGATAAGGACATCACACTCCTCAGTGTTGCTGTCAGCGAAAGCTACCAGAACGCCGTCACCATCGAGGGCGGCAGCTTTGACGTGTCGCTCTGTAAGAACTACACGCAGAATTGCATCGAGGTACATGCCGACGAGGCAGGGCAGCGCATTTGGGGGCTCACCATCAACACCAGCGTCAAGGGGGCATACGGAAGCGCCACGGGCTGCGGCATCTGCATCAATCCTGTTGAAAACAGACAGCTCACAACAGACCTTGCCTACATCACCTGTGTACGCATCAACTCCAGGATCAGCAATTTCGGCATAGGCATACGCGCCATGAACTACAGGCAGACGGAGTACCATAACTGGTGTACAGACCTCCGCATCGACGGCTCCATCAGCAACTGCCCCTGTGCCATCGAGACCAACGTTGAGGATGCCGACCTACGCGCCACCCTTCAGGCGGGCTATTACTATGATTCCCGCAAGAACGAGCAGCCACTTATCCGCTATACTGGTCCGTTCCGCGCCACGGTGGCCTGTCCCATCTATGACCTACAGACAGCAGGTGACGTGCCGACGCCCGACGGTTCCACCGTTGAGACGAAGTACAGCAACCAGTACGCCATTGAAATCACACGTGATGCCGTCGTCACTGCATACGGGCCGTTCCGCTCGTTCTGGCTTGCATCTGATATGAATAGAAAGTTCCCGGTGAAAGGAGTAATGTTAGACTAACAGCAAGCACAATATGGAAACGACAAGAAACAAGACCGTGGTACTGATGCTGTCGCACCACTACCCGAAAACCGCCATCCATGCGGGAAAGCCAACCCATTTCAAAGAGAAGCTGCTGGACGGCAGAAAGATTCACACTTGCAGAGGCCGCTACGACGGATGGGTGCTCAACATCGACAAGGTGAACGACAAAGGCTATGTGCTGTCAGTCCGCGAGTGGGACGGCAGGCCCTACGGCAGAGGCGTGAAACAGAAGGTCATCAAGGAGTATTGCAAGGCCGGGTACCAGCGTTTCACGATGAAGTACGACCGTGCCACCGACGAGCTGAAATGTGTCATCGACGGCAAGAGGTTCACGGACATTGCGACACTGGCCCGGAATGACGGCATGACGCTCGAAGAGTTCAAGGACTGGTTCTTCGGCCAGGGCATGAACCGTGGCGTGTACAGTGGTATCATCATCCACTTTACGGACTTCCGCTACAATGGTGAACAATAGTACTATCCTCTTGTATGGGAGTGTATAGTAATAATATCTTAATAGTACAATCTTTATGGCAATAAACAAAGCGATATTGGTCGGTAACGTCGGCAATGACCCGAAAGTGCAGACCTATTCAAACGGCAGCGTGGCACAGTTCCCACTCGCCACGACAGAGAGGGGCTACACCCTGCAGAACGGTACGCAGGTGCCAGAGCGCACGGAGTGGCACAACATCATCGCATGGGGAAAGACCGCCGACGTGGTGGCCAAGTATGTGCATAAGGGCTCCAAGCTCTACATCGAGGGGAAGATAAAGACCCGCTCGTATGATGACAACCAGGGGCGCAAGTGCTACGTTACGGAGATTCACGTCGATGTGCTGGAGCTGCTCGACCCCAAGCCTTCCAATAACAACCAGCCAAGCAACGGCGACCAACTCACCTTCTGACACCATGGCACTGAGAATAGGCATAAGAAGCCCTGCGGAAAACCGCAGGGAACGGTGGCATCCACCGCCAGTGTCAGGCAGACGCGGAGGCTCACGGCAACAGTTACGTTGTGGTGAGGAGTGTGGAGCAGTTTGTTAATGAAATTAAAAACTATTTGGCAGAATGAATTTTTTGCCCTTCTATAGTGCGTAATACGCACGGAAATTACTAATTTTGCAACGTTACAAATGTTACATAAAAAAGAACTATGGAAATTTTGACTAAAATGGACGGCGTTTTGCTCCTTGCGGGCTACTTCGTCGTGCTGATGCTCCTGGTTAGGTTCATCAGCGAAAAGGGAACTAAAGAGAGCTATTTGGTGGCAGACAGGAAAATGCCTTGGTGGATAGCCGCATTCTCCATAGCTGCTACATGGGTATGGGCGCCTTCGATGTTCGTAGCAGCAGAGAAAGCCTACACTCAGGGACTGCCGGGCGTGTTCTGGTTCGTTGTACCGAACGTGCTGACACTTGTACTGTTCGGCTTCTTTGCAAGCTGGATGCGTAAGATTAAGCCTGACGGGTGGACGTTCTCAGCGTTCATCCGTGAGAAGTATTCCAACCGTACACACAACCTCTACCTTGTGGAATCGTTCGGACTCCAGACGTTGAGCTTTGCCGTCCAGCTGCTGGCAGGTGCTACCATCCTGCATAAGCTGTGTGGCCTCCCGTTCTTCGGTACGACGCTTGCCCTCGCCCTCATACCTTTGGCCTATACGGTGGCCAAGGGTATCAAGGCATCCATCATGACGGACTTCTGGCAGATGTTGTGGATTGTGGTAGTGCTGGCCGTCGGCTTGCCTATCATATTCAGTAACACAGAGCCTGGCACGTTCGCTGATGGCCTCGCAGGTGCGACAGGAACTTTCGGATCACTCACCGACGAGAGCGGAATCAATGTCATGCTGTCATTCGGAATACCAACAGCCATCGGCCTATTGTCTGGCACTTTTGGCGACCAGATGTTTTGGCAGCGTGTTTTCTCCATCAGAGAGGGTGAAGTGAAGAAGTCCATGATGTTCGCGGCACTTATTTTCGCTTGTGTGCCCGTTTCCTTGTCTTTCCTTGGGTTTATAGCTGCCGGGGCACATTTAGCTATATCTGACACTCAACTCACCAATGTAGCGTCTGTAATCGCGTTTGCGCCCAAGTGGTTCGTGTTCCCGTTCCTGCTGCTGATTCTCTCCGGCCTCATGAGCACCGTCGATAGCATCCTGTGTGCGGTGTCCTCAGTATCGGGCCACGACATCAGCTCCAGAATATTCGCAAGCAAGGAGTGGTGCGGCCGTATTTTAGACAACCGATTACTACACTTTTTCCTCGGTGATGGAAGGCGTCTGGCTAAGATGGCTATGATTGCAGTAGCAATCTTTGCCATCATCATTGCCAACATACCAGGCATGACCATCGTGTATCTGTTCCTTCTGTATGGTACTTTGCGCAGTAGTGTCATGCTCCCTTCTATATGGGCCATCAAGGGTGTTAAGATGTCCGAAGCTGGGCTGTTTTGGGGAATCTTGCTGTCTATCTGTGTAGGGCTTCCCATCTTCGCTTACGGCAACCTCAATGGAAACGTGCCGATGATCGTTACTGGTTCACTGCTCACAATCGGCTTGTCTGGCGTTCTCTCACTCTTCTCCAAAGAGAGAGAGAAGGAGGGGAAACCAATAACGGTGACAGTTGCACCGTCAAAGGAAATGGAGACCATCATAGAGCTACACAAGGAACTCAGGCAAGCCGCATGCGAACTGGCAAACGCTCAGAGTGAGGCCATGCAGGGATTGAAACAGAGCCTTGAAGCAATCTCAGACCACATGCGTAAGAATACAAGCGGCATGATAAAGCTTACAGAGGCCATCCATGAGGAACACGTCTGCAACCGTGAGAAGATAGATTCGATTGCCCGTAAGCTGCTGAAGAAATTGGCTGTGGTCATACTCCTTATGCTACCCTGTGGCCTCTCTGCGCAGGTTTACGATGGCATTACACAGCCTTTGAGGTATAGAATATGGATTCCAGTGTCTGCCAACCTGCACGGCCATGGAAGCACCTCTGTATCGCCTTTTATCGGATATAAGGAAAATCTCACCGACTGGCTGTCCGCTACAGCCGTTGCTCAGTACAATATCGGTGGAGAGATTTTTGTGCCTCAGTTGTGGCTCAATGTCAACTACAACAAATGGCTGTGGTTCCTATCCCGCTCCATTTATGACACCAAGGCCAATATCTACCGTCATACGCTGTCTGCAACCGTCAAGCTGCCAAAGGGCTTCATGATTGATGCGACGTGGGATGATGCCTACAACGGCCACAAGTTCATAGATACGGACAGGCTGCAGGTTCTCGGTGGTGTCGCTCATGGGCGTTTCGTGGTCAATGCTGGCTACTCCATGCGCAACAAGCCGGGAGTGATTGCCAACCTACGCTTGAAGATTACCGATTACGACTGGCTCCAGTTCAAATACGACGCTGGTACCAAAGCATTCACATTCAGTACAGCCTTGCAATTCGAATGATATGAGGTCAACCATCCCGAGGAAACAGGTTGCAAGGAACGAGGACTTTGCCAAAGCCTGGCAGAACATCGAGCAACTGGTGTCGCGTGACGAAGCGCTGGCACTGGTTGCTTCAACCGTTAATGACATCAAGCAGAAAACGGCTGGCCGCTATGTCGCCTATGCTTGGAGTGGTGGCAAAGATTCGCTGGCACTCCAATATGTGTGTGAACAGGCTGGCATCCATCGTTGTGTGTTCTGCACATCGAAGGCCCTGGAATATCCCGCTTTCCTGCAATGGGTGTATCAGTACCATCCCGTCGGCATGACCACCGTCAATCTTGGTGATCTGTCACTCCGTTGGCTTGCGGATCATCCCGAAATGCTGTTCCCCTCTGAGGCAAAGATGAACTCCCGCTGGATGGATAAACTGCAATATGCCGGGCAGCGTGACTACTGCGAGAGAACGGGTATCAAGTTCCTCATTCTCGGCAGACGTTCACAGGACGGCAACTTTGTAGGAAGGGGCACCAACATCTACACGACTGGCGACGGCCATACCAGATACAACCCGATTGCACACTGGACGCATGAGCAGGTGATGGCAGTCATCCACTACTTCATGCACGACAATCTGCCTTGGGTGCTCTATGGCTCAAAGGACGGCTGGACGAAAGGCACCGGGCTTTGGCCAGAGCGTGAATATTCCTGGCAGGAGGTTTACGACATAGACCCTCACGTTGTGATGGCCGCGTCGGTATATATCAATTCAGCACGTCAATTCCTAACATCAATAAAGCAATGAAAACGAACATCAAGCAAGAGAAGAAAGTGGTTGAGCTGTCAAAGCTCGTACCATACGACAAAAACCCTAATATTCACCCCGAGGAACAGGTCAAGGCACTTGCGGAGAGTATGGACGAATACGGCCAGTACTACCCCATCATCGTTGACGAAGATTTTAGGATCCTCTGCGGTCACGGCAAGAAGCTGGCCCTGGAGCTGCTGGGTGAAACGAAGGGCGAGGTTACCATCATGCGTGGCCTGTCCGAGAAACAGAAGCTCAGAATCGTAGTCGAGGACAACAAGATTCAGTCTATGTCCTATATCGACTTTACAAAGGTTGAGGAAATCATCCGCGAGATTGGCGACACGAGGGTAATAGGATTCACCACAGAATACCTTGAAGCCATCATCAAGGAGAATGTGCCCGACAATATGGGCGTGGACTTCCAGGAGCCAGCAGCACCCAAGCAGAAATTCGACGAGGAAAAGCAGCAAGAGGACGTACAGGAGCGTAATGACATCGAGGAAGGAATGCAGGCCGCTCACACCATCGTATGCCCACACTGCGGAAAGGAGATTACGCTATGAGCCAGACGAAAGACCTGTTCGCGCCCCTGCGAAATCTCCAGTTTATAGACCGTGACCTGGTAAAGCCCAATGACTACAACCCTAACAAGGTTCTGGAGAAGAACTTGAAGCTGCTGATGGAGAGTATTCTAAACAACGGCTTCTGCTTCCCCATCGTGATCAGGCCCGACTATACCATCATTGACGGTTTCCACCGCTGGCTTGTGTCAGGCAGGGAGCCGTTGAAAACCATGCTTGGCAATAAGATTCCCGTTGTCATCGTCGCTCATGCCAACCGTGAGGATGATATGGCAGGAACCATCACGTTCAACCGTGCGCGTGGTACCCATCTGCTGGAGCCGATGGAGAATATTGTCAAGTCGCTCATTAAGGAGGGCGTATCAGTCGCCGACATCAGCAAGAAACTTGGCATGAGCGACGAAGAAATCTTCCGTCTGTCGAAGCTCGACCGCCAGACGTTCCTACAGATGATTACAGACCGCAAGCAGACCTTCAGCAAGGCAGTGATAATCAGAAAGGGTTAGGCTATGTTTGAAAAGGAGCTTGAAATCAATGTAGTGGAAGCGGCTGAGAGGCGCATACTGGAAACCTTCAACAGGAACCAGTTCGTCTCGATGTCCTTCTCTGGCGGTAAGGATTCTATCTGCATGGCCGATATGGTCATCAAGACGATGCAGAAGTACGGCATCCAGTTCTCACGGCTCATGGTCATCTTCTTTGACGAGGAAGCCATCTATCCCGATGTCGAGCAGATTGTGTTGAACTGGCGTTCACGCTTCATGTCGCTTGGTGCAAAGTTCTACTGGTTCTGTATGCCTATCAAGCACTTCAACTGCTGCAACAAGCTCGCTAACGACGAAACATTCATCTGCTGGGAGCCTGGCAAAGAAAGCGTGTGGGTGCGCCAGATGCCGAAGTTCGCCATCAGGAACCACAAGGACTTCCGCATGGGGATGAACTACCAGACCTTCGGAGAGAAGATTTTCCAGTCCATCCCTCAGATGGTTGGCCTCCGTATGGCTGAGTCCGTCCAGCGGCGCACGGCAATAGCCTCGATGAAGAAAAGCAAGTTCGTTTATCCTCTCTATGACTGGAAGGATAACGACGTCTGGCTATACATCAAGCTATATGGCCTACAGATACCAGAGACTTACATCTACCTCTACAAGGTAGGTGTACCTTTGAACAGACTACGCATCAGCCAGTTCTTTTCCATCGACACCATCAAGTCGCTGCCGAAAGTGTTGGAGTTCTACCCTAACCTATACGAGCGTATCTTGAAGCGTGAGCCGAATGCAGACCTCGTTATGCTATACTGGGACACCGAAATGTTCCGTTCCTCTCAGCAGAACAGGCAATTTGGTAATGAGAAGGACTATAAGAAGCTGCTGCGTGAGGAAATGCTGAAAGCCGCCGAGCATCCCAAGGACTATCCGGGGCATGAGGTGGCCAAGAAGCTTTACGCACGGCTGACCGACCGACACTCACAGGCCACTTACAAGAAGGTTTACCAGATTCTCATTGCTGGCGATCCAAAGAAGCGCACCTATCGAGTAGTCGTTGGCGACCTCATTCGTGACTTACAACAATAGGACTATGGCAAACAACAATGACAAGACCATTCAGGAAAGGGTGCTGACAGACAAGGAACGTATTCTCGAAGAGCTAAATAAGACATCGGGCATCGTTTCCTCTGCCTGTAAGGCTGCTGGCATATCCCGCATGACGTTCTACCGCTGGTATAACGAAGACCCGGACTTCAAGGAGAAAGTGGACGATGTGAAGGAGCTGCAGAAGGACTTCTGCGAGGCCCTTATCCTAAAGAAGATGAAGGACGGTGACACCACCATGCTAATCTTCTACGCTAAGACCCAGATGAAGGATAGGGGCTACACAGAGCGCAGGGAACTTGTCGGAAAGGATGGCGAATCTCTGGTACCCAAACAGAAAATCGACTTAGACCAGCTTACGGAAGAGCAGCGCGAGGTGCTGCTTTCCATCGGGCTCGACCTCATTAACAAGAAGGAGTGACGCCCGCCTCACAGGCGGGGGAACGAACGAAAACATTAGGGGAATGAACATCGACTATTCGGAGTTGGCAATCGCCGTGGTAGCTGACGAGTGCAGGAAGAGCTTCTTCTTCTTCGTCAAGACCTTCTGGGACGTCATCATCAAAGAGGAACCTGCGTACAACTGGCACATTCCGTATCTTTGTGGTGAGCTCCAGAAGCTTTCCGTGTCTATCGTGGAGCGAAAGCCAAAGCCGTATGACCTGATTATCAACATTCCACCTGGCACCACCAAGAGTACCATCGTCACGGTGATGTGGCCCGTCTGGCTGTGGACGCAAGACCCCAGCATCCGCATCATCACCAACTCCTACTCCGGCGCCCTGTCCATAGACCACGCCACCAAGTCGAAAGACATCATAGAAAGCGACAAGTTCCGCAAGCTGTTCCCCGAGATAAAGATAAGGCGTGACAAGAGCGGCAAGCAGAACTATGAGAACACCGATACTGGCTACCGCTACGCCACTTCGACGGGAGCCACCATTACTGGCTTCCATGCTCACGTTATCATCAATGACGACCCTGTAAACCCCAAACAGGCCGAATCTGAGCAGATGCGTACTGCCGCCAACGAGCACACCAAGACGCTTTCCTCACGTAAGGTTGACAAGGCCAATACGCCTGTGGTTACCATCATGCAGCGACTCCATGAGGAAGATGTTACTGGCTACCTGTTGAAGAAGAAGGGCGAGAATATCCGTCACATCTGCCTCCCTGCCGAGCTGTCCGACAACGTAAGCCCTGTGGAACTGAGGCAGAACTACGTGGATGGCCTTCTCGATCCTGTAAGACTACCGAGGCATGTACTGAATGAAGCCAAGACAGACCTCGGCAGTCGTGGCTATGCCGGGCAGTACGAACAGAACCCGACAGCCGAGGGCGGTAACATCATCAAGGAGAAATGGTTCAGGCACATCAGCCTGGCAGACTATCACGCCCTGCACTACCGTGAGCCTGTTCACTTCTTCCTCGATACCGCCTACAACAAGAAGCAGAAGAACGACAACGACCCCAGCGGCATCATCGGGGCCTGCAAGATACGGAACAATATCTACATCACCTGCGCACAGAAGGTTTACAAGGAGTTTCCCGACCTCATACGCTATCTTCCGGACTTCATGGCCGCTAACGATGCCAACGGAGAAAGCACGCTGCGCATCGAGCCGAAAGCCAACGGTGTGAGCGTGTGCCAGCAGCTGCAGGAGTCGAGTTCGCTCAATGTCACCTACACACCGTCGCCTACTGATCCGAAGGACACGCGCCTCTATGCTGTGGCCCCGAAGGTTGAGTGTGGCCGCGTGTATCTGGTTGAAGGCGACTGGAACGAGGAATTTATAGACGAGGTCTGCGGATTCCCTGCCAAGACCCATGATGAATATGTCGATATACTTGGCTATGCCATCAACTATTTCGTAGAGGATAGCTTCGAGGTGCCTGAGTATGTCGGCTCCATGTTAGCAATATAGTGACAGCCCGGCTCACAGCCGGGAAATTGACGAAAGAATAACCCCAAATATAATAAACCATGTCAATTATCAATTCGATTACCAACCTGTTCAATGCCACCGTAGGCAGGAACCAGGACTTTGAGCAGCTTATCGCCGCCAAGGACATCACCAGAGTTATGAGTCTGCTTGACTCCCACCAGTTAGAGGCCGAGGAAGCCATGAAGGAGTACGATCCGAAGACGCACCTCATTATGGAGCGCAAGGATAAGGTACTGAAAGACCTCAAAGGCAACCGCAAGGGTACGCTGACGCGCTGGAAGCTGCCTGTGGGCTATCCAGTGTACATCAATGAGATTTCCCTTGTGTTCCTCTTCGGACAGCCCGTGAAGTGGAAACAGAAGAGCGAGGGTGCCGACGATGGCTTTCAGGCTTACACCGACTTGCTGAAAAGGATGCACTTCAACAGCAAGATAAGACAGTGCAAGCGACTGGCAGGAAGCGAGACGGAATCAGCTATGCTCTTCCGTGTATTCCGCAACAAGAAGAATGAGCCAGACTGCCAGATCCGCGTTCTCGCACGCTCCAAGGGTGACGAGATTTACACCCGCTGGGACGTATACGAGAACCTTATCACCTTCGCATGGGGCCACTACTCAAAGGACGTGGCCGGAAAGACCACCTATCACCTCGACATCTTCACGGACACCGCCATCTACCATTGCCAGCGCGGAACGTTCGGATGGGAGGTGGAGGAAGAGGACAACCCCATCGGGAAAATCCCCGTCATCTACTTCAAGCAGAAGAAGGAATGGGAAGGTGTCGAGGAACTGATCAACCGCGAGGAATACGTGGCCTCTCGACGTGCCGACACCAACGACTATTTCAGCGACCCGTATCTGGTACTGAAAGCAGCCCTCTTGAAGTCCATGCCTGACAAGGAGGTGGAGAATAAGACACTTGTTGCCAGCGACAACGTGGAAGATGTCAGCAAGATGGCCTCCTTCCTCACATGGGACGGCCAGAACGAGAGCAAGAAAGACGAGTTGGAGTGGTTGCGCCACCATATCCTGACCAAGACGTTCACGCCGGACATCGACTGGAGCCAGTTCAAGGGAATGTCGCAGATGTCGGGCAAGGCCCTCAAACAGATGATGCTTCTTGCTGACATCAAGGCCACGAAGCACAAGGAGAACTACGACGAACTGCTGGATAGAACCGCATCACTCGTTATCTCCATCATGGCCAACGTGCTCTACATCACCAAGAGTGAATACAAGCTTGACCAGCTGGAGTGTGACCACGACTACCAGGAGCCTTTCGGTGAGGACATTGCAGAGACCATCAAGAATATCAATGAGGCCATCGACGGTGGTACCATGTCTGAGGAAAGCGGCATCGAGCAGAACCCGCTCGTCAAGGATAAGGAGCTGGAGAAACAGCGCATCAAGAAACAGAAGGAAGATGCCGCCAAGGAGCAGCAGGACTTGTTTTCCGCCACACAGGGTAAGGATGATATATTCGGAGGGGCTAAGTAATGGGTAAGATAGAGAAGCCCAAGCATCTGTGCCGTGACTGTGCCAGAGCCTACGACTTCCATTGCAAGAATGTGAAGGGGGAGTTCTTCATGTGCCGCTGCCCTTACCATACCCATTCCATGCTGATGAACCACGAGGGCTGTAGCGACAATTTCAAGCCTAAAAAGCCGGGACAATGAGCAAGAAACAGAAGAAGATAGAGATTGAGAAGTATCTGCCGGGCCTGTTTGCCCGTACTGAGGGCTATGCTTCCAACGTCAGCAAATACTACACTGCTGCCGTCAATGCCCTGCTTGACTTGGCCGCTGATGTCGATTTAAAGCCCGACGAGGTGTTTTATTTCGCCGACCATAAGAAACTATCCGTGAAGGCTACAAACGTGCTTCGCGGCCTCTACAGCGCCGTTTATCAGGAGATACGCAGGGGAGTCATTGCCGAATTTTTTGTTTGCGAACCTTTCCAACGATGCAATGATTGAATCCATATTCGGCCCAGGGCTGCAAGAGGACAACCACTATGCGCGATGGTTCAGCAGAAACCGCGATGCCATGGATGCCTTCTTCAAGCGCAAGAGCGAGTACGGCGGTCTAAATCTGTCCCAGAAGGTGTGGAAGTACACCGGGCAGTTCAAGGAGGAAATGGAACTGGCCCTCAGTGCCAGCCTCGGACGTGGCGACTCAGCGGCCACCGTCTCGCGCCATGTGCGCCAATATCTACAGGAACCCGACAAGCTGTTTCGCAGGGTGCGTGACGAGGAAGGGAACCTGAAGCTGTCGAAGCGGGCCGCAGCGTACCATCCCGGACGTGGTGAGTACCGCAGCAGCTACAAGAACGCGATGCGCCTTGCCAGAACCGAGACCAACATGGCCTACCGTGCTGCCGACTGTGAGCGGTGGAATGACATCCCCTTCGTGGTAGGCATGGAGGTGAGGCGCAGCAACCACCCTTTCGCCTGTCCGGTGTGTGAGGCGTTGGCTGGCAAATACCCGAAGGACTTCAAGTTTGTGGGGTGGCACCCGCAATGCAGATGCTACATTGTTCCCATTCTTGCTGACGAGAAGGAGCGGATGGCGTACCACCGTGCCATTCTCAATGGTGAAGACGTGGAGGGGTGGAAGTTTGAGGGTGAGATTGCGGAGCCTCACGCAGGGTTTCAGAAGTGGATGAATGACAACTCAGAGCGCGTGGAGAAGGCTCGTGAGCGAGGGACGCTGCCGTACTGGGTGAAAGACAATGAAAAGTATGTGGAGGCTGCGCAGGTAGCGCAGCATACGGAACAGGGGAACAAGGGCATCAAGCAGGAAACCGACAAACATACGGAAACTACTGATAGTAGTGTCGCAAATGTCAATAGAAAAGCCGTTAAACACATCAAGGAAATGAAACGGCAGTTAGACCAATATCAAGGTGCTACGATAGAGGATGATTGTTTCTTGACAGGTCAAATGCGTGTGTTGCGTCGTTCCTTGACTGACATCATTGAGCATGACAGGGAGGACGAGACACTGATGCAGTGGCTTTCAGAATTGACACTTGAAGATTTCAAAGGATGGAACTATGAGGGATGGGCACATAACAGACCATACGAGCCCGGTCATCCTAAATACGACCCAAAGAATCCAAACAGGCCAAAGCACCCAGAAACAGATTATTTCCTTTATTACTCAAAAAACATAAATGGGAAAAAGTATTGGGCCAATGTAAAAATGCATAAGGATTACAACGGTGAGGTTCTTTATACCATTGAGCCAAAGAAGCCAGAGGATATAATCAATGGAAAACCATAAAAAAAACGGTGGAATGCGTTAACCCGGGTCGAAGCCCATTGGGCGCGTGAAACCTCCATCGTTTTCGGTTGCAAAGTTACGAACAATATTTGATACTTGCAAATATTTCGGTTACTTTTTTACTCTAACCTGACATGTTGTTATCAAATCACCCTGCCTGATGATGCATTTCTTATTCTCATACGGTCCATTAGAGAGCTTTACGCAGTTCGTAAGGGTGCGGTACGTGATTCCCACTGCATCGTGTGGCAAAACGTCAAATATCGCCCTTTTTGAGCCGAAATAGAAATGCTTCCTTCCATCGACGGGCTGCTTGAGTTCAACGTGGAATACCTTTCGCTTCTTCATGGCTCAGTCCTCTATGTTGAGAATACGTTTGGCAGCATAGATGGCATTGTCCGTTAGTTGACGCTGCCATGCCTGGTTAAACCGTGACCACTTGAAAGCAGAACCTTTCAGCTCCGAACGGAGTTTTTCGTCGGGGATTTCGTTGAAGTAGATGCGGAGCCGTTCTTCGCTGTAGCAGTATTCGAGGCTACCCCACTCATATTCCTCTGTCCTATCCTCTGTGTTGACCATGTTCGTGAGGCGGTCGATGCGTGCCTGAGTGTCCTTAATCTTGGCATTGTTGTTAGTGAGCTGGAAGGGCGCAAATCCCTTACCCCACCAACAACCTGTGCCGTCCATCAGCTCCAATGCCTGCTTTTCAGTAAGGCCCAGGTTCTCCAGCTCTTCCACCTTCTCGACGTCGGCAAGTGATTTCTTGCGGATCACCGCATTGGCTTTCTTCATCAGCTCCTGCAGCTCAGTCAGACGGTCAATCTTCTCTTGCAGCCTCTCGATTTCTTCCCAGTCTGTCAAACGGTGCTGGCGGTTGAGTCGCTTCACGACACGCTCCACCCATGTATTGAGCTTTTCACGGGCTGAGCGTTCCCACTCCAGATACTTGCGGTTCTTCGCCGTGGGGAACTTGGCCGGGCCTGTCACCGCAGGGCTGGCACATCTGGACTGAGCGGCCAGCCAATGGCGGAACAATTCAAGGAAACGCTTCTCGTATTCCTCGTGAAATTCCTCGGGTATCTTACTCAGGAACTCGGACAGCTCCTGTTCACAACAATTCAGCAGAACCTCGCCTGCTCTCTCCGGGTTGAAACTGCTCCAGCGGTTAGCCTCGTAAGCCTGTTTCTTCAATGCCTCTACTGAGGCCCTTCTTGTAATCTGTTCCATAATTCTGATTATAAGTTATACACTGCTGTTTTAAGGTCGTTTAGCCTTGCGGCCATATTGTCATAGTAGGAAGTCGAGAGTTTGAGCTTGACGGCCGTTTCTCGCTCCGCTGAGTTATCTGCTGCCCTGTATCTGATACACTCACAAAGCAGCTCATATTGTTCCTTGTTTAGTGCGAATGCTTTAGCCATATTCCTAATTGATTTGACCTGTCTCGCATACCAACACGTTACCTACAATGTAGTCGCCTTGGAAAAGCCTCTTTGCGGCCAGTTCCGTAGCCTTGTGGTTCATCGGGAGTCCTTCAATCTTCCCGTCCTCATTCATCACCATCACCTCACCAGCTTCATTAGCGAGTGGGAATAGCTGGACGTAGCCACCGACAATCTGCTGAAGCTCGTCGAGTTGAAAATCTGTGCCGTTCTTGGGCTCTACGGGAACAATCTGCCCGTCTGTCTTGATAATCTGTGCCATAGTCTTAATAGTTGTCATCAGTAAATTCGTAATCGTCCCATTCGTCCTCTTCCAGCCATCCCTGGTCTGGATCGGACTCTGGAGCTTTGCCGTTCCAGTACACACCAGCCTCTGTGAGTGACGGGTGCTTGACATTCGGGTTATCCCCATGCGGATGACCGTCAAAGGCGAGGTCGATACCCTTCTGTCTTAGTGCCTCCTTGTCACCGTTGAAGTCATCGAGGCTGTAGCCGTTCATTTCTGCCAGCAGCTCGTAGTAGTCTTTACCACCGAAAACACCGTAGCCCTCGTAGCAGTGTTCCTCGTACTTGTTTCCCTTGTCATCCGACATGATGACCGTGTACTCTTCATCGTTAATGATACGATGGTGAGTGTCTTGTGTGAACCAACTAAATTGTCCCATATCAATATTGCGTTTTTTTGTGGGGAGTTGGTTAGGCTCCCCGTTACCTTTAATAATCTCTTCCTTTTCTCAGATACTTACATTCCTCTGTGTGACCGTTGGTGTAAGTTAGGAGCATTACTTCCTCTCCTTTCTCGTTGTAGTAGGGTTTTGATGTCTGTAGCATGTTCGTTCGGTTATTTGGATTTCTCTTCTTTGTAGTAGGCCGTCACTTTGTAGCCAGCTTTAGTGAAGTGCTTCAACAGGGTTATACTCTCTTTGTAGGCCACATTGAGCTTGATGTTTCTGACATCACCATAGCAGAACGGATTGCCGTCATGCGCTTTCTCGATATTCTTCAAATGGCTTTCGTCAGCATAGAAGCTCCAGAGTGTATGAAGCCATTTCCCATCATCCTGTTTAGAGACCGTAATGAACACGGCGAGGCAATTCCCCTGCCTTATCTGCACTTTGTAAGAGCTTCCATCAGTATTGTAGGCTGTAAGCTCTCCTAACTTGATGAATAATGGCGGGATGGTTAGCCCCGCCGTTGCCTATTAGTAATTCGATAAAACGCTAATGAGTAATTCCTTGTCAGACTCCCAGAGGTTGAAGCCTTTCTCAATCTTCCTACGCAGATACTCTCTGGAACCAAGCATTTCAATGGCTTTGGCTCTGAGGTCAGTTGCAGACCACTTTTCGGCTTGCTCAATCAGGAAGTCGGCCATGCCGTCATAGATGGTGGCTTTCGGCTCCAGTTCCTGGATCCTCTTGTAGTATTCAGCGAGCTTCTGAGTGTTCTCGTCAATTACACTTTCAAGCTCCTTCACTCTCAGATGGTTGCTGGCTGCATCCTTACACATGGCATCGTAGGCTTTCTGGATGCCTCCGTTCTTCTTCCACTCCCGGCACCAATCGTCCTTTTCGAGCTTGCTGCGGTTGTACTCCAGTTCTATCTCTGTGTGATAGTAGTCATCGGTGGGTGTGAAACCCGTCCTGTCGATAAATTCCTTGATTAACATGGCTGTCTGATATTACTTGTTCATTAACTTGTTCAAATACTTCTGTGCGTCCTCCTGGGTCGCTTCGCTACAGCAGTCCATCGGGCAGATGAAGAACTCGTCCACTCCCTCATTGTTGAGTGTAAGTTCGCCGTCGATGACTGTCGATGAAAGTAAATAGGCATCGTCGCCCCAATCATCTTTCGTGTAACCTCCTACCATTCCAAGGTGACAGCTGATGCCGTCAAGGTAGATAACCGTTCCAAGTTTTGCTTTTTCCATTGTCTGATAAT
This sequence comes from Prevotella sp., assembly GCA_017475265.1. Taxonomy (GTDB): domain Bacteria; phylum Bacteroidota; class Bacteroidia; order Bacteroidales; family Bacteroidaceae; genus Prevotella. The sequence goes on along the minus strand of JAFVFY010000003.1, from coordinate 40,015 downwards.
CATTTAGTGATGAATAAATTGATGTACTTTGCCTGTCCGTACATAACGATGCCGCTGTTCATGTCGTTTGACTTCCTGGCAATAAAGTTTCTCATGCCACGCTCCGTTTTGAAGCTCTTGGTCTTTCCTGTGATAAATAATACCTTAAATTCCATATCTGTATTGCGTTTAATTAAATGCTTGTTAGGCACGTTTGATGTTGCAAATTTAGACAATATGTTTAATATATGCAAGTTTTCAAGGCTTTTTCTCTAAAAATACCTGATAATTTAATAAAGTTTAACTTTTGAGTGTGTTAATTTTATTGTTGCCTATTACGCACTATATGAAAAAGAATTAGTATCTTTGCGGCGATTAATCCCTTTTTATAGCTATATGAACACCAAATTACTGAAAGTTCTGCAAGACAAGTGCAAAGACTTTGGATTGACAGACAAGGCAATCGAGGAGCTGGCCGAGACCGCTTCCGAGGGCTTGAATGACGATGCCTCCGACGAGGACATCACGAAGGTAGCGGATTCTCTCATTCCCACTGCGAAGATTATCCAGGGGGAGATTACGAGGAAGACGCGCAAAACGGCTCCCAAGACTAAGACCACGCCCAAGAAGGCTGGGGATGATGACGACGAGGGAGCAGGTGACGACGATGAGGGCGACGATGACGGCAAGAATCCCCCTGCGTGGTTCCGCAAATACAAGAAGCAGAACGACGCGGCTGTCAAGGCACTGCAGGATGAAAATGCTGCACTGAAAGCCGAGAAGGCCAGGGTCGAGCGTCGGAACGCCATCACTCTGAAAGCGAAAGAGCTTGAAATCCCCGACTTCCTGATGAAGCGTTTCAGCATTGCCGATGACGCTGACATCGAGAAGGAGCTGAAGGAGTACAAGCAGGACCTGGTCACCAACAAACTGATGCCAGCCGACAAGGCCGACATCTTATCATCCTCTCAAAAGGCAATGGAGGATGATGCCGACGAGTGGGCCAAATCATTGCCTGACAACAAAACCGATTAAGAACGATGATTGAATTCGCTTCAACTTCCTACACGAAGCATCCGAATCCCTTCTGGCGCCAGGAGCGACGCATCCTGCCAGCAGGCTTCAAGCCCGTGCAGGAATTCCCAGTAGGTACCAAAATCTACAAGGGTGCCTGGATTGCGGTTCTCGCCGGACTGACCTGTGCTGTCGTAAAGGTGGCCAAGGTTCTCACTGGCGGTACCACAACCAAGCCGAGAGTTGCGAAGGATGGTTACTTCCAGGTTGGCGACACGGTGATGGATCTCTCCAACGATGCCAAGACGACAACCATCAAGTCCATCGACACCAGCAACCCTGACTATGACGTTCTGACTCTCAATGCCGCTATCTCTACGCTGGCCGAGGGTCACTTCATCCAGGAGGCCATCGACTACGGCTACATCGACGCTGAGAGCACCACAGAGGGTGCCCTGCAGATTGTCGCATCTGAGCCAAGTGAGGGGCAGATTGCTCTCGCTTCTGTCACTCCTTATCTCGGAGAAAAGACCCTCGCTGCCGGCGACTACGTTGTGCTGCAGAAGGCCGCTCCGAAGTATGTGCCTAATTCGACCCTCGCCGAGGATGAAGAGTTCGTAAAGGAGCGTTACCCCGCTCTCTCTCCTGCGTATGACGCAGTGCTCTTGAAGGACATTCTCCCTGCCTTCCCCGCTGACTGGCTGGTTGAGAATGGCTATGTGCTGAAATCTAACCCTAACATCAAAGTCATTGAGCAGTAACTATGGCAGAACTCAGTTCACTTTTTGGCGAACTCACTAAGAATGTGCAGATTCGCATCGACAAGGGCTCGGAGTTGCAGAAGCAGCTTTTCGACAAGGTGCTCTACACCCGTTTCCTTGACTGGGATGATCCGACCATCGGCCTTGACTTCGAGGAACTCGTCGGAAAGTACAACATCACCGTTGTGGCACCGACCATTGGCATTGACTCCAAGGAGCCTATCCTCCAGACGGAAGGTATCGAGACAATCAAGAAGAGCGTGATGAACCACGCCCTCACGTTGCCTCTGAGCATGAAGGACTATCGTAAGATTCTCCAGATTCTCGACTCCAAGAGCATCAGTGACAAGCAGAAGACCAGGCAGCTGGTAAACATCATGTGGGGCAACGTCCAGACGGTGGTCAACTCCGTCGAGGGCAAGCTTGACATGATTTTCCTCGGCCTGCTGTCCAACCACGGTGTGTTTACCTTCGACGAGAACAACAACCCCGAAGGCCCGATTCGTGGCGGCATCAGCATGAACTTCCCCCAGGCAAACCTCGCTACGGCTAAGACCGAGTGGACGGAGGCCAACCTTGACACGGTTGACCCGATGGAGGACATCTTCGAGCTGATTGACGCTGCTGAGGACAAGTCCAATATCTCAAGGCTTCTGTGTGCGCCCAGCCGTATCAGCTACATGTGCCGCACCAAGAAGATGAAGCAGATGATCTGGGGCACAGACAAGTCCTCGAAGATTGTCACCTTGAAGGACATCAACGAGTACATGCTGAGCAACGATTATCCCGTCTTCGAGAAGCTGCGCCGCAAGCTCCGCGTGCAGAAGGGCAGGCAGTTCCTCAGCTACACGCCCTGGAACGAGAAGAACATCGTGGCCATCCCGGACGGCAAGCTCGGTACGGTGAAGAACGCCTACAGCGACAATGAGCTGAAGCAGGAGTCCGACGTTGCCTACAGCAACTACGGTCGCATCCGCATCAGCCAGTGGAACGTCGGTGAGACCAAGGGCGACAACCACGGTGAATTCACCAAGGCAGAATCCCTCTCTTTGCCCATCATTACGGAAGGACAGGATATCTATACCCTCAAAACCATACTCTGATGGCAAGGACGAACTTGGAAGCACTCAGGGCGAAGTGCAAGCTGATATGCGACACCTGCTATGTCGATGACGACGTACTCATTGACGTACTCTATGACAGCGGCATTGAAGCAACTGGTAATGCGGTGCCAAATGACGTGGAAATCGTCAAGGCTGCAATCGTTGTCGTCAAGGGATGGGTTGAGTCTAACCGCAGCGAGGGTGGCATCAACGTGAGCATAAACCGCGAGGCGGTGGAAAAGAACATTCTCTTCTGGTGCCAGCGTTTCGGCCTGGATGCTTCCGAGTATCTCACCGATAGTATGACCGTCGTACAAGACGGTTCTAACCTGTACTGAATCATGCGTACCAACGGAACAATTACATACAGGATTGGAGCTGCTGAAGGGCAGTTTGACGATGACGGCCAGCCCATCATTGCCGAATCTGTCTGGAGTGAGCCAGTCCGTTGCTTCATCAAGACGAACACACACGACAACAAAGGTGTAAGCGTAGGCGGGACTTTCAGTCATGAGGCATACGAAGTGCTGATTGAGAGGATTCCAGAAGGTCTCGACACCGATGTTGTGCGTCTCGTTAGAGGTGGCAGGGAGCTTGGCGAGTTCAAGGTGCAGGACATCCAGTGTGTTTGCCTCGACCGTATCAGGATTATCGTGTAAGATGGGAATAAAGTTGACCACTCCGAAAAGCGAGATAGAAGGCTGGTTTTCCAAGCAAGCCGCCGCCGCTGACCGTGCTATGATTTCGCTGCTGACCGACATAGGGCTGCAGTGCATGATTGAGGCCCGCACCAACGGCGACTACATGGACCAGACCGGCAACCTTCGCTCGTCGATAGGCTTCTGTGTGCTGAAGCGTGGCCGTGTGGTGAAGCAGATGCTTGCCGACGCTCTGGGCGATGGCCTTCCCGTGAACCGTGAGGGCATATCTGTGAGCAGGCAGACGCTGAGCCGCCTTGCCAGTGAATACGCGCAAGAGGCATATTGCGTCATCATAGTAGCTGGCATGAGCTATGCCGTGTATGTTGAGGCACGCGGAAAGAACGTGCTGACATCGGCTGAGCTGCTTGCCGAGCGTGTGGTGAGGCAGACGCTCGGAGAGTTGGGATTCAAAGTGGGAAAGTCGTGATTCCGCCTCCCAGGCGGGGAAATAGACGAAAGATTACAGAAAGTCGTGATTCCGCCTCCCAGGCGGGGAAATAGACGAAAGATTACAGAAGGACAATGAGCGACATCAAGACATCAGCACAGATAGAGAAGGACTTCTATCGTTTGGTGAAGTCAAGTGCGATTGCCTCTTCCATCGGTGGCAAAGTTTACCGCGACGGCACCCGTCCTCGTAACTCCAAGTCCGAGGATGCCGTTGTAACTTTCGTGGCCGGGCTCGACGGGCAGATTCAAGACGGTGTGGTAGTCGTTAACGTGTTCGTGCCTAAGAAACCCTTCGGCAAGGACACCGACCCTGTCAAGGACGTGGCCCGCTGCGACGCTCTGGAGCAGCTGTTGCGTGACTGGCTCGACACTCACCCCGGCTTTCCTGAGTACAATCTTTCCGAGAAGGACAGGCCCACCATCAAGACCTGCGACGACCCTGCAACTGGCGAGACGTTTGTGCATGCACGAATCAAGTTCCGACGGTATGCTGAATGAGACCATGTGCCCCGCCTCGATGCGGGGAAACTGACGAAAGATTATTGAACATTTAAACCGAGTAATGAATTATGAACGAACCATTGCAGTGGGGTAAACCCAAACTTTTCATCAAAGACCTCGGCACGTTAGGTGCCAAGTGGAAGAAGCTGCCCACACCCGTACAGGACTCCACCCTACTCACCCCGAGGAAGGGCGACAAGATGGAGGCACCCATCGAGGGCGGCGAGAACGAGGCCGTGAAGTACAAGCGCAGCAAGTATGAGCTCGCCTACGGTATTCGCATGGCCAAGAGCCGCAAGCCTCCTGTGCCCGCCACCGACGGCGTTGTGAAGAACGAGTACGCTGTTCTGCTCCAGCCGGAGGATCCGTCAACAAACGGCTTCTACATCGAGCGGTCGGCAGTCTCTTATGAGGATCCGTTCAACACGAAGGACGGCGGCATCTGGAATGTGCTGCACGATGCCCTGTCGCCTGAGAGCGGCAACACCGTGAAGTGGGGTGTCGTCGACACTTCCACCGTGTCAGGCAAGGTGTCTTTCACAGAGGACGAGAACATGGTGGCCGAAGATGCAGAGCAGTGCATCCTCGCCGCTGAGGACTACGAGTAATGCCCCCGCCTCACAGGCGGGACAACGGACGAAAGACTTCCACCCTGTCCGCCCTGGGTTTGTAGGGGCGGTGGCCCGGATAGTTCAGTTGGCCAGAACCTGGTGCATCATACGACACCGAGAGTCGCGGGTTCGAGTCCCGCTCCGGGAACTCTCATCATTTTATTGTTCAAGGCATGGAAGAAAGGCAATTCACAGAAATGGACTTGGCCGACACCATCATTGACAGACCTATCGGATTCAGTGTTGGCAGTCGGCATTTTTATTTGTACCCCGTGACGATCGGCAAGATGTTCCTGCTGGGGCGTCTTACTGAGGAATTGCGAATCAACCATGAGATTCTGAAAGCCAGCCCCTATTTGGAGGCTTTGCGTGTCGCCACGGAGCACAGGGAGGTGTGTAGCCGCATTATCGCCTACCATACCATCCGTACCAAGGCCAGGGTTCTCGACAACGAGTTTGTGGATAAACGCGCGAAGTGGTTTGCTAAGAACACCTACACCGACGCACTGGCAAAGGTCATGATGATGGTGCTGCAGGCGGACAAGACCAAGACGTTCATGGAGCACCTGAAGCTCGACAAGGAGCGGGAACGCATGGAGCGCGTGACGAATGTGAAAAAGGACAAGAACAACATCAACTTTGGCGGTCTTTCGATATACGGGACGCACATTGACGCGGCATGTCAGCGGTACGGGTGGACCTTCGACTACGTGGTATGGGGAATATCCTACACCAACCTGCAGCTTTTGATGGCCGACAAGCTGACCTCCATCTATGTCAGCGACGAAGAGCGGAAGAAGCTGCCGGCAAGCGTTTTCACAAGGCAGACAGACGTCATCAACGCCGACGACCCGAAGAACCAGGAGAAGATAAAGAAGATGAACTGGAGGTAATCCCTCCGCTGACGCGGCGGGCACAGTGGCCCGCCTCACAGGCGGGACAATTAACGAAAGGACTATAGTAATGGGAACATTGAAAATTGACATAACAGGTGACAACAGTAACGTACTGAGGGCTTTCAATGGTGTTCAGCAGGGAGTCACGAAGATGCAGAAAGTTATTGAGGATAGCGGCATGAGCATCGAGCAGATGTTCAACCGCATCCAAAATGCCGCCAAGGCATCGTTGGCGGGCTTCACCGTGAAGGAGTTCGTTCAGAAGGTGGCCACGGTGCGCGGCGAGTTCCAGAAGCTTGAAGTGGCCTTCACCACTATGCTTGGCAGTGGCGAGAAAGCCGACGCCCTGATGCAGCAGCTTACCAAGACCGCTGCAACCACCCCATTCGACTTGAAGGGCGTGGCTGACGGCGCGAAGCAGCTCCTGGCCTACGGCACGGCAGCGGAGGAGGTGAACGACACGCTTATCCATCTTGGCGACATTGCCGCCGGGCTTTCCATCCCCCTTGGTGACCTTGTGATGCTCTACGGCACGACGATGACGCAGGGCCGCATGTTCACCCAGGACTTGCGTCAGTTCATGGGTCGCGGTATTCCTCTTGCGGAAGAATTGGCCAAACAGTTCGGCGTTACAAAGGACAAGGTGGGTGAGCTGGTGACGGCTGGCAAGGTAGGAGCCGAGGAGTTCAAGAAGGCCATCATGGCCATGTCATCTGAGGGTGGCAAGTTCTCCGGGCTGATGGAGGCACAGAGTAAGACCATCAGCGGACAGATCAGCAACATTGAGGATGCCATCGACACGATGTTCAACGAGATAGGGCAGAACAGCGAGGGTCTTATCAGCGGTGCTTTGAGCGGCGTTTCCACCCTTATTGAGAATTACGATAAGGTAGGCCAGGCCATTATGACTGTCGTTGCTTGCTACGGTGAATGGAAAGCCGCCGAAATGCTCCTTGCAGCGACCCAGAATGCCATTGCCGGGCAGCGAGCCGCCATTGAGGCAGAGCGTCAGAGCGGGCTTGCCGCTGTCGTGGCAGAATACAATGCCGCCGTGGCCGCAGAGAATGCGGAGACCGCCGCCGAGGAAGGCAACACCGCTGCCAAGTCCGCAAACAAGACGGCGATGGATGCAGAGGTAGCGGCCATCCTGAGAGTGATAGAGGCAAAGCTGGCAGATGCAGAAGCCACACTGGCCTCTGCCGAACAGGAGTCGCTTTTGGCGCAGAACCGCCTGCGTGAGGCGCAGGCATCCACCGCCTATTATGAGAAGCAGTACCAAGCCGCCCTCAAACTTGGTGACGGCGAAAGGATAGAGGCCGCAGAAAACGCCCTCAACACTGCCGCCAGCAACGAGAACGCCGCCGCCAAGGCCGCACAGGCCGCACAGGACAACGTGGCGACCGCCGCCAAGGCGAAGGAGGCCGCTGCCACACAGCTTGCCTCCGTGCAGACGAAGGTGGACACCGTGAACAAACAGGCCAACACCGCCGCCACGGGATTGTGGGCAGCTGCCACACGCAGCGTCACCGCCGCCATGCACGCCCTCAAAGCCGCCATGGCCAGCAACCCCTTCGGGCTGGCACTCGTGGCCATCACCAGCATCATCAGTCTGCTAACCCTGTTCAGGAGCGAGACGGAGGAAACCACCGATGCCCTGGAAAAGCTGCGCAACGCCGTTATGGAGGACACGGCCAAGCTGAACACTTACCGTGCCGTTTTGGAGAATACAGACAAGACCTCCAAGACCTACCATGACAACCTCTCCAAGTTGAACCAGCTGGCCGGGGAGTACGGCGTGACGCTGTTCAGCGAGAAGGACACCGTGGAGCAGCTGACAGAGAAGTACAATGAACTGACGGAAGCCATCAATGCCAATGCCGCACAGAAGCTGTTGGGCGAAGCGGCCAGCAAGGCCACCGAGGACGCCATGAAAGCCGAGAAGGATGCCATGGATGCGCTGATTGAAGAAGCCAAGGACGCTTCCGTTACAGAAACCCAAACCCTCGGTTATACCACCCATGCCGTAACGACTGCCCTTGACGGTATAAGAAATATCACCTCCACCACTTGGAATGCCATATCGCAGGAGGTCATGTCTCATAGCAAGGACTTCGCCAGAGCCGCCGACGAGGGCAAGGAAGCCTACGAGAAAGCCGTCGATGACGAGGTAGCCAAGATTGAGGGCATGCTTCGCTCCCTCGGAGTCACCGACAAGGAAATAGAGCATTTCCACGGCAAGCTATATGAGTATGTGGCCACCAGTGCCGACGGTTTCCAGGAAGCGTATCACGAACTCGGCCGCTCCGAGGCACAGTTGAAAGGCATTGCATCGACAGCGCAGACCACTAAGGACATCACCAACGAGGCCATCGAGGGGATGAACTACGAGCAGCTACAGGATGAACTGAAGAAGGTTCAGAAGGAAATCGACGAGGTGAACAAGAAGGACATCGACATCGACGTTAAGGACTCCCGCCTACGCGACCTAAGGGACATGTTGCGCGAGATAAACTCCCTCATTCCCAAGCAGCTCACTGTTGGCAGTGACGCAGACTTGGAGAGGCGCTTGAAAAACGCGAAGGAACTGCGCGGCCAATCGGTGTATGGTTCTGAGGACTGGAACAAGTACAACGAGCAGGTAAAGCAGCTCAACACGACTCTCAGCGTCCACAAGAAGGAATACGCCGAGAATGCCGTAAAGAGCAGCAAGGATGCCCAGACCGTCGCCAATGAGAGGGCTAAGCTGAAAAAGGAGCAAGCGGAGTACATCGCCCTGGTCGAGGAGCATAAGCGTGAGCGCGAGCGTGCTGTGAAGGACATGCAGCTCTCCACCCGTCAGGCTGAGATAGAAGCGATGAATGAGAGCAGCGAGAAGACCATCAAGCAGCTTCAGCTCGACTTCGAGAAGCGCAGGGAAGAGATAGAGCGAGGTTATGAGGACTTGAAGCAGCAGAAGATTGAGGCTGCGAAGAAGCTCTGGGAGGCCAACCCTGCGAACAAGGGTAAGGTGTTTGATGCCAGCACCGTAGATGTGTCATATACTGCCGTCGAGACGGAGAACTACAGGAAGCAGTTAGAGGCCAACAATAAAGCACTCAGAGACTCCATTGAGGAGCAGCACAAAATTCAGGCTCAGTCAATGCGTGACTATCTACAGGAATACGGTACGTTCCAGCAGCAGCGGCTCGCCATAGCGCAAGAATATGCCGAAAAGATAGCCAAGGCCGAGGCCGGCGGCAATAAATGGGAGGTCAAACGGCTCACCGCCGAGCGTGACAGCCGGATAGCACAGGCAAACGCGCAGTCGTTAGCCATGAACATTGACTGGAACCAGACGTTCCAAGGCATCGGCAACGTATTACAAGACATTGCCAAAGAGACGCTACAGAAGGTCAATGACTACATGGGCACGGCTGAGTTCAAGGGGTTAGATGCCGCCGCGAAAAAAGCCTACACCGACTTGAAGCAGACGCTCATTGATACAGGTGGGCAAACGGCATCCAATCCGTTCAGTTCCCAAACATGGGATGAGATAGCCGACCTTACCGAACAGTACAAGTCCCATGTCAAGGCTCTGGCCGAAGAGAGCGAAAAGCATACCGCTGCCGTCACTGATTACCAGAAAGCCGTGGATAAGGAGAAACAGGCACGCGCAGACCTTGAAGCCGCCATCAAGGCACAGGCAAGTCATTTGGGCAAAGCCGACCAAGGGGAATATGACAAGGCTGTTGAGGAAGCCCGTCAGAACCTTGCCGACGCGACACAGGGCGTGGCTGACACGTTCCAGCAGATGCAGGAAACAGGTGAGGCTGTACAGCAGCAGCAGACCAACGTCAGCAACACCCAGCAGAACCTCCACCAAAAAACTGAGGCAGCAGCGCAGGGGCTGAATAACTTCAACACCGTGCTTGGACAGCTGACAAGTGGAACGCTGACGGGCTTTGTGAATGGTGTATCAAATGTCATTAACGCGCTGACGAAGAAAACCGATGATGATATGCAGGGGCTTATTGGAGTTATAGGCCAAAAAGCAGGTGGCATCATCGGCGCTATCCTTTCCATCATCGACATGCTGGGTGACAAGCCCGTTGAGTTCTTCGATGGTCTGTTTGACGGAATATCAAAAGTAATAGAGGCCGTCATTTCCCATATCCCGGAAATCATAGGGTCTGTTATCAAAGGTGTTGGCAATATCGTTGGCAGCGTGTTCAAGGGGATAGGTGGATTGTTAGGTTTCGGTGGTGCTGACAATAGCGAAGAACAGTTGGCCAAGCAGGATGAGATACGTTCCGTGATAGAGAGCGCGACGCACTCCATCGACAAGCTGACGGAAGCCCTGGAGAAAAGCTACGGTGCGGAAGCCATGAAGACCGCGCAGCAGTTAGAGGAGAAATACAAGAACCAAGCAGTCTCCCAGATAGCCGGGCTTGACGCAGCCCTTTGGAGCAACTACGGCGGTGGTCATAGTGACTACTGGCACTGGAACAAGAACACTGGCGACATTGCGCGTCAGATAGCCCAGAAGTACGGCCTCAATTTTACTGGTGACTGGAACTCCCTTTTCAATAATAACGATGCCGAGAAGGTTGCTGAAGCCATCCGTGACATCCGCGATAATGAAGCCGAGTGGTGGCGCATCCTCACCACCCAGGGCTACAACGAGGGGGCGGTGAAGGAATGGCTTGACAGCCTTATTTCCACCGCCGACGCTATGGATGCCGCCCGCGAGCAGTTGAAGGAGCAGCTGACCACGACCACTGCCGATGATGTGTTTGATAATTTCCTCTCCTCGCTCTATGACCTTGCCGACGGTGTGGAAGATGTGACAGAGAATATCGCCGAGGACTGGCAGAAGATGGTGAACCGCATGGTGGTGAACAACCTCATTGGCGGGAAAATGCGCGAGGATCTGGAGGCATGGTACAAGCAGCTTGTGCAACTGCAACAGGAGCGCAGCGACGGAACCATCGGCAATGATGAGTACAAGCGTCGCCTCGAAGAACTTCAATCGGCATACAATGCTCTTATTGCAAGTGGTAAGCAGCAGATAGAGAATTTCACCGAAATGGGGATTATCAAGCCCATCAGCGAGGCCACCGCAGAGGTAAAGGAATATTTCGACGGTCTGCGTGACAGCTGGAAGTCAGCCCTTACCGATATGAGCCGCAGTAGTGAGGACTGGAAGAACGAGCTGACAGACCAGGTGTTCAGCGACCTTGTGGAGAGCACCATCCTTGACGCTCCGCTGGACGTGATGACAGGGAACACCAAGAAGCACTTCGACAACCTACAAGCCTATCTCGATGACTGGACGCGCCGTTACAAGGCCGTTCTTGAAGATGCCACCCTGAGTGACGAGCAGCGTGCCGACAGGCTGAAAGTCCTCATGGAGGAGCAGACCGCCGTGATGGACGAGCAGGCCAAGAAGTCAGAGGCAATAGCCGAGAGCCTTGGCAAGGACGTGGTTGAAACGTTCTCCAACGCCCTTGACAACCTTGGTGACAAGCTCGTTGAGTTCCTCACGGACGCAGACGCTAACGCAGAGGACATGGGCAAGGAGATTGCCGCCACCCTGCTGCGTGAAATGTTGAAGGAATTGCTCGCCCAGGACAAATACGCCGACCAGATGGCCGCCATCAAGCAGCTGTGGCAGAATATCCTGAAGAGTGACAGCGGCTGGTGGTGGACTGACACCGAAGGTCTGTTTGGCGCAAAGGGAGCTGTGTGGACTATCGACAAGGTTGTTGAAATGATAGGCGAGCTTGAAGATGAGATAGCCGGGGACACGACCTTACAGTCCGTGGCCGACCAAATAAAGGAACTTGAAAAGGCTGTCGAAGATGGGAAGAGTTCATTCGGCGACCTGCGCGACTCGTTCATGGATGCCATCCTCGACATGGAGAACGGTGCTGCCAACCTGAAAAAGAAGCTCAACGAGACGCTGGTCAAGGACTTGATAGAGAAAACGGTGTTCGATGTTCCTTTAACCGTTACCATTAACGAGGACGGAAAGACCTTTAAGAAAAAATTTGAAAAAGGTTTCGACGAGTATCAGGAGGACTGGACGCAACGCTACCTTGACATCTACAACAGCGCCGAATACTCTGCCGAGCAGCGGGAACAGTTGCTACAAGCCCTTATCGACGAGCTGATGAAGGCCGGGGAGGACATGGCCGCAGCAGCCGTAGACTTGGCACAGCGTGTACAGGACGCAAAGCTCGACACCACCTTTACTGACATGAAGGACAGCTTCGTTTCCGCATTGATGGATATGGACGGCGACATCGAGGACTTTGCCAACGACATGAAGAAAACCATCGTGCAGAAGCTGGTCGAGGCGTTCATGGTGTCGGAGGAAATCAAACCGCTGCTCGAAAAATTGCAGGAAACGTTCAATTACGCAATGGGGCTTGAAGGTAAGACACCCGAAGAACGTGCTAAAATAATCTCCGAGGGCTATGCAAATGAAAATGGTGAGCACCAGCTTGGCTTGAGCGACATCACGGGCGTGCTGACCCCGTTGCAAGATACGGTGAAGGCCATGCTTGAAGCTATGGGATATGTGGCAAAGAGCACAGAAGATGAGGTTGAGAGTGTTTTTGCCAATCTTGGTGACACCATCCTTGACAGTCTGATGAATACTGAAAGTGGCGTGGAGGATTTCATGTCTGGCATAACAGAGACGATAATCCGCGAGCTTACAGAATCGTTTATTGCCACCGAGGACTTTCAGAAGAAACTGGAGGACGTGAAGCAGCAGTTGGAAGAAGCCGTGAAAAGCGGCGACCCTGCAAAGATAGATGCTGCAAAAGAGGCACTTCGGGCACTCTACAGAGAAGCCGATGAGGGCACAGAGGAATGGCGCAAGGCTCTTCAAAAGCTGGAAACCGAGGAAGATTCCACCTTTAAGGATATGACAAGCAGCTGGACTTCCTCACTCATGGACTTCAACGCGACTGCCGAGGATTGGGCAGAGGATATTGGCCGCACAATGGCGCAGAAAATCATTGAAAAAATGGTTGCTCCGACGCTCATGCAGCCGCTCCTTGACAGTCTGCAAGAGGTGTTCAACACGGCTTTGGGCGCACAGGAAGAAGGTAGCGTAGACTGGAGTGCAGTTGTCAATGACAGTGGCGTACAAGCTGCACTGACGGCTCTAAAGAACGCATATCCTGAACTGAAAGAGACCGTGACGGCCATTCTTGCCGCTCTTGATATAACGCCAGAGATAGATGAGGAAGAGGCCAAAGAGGGATTTAGCAATCTACGTGATGCTTTCATCAGTACACTTACCGATATAAACGGCGACGCTGAGACCTTTGCAAAGCAGATAGGCCGCACGATGCTGGAGCAGATGCTTGATGCCTACATAGAGAACACGTATAAGGACCAGATTGCATCCATTAACCAGGAGTGGGCAGAGGCATTGGAGAGCGGGAACACCGAGGCCATCGAGCGCATCAAGCAGAAGGTGCAGGAACTCTACTCTACCATCAGTACCGACGTGGAGGTGTCGAATATCGCCGATGCCATCAAGGAACTTGACAAGCAGCTCGACACCACGTTTAGCGACATGGCCGACAGCTGGACTTCCACGCTCATGGATATGGAGGCCACGGCCGAAGATTGGGCGCAGAGCGTGGGCAAGATGATAGCTGAGAAAATCATCAAGTCGATGGTCATTCCCACGATGATTCAGCCGATACTTGACACCATGCAAAAGGCATGGAACGCGGCGGCAGAACAGGAGGGCGCGACCTACCAGACGATGCTCGACGCGATGATGCCGTATGTCGGCCAGTTGGTAGGAGCCTACGAGGAACTGCGACCGATAGCCGACTATATCTTGAACTCCCTGGGTGTCTATAAAGAGACTGTCGAGGAGGTGGCCGAAGAAGTGGAGTACCACCTTCAGGACTTGAAGAGCAACTTCGTGTCGAGTCTGATGGATATGGAGCAGAGTGCCGAGGACTGGTCTGAGTCAATCAGCAAGATAATGGCCGAGGCGTTTATCAAGGACTTTGTGCTGGGCGATGCCTTCGACGCGCAGATGAAGGACTGGCAAGCACACTATGAGAGCATCCTGAACAGCGGCCTCAGTGAGGAGGATCGTCTGAAGCAGATGAAGCTGCTGCGCGATGCCATTGTCTCTGCGAAGGAGGGCTACGTGGAGCAGGCGATGGCCATTCAGGAGCTGATGGGACTTAATGCCGCCTCCAGTAGCCAGTCTGCCACGGCGAACATTGCCGACAAGATAACCTACGAGCAGGCCGACCAACTGTTAGGTATCAACATGGCCCAGGAAATGACGCTGGAGCAGATACTCTACACGCTGCGTGGCGGCATAGGCGTGACGGGTGTCGGCTTGGGGCTTGCATCTTCCAGCAATTCAGAAACGGCGCGGCAGATAGAGAGCACGCTAAACAGCATGGGCGGCCTGACCTCTTCGGACAGTGAGACGACAAGGGAGATTCGCGGCCTTATCATCATCGGCAACAGCTACCTCTACGACATCAAGACCTCGAATGAGCAGATGCTGCGGCAGTTCGGTGAGCGGCTGGAGTTTATAGACAGCAAGATAGGACGGATTTTCTAAACAACGGATTGAGATATGCCACACGGAGAATTATTTATAAAGACGCACAAGGCGGTGACGGGCAGGGACGCTAATGGCTATGTCGATGCTTTTGACCGCTACGGATTGTCATTGGAAAAGATGAGTCCGCTGCTCATGGAGCCGGGCAACAAGGAGCCTGTAAGCATCAGCAACGCCATCACGCCGGGCGTGTCCTACCTCGGCAGCACCATCGGCGTGAAGGACGAGCACATCATGTCGCTGGAGGTTCATCTTTATGCAGCATACGAAGCGCAGTTCCTCACGCGCTATGAGCTGTTTTGTGATGAGGTACTGAGACTTGACAGGGGGGAGTTCATACGCCTAAAGACAAAACGCCACCCAAACAGGGTTTACCGCGTGCTGTTCCAGAACTTCCAGCAGTTCACGGCGTTCAACATGGAACTGGCAAAGTTCATGTGGGTACTGAAAGAGCCACACCCGGAACTGAGAGACGTGGTGCTTCAAAGTGATTAACGAAAGAGAGCTATGAGCATAAACGATATACTATCAGCACTCAGTGACAAGGGTCTCGGTGCCACCGATGCCCTGACACACGAGACCGTCATCAGCGGTGCCACCCTCGACGAAAACATCAACGCCGACGGTGGGCTTACCCTTTCGTGGAAGAGCGAGGAGGGTGGTCTTATTCGTGGCGGCACGATGTTCCTTGGCTACGTGATGAAGGAGAACTATGTGCCCACGCTGGGCAGCGACGGCCTCTATATGTGGTCGCCGAAGTTCTCTGAGCCCGCTGTGCTGCTCGGAAAGAACAACTACGGCAAGAAGCTCATCATCTACGTCAACAGCAAGATATACCTGTATGACCCGCAGCCAAACAGTGGGATTGAAAATAGAACTGTTGTCGCCGTGGTCTCTACCGACGAGAAACTGCCCGATGCCTCCAACTATGCCACAGGTACTTTGGCCATCGTTAGGAATCCTGATTCCAACCATGCCGATAACAGCCATATCCGCTATGTCTATAGCACGGGTGGCACAAAGCAGTGGTACGACGGCGGCAGTACTGTTGTCAGAGAGGATGACGTTTACCGCATCAGCTCCAATGGCTGGAAATACTGGCGCTATGTAGGCGGTGAGTGGATTTACATAGGTGCTGGCGACGGCACGCTGGAAAGCACCCTCTACACCTCTCCGTTCTGTGGGCCACTTGGCACCATCGTTGACGAGTTGAACCTTTTCCTTGCCCAGAATCTGCCAAGTTATGAGCGCGATGGTTATGAGCCTGAGACATTCCGCATAGTGCTTTGCAGCGAGAACCCCGACCCTGTAGAGGCGGCGGCTGAGATTTCGGCCCTCCGCAATACTTTCATCAATGTGACCTTTGACGGCAGCACCCTGAAGAAGCTGATCGATGACATTGCCGAGGCCGCTGAAGCCCACGCCTACTATATAGGCCGGAAGATAGTCATTGGAAAGACACGCGCCTACGCCGACACCGAGTTCTTCAACCGCTTTGTCGTTCTCGGAGGCAATAAGAACATGGCGAAGCGCACCGCGACAGGTCAGGGCTATGCGGCCATCACCCAGCGTCTGCACCTCGACGAGACGGACTATCCCGGCAGCGTGATAGACTTGCGCAGTTCGGCGAATGAGGCCCCGTTTGAGACGTTCCTTGTGTTCGATGACATCTACCCGAAGCTGAACCTGAACATCGACACGGCGAAGTACTGCCTGTGCTATTGCCTTGACGAGGATGGCAAGAAGATTGTTGACCATTGGGAGAAAAACGGTGAAACCGTGTCAGAGGACACCGATGGAGCGGAAGCCGTTTACAAGTTGTACGCCAAATGGTATGTCACCCTTGAACTGGACGGCGCAGGCTACGAGATAGACAAGAGCTATATCATCCAGGACAAGCCGCTTTCGCTGCTGTTCCAAAGCGGGCCACTCACAGGGCGGCAGTTTGAGTTGACGATGCTGACCGCTGGCACTATAGACCGCAGCCCCGACTTCGCCTATAAGGTGGTTGGCGATAACAACAGCCTTGAAGGAAGTCACGAAGTAGTTGCTGGTGAGTGCTACATCATACTGGAGGCTGACGGTTCCCTGCAGCTTCCCACCCTCCCTGCTGGCTTCGACAACGGCGGTCTGTGTCCGCAAGCCGGCAACTGGGTAACGCTTGTGAACGTGGCCATCGAGGACAGGCTGCGCGTCGTGGCCCAGCGTGAATTGTTGGAGAAGGGCATGGAGCGTGCCCGTCTGATATATGAGAGCAAGCAGCCGACGGTGACGGAAGAGCGCACGTTTACCGATGTAATCACTGGCGGGGGAAGCGGTGCAGTTCCCGGTCTCGGAGAGCCTTACAAGGGCTATATCGTTACGGGTATCAGCGAGAACGTCATCACGGGCGTAAAGACCGTGACCTACGGCACGTTCAAGCCAAAGAGCCTGTTGAAGTCTGCCATTGACAAGATAGAAGCCTTTACCCTGAGCGGTGGAGAAAGCACCACGGGAAAAGAGGTGAGCACGAAAACCGATGGCCAGACGACCTACATCTACATTCACGACGGCAACGAGGGCGGCGACAACAGCACACCCAACAGCGGCAAGAGTAGTGGTACAAGTCAGGGATCGGCCACGGCCATACGGCAAGCCGGAGGGAATGTCAACATCAAGACGGTGAATGAGAAAATAGATGACATGAGGGACGGCGGCATCTTTTCCACCCTGGTCACATTGCTATGGAAGCATCGTGACACGCTTGCCAGCAAATGGACGGGAGTAACGCTCCAGTTCTCTGACACTTCTCCAACGGGTGACTATTATCATTACGACGGTACGAATTTGTATTATGGTGTTAGCGACATTTCGTCAGAAACGGAGTTGCTGTCTGCCTTTGCCGTAGTCTATGCAAAGGTGAGGGAAGTGAATATTGCCGTTGGTGTAGACTCTTATCCTCAGTCTGTAAAGTATAACCTCTGTATAGAGAAGCTTGAGACCACCGTCGAGGGTAAACCCATCGAAGGCGGCATCCGTGCATGGATGTACGACGGCTCGGCGTGGACTGTAATTCTCAACAGTACCACGTCCTTGATAGAGAACCTTGGCGACGCTATACGGATTGTGGTTTTCGGAGGTGCAAATGTTACCCAGGAGCAGTGGATAGAGACATCGGGAATGCTGACGACCCAAAACTTGATAACGCTCTTTTCCAAAGTTGAAAACAATACTTCTCTTGCCGAGACGCTTGCCACATCAATATTCGCTATGGGCATACTCTACTGTGTGAAGGAAGGCGGAGTGTGGAAAGATGTGTACTATGACAGCCAGAGCAGCAAATGGAGATATACCGACGGGGGCAGCGACTATATTGGAGCTACAGCAGACATACACCCCTACAGTTTCTCGAAGATGAGTGCTGACATGATAGAGTTCAATGGTAAGGTGATTAACCTGACCAGCAGCGACGGAATTAAATTCATGAACAACTATGGTGGTCAGGAAAAAATTGCTCTACAAGTGACCGGGATAGGCAGTGTGGTTATGACCGACACAACCATTAACGGCACAGTAGGTGTGACTGGAAATATAACCGCAGACGGCAAACGTGTTTGGGTTATGTATAATGACCAAACAAATGACACCCTTCTGACAGTTCGCTCGGCACGTACTGACAGCCTTACGAATAACCATGTTGTTGAATTTGGGATGAAAGAGCTGGCCGTGGGTAATGATTTTGCCGCCAATAGTTTCTTGAATCTGCTTTCCTTCAATTATGACTGGACAGCAAGTCTTGGCTATATCAAGATGAAGTGCGGTTATGGTGACGGCGCTGGCAATGATGATAGGGAAAGCAAGATAATAATGGGAGTTTATGACGATGAAGATACTGGCACCACAAAAGCAGATAAGGATGCAGTGCGTATAATAGCGTCTCGTTCTAATGATAATACGGGCATCAACTATATTGGCGTGCGAGGCCGATTTGCTATTCTGGTTGGTACTAACGAAGTTTATGGTGTAACAGGCACTTTTGTTGACGGAAGCGGAAACACAATATATGTAAAAGGCGGTATCATAACTGGCGGCGTTACATCATCTTAAAGAAACGGTATTTCCCTCCCAAAGAAACGGTATTTTACTGTGAAAGAAACGTAACATGATTTTTAAACGAAATATAGGGATTGATAAGAGGTAGAGAAAAAAGGAAAAGAAAATTCGTTCCTTTCCGCAAAAAGGAACTCAGTAAAGGAAGTACACAATAAATATATAAAGGAGAAATAGTGACGGTCATCCGGCTCTCAGCCGCGAAATTGACGAAAATGTTTCATAAATAGAGATAAGAACTATGAAGATTGATTTTTCAAAGATTATGATTGAGGACATTGAGGGCAATGAGATTGCCGTCGATGTGAGTAAGGACTTGGGTAACATGATGTACCTGAACGCGCAGGACATCGCTGTTGCAGACCTTGGGCGCGAAATCTACCATAAGAAGGAGGTGGAGCTGAACGAGGTCCAGGTAAAGCAGATTCGCCCCTTTGTGGAGAAAGGCTTCAAGGCCATCGTGAAGCGTGTGCTGCTGCCCCTGCTCGATAAGAAAGACTAAAACCAGAGCGTAATAAACTTATTCGTTAAACAATTAAAAAATTAGAATTATGCAACCAATCGGAAAAGGATCGAAGTTTTTGTTCAAACTCGACGTGAATGGCCTTGGTGAGCTGTCGTTGGCAGACAACGACGTTGATTTCAAGGTTGACTTCTTTGCCCGCCAGACAAAGGACAGCCAAGTTAAGAACTACTATTCGGTGAAGAAGGGCGAGGCCGGCAAAGCCTTCCCCAAGGATGATGACGATGATGCTTACTATGTCGTCTGCGACACCAAAAACCTTGACCTCGGTAATGTCGGTGCCACTCTGACGGTTAAGTACACCGACGAGGACACCGAAGCAAGGATGAAGGAAATCATCCCTCTTACCTCACAGGTGGTTGTCGTTGACAGCCCACAGGCCCCCATCGTCGTGGATCGTGAGGTTGTGCAGGTTGTGAATGACCAGCAGGACCTTGACGAATCCGTTGATTACGATAGTTACCCTGTCTACGGCGTCGTCAATGGTGAGCAGAACCTCTTCAAGTTCAACGGTTCCAACTGGACGAATGACGGCCCGGCTGTGTCGGATGGCCTTACCGTCGTGAACATCTTCACCCATCACGTCTATGTGGCTGATGCCCATGATGAGTGGGAAGACCTCGGAGTAGTGCCTTACGTCATTGAGAATTAAAAAAGGTGAACTATGGCACTCTGCTTGGAAGGAACACTGACTAAGCCAAAGATAAGTGCGAAGCTGACAGCAGTAGGGTTGTTGTCAGCCTCGCTCTCCCACGATGGGCTTAGCGGGAGTCTGCAGCATAGCGGGCTCTCTGGGTCTCTTAGCCGCAAGTCCGACAGCGAAGCGTCGATTACGGAACAGATACCCTTCGGCAACTGTAAGTTATCATCGAAGGCTGGCGCCAAGGCCGAGTTGTCGCACAAGGGTTTTGCCAAGGCCGAGTTGTCATGCAACAGACCTTCGGCTAACCTGACGGCACGGTTAGGCACAAAGGCGATACTCCACGCCCCCAACTTCCTGAATGCGTCGTTGAAGCGTAAGGGCATCGATGGTTACTTTGCTATCTTCTGCCCTATCGACTACCTTGTAGCATGTTTTTCAATGGGAGGTTGGAATAACGATGCTGGCTGGGACAACGACGAGGGCTGGTGTAACGACTGAATCAGACCCGCCTTACAGGCGGGATAATGAACGAAAGACAGACATGAACTATTATTTTTTGAATTATGGCAAAAAAGAGAAAGATTAACCCTGATCTGAGCTACAACGTCATCCCTGACTTCAACACGGACTGGATGGACGACCCAACGAACCAGCACAAGCGGTTCTCAGGCGAGAGCGTCCAGAACTTTGTCAAGGGTGAGTTGCAGAAGAGCTACGGTTACTCCCGCGTGGCAAGTGGTTACTTGCAGTATTTCCGCAGCGTGGAGGATGCCGATGCCTACGACCAAGGCGACACGTCGAAGCTGCTGCACCAGGACAGCCTCGCGGGTACTAACGTGGAGTTCCGCTTCATGAAGCAGTATGAGGGGAATGTGTATATCAACGGCAACAATGCGTATATGTTCCCGCTGTTCGTGCGTTCCATGGACGTGAACACCGACGGCAGCGAGACGCCGCATGACGTGAACATCAACCTGGCCATTCAGGTGAGCCTTAACGGCACCACCACGACAACGGAGCTGGGCATGTTCCCTGCCAACGACGACTTTGAGGTGAACGTCACCCCGTATGTGGCCGACGGCGCAAGCTTTGTGTTCGTGGCAAGCAACGAGACTGGCGACCGCCGCACATCGTCGCGCTACTCTGTGGTGAGGGCTAACCTCGGGCTGGGTGTGCAGAACAATACTTGGTGGGCCACGGCCTACAGGAAAGGCGATGGTACTTGGAACGTGCCCCTGACCCTTGACGTGAACGTGCCTTGCGAACTTCGCGCCAAGATACGCAAGGGCGGTGTGGAGTATGTCACTAAGACCGTTGCAAGCAGCGAGTTCTCTACGAACTACGCGCTGATGATGGGTCACCCTCTGGACTTCGGAGGCGTAAGCGGTGTGTATGAGCTTCACTTGGAGCTGGTGCCTACAGACGAGAGCCTTGTAGGTCTCGAGACACCGGAACTGGACTTCAACATCTTCTGTGTGGCAGCAGCTGAGGCTAACGTGTTCTTCCTGACGAACCATGTGGCCGAGGTGCTGCAGAACTACGCCAACAATAAGGTGCTGGAGTATGCGGTGTTTGCCGGCAGCGGAAACCATACTATCACGTTTGAGGCCGAGGTGGAGGGAACGGCTGTCACCGCTCCCACTACCGTAGCTGTGGTGAACGGACAGGTGGGCACGTACTACCTGAACCTGGAGCTGGAGCGTCTGGATAACGCCGACTTCACGACAGCCATCACGGCGCATATTGACGATGGCGCGGACGTTCTGGACGAGGACTTCACGACGAGCAACAGCCTTGGCTATGCCGCCACGCCTGGTGCCACGGTGCTTGTAAAGGCCAATGGCCGCAGCAACAGCGAGTCCGGGCGTGAGGGGCTTGTGAACATCGTGACAGGCGAGACGATAACGCCGACGTGGGGCAACATGACGTGGAGCAGTGTTGACGGCTATGTGCTGAGAGGGCTTGCTGACAGGAGCGGTGCTATTGTTGCCCAGAGCGTTCTGCGGCTGTTGAGCGGGGAGACGATGGAGATTCCCATAACGCCGCTGGCGATGCGCGCCAGTGAGGGCAGGACGCTGGAGATCATGTTCCAGCCGAGGAACGTGCGGAACTATGACACTCCCATCATCCAGTGCCTTGATGCCATGGCCCCGCTCTCAGCGGGGGAAACGGACGAAAACAGTGGGGAAACGGACGAAAACGGAGGTGGCAGCTTTGTGGGCTTGAAGGTGACTGGTGACAGGATTACCCTGCTGACCACCAACAGGCAGAACGTTGACACCCAGACGGTGAAGTACGACTGTGACGAGCCTATCCATTTGGCCATTGTAGTGAATCCTGTCTATAGCGAGGCCGGAAGTGCGTTTGCAGCCTGTATGGTGTTCATCAACGGACAACGTCAGCGCATCTTCGCCTACGACCGTGACTTGAACGTGAGCAGTCACCTTTTCATCGGTAGTGCTGATGCTGACGTTGACACCTTCGACATCAGAACATACGACAAGGCTCTGACACACGGCGAGATCGAGACCAACTGCGTGAACTGGCAGAAGTCGCTCTATGACAAAGCCTACATGAAGAACCTGTTCAACATCAGGGAGAACGGAAAAGTGGACATCAACAAAGTACGTGCCATTTGTAATACTTTCATATTCAAGAGTTCCGACGGTCTTGGACGCATCCCTGCGCTTGGCATGAGCAAGGGGGACAAGATTCACGGCACGCTGAAAACCTACTGGCGTGACACCCCGGCATGGAACATTGAGAAGGAGCTTGACGAGGAAGGCCAGGGTACCACTTCAATGGAGTATTTCCGCTGGAACTGGAAAGGCGAGTTCGACGAGCCAGTGGCCTTCGACGGTGGCGCCCATGCCTCTATCACCAAAATCTGCGGAAAGAAGAACTTCGCCAGCTCGATGCAAAGCCACAAGATGGGTGAGTGTGAGACTTACGACTGGCTGGCACGTGAGACTGGTGCCGTGGAGCGTGACGCAGCGCGTCAGGCCATTTGGCAGTACCCGTTTGTCGGTTTTGCCGAGGACGGACAGGGCAACCTCACTTTCATTGGCCTCTATACCATTGGCCCCGACAAGGGCGACAAGAACACCTTCGGCTTCGGGTCAAACACCGTTGCTATGGAAGGACTGGATAACGAGCCTTTGAGCACCAATTTCCGTGTACCCTGGAACGACAGCACCGTTTCGCCGGACCAGAAGAATGAGAAATATTATGTATGTGGTGAGAAAGCTTGGGAAGACAGCCGAAAGAATGCCAATGGTGTTTCTTCACGATGGAAACCTGCCTACAACATTACTTACGAGTGCTCACAGTTGATTAAGCCTTGGAAGGGTGCCACCATCGGGCAGACCTCCTATCCCGCTACCTTGGAGGGCTTGCAGAACTATGGAGCCGCCATCGGCGACATTGACACAAGCACCGAAGAGGGCATGAGGCAGTATCAGGAAGCCATCAAGTTTGAGTACTGGCTGAGCGGAACCTACGAGCTGTACTACTTCAACCCTGCCACCAGTGGTTATATGCAGAGCTATACGACAGCGGCCATCGACCTTGCCACCCAGCTTTGCGGCAAGGAGTATCAGGTAGGCACACAGGAAGAGGGCGGCGTGACCGTTCCCGTCTATCTGACCACCGCCCTGCTGACAGCTGCCACGGACGATGACGCCCGTAACGTGCTCTTCAAGAAAGCCCGTGTGAACAAGTTCCGCAAAGAGGCAAGTGCGCATTGGGACATCATTAATTCGATTTACCACTTGGCGAAGGTGGAGTTTGACGGTGCTACCGACAACAAGACCAAGAACACCTATCCTTACCTGCTTGACTATACGGACGGTTCGCTTCGCTGGCGTTGGCGTCAGGATGACATGGACACCGTTGGACCGATTGAGAACCAGGGCAAGGACAAGAAGCCGTATTGCGTGGAGTTTGAAGATGACTATTCGGACTACGGACAGGCCGTGCGCGACGTGTGGAACGGACGGACGAACCAGTTCTGGCATTTGCTGAAGGAGGCCTTTGCCGAAGAGTATGCCGACTTTATGCGGACACGGTTCATCCCTGCCATGCACTACGGCAGCGGTACGGACGTGATGGCAAGGATAAAGGCTTTCTTCAGCCACTTCTACTACGACCGTGCCCAGGAGTATTTCGGTGCCGCCCTGTACAATGCCGACGGCATCTACTCCTACGACCAGGCATATTTGTACGAGGGCAGCTACGCCCACAAGGGTATTGCGCTGGAGCAAGCACTTGGCGACCACTATTCGGCAGAAAAGCAGTGGTTCCGCATGAGAACCATCTACATGATGTCGAAGTACTGCGCCGACCTGTTCAGCGGTGGCAACCAGACGGACGTGTTCACCAACCGCCCGGCTGCTGGCACGAACCAGTACACCATCACTCCCGCCATCTACATGTACCCTGTTGTGCAGAACGGAGAGCAGGCCATCCAAGGCCCCCGCATCTGGCCGGGCAGCAATGTGACGAGCTGGACTACCGACCCCATCACGACGGCTGGCGACCAGGCTTTCCGCATCAACGGCATGAGCTATCTGCGAGACATCGGCAACCTCTACGCCAACACCCTCGACGGGCCAGTGAGCGTGAACGGCTCCATGCTTCAGACGCTGTTGCTTGGCAACCATGAGGATGCCCAGGCGGTGAAGTCAACTATAACGGCCGTGGAGATAGGCAATGCCACATCGCTTCGTGTGCTTGACCTTGGTAACCTCACAACTCTGGCCGGAAGCCCAGACCTCAGTTCCTGTGTGAACCTGCGGACACTGTATGCCAACGGATCGAGCGTGGCCATGGTGACACTCTCTGACGGTGGCCCATTGCAGACGCTTGTGCTTGGTGGCAGCATCACTTCGCTGCAACTGCTTGGCAAGCAGATGCTGGAGACGCTGACCATCGGCAGCACCGACAGGATAACGCAGGTGGAAATGCAGAACTGCAACGCCTACACGGTGAGCCGTGTGATGTCGATACTGGCGGGCATACCCGTGTCAAGGCTTACGAGCGTCAAGCTGGCGTTTGGCACCCTTGCCTCGCCGTCGGTGGTGAACAATACCGACATAGCCACCCTTATTGCCATCGGTGCCGCCGACATCGACGTGAAGCAGTTCTCAGGCTACATCACGAAGAGCAGCGGCAGCATCAGCGGCAGCACGTATGCCGCTCTGGAGGCTATGAACATCACCTACGTGGGCGACGTTGACCCCGAGGTTGTGGTGGGAAGTGACGATGTGGTGATAACGGCGGGTGAGTGCACCGTATTCAGCGGTGAGAGTGCCACGTTCAAGGCCCAGGTGTCGCCCCCGTCGGCTGGTACTGCCCGGTTCCGTCTCTACAACGGCAATACGCCGATAACGGAGGATGGGCAGGGCAAGGCCACCTATAACGGCGTGACGCTTGACTGCGCCACTGGAGCCATGACCACCACGGTAACGGCCACCCGCTTTGCCGTGGGCGTGACGGCATTTGTGGGCAGCGGTGCAAGCGAGGTGGAGAGCACGAAGGTGACGGTGAACGTTGATAAGACCGTCGTTATTGGCGGCATCACCATCAGCGGGACAAAATCGTACTCCGCAACGGGTGACAACACCCTTCTGCTGACACCCACCAATTCGGACTATACCGTTGGCCCTTCCACCATCGAGATAGCCCTGACACAGGGAGAGTCTGACGCAAGCAGCGACGAGTTCCTGCGCGTGACGCAGACAAGCCTCGCGGGCATGGAGCTGAAAGCCGCCGTTTTGGGCATCCCCAGCTCTACACGGGAGTATGGGCTGACGGTGCGTGTGACCGACGTCAAGGGCAATGTCTATACCGACTCTGCGACGCTGACCGTGCAGAGCATCCCCGTGACTGGCTTCGACATAAGCGGTGCGGACACTATCAGGGAGGCCGGAAGTGAGGCATACACGATAGGCAACCTTCAGCCGTCGGGCTACAACAGGGGCATCGCCTCTGTGCAGGTGACGGCCAACTCAGCACTGGTGAGCGTTAGCAACGTCACTACTGGCGGCTTCACGCTGAGTGTCGCCGAA
Source organism: Prevotella sp. (assembly GCA_017475265.1). GTDB lineage: Bacteria > Bacteroidota > Bacteroidia > Bacteroidales > Bacteroidaceae > Prevotella. Next base: position 14,080 of record JAFVFY010000003.1, on the reverse strand, counting down.
ATGCCGGCAGAGACCACCGACGTTACTGTGACCGTGACAGCCACCTTGACAGGCGGCGGCAACGTCACCAAGACCAAGACCGTGCAGCTGAAAGTTGGCGGCGGTGGAGGTGGTGATGTTATCGTCATAGATGAGAGTGTCGCAGATCCGGCAACGAGGGTGTCGGGTGATGTGAATGGAACCACCATTCAGGCCATCCGTGACGGTTCGCACCGATACCTCGGCAAGTACGTGGATGACGGCAACGGCGGTGGCAAGATGCTGCTTTGCCAGTTGAGCGACACAGACAGTACCAAGTTCTATGATGGAACCACAGCGGCCAGCCTCGACGGCTCGATGGGCGACGTCTGGATGAAGCACCCGGACGTTTATATCAAGGCGACAAAGGAGGGCGACGAAGTGAGCCTCGACATCAGCACCAGCGACAACGGTGGCCGATTGTTCCCGGAAAACGACCTCATCGGTGTTTATGAGGCGAACTACGCGAACAGCAAGCTACGCAGCATAAGCGGCGTGCAGAGCACAGGCAACGTCTCACAGGCCAACTTCCATAGCTACGCAGCAGCCCGTGGAGCAGGGTTCTCATTGGTGAAGCCACAGCACCAGAACCTCATGGCGGTGCTGTTCTACGCCATGTACGGACACACCAACTGCCAAGCCATCTGCGGAGCCGGAACCAATGCCAATAACAAAGCCACAGGCCAGACGAACTCGCTGGGCATGACCGACACCACGACGGCCAACGGCAACAGCATGAGCATCAACTTCTGGGGCTTGGAGAACTGGTGGGGCAACAAGTACGAGTGGATGGACGGCGTAGTCATCAACAACGGCGTATGGACAATCACCGAGGATGACGGAACAACCCGCACCATTACAGCACCCACCAACAGCGCATGGGTTTATGCAAAGAAGTTCATCTGGGGCGACGGCATAGACGTGGTACCACTGGCCAGCGAGACAGGAGGCAGCGACTCACAGGGTTACTGCGACGGCTACTACGGAACGACGGATAGTTCCCGTGTTGCGCAGCGCTCCGGCGGCAATGCGTACACGAATGGCGGTGTCGCCTGCGTGTACGCGGGCGACGATTCTTCGGACGCGGGCGCGAACAGCGGCTCCCGCCTCGCCTTCCACGGCCAAATCGAGGTCACGACAGACGTTCAAGCGTTCATCGCGGCAACACAGAAATCGTAGAACGAAACTCGTCAGAGGGCGCGGCCGATAGGCCAGCCCTCTCCCTCTTTGCCGGGAGAAAACCCGGCAACCAAAAACAGGCAGCGGCTTATCAGCAGTTCCCGTGTTGCGCAACGCTCCAACAACAATGCGAACACGAATGGCGGTGTCGCCTACGTGAACGCGAACAACGATTCTTCGAACACGAACACGAACAACGGCTCCCGCCTCGCTAACAATAGAAAGTAAGTCCAGAGATACAAACAGGCTGCACCGACCCGTCGTGACGGGCAAACGCACCCAATAAGCCAAGCCTTACCAGACCGCCAACAGACGTGCGGAGGTAGAACACAGAGGACAGCGGTGGCGCGTGTAGTAGGGGCAGAAATGCCAGTCGAACCCCGCAAGCCGCAAAATTGAAGGAACATTCACGAAACAAAATACTCACCATTTAAAAATGAAACGACATGGACACATCATAGAAGAAGCAGCCGAGCTGCATAACCTCGAGGACAGCTTCGACTACGTGCTTCGCGGAACCAAGCGTAAGACATGCCCGACTGGAAAGAAGCTGCTTGCACACCGTGAAGAGGTCGTCAAGCAGTTGCGCGAAGAGCTGCTGGCCGGAACATTCCGCATCGGCAACCTCCGTACTTTCCACATCAAGGAGAGGGAAAAAGAACGGGAAATCCAGAGTGTCATTCTGCTGAAGCGTATTGCCCTGAACTCGGTCATGACGGTGATGGAGCGGAAGATATACCGAAGCACCGTAGCCGATACAGCGGCCAGCATCAAAGGGCGTGGAGGGCTTTACCTCCACAAACGGCTGACGAAGGCCATGAAGGAAAACCCGGACTTGCGCTGGTTCTACAAGTGCGACATCAAGAAGTTCTACCAGAGCATTGACCAAGATGTTATGATGAAGATCGTCCGAAACACATTCAAGGATAAAAGGCTTATAAGCATATTAGAGCAGTGTGTCAAGGCACTTGACAAAGGAATCTCGATAGGGCTGCGCTCCTCGCAGTCGCTGGCGAACCTTCTGCTGAGCGTCCACGTAGACCACATCATAAAGGACAGGATGGAATGGCCGTACTTTTGGCGTTACTGCGATGATATTGTGATAGGCGGTGAAAGCGCATACGAGCTTACACCAGTCATTGAGGCAATCCATGAAGCTGTTGAAGCCATCGGTCTGACCATCAAACAAACGGAACAGGTGTTCTCGATAGACAAGCGACCGCTCGACTTCCTCGGTTACAGGATATTCGGCAACGGGAAAACAGAGATTAGAAAACACATTAAAAAGAGGTTCGCCAAGCGATGGAATCGTGTGCGCAGCTGGAAGCGGAAGCAGGAACTGATAGGCTCCTTCTATGGCGTGACCAAGCACGGCACCTGCAAGAACCTCTTCAAACGAATAACAGGTTACAATATGAAAGATTTTTCAGAATTAGGATTGAGTTATGTGTCTGCGAGTGGGAAAAAACTATTCGATTGTGACACAATCCAGCAGGGCGACCTGCAAAACCGCCAGTTCATCGTGAAGGACTACGAGCGCGACGTGAAAACGAAGCAGGGCGAAGGCCGATACGTTGTCCTCATAGAAATGGATGGCAGGGAGTTCAAGTTCTTCACTAACAGCGAGGAACTGAAGCAGATGCTCGACAAGGCGAGTGAAATGGGTGCGGTGCCATTCCGAACCATCCTCAAACGCAAGAGCATCGGAGGCAACAAATTCAAGTATTCATTCACTTAAAAGGAGATTACTACAATGGAAAGGACTATATTTAGCGAAAAACAGGAAAAGTTGGTCCAGTGCATCAACCACCGCAAACACATCTATCAAGTGTTGTGGGATGAAAAGCCCGTCGAAACGGAGGATAACGGTGTGCAGTATAGCTACCAGTACACCGTGTTCAAATTCAGACCGACACAAGAGCAAATCAAGGAAGCGGTAATCGCTGGCATTGATTCACAGACGGACATGAACATCGCTTCAGGGTTCGTGTGGAACGGCAAGCCCGTTTGGCTGTCAATGGAGAACCAGTTCAACTTCAAGGCCGTATGTGACAAGGCCGTGAAGAAAGACGGGGAAAACCTGCCCGTGAAGTTCAAGCTGGGTCAGGATGCCAACGGCAACCCTGTCTATCACACCTTTGAAAGCGTCGAAGAGCTTTCTGGGTTTGTGGACTTGGCAGAGGAGTACGTGCATCAGTGCATCATTGATGGCTGGGCGCGTAAGGACAGCGTTGATTGGAGCGAGTACGAAACCTAAAAATGTTCAGCCATGTTTGAAATCATCATCAACAACGATTGGGACGGTCTGCTGATTCGTCTCATTATCTGGGCCATCGTGATTATCCTTGCCTGGATCGGAATGGCCGTCGCTTGTTTCGTCGATATGTGGAGCGGTGTCACCACCGCCCGTGCATTAGGCGAGAAAGTGCATTCCCACCGTCTGCGTGAGACCTTCCAGAAGATAAAGGACTACGCGGGGGTGCTGCTGCCGTTCATGTTCATCGACATCATAGGCAGTCTGTTCTCGTTCTATTTCCTGCCTTTCTTCCAGATACTCATTGCAGCCGGAAGCATACTCATTGAGGGCTGGAGCGTCTTGGAGAACAAGAAACGCAAGAAAAGCCACGCCGCCCTCATCCCCGAACTGGCAAAGGAGATAGTTCATTGTGCCAGGGAGAAAGACGCGGAGGCCATCATCGAGACCATCCAGAACATTTCCGAAAAGACGAAGAAGCTATGAGGAAGAAATTGCTAATCATTATCGGCTTTGCCCATCTGCTTACCACACCAGGCAAACGGTCGCCCGACGGAAAATTCCGCGAGGCTATCTACAGCCGTGAGGTGGGCCGTGAAATCAAGGCCAAGTTGGAGGCTGCAGGGTACACCGTTGTCTTCGACTATGACGGCGACAAGCTCCCCAAGACCATGCAGACACCGATGGCCAAGCTGGAACAGCAGCGTGAACTTGCCCTGCGTGCCGCCAACGTCAACGAGTTCTGCAATCAGTACGGCAAGGAGAACTGCATCTATGTGAGCATCCATGTGAATGCCTCTCCGCCCAACGACGGCAAGTGGCACGACGCCCGTGGATGGTGTGTCTACACGTCGCCAGGCAGAACCAAGGCCGATGACCTTGCGACCTGTCTCTGGTACCGTGCAGACAAGAATCTTCCCCACGTCCACAAGAACGCCATCCGCGCAGACTGGAGCGATAAAGACCCGGACTTCGAGGCAGCTCTGTACGTCCTTACCAAGACGGCTTGCCCAGCGGTTCTTACTGAGAACCTGTTCCAGGACAACAGGGAAGATGTGGCCTACCTCACATCAGACGAGGGCCGTCACGCCATCGAGAGGCTTCACGTCGAGGGAATCATTGACTACATTCAAAAGTTCATGTCATGAAAAAGAGTATTGTTCCGCTCCTGCTGCTGGCATCCATATTGCTGAATCTGGTGCTGCTGAATCAGATATGCAAGCCAGAGCTGGGCGAGGTGGTCACAGACACCACTTCCGTTGTCAGCACGTTTGTTCCCGATTCTGCTGCCGACAGCAGCTTTGTTGAGAGTAGGGACTATAAAATCCCTGCTTCGGCTGTCAAAGCCCAAGGAAAGCCACGGAAACGGCCAAAAATCGGAAACAATCAGCTTGATTCTATTCCTGACACATGCAACATCGGGCCTGTTATTATTCCAGCGGACAGCGACAGCCTAATTGTCACGCTGCCGATAACGCAGAAGGTGTACAGCGATTCCACCTACACCGCCTACGTCAGCGGCTTTGATGCCAAGCTCGACAGCATTAAGGTGTTTAGCCAGATGGTCACCGTCACCAAGAAAGAACCGCCCCCGGCGTTCACTTTCGGAGTGCAGGCTGGCTACGGAATCACACCTGCAGGAATGCAGCCATACCTCGGTTTGGGAGTCCAATATAATTTTTCCCTCTCCAAAATTTGGCCGTTCAAAAAGAAATGACTACCTTTGCACCGTCTGATAATGTTTTAGGACATATCAGTATTGCGTGAGCCCCCGTGTCCTTCGTCAGACATGGGGGCTTTTGACACCCTCCGAAAGTGGTTTTTCTGCAATTTTGTTGCTGGATTGTTGCTCGACGAAAAACAAACATTGCGCAAATGGCTTATAATCAGCACACTTACAGCGACTTAAATAATTTCTGCGTGGGCAAATGAATGACCGTAACTCGCTGATATGCAAGATGTTACATCTCTTTTTAAAAAGAAAGTAGAAGCAATTTATCATCTTTCACAATACTGAATTTCAACACTTTACGTTTTTTATTTCAAGTTATTCGAGTCTATTTATTTTCTTTTTTCTACCGTATTTCTACCGTAAAAGTACGATTTATGTCTCTGAAGCCCAACAATAGCCGACAAAAGTGCGCAATTATTGTTAATAGATGGTAGATTTCTGTTAACAAACGTATAATATTCCAGTTTGCTTAAAACTTTATTGACCCAGTTCATACTCATTCTGCCACTTGTAGACCATATTTATTTACTGTCACACAAAAGTGACATCAATAATTATGAGTAATTACAAGCATTTCAAACATTACTACAATCCATACGATAGTTTGGATGTAGAGTGGCAGCATGTTGTATCCAAGGGCTATCTCACAATTGGTGAGATTGTTTGTCTTTCCGGGTACACTAAAAGCTACATTTACCGTTTAGTTAAAAACGGCGTGATTCCATCATTAATTGAAAACGATGGTAGAAAGGTCAAATGGACAGACTTTGTCCACTGGTATTCACATCTACTAGAAACTCCCTCATCACCTATCGGAGAGTCTTCTTTTTCCATCTATGGCTTAATGAATTACACAGGCATGGGAAGGAGCTGGTTATTAAGTTTCGTGGAGAGATATAATATCAAGTCATACCATGTTGGCTGGCTCAAACGCTATTCAAAAGATGACGTTTTGAAAGCCTGGACAGAAGAATTATGTTTTATCAAACTATGGCTTAACATCAATGAGGTAGAAATGGGCTACAAAATGAAAAAGAAGGATCTGTTTAATGCTGTTGCGCAGAACATTGTACACATAAAGCATGTCAACGGAGTTATATTATTCAGCAGACAAGGCATAATCAGATGGAAGGAGGGACATTATGAATAGGGTAACAATTCGAACCAAGAAAAAATGCAAAGGAACTATGTTATCTGTGTTTTTGGAATACAATCCTGTTTTCATCAATCCAAAGGGAGAAGAAGTCAGGTATGAGTTCTTGAATCTGGAAAAATATGTAAATCCTGCTAACGAAATCCAAAGAGAGCATAATGCCATGATTGATGAAATAGCGGAGGCTATTAGATGCGACAGGTATATGCGGATGGTTAAAAAGGATTATTCCTTTATATTGAAAGGACAACTAAACGGAAGTTTTCTTGATTATTTCCGAAATTGCTGCGAATACTATGGCATCAAGTACATCTGCAGTTATAAACACTTCAAAAGATTTTGCAACAAAAAATGCAGTTTCAAAGATTTATCCGTAAGTTTCTGCGAAAAATACTCAAAATTCCTGATTAAAGAGACTGGCTGTAAAAGGAATAGCAAACTTAAACACAATACTGCAGCTGCATATTTCAACGCATTCCTTTCAGTTGTCGGACTTGCCTACAAGGACGGAATTTTACAAAACAACATAGCAGCTGATGTTAAGAGAATACATTGGAATCATGACAACAAGAAAGAATATCTTGAAGAAAACGAAATACAACAATTGGAGAATCTTGATTATTCAGAAAATATAATGATTAAGCAAGCTGCACTCTTGTCTATTTATACAGGACTAAGAAGAGCTGATATAATCTATCTTGAATGGAAAGACATCAATTTACGGTACAAGAACAAATCAAGCATTAGTCTTACTATACACAAGACGAAAAAAGCAATCAGCCTACCGTTGTCTACGTCTGCAACAAAACTATTGCGTTCAATCAGGAAAGAGGGTCCCCGTGTTTTTCCTGGTCTTACAGAATATATGTTGAACAAAGAGATTCCTTTGATGATAGATAAGGCAAATATCAAAAAGCACATTACCTTTCACTGCTTTAGACATTCCTTTGCTATGTTGTTATTGAATAAAGGAACTGACATTTATACGATTGCGAAGCTAATGGGACATAAATCCGTTTCAAGTACTCAAGTTTATGCCCGGCTATCCGATGAACAATTACGTAAAACTGTTCTGAAATTGTAGAACATAATAAAAAAGCAAAAGCACACCTGTGTATATTTATGGATAAGATTGGGGAACAAAATCCTCAATCTTATCTTTTAAGAATTTCTACGTAACATAAAAAAACGCCAACTATACCGAAGTTATCTTTAGAGATTGAATACAAACGTTCCTATTTCAATTAACTTATACAAATTATCTTCAGTTCCGAACAGAATAATGGTAGTTATAAAACATTATAAATGGGAAAAGGTTATTCATTAGAGCAATCTCATTTTGATGACATTAAATGTTAAAGACTTGTTCATTATTCCACATACCATATAGGTTTAACCAACTTTGGATAACGTAATTCTCTCACTTGCGTCAATAGTCCCAAATAATGTTCATAGAAATTTTGGTAGAAATCGAAGCCCCCTGTTTTCATATCCTCTTGTATAGTTAAACCACCATATACCAAGAGCCACAGACGTATTACACTTCCAACAAATCCCCATAGACTATCCATCTTATGAAGATTAAACTTCTTCATCATCATTTGAATACGATAATCCATGTGTGGATGTCTAGAACCTCCACTGATACTATCCTCACCCATCATAAGTAGCGAGCATAACACTGTGGCTGCACCAACTTTATGATTAAATCCCCAATTACTATCAAACGTGTCAGAAAGCATGTCTAAAGCATAGTCGTCCGCTGCAGCTTCTTCTGCTATAGACTCGTCATCTGTGGAATCCTTTTGCGTATGGCCAAGTATATTGTGCGACAGTTCATGACAAAACATAAAAGCCACCCCACCAAGAAGAACACCATTTGCCTTTCCAATCGGTTCACTATACTCCATCGGATCACAAATATTTGGCAACTCAAAAAATACGTCGTGATTGTATCCCCACATTAAAGACCGAGCAAGCCTAAATTGTTCATTAGCATATTCGACATGGTTCTTATCAACCTTATAACCATGAATGTTAGTGCCTGCAGCATTCATGTTAGGAATCTGTATAATATTGTCAAAATAGGCAGTCATATACAGTCCCACCGCCCATACGAACTGGCAAAAGGTCAAAGATATTGAGATCTGATACTCACCATTTACGAACGAAATTTCAGCAGGCGTCATAATACCATTTCTTTCCTCAAAAAACACAATTCCTCTTGAAAGTCCGTTGGTGTCGCATTCAATAGTTGCAGCCTCACGGATACCATCTATTCCCAACACATGTTCTATGCTGACATCACGAAGTGCCTGTACAGGCAGGAAGATATCCTTATAATTAAATAATGATGTTTGAATTGAAATAGACATGGCTTACTTCTTTAATTTACTATATCCCGTAACATATAGCCAACAACAGAACTCTTTGTCACCATAAAATTCAGAATTGTCCTAACCTGCGCCAATAACTCTGGATTCTTCCTGATTTGCATCTTGTTTGTATAAACATATGGCATCATAACAAGTTCAAGATACATCAGACCTAGCGTTTCATTCAGATTCATCGTAGGACATTGATTAATTGCCTTTGCAATCCATGACATACCCTCAGTCTTATACCCACTTGCTATGGTTGTCAAAACTTTAACTAAGCCTTCAAACACCACAGCATTCCCCGCAGAATGCTCAGCTAAATACATATAAAACCCAATATCATTTTTTCGAAGAGAATGCCATTCTTTTACGTCTTCATTCCATTCTGTATTTAGAGTGTACGCTCTCAATTCCTGACTATCACAATATGTCCCCGATTCCATTATTGGTTCTCTGAAGGTATTCCAAATCAACCAGAACCGGTCAGGTTTCTTACAATAATCTTCTTCTAGAATAAAACGAATCAGATATGAGTGCCCTAAATGGCTCTCTTTTATAATCGGGAATGTACAGGGTAGACAATGTAGGATTTCTGTACTTTCTGTGTGCATAAATAATCTTACCAGATAAATTACCACATCAAACATTCCATGCACTTCATTTTCATGGGATTTGATAAGCTCTGGCAGGGCTTTCAGATACTTTACTGCAATATCTATTGTTTCCTTGTCCGGTAAATGAGGTATAAGTCCAAATATGACTTTCAAATGATAAGAGTGTAGCGTATTCAATGACTCATCTTTGATATATCTCTTTAAAATATCCTTTATCAATGCAGCATCTTTTACCCACAAATCAGATGATTGGATTGCAGCAACAGCATAATCACACGCATCCGCTCCACCATAAGCAGGCATCATTAAACACTTGAAAAGAAGCTCAGCATATTTATCTTTATCTTCTGGAAACAATGCAATCAGCTGGGGTAAAACCTGAATGCAAGCCGTGGTTCCGTCCAATGTGTTGATGGGAATAGACAAATTTGACAGCTTCTTATCTATTATCGTTTTACACCACATTAATTCTTCTTTGCTTAATTGATCAGAGTGAAACTTAACAAGTCCTGCACTTACCCACTCTAATGTATATGCGTCGGTTATAAATCCTCTTCGGCCAGATTCCTGTTCTTTCTGCATCTCTTGGGCATCTTTCAATACTAATGCGGGATTATCTATGTACTTGTTTCCGACAAGTGCCTCGCCTCTTAATTTGGCCATCGCCCAGTTCAGAAGCCCTAAATACCTATACATTTCCTGATTCAACTGATCCGATTCCTCACTTCTTTTCCGAGATTCTTTAGTAAGTTTCGTCTCAAATTGTATAGCAAGTCCGCCTTCTACCCGTTCTGTACTTCTTACCTTCAAACGCCTGCGATCCATACGAGACACTTGAATCTCCAGCAACTCTTTTTCTTCACCCTTTGTTTTCTTCAGGAGCTTCCGATGTGTATCAAGTATCCCATATAGTGTTTGTATCAGCTTTTCATTTTCATCTTTTGAAAGGACCTTTGTACCAATAAACTGATAGTTCAAACAGAGATTCTCAAGATGGGTCTTTCGGAATTCTTGCTTACATGTCTCCAGTCGCTCTTTTAATACATTCGGATTAAGGTCACCGCTTATTTGATAAAGTGTTTTCGCTTCATTTTCACGCAAGGCTCTGTGTGAATCTATCTGTATAAATTCAATTGTTCTAAACAATATTAGAGCTATTCTCCAATACTCATTAGGATAAGCAAGCACAACACTTCCCACCACAGCAGAAACCGATGAAGAATGACATTCAAACAAAAGTTTTTGCATAATAGCTTCACACTGCACATATTTGCTTGATTTAGACATCTTCAGAAGATATTGCTCCAAAGCCATATGGACAGACTGCAAACAATATGGTGCTACAGGAGAGCCAGTTCCCCTATACATACACCATAGCCCGAATGAGTGCCATTGCCAGTTTTTTCTATCTTCCCCATTTGTTATCTCTACCTTCTCAAGTATATCGTAGCCAGATTCCGAATAAGATTTCACGCACTCATTCATTAGGCGGATAATGAAATCTATAGCAATAGTTTCGTTGGCAGCCAATAAGGTTGTTGTCGGTGTCTGATTTGCACCAGAAGGAAAATATTTTAACATATCCACATATATATCCAGCCCATATCCCGTCTCCATTGACCTGGAACGATACCGATAGCGGTCTTCCTCATCGGGTCTTTCTCTCCAGTAGTATATGCATAAGTCTGCTACCGTTTGGGGTATAGCAAGATGAATGTTCATGGCTCCAAAAGTCTCTTTCAAGACAAACTCTATCAAGCCATTCCTACGTTCATCATGACCTTTGCGACTATAAAGTAATTCTGACAGCTCTTCTTTTATTTCCCATACAGTATTGTTAAGGATTTCGTGAACCGTCTTACTATTTCTGTCCCAATAGTATTCTTTTTGGTATGCCTCGCTTTTATAATAGGCTATTACCATCAATCCTATCTTGCGTGTTGTCTCCCCTCTCAGATTACCTTTTACCCAATCATTCAATGCGGGTAACCAGATAGACAGCTTCGCCTCATCTTGATGTTGGAATAGTAAATTAACAATATATACCCAACCAGATCCAATGGGTGCATAACGAGGCAAATAGTAGTCTTTATAACTTATAACATCCGTTATGTATAGACAACCTACTCGAAGAGACCAGATAACTTTTTCTGCAAGGCCATCCGTGTTGTCAAGTATCTGACGTTCATATGGAGATAGGAACGACTGTGCTTTGTCAGATAATAAAATAGCGCACAACACTTCATCTTTCCATATTCCTGGTATATCTGATGTGAAAGATGCTTGGGTAAGCGATTGAATAGAATCAGGACAGACAATTACTTTATCTTTCAGCCATAATCTGAATGCACGTCGCACAGCTCGGGTATCCCCTATGTCTGTCAGGAAGCCTTGTATAGAATCTTTATTTTCCCATTTTTTGTCAATGATACGATACAATCCCCACTCTTCAAAGATATCATGAGTAATAAACAAGCCTAGGCCAGGGTCATCTGCGATAATTTCTTCCGATATTAGCGTATCAAACTCTTCGTTGATATATTTCGTTGCTGGTAAGAAAAAGGCATTTGCTTTGATTCGGTCTTCTATGAATGACTCGAACAAACTTTCACGCAAATAGCCTATTCGATTATTCTTTCCTCTGATTTTCTTGTCCCATACTAGTTTTAAGAAATCGCGATCACTGTACTGATGTTCAATCTCATCATAATACTGCGTGTACAGATCAAAATAGAACAGGTTTCTGATTCTGTCAAACAGAATTCTATCCGTAGGCAATTTAATTGCGTTAATTCTGGCGATAGTCCTTAGCTGGTTCTCTGGTAATATGCCAACATCAATCTTGTTAATCTGAACTTGACGGAACTCGTACTTCAGAAGATTCAACAGATCACTGAGGAAAACATTTCGCACTGTGAAAACAATACACCAATGTGCTTCCATCAGCCCTCTTACTAAGGATGGGAGTATGGTTCCATCCTCAATTTCGTCAAGATGCTCTGCAGAATCGATAATGAAATATTTCCGTTCACAGTCCTTATAAGCTTCTTTGAAGTCAGGAAAGGTATATAAATCTCCCAAATGGAACACAGCCGCCAAATTCTTCACATTCAGAGAGGTTGCCTTTCTATAACAGATGGGATAGGTATCCTGTTTCTTATCAAATAACTCATGTAGAATTGCCGTTTTTCCGCAACCGCCATCTCCATGAATGACGTAGAGTGTTGACGGACTCGCATTCTCTATTTGAGAAAGGATATCAGTTCGATCAATATGAATCGAACGATTATTGAATGAACAGGCATAGTTTATACTATTGAAAGCTATGCCCGCATGTTGTCGTTCCTCTTTTATCAACGACTCAAGTCTACCTTCTACACTGAAGAACACATCATTTATCCATGATTCTTCATTGGTCTCGTCCAAAATAGCCCTGTCCATTTTCCAGACTATGGTCAAGCCTAATTCATTAGCGACCTTCGTTATCTTTTCTTCAGCTAAGGTTTGGTCTGGTAGCGGGTCTGATTTCTTGCTTCCTTTTCTTCTATGAGGATTCCCAAATGCGAGATTACAATAAATGTAATAATGTGTTTGTTCCGGATGACTTTCTTTGGCATCCCTCATCGAACAGATAATGTTATCAGCATCTATCCTATGGTTAAAGAACTTTGCCTGGAAGCCACAGACTTTGCCTTCCTTCTCTACAACATCTGTCTCGTTTCCCTTATGGTTTATCCTTTGAAACAAGCCATACCTTATGCCCATTTCTTTCCGGAAAAGAGAACGTGCGAGATCCTCGAACGCATCCTGTTCGCGCCCTCGGTATTTATATTCAAAAGATTTCCAATCAGGAAAGATACGATTATTCATTAGTCTTGCTATTTGTTCAAACCAATTGAAATCCGTACAAATATAGCATTATTTCTTTTTTGATGCCCGTTCACGGTGTTTGAGGGCAAGATCCTGTAAGGCTCGTCCCATCTCATCCTTCTGCGCCAGCAACAAGATGTCATCGTCAAGTTGCAATGCATAGAGAACACGGAGATAGATGCCGATGGCAACAGTAGGAGCACCTTTCTCAATTCTAGCTATAGTCATGGGTGAACAGGTTGCGCGTTCAGCCACCTGCGCTACACTAAGGTCACGACGCAATCTTGCTAACCTTATTTGTTCGCCAACTGTCTGCATCTTCTGTTCCAGTTTTCGGGGCAACTTATTGCCCATGGTTGTCTTGCTCATATTAATACTCAACTTATATTTACGAGTGCAAAAATACAATAATTTCTATATTTTATGATATGTTATAATAATAAATATGGTTATTCAATGCTTTTTTAACAATTCAAGTCGTCTTTTGGAACAAAAAGCATACTCCTGAGACACAATGTCGCATCACATCCCAAGAAATCTACGGCAATATCTTTTCACATTCTGCATAAATAACTTGTATAAATACCCAACAATGAGATTTCAACCAAGATTATCAGTTATTTGCGATTATAAAGTCATTCAAAACATAAAACATACTATTTTTGATGCACAAAGCAAATTAAATGGGAAAACCTTTGGTCATATCAGATTATTTTAGTACTTTTGCATCGTTTTAATGACACTTAAAATAAAGCAATATTTATAATATGAAGACTGTTATTATATCAGGAAAGCCCATTTCGCTTCAAGAAAGGAGCAAGGCTCAGATGAAAGGCATTAGCATCGGCGATTCGTTGTCATTCCGATTCTACGATGGTAATT
>JAFVFY010000112.1 GCA_017475265.1 Prevotella sp. | reverse complement strand
GTTCTGTTACAAGTTCAATCGCAGGTACTTTGGAGACAAGTTGTTTGACAGGCTTATGATAGCTTCCATCGCTTGCACATCGGAGTTTGAGCATCGCATCTACAATAGGAACCTGTCGGCTGGTTGCGGATAATCATTAAATACAATTTAGGTATGGACGAGCAGGAATTATTTAAGCCAGAAGATATGCTGTCACCCTTCGACGGCATTAAAGAAACGGATAGTGAAGGACGAGAGTGGTGGAACTCTCGTAAGCTGGCACGCCTCATGGGCTACATAAAATATTGGAACTTCGAGCGACTGATGGACAAGGTGGCTCCCTTCCTGCAAAAAGAGAAGGGACTTGATTTGAAGGAACACATGGTAGAGATAGAAGAGATGTCACAGCTGAACAACGGTGGCTATCGTCATGTGAAATCTGTTTTGCTCTCTCGCACTGCATGCCTTGCCATCACCCTGAATGCTGACAAGAAAAAGCCCATAGTCAAGGCTGCCCGGGACTATTTCACCAGTAACATGACCTCAAAGGAATTAGCCACCAGCATAGAGGGTAACGTGCTGATATATCGTTCCACGACTGGCAAGGTCAATGTATCTGTTGTATATAACCAAGAAACTTTCTGGCTGTCACAGAGGCGGATGGCAGAGTTGTTTGGAGTAACAATCCCAGACATCACCTATCACCTTAAACAAATAAATGATAGTGGCGAAGTGCAATTGTCCGCAGCAATTAAAAAAATTTTAATTCCTTCGGACAATTGCGACGAGCAGGGCGTAATGATGTATAATCTTGATGCCGTAATAGCTGTTGGATACCGCGTCAACAGCTATGAAGCCACGCAGTTCCGCATCTGGGCAACAAAAGTGTTGAAGGAGTTTATCATCAAGGGGTTTGCATTGGACGATGAACGGTTAAAGGGCAAAGATGTCTTTGGTGCTGACTACTTTGATGAACTTTTGGAGCGCATTCGTGAGATTCGCACTTCTGAACGTCGCTACTACCAGAAAATTACAGATGTCTATGCCGAGTGTAGCAGTGACTACGACCCACAGTCGGAAATCACAAAGACGTTCTACAAAACCGTTCAGAACATGATGCACTATGCTATCACCCACCAGACGGCAGCTGAAATCATCTACGAGCGTTCCGATGCGGAGAAACCGCAGATGGGCTTGCTGACTTGGAAAAATGCTCCCAATGGCCGTGTTATCAAGAGCGACGTTACAATTGCTAAGAACTATCTGTCGGAAAAAGAAGTCACTCAATTGAATCTTCTATCTACTGCATATCTGGATTTTGCAGAAGACCGTGCGCTTAGACACATCCTGATGACAATGGCTGATTGGAAGGCCCTACTTGAGAAATATTTGCAGCTGACGGAGTATGACATTCTTCCTGACGCTGGCAAAATCTCTCACGAAGAGGCCGAGGCCAAAGCCTTAGGCGAATATGAGAAGTTCCGCCGTATCCAAGACGAGACCTTCTTGTCGGACTTCGACAAGTTCATCGATTCGTTAAAATGAGTATTATCATGACTGATATAAACAAAAGAAAAGCGGATCCTATAATAATCTTCATAAAACATATTAAATCATCTGCAACATTAGCGTATTTCATTTTTTTTTCGTACTTTTGCACCAATTATTATGATAGTTTATGAAACATTCGATTAAATAGGAGGAAGGTTAGCATGAAATTGAAGATTGCAGTACTTCCGGGCGACGGCATAGGCCCGGAGATAATGGCGCAAGGCGTGGCCGTGATGGATGCCGTTGCCAAGCGTTTCGGCCATCAGTTTGAATACGAGGAGGCTATCTGTGGTGCCCACGCCATCGATGTCGTCGGCGCCCCCTATCCCGAGGCCACCCACGATGTGTGTATGCGTGCCGACGCAGTCCTCTTCGCCGCCGTAGGGCATCCCAGGTACGACAACGACCCCACCTCGCCCATACGTCCTGAACAAGGTCTGCTGGCCATGCGCAAGAAGCTGGGCCTCTTTGCCAATGTGCGGCCCGTGGCTACTTTCGATTGTCTGATTCATAAGTCGCCGCTAAAGGAAGAGCTGCTGCGTGGCGCCGACTTCGTGGTCATACGCGAGCTGACGGGCGGCATGTATTTCGGCGAGAAATACCAGGACAACGACCGTGCCTACGACACCGACATCTACACCCGGCCGGAAATCGAGCGCATCCTGAAGGTTGCCTTCGAGATGGCTATGACCCGTCGTCGTCACCTTACCGTTGTGGACAAGGCCAACATTCTGGCCAGCAGCCGGCTCTGGCGGCAGATTGCCAAGGAGATGGAGAGCCAGTACCCGGAAGTCACCACCGACTATATGTTCATCGACAACGCCGCCATGCGTGTACTCACCGAGCCGCGCTTCTTCGACGTCATCGTGACGGAGAACACCTTCGGCGACATCCTCACCGACGAGACCTCGTGCATCACCGGCTCCATGGGACTTCAGCCGTCGGCATCGCTGGGACTTCACACACCACTCTTCGAACCCGTGCACGGCTCATGGCCGCAGGCCGCCGGACAGAACATTGCCAACCCCGTGGCGCAGATTCTCTCTGCCGCCATGCTCCTAGAGTACTTCGGCCTGACGGAGGAGGGTTCCGCCGTGCGCCGCGCCGTCACGGCATCGCTCGATGCCAACGTGCGCACACCAGAGATACAGGTAGAAGGAGGAAAGCATTATGGTACACGCGAAGTGGGTGAATGGATTGCCGACCATGTAAGATGCAGCATACGCTGACCTTCCATCATTTTGTAAAGACATGCACATGAAGAAACCATCCTGGCTTGAGAAAGAAAGGCTCTATAGCATCATGTTCGAATCGGAACACCCGATTGGACGCATTTTCGACCTCACGCTGATAACAGCCATCTCGCTGAGCATCATCATCTCGTTCATCGAGACGATTCCCTCACTGGCCCGTACCTTCAAGCTGGTACTGGAGATTCTGGAGTATCTGCTCACCTTCTTCTTCACGGTAGAGTATATTGCCCGTGTCTACTGCTCACCCCGGCCTCGCGACTACGTGCTGAGTTTCTTTGGCATCATCGACCTGCTCTCCACTCTCCCACCCTATCTCTCTTTCTTCCTGCCCAATGCACGGTACATGATACTGTTGCGCTCCATCCGCTTCATCCGTATCTTCCGCATTTTCAAGCTGTTCAGTTTCATCAACGAGGGCTACATGCTGATGCGCTCGATTCAGAAGAGCCTCACCAAGATTGCCGTCTATTTCTTGTTTGTGCTGATACTGGACATCTGCCTGGGCACGCTGATGTATATGGTTGAGAGTGGCCAGCCCGACACACAGTTTACCGACTTGGCCACCTCGGTATACTGGGCCATTGTCACGATGACCACCGTGGGATATGGCGACATCACTCCCGTTACCCCCTTAGGGCGTCTGCTTTCGGCATTCGTCATGCTGCTTGGTTACACCATCATTGCCGTGCCCACAGGTATTGTGACTGCAAACATCATTGACGAGACGAAAAAGAAGCCGAAAGACGGACATTGTCCACGTTGTGATGCTGCAGTACGCTCCAAGGACCATTATTGCTCACAATGCGGAGAAAAGTTGTAGTCAGAGGAGGTTTCGCAGCACGAACCAGCAATGCATGAAGAAGGTGGAAAGATGCCCATAGTGGCGAACCATGACGCGGTAGCGCTCACGGAGCGACTCACGGTGATGGCGCGTGGTGGTTCCCTCCTCGGTGTAGCAGGCCACGGTGAGGTGGGCATTCGTCAAGGCAAGGCCTAGACGGTCGGCCTCATGCATCACACGGATGCACCAATCTACGTCGGCAGAGTAGCGGTAGCGGGTGTCGTATTGTGTGTTCTTCGCCAGGTCCATACGAGCATAGAAAGCCTGGTGGCACACAAGCATACCATGACGGAACGACCGCCACGTGAGCTGCTCAGGAGGCTGCAGACGACGGGGGTGCAGGAAGTGGCCCTCGGCATCCACGATGTCGGTATTGCCATAGACAACGGCAGGAAGGGAGTCGCTGGGCAGCTCGTTGAGGTGGCAGCGGTGGGCTATCTGCTCCAGCGTGTCGGGAGCAGGGAAGAAGTCGCCCGCGTTCATAAACACCACGTAGTCGCCAGAGGCCTGTGTCAATCCCTTGTTCATCGCGTCGTAGATTCCCTCGTCGGGCGAGGAGTGGATGATGACCTTATGTTGGGTGTTGAGTACTTTATAGTTGTTGGCCATCTGCAGGGTGCCGTCGGTGGAGGCTCCGTCGATGATGAGGTGCTCCACATCTTCGTAGGTCTGATGGAGCACGCTGTCGAGGGTGCGTTGCAAAACGGCAGCAGCGTTATAGGTGATGGTGATGACAGTAAACTTTGTCATTATAATCTGCGGAATCTGTGAAATCTGTGGTTTATAACCGGAAATGCTTGTGTGCCATCGTCTGTTGGTAAATCTCGGTGTACTGCACGGCCACGGCCGCCTGTGAGTAACACTGCTTCACCTTGCGCACACACTCCTTGGCGAGGCTCTTGCTGTCGGCCTCATAGAGCAGCCAGCGCAATCCATGAGCCAAGTCGGCGGCATCGCGGTAGCGGGCAACATAGCCCGTGCGCTGGTGGTCGATTTCCTCGGGAATGCCACCCACGCGGAATCCCAGGCAGGGCACGCCACAGGCCATGGCTTCCATGATGGTGTTGGGAAGGTTCTCTGACAGCGACGGCAGCACGAACACGTCGGCCGAACGGTAGAGACGGGCCATGCGCTGCTCGTCGTTGACATAACCCACGGCGATGGCAGGGAAGGGTAGCTCGGAAGCCACCTCGTCGGCATGGCTGCCCAGAAGCACCACTTTCACCTCGTCTTTCATCTCAGGATGCTCGTCGGCAAGCTGTCGGCAAGCCTCGATGAGATAGTTCATGCCCTTATAGGCATTGGTCACACGTTGGCACACGAAGAGCACCAACCTACAATCTGTAGGCAGCCCTTCCTCGCGGCGCGCCTCCTGCTGGTCGCCAGGACAGAATAGGCGGGTGTCTATGCAGTTGGGGATGCTCACGATGTGCTGGCCGTGCAACAATGCGCTGGCCTTCGCCTCGCTCTCCAGCCACCGGCTGCAAGCCACGAACGAGATGTCGCCCTCCTGAATCAGCCGCTGCTTGCGCCGCCATACCTTAGCCAGCCACGCACTGGGGGCTTGATATTTACATTGGCGGCACTGGCTGGTGAACTGTCGGCAGCCAAGCGTGAGGTGACAGAGAGCCGTAGAGGGCCAGGCGTCGTGCATGGTCCATACCACGGGCTTGCCGCTGCGGATAATCTTCCGCAGGTCGGCAAAAGACAGCATCCCCTGATTCACCCAGTGAAGGTGAATCACGTCGGCCTCGCGGAACTCGCGCAGACGGGTGATGTCCGTTCCGCTGATGGCAGCATCGATGGCAAACAAATTCTTACTACGGAACCCTAGCTTGGCAAATATCACCAGCCGCTCCCAAAGGAAATGCCACTGTGTCAGCCAACGCCAGGGCAACACACACACCCGGCTGTTGTTGGTGACTTCCCCGTCGCGCACCAGCATGCTGGCCTCAGCACCGTTTAGTGTCAGCGCCTCCATCAGGCGGCGTGCAGCAACGGCAGCACCGCCCGCATCGTAACTGGTGTTCACTATCAGCACCTTCACTAGTCACTGTGCCCCAATGGGTTTTAAATTCGATTGAGTTTAACAAGCTGCAAAAATATGTATATTTTACGAATCGACCAAATAATTTAATCTTTTTTTTAGCAAAGTGAACAGTGGCGTAACAAATCATTTAAAATTGGTTATAATCTGTTAGTTTTGGAAAATGTTTTTTGGCAGATTGAAACGATATGAGTATCTTTGCAAGGTTTAACAATAAAATACAATAAACGACAAATCAACAAACAATGGAAAAAAGGTGGACAATATACAGTAACCCGTTAGGTAACTTATTTAGGGCGAATGGATAAAGACCGTCTGAAGCAAAGCTGGCTGTACCGTCATTTCGGCCGCATCATTACGTGGCCGAAATACTTTCTCATACGCCTCAAGCTGAAGCGGAAGTATTTCTGGATGACCTACCAGAAGAGCTGGATGATAGACCCGTGCACCGAGCGGCGGCAGAAATACTGGAAGAAGTGCGGCGTGAAGGCCACGGGGCGCTTCCATGTGGGGGCCGACGTGTACTTCGACGCGGAGAACGCGGAGTTCCTCACCATCGAGGATGACGTGTGGATTAGCTCAAGGACGACCATTCTGCTGCACAAGCGCGACATATCGGGCTATCGGCGCGGTGACACCTACACCGAGCAGCCGTCGAAGGTGATGCCTGTGCACATCTGCCGTGGTGCGGCCATCGGCATGTGCTGCACGATTATGCCTGGGGTGACTATTGGCGAGGGTGCAGTCATAGGAACGGGTTCGCTGGTAACGAAGGACGTCCCAGCATGGACGGTGGCCGTGGGAAGGCCGGCAAAGGTGGTGAGAGAGTTGAGAGTTGAGAATTGAGAGTTGAGAGTTGAGAATTGAGAGTTGAGAATTGAGAGTTTAGAGTTAATGAAGAATAAGAAAGACTATATGAAAACGCTACGGTGGGTGTCTCCCATACTGGCCCTGCTGGCTCTTGTGACCATGGGCTGGGGCTTGGTGACGCAAGAGAGCGAATACCTGTGGAAGGCTCAGGAGCTGAACCTTTTCCTCGACACGCCGCTGTTCCTCAGGCAGCAGATGGTGACTTCGGGCTGGCTGCTCACGTGGCTGGGCACGTGGTTTACGGAGTTCTTCTTCCATCCGTGGCTGGGCGTGACGCTGTTGTGCGGACTGTGGGCGGTGCTCATGGTCGTGGCAGGAAGGACGTTACGCGTGTCGCTGGCATGGACGGCGGTGTTGCTCGTTCCTGTGGCATTGCTACTCATCATGGACGTAGACCTGGGCTACTGGATTTACTACCTGAAGCTGCGCGGACACTTCTTCGCTGCTACCATCGGCGTCATCATCGCCTTGGGCGGGTTGTGGCTGTACCGTGTGTTGCCATCGCGGTGGTACTTGCGTCCGCTTTTCGTGGTGGTGGGTACGGCGGTGTTCTATCCGCTCATAGGTTTCTATGGTCTGCTCTTTGCCCTGCTGTGCGCCGTATTGACATGGAGGCTGAAGGACATGAGCACATCAGCGAGGGCTATGACGACGGTGGTGGCAGCATTGGCTATCGGCGTGGTGCCGCTGGTGTACTATCGTTACGTCTTCTGTCAGACGAACATCTTGAACATCTACTGGACGGGGCTGCCGCTGTTTATCTACGGTGAGGAGACCACGGCCTATTATATACCTTATTATTTATTAGTGGCCGTTCTCGTGCTCATGGTTGTGCTCTACGGAATGAAAGCTCCGAAGTTGCTGAATCGACCGTTAGGCTGGTTTGCAGGCCATGTACTATTGCTGGCGGTTCTGACGTGGGGTGTATGCCACTTCTGGTATACCGACTACAACTTCCACAAGGAGCTGCGCATGCAGCGCTGCATGGAGGAATGCGACTGGGAGGGTATGCTCCGCGAGGCTCGTGACCAGAAAGTGGAGCCAACGCGTGCCATCGTGATGATGCGTAACCTGGCACTCTTCCGCCTGGGTCGGCAGGGCGACGAGATGTATCACTATCCTGCCGGAGCAGCTGACAGCGACACACCGTTACCGCTGAATATGACGCAGGTGGTGGGGCGTAGCATCTATTACAACTACGGCATGCTGAACTTTTGCTACCGCTGGTGCCTGGAGGACGGCGTCGAGCTGGGATGGCGTATAGAATACCTGAAGTATCTCGTGCGCTGTGCCCTCATCAACGGCGAGCAGCGCGTGGTTCAGAAATATCTCAACCTGCTGCGCCATACGCGATACTATGGCGAGTGGGCTGACCACATGGCGGCACTGTCCTCCACGAAGGGTGGGCTTGGAGAAGTAAAGGAATTTGTCCCCATCCTTCACATGTTGAACTACGATGACTACCTGGCCAGCGACAATGCCTTGGTTGAGAATTTCCTGATGAACAAGTTTGCCAACTCCACCAGCGAGGACACGCTCTATCAGGAACAGTCGTTGCTGGCGGCACTATGGACGAAGGACATACAGACCTTCTGGCCCCATTTCTTCAACTATGCCCGTCTGCACCCCCAGGACCACATGCCACGCCACTACCAGGAGGCGGCCTATCTCTATGGTCACCTGGAGAACGAGGTAGACATCAGCCACATGCCCTTCGACGAGCAGGTGAAGCGTGACTACGAAGAGTTCATGGCCACGGCGCAGCAGTACCGTGGCATGAAGGAGGAGCAGTTGCGTCACATCATGTACCCCCGTTTCGGAAAAACATTCTACTTCGAATATTTCCTCATCAGAAACCAGAAAATGTATTAAACACAGATGAAGAACTTTTATAGCATTTTAGCAATGGCAGCACTACTGCTGTCGTGCCAGAAGGCCAGCGTGCCCTCCCAGTATTCTGAGGGCAATGAGCTGCCGACGATTTATCCTGACTATGTGGAGGTGACAGTTCCTGTGAACATCGCTCCGCTGACCTTCGAGTGGGACGGAACTCCCTGCACCGACATGGTGACACGCTTTACAGCCGATGACGAGCAACTGGTGCTTGGCGGACAGAAAGCCCAACCGTCTTTCGACGAATGGCGCACACTGGCTGAAAAGGCACAGGGGAAGGCCATTGGCGTGGAGGTGTTCACGCAGAATGACGGTGGACAGTGGACGCGCCACAAGCCTTTCAATATCTACGTCTCACCCGACAGCATCGATGCGTGGATGAGCTATCGTCTTATCGCCCCTAGCTACGTGGCCTACGAGGAGCTGACGCTCAACCAACGGTGCCTGGAGAGCTACGACGAGCGTGTGATGGTAGACAACATGCTCTGCGGAGTGGAGGAGACGGGACAGTGTGTCAACTGCCACAACTACCAGCAGTATAATCCAGGGCGCATGCAGTTCCATGCCCGTCAGCATCATGGCGGCACCATTATCGTCTACGATGGGAAGATGAAGAAGGTGAACATGAAGTGTGACAGCACCATCTCTGCCGGCGTCTACCCAGCCTGGCATCCTTGGCTGCCGCTCATTGTCTACTCTACTAACCACACGAGCCAGACCTTCCACACCCGCAACCTAAACAAGATTGAGGTGTTCGACTCGGCCAGCGACCTTATATTATATAATGTGGAAAACGACGAAGTGAGCAACGTGGAAAACGACCCTGTGGAGTTTGAGGTATTCCCCGCCTGGTCTCCCGACGGCCGCACGCTCTACTACTGCAGTGCCCACTTTGAGCGTCAAGATACCGTGTCGGCCGACGTGGAGGTAATCCGTCGTGCCAAGGAGATTAAGTATGCCCTCTATAAGAAGTCCTTCGACCCGGATACCCGCAGTTTCGGCCCCAAGGAGCTGGTGTTCCCTGTTGACAGTCTGGTGGCTGAAACCGACAGCGCAGCAACTCTCAACTCATCGAAGAGCGTCACCCTCCCCCGCGTGTCTCCCGATGGCCGATACCTCATGTTCACCCTTGGCAATTACGGTGTGTTCCACATCTGGCATCGCGAGGCCGACCTTTATCTTATGGACTTGAGTACTGGCGAGGTGCGCCCAATGGACGAGATTAACTCTCCTGACACGGAGAGCTATCACTCGTGGTCGAGCAACGGACGATGGGTGGTCTTCAGTAGTCGCCGCGATGACGGAGGCTACACCCGACCCTTCATCGCTCACATAGACAAGGACGGCAAGGGTTCGAAACCCTTTGAGCTGCCCCAGCGCGACCCTGACTATCACCGTCAGTTCATGAAGAGCTACAATATTCCAGAGCTGATGAAAGGTCCTGTAACCATCTCTCCACAGGAGTTTGCCGACGAATTGAAGGCCAGTGATGGGGTGCCAGTGCATTTTTTATAACTTTTTCTTGCTCCTTTGAAGGAAAATATCTATCTTTGCACGCTGAAAAGGAATTGTTTAACCATTTTAATATTGACAAGAATGAAGAAAATGATGATGACATGCGCCTTTGCAGCTGTTATGCTGGTAGGTGCACAAAGTGTTCAGGCACAGAGTGTTGTTGACGGTCAGACTGCCAAGGAACTGGCTGAGAAGGCTAAGGCTGCCAAGGCTGCCGACAAGGCTCAGGCCGCTGTTGTGAAGGCTGAGAAGAAGGTGGAATCGGCCAAGAAAGCCATTGAGAAGGCTAACAAGAACTACGAGAAGGCTCAGAAAGACCTCGAGAAAGCCCGCAAAAAGGCAGAGGAGGCTCAGCTGGAGTTGCAGCGCTTACAGACACTGCCCACTGGAGCACAATAGTCTTCTTTAAGGAGATGAGAAGGTAAAGGAGATGAGGAGGTAAAGGCCTCCTCATCTCCTTTTTAGACTTTTTATAGATAATGTTCGTTCTTATCTGCGGAAAAAGTAGTACCTTTGCCGCGGTTTATGAAGACAAGTGACAGACGAGGCAGTGTGCGCCAAGCTGTGGAACGCATACTGGACAATTACCTTGCGATGAACAATCACCGCAAGACGCCTGAGCGGTATGCCATCCTGCGCGCAGTGTATGACATCAATGGCCATTTCACCCTCGACGAGCTGGGCGACAAGCTGGCTACGGACTACAAGTTCCCCGTGTCGAGGGGTACGCTATACAATACGCTTAACCTGTTCATGGAGCTGCGGCTGGTCATTCGCCACCGTTTCCAAGGCACCACGAAATACGAGGCCTGCTATGCCGACAACAACCACTGCCACCAGATTTGCACCGTTTGCGGAAAGGTGACCGAGATAAAGTCGCCGGAGATAGCCCAAGCCATAGAGGCCATGAAGCTGAAGCGATTCCGGAAAGACGGGTTCTCGCTCTACATCTACGGCATCTGCTCGACATGTCAGGCTGCAATCACAAGACAGAAAAATAACAAAAAGACAAAATAAAAGATGAATAAAGGAAAAGTAGACGTCCTGCTCGGCTTGCAGTGGGGCGATGAAGGAAAAGGCAAGGTGGTCGACGTGCTCACGCCGCGCTATGACGTGGTGGCCCGCTTCCAGGGCGGTCCAAACGCCGGCCACACGCTGGAGTTCAATGGTGAGAAATACGTGCTGCGCAGCATCCCCTCGGGCATCTTCCAGGGTGGGAAGGTGAACATCATCGGCAACGGCGTGGTGCTTGCCCCCGACCTCTTCATGGACGAGGCCAAGGCGTTGGAACAGAGCGGACATCCGCTGCGTGAGCGGCTTCATATTTCCAAGAAGGCACATCTCATCATGCCTACGCACCGTGTGCTCGATGCCGCCTACGAGGCACAGAAGGGCAAGAACAAGGTGGGCACGACAGGTAAGGGCATCGGCCCGACCTACACTGACAAGGTTTCCCGCACAGGACTGCGCGTAGGCGACATCCTGGAGAATTTCCCTGAAAAATATGCCGCTGCCAAGGCCCGCCATATCAATATACTGCGCTCGATAATGGCTATGGGCGGAGATGATTCCCAAATCTCAAATCTCAAATCTCAAATCTCAAACCTTGACGAGGTGGAGAAGAAATGGCTCGAAGGGGTGGAATACCTGCGCCAGTTCCCCATCGTGGACAGCGAGCACGAGATTAATGGCTTCCTGCGTGAGGGTAAGACCATCCTCTGCGAAGGCGCACAAGGCACGATGCTCGACGTCGACTTCGGCTCCTATCCCTTCGTCACCAGTTCGAACACCATCTGCGCTGGAGCCTGCACGGGTTTAGGCATTGGCCCCAACAAGATTGGTGAGGTCTATGGCATCATGAAAGCCTACTGCACCCGCGTCGGCGCCGGTCCGTTCCCGACAGAGCTTTTCGATGAGACGGGCAAGAAAATACGTGACCTCGGACATGAGTATGGTGCCGTCACCGGCCGTGAGCGCCGCTGCGGATGGATAGATCTTGTTGCCCTCCGCTATAGCATCATGGTGAACGGTGTGACACAGCTCATCATGATGAAGAGCGACGTGCTCGACAGCTTCGAGACCATCAAGGCCTGCACCGCCTACCGCATAGTAGGCAACGCTTCCCAGCGTTGCAATCAAGAATACATCACCCGCGACTTCCCCTACGACATCGAGCACGGCATAGAACCCGTCTACGAGGAGCTGCCTGGCTGGCAGACCGACATGACCAGTTTCACCAGCGAGGATCAGTTCCCCCAGCAGTTCCGCGACTATATTACCTTCCTGGAAAAGGAATTGGAGACTCCCATTACTATTATTTCCATTGGTCCTGACCGGGAACAAACAATCATTCGTACTTGCCCCCTAAGTTAGGGGGCTACAGGGGTCTGAACAGGCGCAGGCTCCCTAACAAATAATCAACAAAACGGTCTGATCTTTCGCTTGTTCAGACCCCCAACCCCCTAACTTAGGGGGCTTAAAGATGAAACCATCAATAGTAAAAGGAACGCGCGACTTCGGCCCCGTGGAGATGGCCAAGCGCAACTATATCTTCAACACCATACGGCAGGTGTACGAGCTGTATGGCTTCCAACAGATTGAGACACCGGCGCAGGAGACTCTCCAGACCCTCATGGGCAAGTATGGCGAGGAGGGCGACAAGCTGCTCTTCAAGATTCTGAACAGCGGCGACTACCTCTCGAAGGTCACCGACGAGCAGCTTGCCTGTCGCAACACCCTGCGGCTGGCATCGTGCATCTGCGAGAAAGGCCTGCGCTATGACCTCACCGTGCCCTTCGCCCGTTATGTGGTGATGCACCGCGAGGAGCTGCAGCTGCCCTTCAAGCGCTATCAGGTGCAGCCCGTGTGGCGTGCCGACCGTCCGCAGAAAGGCCGCTATCGTGAGTTCTACCAGTTCGACGGCGATGTCGTGGGCAGCGACTCCCTGCTCAACGAGGTGGAGCTGATGCAGATTGTCGACACCGTGTTCACCCGTCTCGGCATTCGTGTTCAGATAAAGATTAACAACCGCAAGATTCTCACCGGCATTGCCGAGGTCATCGGAGCAGCCGACAAGATTGTGGACATCACCGTGGCCATTGACAAGCTCGACAAGATTGGCATCGATGCCGTGAACGACGAGCTGCGCAGCGACGGCCTCACCGATGAGCAGATAGCCAAGTTGCAGCCCATCATCCTCCTTGAAGGCACCAACGAGCAGAAGCTCGACACCATCGCCGAAGTACTTGCCTCAAGCGAAATCGGCTTGAAAGGTGTGGAGGAAACCCGTTTCATCCTCTCCACTCTCAATGGTCAATGTTCAATGGTCAATGAGTTCCAGCTCGACCTGACGTTGGCCCGCGGCCTGAGCTACTACACGGGTTCCATCTTCGAGGTGAAAGCTCTCGACACCCCCATGGGAAGCATCTCCGGCGGTGGCCGTTACGACAACCTCACTGGCATCTTCGGCATGCCCGGCCTCTCCGGCGTGGGCATCTCTTTCGGTGTAGACCGCATCTACGACGTCCTCGACGCCCTCGACCTCTACCCCAAGGATTCATTACAGACCACCCAGGTGCTCTTCATCAACTTCGGCGAGAAGGAAACGGCCTACTGTCTGCCCGCCGTGGCACGCCTCCGTCAGGCTGGCATCCGCACCGAGTACTACCCCGATGCCGCCAAGATGAAGAAACAGATGAGCTATGCCAACGCAAAGCAGATTCCCTTCGTAGTTCTTGCCGGAGAGACCGAGATGGCCGAGGGGAAGTTCACGCTGAAGGACATGAATACCGGCGAGCAGCAGATGCTCACCGTGGAAGAAATCATCAACCGTCTGCAATAGCTACAGTTTATCTTTGCCGCGACTCTCAGAATATACTGTGAAGAACCAAAGGAAAAAAAGTTTTCCTTTGGTTCTTTGCTTGTTTGCAAATTTTATGAAGAAAAGTTTTTAAAAACACTATACATTCCTACATTTTATAATGTAATTATCTAATTATAAATAAATTATGTTATGCACAGAGACTACATAATTGATAAGCTCTATACATAGAGAATAATAAGAATCCTACCAAAATTATTGTTTTCATTGTCGACGGCTTTGTCTATGAGACAAAACGGCTTTCTCTCCTAGACAAAACGGCTTTCTCTGGTAGAGAAAACGGCTTTTTCTCGCTTTCTATACTTTTAACGCGCGAAACGCTCACTATTACAAAAATAAAGCTTACCTTTGCACCCGTAAACCACAAAAGAGCAACAGTTACTATGAGACCAAAAACAACCAGAATGATTTCAAGGACAGCAATGATGCTGCTCACACTCGTCTTGGCCTTCGCGGCACAGACGGTGCGGGCTGACAACGTCAAGGTGAACATCAACGGCATCGGCACAGTGGCGCTGACGCATGGCGGCATCCGCACCGAGTACTATCCCGATGCCGCCAAGATGAAGAAGCAGATGAGCTACGCCAACGCGAAGCAGATTCCCTTCGTTGTCCTTGCCGGAGAGCGAAATGGCCGAGGGAAAGCTGACGCTGAAGAACATGGCAACGGGCGAACGGGCGTTAGTCACTCCCAAAAAACTGTCGTTGAAGGTCTCGAAATTGAATACTATGAAAGTGAGATAATTAACTATAGTGTTGAATCCTTTAAACCCATTATCAAGAAACAGACAGTAAACCCGTAAGACAGCAGCGAAACGCCCCGGCGCGATAGCGGGTGGCCGGTACGGGGCACAGCCCATGCCCGCCACCACAACGAAACAGCAACAATCATTTATTAACCCCGGCGACGCTGCCCTGAGAAGACTTTTTGATATAACTTGGACTTAGAGTCCTTGTTCTCGCACTTTGAAACCGTCAAACTTCAACCATGAGAACAAGCGATGAAAGTTCACGTCCGCTGGGCGTGAATTGTTTATGCTTTTCTATGGTAAAGGCTACTTGGCGGTGCCCGATAAGCGGAAAGGCTACAGAGCAGTTCCGCCCTTATTATTTTATCAAATTATGAAAAAGACTTTTATCAATTTTATTGTTACTCCTGTTTTCCGCGTTGGGTCACTCATGTGTTTTGCCCCCATCCCGGCACCGCCAGCCTGCATAGCTCCGACTGTTCCTCGTCCATGCCGAGGTACGCCCTTTTGACCTGTTTGGAGCGTGGCAGCGCGTAGGTGATGG
>JAFVFY010000090.1 GCA_017475265.1 Prevotella sp. | reverse complement strand
TTCATACGGTTGTTGGGGATGCTTGTCCGAAGGCTTCGGCCTGCATCCCCTTTTACCTAAATAAGACAAGTAATAAACATCAAAAAAGAGAATTATGGCACAACTTAACGTGATACTCGGCTCTATCATGCGCGACATCATACTGGCTCAGCATGAAGCCAACCTTTATTCGTATGCCTTGCGCGAACAGTACGGACGCGACGGCAAGGTAAAGGACTTCCAGCTGCCTGGCGCACTACTTAGCGACATGGAGATGGAGCTGAACTATGGAGTCATCAACACATCCGACAGTAACGAGCAGTACGCAATCCGCTATGAGAAGTTCAACAAGTTCCTGCGCGAACTCTCCCAGAATATCGCAAAGAGGGCTGTTGAAATCATTACTGACTATGTGGCCTCCAATGGGCTTCAGACTCCGGAGGGCAGCAAGTTCCTGGATAAGCTGAAGAAACAGGATGAGACCTATAAGGAATATCTTGAATACATCGCCAATGTTATCAATTCATCCTACGACGGGGCTATCCATGAGCTTATTGACCGCAAGAATGGCACTCCCAATGAAGAAGAGATTATCAATCGTTTCAGCGATGCCATAGCCAAGGAAATCGTTAATGACGACGAGGCCACGGACACGCTTATCAACGACCCTGATGGCAGTGCCCGTAAGGCAATGTCTCAGCGTGTCAAGTCTGAAATCACGGCTCTTGTCCCCCAATTCTGCAAGAACCGCAAATTCAAGCGTACCAAGTCGTTCCCCACACTCAATGTGGCGGTCACTGCCGACGAACTGAGCAACCTGCCCAAGGAGTCCATACATACCTGTAAACTGAAATTTACGCCTACATCGTTTAATGTCAGATCGGATGATGCCGATCTTTCTCTTCCCGTACAGAGCATAGAGGACATCATCAAGTAAGTATAACTAATAAAACAATTTCTCGTTATGGACAATATTGAAAACGCCACAACCAACTCACAGGTGATGCAACTGCAACAGCTGATTGCGGGACCGTTGGTATCGACTATTGAGGCCGACGCTCTCTCTTCACGCCGCTATTATGATATGCTACAGCTCATTGCCTTCGAGGACGCGAACGAAGGCGATACCACAGTCAAGAGGCTGCGTATGCTGAAGTTCTCCTATCTGGAAACGAATGCCGACGGCAGCCGCACCAAGGTTGTCTGCATTCCGTTGGTTACACTTCTGCCACTGCCGTTGCTACAGATTCAGGAAGCCGACTTCGATTTTGACATCAACATTCTTGATGCAGTATCATCGAGCAGCGATGATTCGTTTGATTACGGAAAGGGACGGATAGACAAAGGTTCTCCGTCTGCCAGTCCGTTCCGCCTGCGTGCGTCGCTTGCCCCTAGAGGTGGCTCTGGCTCCTTGTCAGGGAAAAGCGAGCAGCAGTTGTCTGCCAACATGAAGGTGCATATAAAGATGCGTCAGGCTGACGTCCCCGCAGGCCTCTCCAATATGTTGCGGCTAACCGCCAGCAACCTGCAGGTGGAGGATGCCGAACCCACAAAGAAGACAGAATGATAATGACCGATAAAGATTAAAGATACAAATATGCATAATAGACAATCCTACAACAGCAATCCTGGTGCCCCGCATGTCGGAGTTACCCAGCAGACACAACGCCCCAGCGGTATGCCTTGCCCACAGTGTGGCGGGTTCATTCCTGTCAGCATGCAGCAAATCATTACCGACTCGTCCATTCTCTGCCCTCACTGCGGACTACGCCTGAACATCAACCAGCAGGAGTCGCGCCCGGCCATAGATGCCCTGAAGAAGTTTCAACAGGCCCAGAGGGATTTTGACAAAAGAAGCAAGAATTTCTAATCATCTCAAAAACAGTAAAAAATCATGAATACAATCAAATACAACAGTACAGGGCATGATGTGGATGTCTTGCAGACCATGCTTGACATTCCGCACAATCCTGCCCACGAGTTCAATAAGACCACCTATCAAGCGGTTATTGACTTCCAGAAACGAAACGGACTCGAAGCCGATGGCATCGTGGGCTATAAGACATGGGAGGCGCTTTTCTTCCATGGCGAGCGCCCCAAGTATGGAATTACCGAGAGTGACTTTGACCGTGCCGCCATGCTGCTCGACTGCGAACCTGCTGCGCTAAAGGCTGTGCAGAAGGTAGAGACGGGCGGCAAGGGTGGATTCCTGCCCAGCGGTCGCCCCACCATACTTTTCGAGGGACACATCTTCTGGCAGCAGCTTCGCACTCGTGGCATTAACCCACAAGGAGTCGCCACAGGCAAGAACGAGGACATCCTCTATCCCAAGTGGACGAAGGCCCACTATAAGGGTGGTGAAGCAGAATACGGGCGGCTGCTGCGTGCTCGGCATATCAATGAAGATGCAGCCAACGCCTCGGCCTCATGGGGCATGTTCCAGATCATGGGTTTCAACCATGCTGCCTGTGGTGAGCCGTCTGTAGCGAGCTTTGTCAGCAGCATGTGCCAGTCAGAATGTCGGCAGTTGCTGCTCAGCGTGCGCTTCATCAGGGGAAACAGGCCTATGCTTGCCGCCTTGCAGAAAAAGGACTGGAAAGCGTTTGCCCGTCTCTATAACGGACCGGCATACGCACAGAACCGTTATGACGAGAAACTCAGCACGGCTTATTCTTCTTTTTGCAAATAGAGTTAAACTGTGTTAAAATCGGGGGGGGTAAAAATGGTTATACAAGAAAAAGTATATATTATTTTGTACCTTTGCACCATAATAAGACAGATTTATGGACAAATTACCCTATAGAGAATTCCTGGCGATGATGCAGGAGCGGACCCGTGAGGCGGATGTCCCCTACAGCGGCAAATTCGAGTTGACACCGCTGTGCAACCTCGACTGCAAGATGTGCTATGTGCATCTGCAAGACCCGTCGGTGCGGCACAGGATGCTCTCGGGCGAGCAGTGGCTATCGCTCATCCAGCATGCCATCGACGAGGGTATGATGAATGCGATACTCACGGGCGGCGAGGCGATGACGCACCCCGCCTTCTGGGACATCTATATGTATCTCATCAATCACGGCATCGTTACCCTTGTGAAGACCAACGGGCTGCTGCTCGACGAGAATGCCATTAACAGATTCAAGCAGTATCCTCCTTGTCAAATTGACATCTCGCTCTATGGCTGCGACAGCGAGTCATATATAGCCGTGACGGGCGTAGATGCTTACGAGCAGGTGGTCAGGAATATCCGCCTTGCCTTGGAGGCGGGGCTGACGATTCAGATTATGATAACGCCCAGCAGTTATATGTCGCCATGGGCGGAACGGGTGATGGCGCTTGCCAAGTCGTTTGGCGTGAGGGTAATGGTAAATGACTTTTTGATTGAACCACACAACAATACAGGCAGAAAGAAGGAAGACTTCGACCTCAGTCTTGAAGATGACTTGAGAATACAAGAAAAGAAAAAGGCGATGTTGCCACCGCTGTATTCGCCCGATGACCATGAAATCTTTATGAAGCGTAGGAATCGCTCCGCATTGTCGGACAAAGGATTGTATTGCGACGCCGGACGCTCGGCATTTGCCATCAACTGGGATGGTGCCTTGTTGCCCTGCCTGTCATTTCCCAGGGATGTGGTATGTGCCTATCCATTGCGTGACGGATTCCGTCAGGCATGGCGTGAGGTGAACGAAGTCATGAAGAACTACGAGGTGCCCAAGGCATGCCACAGTTGCGAGGTGAACGACAAGTGCCATTATTGCCCGATGTATCATCAGAAAGTGGCTGCCAAGCACCAGTGCGACCCTGATTTTTGCAATTATCTGAAGGCTAGATATAAAGCCGCAGAAAAAGGAAAGAGATAATTAACGACCGAAAGGTCATATTGTATAACAATCAAAATAATAAAAAGATGAAAACAGAAAAAAAGACTTACGAGGAACCTACCGTACAGAAGGTAGAGTTCGACTTTAAGAACAGAATTGCATTCCACGGTTCAGGGTGTGTTATGCCGACTGTGTCCGTTTGTTCTTAATAGCGAACCACAAATGAACAAAGACTTCGTACTACGCAAGGTATGTGGCATGAACGTGGTGCTGCCTACAGGGTTGCAAATCAAGGATTTTGGTGGAGCGCTTAATCTTAACGATACTGCTGCGCTGATCTACGAGCAACTGGAGGCTGGCAAGAGTATCGAGGAGACGGCTGCCGCTTTAGAGACTGCGTATGACGTAACGCATGAGAGGGCACTCGCCGACGTGCAGAAAACCATTGACTCGCTGAGGGAGGCTGGCGTGATGGCCTGACGATGTTGAGCTACTTCGAAATCGTAGCGGAGGCCATACGGCGAACTGCAAACGAAGAGAGTGTGACATTGCCCGTGAATGGGCATAGCATGCTCCCTTTCGTTGTGGGTTGGCGTGATTGCGTCATTTTGC
>JAFVFY010000025.1 GCA_017475265.1 Prevotella sp. | reverse complement strand
GTTTGGCGTGGACAGCGTATATAAGCTGTTCCCGGAGTACATTATCTTAAAGGTGAACGACTTTAACCGTTGGTCGAAGGTACCGTTGGAGCAGTGGTGCTACTTCCTGGCCAACACGGACATTCCTGAGGATGCCAATGCACCCGGTCTGCAGGAAGCACGTGAAAAGCTGCTGTTCGTCAAGATGAGCCGTGAAGAACAAATGGCCTACCGCCGTTACATTGACGATCGAGTCATCCTGGCCGACCAGATTGTCACCGCCCGGGGTGAAGGAAAACTTGAAGGTCGTGCAGAAGGTCGTGAGGAAGGTCGTGAGGAAGGTCGTGAGGAAGGCCGTGCTGAAGGTCGCGCTGAAGGACGCGCTGAAGGTGCCCATAACATGGCGCTGGAGATTGCCCGCAAAATGAAGGACAAAGGCTTCAATGCAGATGAAATCATCACCATGACCGGCTTAACACACGAAGACATTGCCTCTCTATAGGCTCGTAAGTATGGCACTTGGCACAGGTAAGTATGATACTTAGCACACGTAAGTATGATACTTAGCAACCAAAAACAATATAGTTATGAAAGCAATAAGCAAACAATAGTTGACCGACCGCGCCGGAGTGTCGGTCAGAAATCTTTCTTGTCACTCAGAAAGCACGGAAATCACGGAAGGCTGCGCGATGGGACAGGGGCACACAGAAATCACAGAAATCATACATTAGGAAGGTTTGTCGGCGCAGCCTTTCTGTGATTTCTGTGATTTCTGTGTAACGGACACAACCTGTCGGGTACAGTGAATTTACAGATAATATTAAAATAAAATCGCAAAATCCTTTGCGGTTTTATTTTTTATGCCTACCTTTGCACCGAAGTTTCTGTACGCCATAGCGCAGACTGCCCCCCGGAGAGGGTGCAGGGAGGCCGAGAGGCCAGGGCCGACTTCATTTTTACATCGTGGATAAATAGGGAAGCTATTGCTTCGTCTTGTTCTTAGAAATCTGCAAAATTTCAAGTACATACAAGATGGGTCAATATGACTTCTCACGCGTTAGCGTGGGATTGTTGTATCTAATCGTCTT
The DNA here is from genome assembly GCA_017475265.1 of Prevotella sp. Taxonomy (GTDB): domain Bacteria; phylum Bacteroidota; class Bacteroidia; order Bacteroidales; family Bacteroidaceae; genus Prevotella. Next base: position 19,212 of record JAFVFY010000025.1, on the reverse strand, counting down.
TATGTACAGGTATTGCAGAACCTCTAAGAAGGGACGTAGGAAATATGACTTTTCTGCGCTCTTTCTTTCTGCCTATATGTAATAATGTGTAGCGAGTCAGGGCATCCACACAGGAACGGATACAATTCACATTATTAACTTTTCAAATAATCTATTATGAAACAAAAATCATTACTCAAAACAATGCTCCTGCTATGCGCCCTCATGGCGGGAAGCGGAAGTGCGTTTGGGCAAACGTCGACAATCACTATTGATTTCGAAGATAATCAAATCCCAACGGGATGGACAAACACTAATGATATGGCAGTTGTAAGTAATCCAGTTTCAAACACTTCAACCACAAACGGCTCTTATTGTTTGTCTACAAATGGAAAGGCAAGTAACTCTTTGACCTCTGGATACATTGAGAATATCGTTAGTATAAGTATTGATGCGACAAGAACTACTAACAATACAACCAACGAAGTTTATATTGATTTCTGCCCTAATACTGACTTTGGTAGCACAGATACTCAAAGTCAATCAGTAACAGTTAATAAGAACTCATGGAGTACAAGTACGCTAACACTTTCTAATACTGCTAGCGGATATGTAAGGATTCGTAGATCTGGGGGTAATTCTACTGCCACTAAGTACATTGACAATATTGTTATTACCTATAGCGGTACCCCAACCTATTCTGTCTCCTACAATTCCAACGGAGCTACTTCGGGCAGCGTACCCACTGACAACAAGGCATACGAAGCAGATGACGAAGTGACCGTACTTGGCAACAGCGGCGAACTCACCAAGACTGGCAATGCCTTCGGTGGATGGAATACTAAGGCCGATGGTACTGGCAATAACTATGATGAAGGTGACAAATTTAAGATTTCCGCCAACACCACGCTCTATGCTAAGTGGACACCTTACACAATCACCGCATTGAGCAATAACGACTCTTACGGCTCAGTATCTCGTAATGGCTTTGTGATTATTGCTACTCCTGCCGATGGATGTAGATACGCATCACCCGCATATACAGTTTCAGGTGACGCTACAGTCGTACAGAATGGCAACGAGTTTACTGTGACACCTTCCTCGAACTGCACAGTTACCATCAACTTCGAGGCTATTCCTTCTCATACTATAACATGGAGTGTGAACGGGAACGTCAATACACAATCAATACAAGAAGGCCAGGCCATTTCTTTCACTGACCCGACAAGTGGTGTCCCTACTGGCTATGTTTTTAAGGGATGGGTTAATGATGCAAACAAGATTAATGGCACTCAGGATACGCCACCGTCTTATACCACAGAAGCCACCTGTACAGCCGATATCACTTATTATGCCGTGATGGCTGTGGAGCAAATCACAGAAGGCGCAGTTTCGTTGACAATAACTCCGAATACGTCAAACGTACCTTCCACTTACGGAACTGCCAACACGTTTACAGAATACACATTTGAAGGTAAGAAATTTAAAGTGCAGCAGATGTATAAGACTACTGAGAAGGGGGTTAGTTGGCTTCAGTGGCGTGCTTCGGGAAACAGCAATGGCACAGGCACGATGTACAACACAGATAAACTGAACAAAATACAAAATATTGTGCTTACCTATAACGGTGATAAAGATACAAACAAGAATTTCACCGTGAAAGTAGGCACGTCGGAGAACCCCACCACTGGAACATCAATAACGCCTACCACTAATGGAAATGTTTACACCTTCGATTGCTCTGGTGGCAATTACGACTATTTTGTCATGACGAACGGCGATGGTGCTGGTTATCTATCCTCTGTAGAGATAAACTTCATTGATCAGACCACGGTAACGACGAACTACTGCACCACCGTTACAAATTTGCCAGTCACCATCAGTGCTGCCGAGTACGCTACCTTCCACAACAGCGACTTAGCACTAGACTTTTCTACCACTGGCATCAAGACTTACACGGCCGAGGACGGCGAGACCTCTGTGAAGTTGAACGAGATTACAAGTGGTCAGGTTCCTGCCAACACCCCCGTGGTGCTCTACAAGGAAGGTGCCGACGGCACGGCCATCAACGTTCCTGTGATTGCCTCGGCCGAAGCCATTACTGGCACGAACGACTTGAGGGTATCTACTGGAACTGATGTCGCTAACATGTACGTGCTGTCAAACGGTACTGATGGCGTTGGCTTCTATCCCTGGGCAAAGACTACTGAGGATTTGGCTGCTGGCAAGGTCTATCTGCAAGCCAAAGCCTCGTATGATACATCCCGCCAGTTCCTGCCCTTTAGCAACGAGGCCCAAGGCATTGACGCTACGCTAATGAATAATGAGACAAAGAACAATGTGGTCTTCGACCTTCAGGGCCGCCGCGTGGCAAAGACTGCCAAGGGACTGTACATCATGGACGGACGCAAGGTCATGGTGAAGTAAGCGGCAATGCGCATTTATCTCAATTTATCGTTTATTTATCACAATTTGTTTCCAAAAATTTTAAAAGCAATGAAAACGACATATCAGAAACCCGAAATGAAAGTAACCCTCGTCAGCACCCATCACATGCTTTGCGAGTCGAAAACCCTGGACAAGAGCAGCCAAACAGTGTCTAGCAACGACGCAGTCCTGAGCCGTGAGCAATACAGCCTCTGGGACGATGAAGAGGAAGAATAGTTTAGATGTTAAAACCCCTTCGTGACTATCTTCGCAGGGGCGCATAACTTCAATGGATTATTAATGATAATTTGATTTTATGGTCATTCCCCCCTTGGGGGGTCATGGCGCCGGGAGGCGCGCAGGTGACCTTTTAATAAGTAAAGTTTTTTAAATGTTAGCTGGCCGCTGGTGCGTGAGCATCGGCGGCCAGTTTCGGTTTGGCAATCAGAGATTGCCGTACTTTAAGCTAAGTGCGTGGGCTTGCTCAGCCTCCTCGGCTGGTTTGTTAATCCTCCCCGGCTGGTTTGTTCAGCAAAAGCAGCGGTTTTTGGTCAGCAAAAGCTATGGGTTTGATGGACAAAAGCTATGGGTTTGATGGACAAAAGCTATGGGTTTGTAGATCCTGATGAGCAGGTATAAGGAAAAGCCAGACAAAACCATCAGTGTGATGGTTTTGTCTGGCTTTTTAGATTGTATAGCCTGTGCTTACTTGGCGACCTTTGCAAGGGCCTCCACGGCGCTCTTCACGTCGGGGTCGTCGGGCTGCAGCTCCTGCAGCTTCAGCGCGTACTCGTAGGCCTGCTGGTTGTCTTTGTTCTTCAGGTGATAGCGCATGAGATATGCGTAGGCATCGAAGAGACGGGTCTTGTCTGTGTCGTCCATTTCCTCATGGGCAGTGATAAGCTCTGCCAGACGAGTGAAGTGGGGGTTAGCCAGCGCCTGGCTCATGTCGGCGTCCATCTGAGCGTTCAGTCGTCCGCGCTGCCAGAGTGCGTACTCCTCAGCATCGGCGAACTTCTCCACGAGAGCTGCGTAAGCCTCGTCAGCCTTCTTCATGGCGGCAGTCACTGCTTCGTTCTCTTCGGGTGTCAAGTCAGCGGGCTTTTTGTCACCGCGAATGCTGCGAGCATGGTTATTGTGCAGCAGTGCCAGACCGGCATGGTCGGTAGCGTCGGCATCGGCCTTCGTCTCGAGGAACCTCTTATAGTAATCGATGGCATCGGGGAAGTCCTTCATGCCCTTGTAGCTGTCAGAGAGGCTCTTGTAGAGGTTAGCCTTCATGGCTTCGTCAACCTCGGGCAGTGCAAGTGCGGCCTTATACTTTTCGATGGCTCCCTCAAACTGCTCACAACCGTCGAGTGCCTTACCATAGTTCTCATAGTCGATGTCGCTAAGCGTCACGCTGTCCTTGTCCACCTTGGTGAACAGTGTCTCAGCATACTTCAGGGCTGCGGGGTACTGCTTCAGCTCGTTGGAGCACATCATGGCGATGCGGTTCAGTGTAGCGTTGAGCTCCTCCTTGCTGAGACCAGCCTTGACAATCTCCAGGGCCTTGTCATACTGACGTCCGTGATAGTTAGACATGGCATACTCGATGTAGTCCATGCGGCTGAGGTCGTTGATGGGCACCCTCGAGAAGGCCTCATTAGCCTTACCATAGCGCAGCGAAATGTAGTTGATGTGACCGATGAGGGCGTCGACGGGATAGTCGGGACGCTCCTGTCGCAGCTCCTCCAGCTTCTGCACAGCTCCTTCGGGGCTAATCTTACGGTACACCGTAGCATAACGGCGGTATGGGTCGGGGTTCTTCGGGTCAGCGAGGATGGCCTGCTCATAGTTCTGGGCAGCGGCACCACCGTCGTCAGCCTTTGCCGAGATGTCGCCCAGCAGGATGTATGCCGGTGCACAACTGCGCTTCGTGGCGGTCAGCGCCTGTTCTGCAAAGGCCTTTGCGTTCAGCGTGTCGTCGGCCTCATAGAGTACACGTCCGATGGCCACGAGGTTCTCGGCGTTCTTCTTGTTGGCCTTAATGTAGTTCTTCACTTGCTTGTCGTAGTCGGCAGGCTTGTTCTTTACCAGGGCTTTCATGGCATCCACGTCAGCCTTCGTACCGTCCTGAGCCAGGACTGCGGTGCTGCTGCCCATGAGCAGTGCACCAAGAAATAGATATTTGATTGCTTTCATTTGTAAAAATATTTGCTTTTCCTTCTGTTTGCAAGGCGGTGCAAAGGTACGTAAATATGGTGATACGGCCAAAGGTTTTTGCGGAAATTAACCTTTTTGCCCCAATGACAATATTTTTTGCATGAAAAACAACGCTCAGTCCGCTACCCTTGTGAGAAATACGCACGTGAAGCCCACATCGGTGATGCCGACAAGTGGCGAGCGCAACATGTCGTGACGCACGCTGACGCGCAAGGTGTCACCAGCGGCAAGTGTCGCGTCGGGCAAGGGGAAGAGATACTGGTAGTGGTTGATGCCATCGCCCGTCACCATCCCTTCGTCGTCTGTCAGTCTGGCTTCGATGGTGTCGGTGCGACAGAATCCAGAGGGCTGTGCCTCCTGGCTGATGATGAGCGCAAGCTGCATAAAGGGATAGAAGCTGGTAGTGCGCAGCCCCACTTCCTCAGCGTAAGTGCCATAGTGCTGAACAGGCTCAAGAGTGAAGCGCAACGTGTCTTCTCGCTCCCAGCCCGGGCTATCGATGGTCTCGTAATGGCTATACCGATAGCCCCTGGTGGAGCAGCCAGCCAAGACAAGCGCCATCAGGGGCATCACTATTGCGTAGCGTAACAAGCTATTTCTCCTCACCGCCATCCTTCTTAGGCTGTGCCTGACGCTGTTTCTTCTTGGGGGCCTCAGCCTTCTGGGGCTTTGCTTCAGCAGTAGCTTTTGGAGCATCGGGCTGCGACTTTTTCTTCTTTTTCTTCTTCTTGGCCTTGTCAAAGCGGGTGATGCTGTCGCCAGCGAGCAGGTCAACGGGGCCATTCTGCTGCTTCGGCTGGTCATCGGGCTGGAGGTCTACGGGCTTCTCGCCCCGGCGGTTCATTTCGATAATCTCCTTTGCCCGTTCGGCGGTGATAGTCTCCAGGTTGGCGGCCGTACGTTTATCCGTGCTGTAGGTGACGAGTCCGGCCAAGATGTCGGCCTTGAAGTAGTAGTAGTCGGAATCCTGTGTCTGCAGCACCGCCTCACGGTTGGGCAGCTTGCGGCCATGTTCCACGTAGTCATCCACCTCGTAGTTCAGGCAGCATTTCAGCTTGGCGCACATGCCGGCCAGCTTCTGCGGGTTAAGCGAAATGTCCTGAAAACGGGCGGCGGAGGTGCTCACGGAGGTGAAGTTCTTCATCCACGTGGCACAGCATAGCTCACGTCCGCAGGGACCCGTACCGCCGATGCGTCCGGCCTCCTGGCGGGCACCAATCTGCTTCATCTCGATGCGCACGTGGAAAGCGGCGGCGAGGTCCTTAATGAGCTGGCGGAAGTCCACGCGCTCGTCAGCGATATAGTAGAAGATGGCCTTCTGGCCGTCGCCCTGATACTCCACGTCGCCAATCTTCATCTGCAGTCCCAGTCCCACGGCTATCTCGCGGCTCTCAATCATCGTCTCGTGTTCGCGGGCCTTCGCCTCACGGTATTTTTCCATGTCCACCTGGCGGGCCAAGCGGTAGATACGCTTAATGTCTTCCTCACTTTTCAGGTTGGCCTTCTTCACCTGAATGTTCACCAACCGTCCAGTAAGCGTCACCACGCCGATGTCATGACCCGGACTAGCCTCCACGGCCACGATGTCGCCCTTCCTCAAGGGCAAATGGTTCACATTGTGGTAATAGCCCTTCCGGGTGTTCTTGAACTGCACCTCGACCAGGTCATTCGCTCCGGCCAGTGAGTTATCCTCGGTGAAATCGTGGTTTCCGGGCACATCGGCCAGCCAGTCGTAGGTGTTCAGCTGACGATCCTGACGACCCACAGCCTCATGGCTGAAGCCACGGTCGCAGCCTGTCCGTATTTCAAATGTTCGTTGCTTCTCTTCCATTTTGTTTCTCGTAAAAGTGCAAAAGTACGAATCTTTTTCAATCTCAGCAAATTCTAAAGCACAATTTAGTAAAAATTATAACTATAAGCTGCGTCAAGAATGGAAGATTAATACTAAAATCTCTTAATAACATACATCATGATTGGCTTTTTTTCGTAACTTTGCATCAAATAAGAAATAGGAATGGTCTATGACAAAGAAAGTGATACTAATAACAGGCGGTGCCCGTTCAGGTAAAAGCCGTTATGCAGAAGACCTGGCACTCTCGTTGAGTAAGAATCCCGTCTATGTGGCTACGGCCCATGTCTGGGATGATGAATTTCGTGAGCGGGTGAAGAAGCATCAGGAGCGACGTGGTCCTGAGTGGATGAACATCGAGGAGGAGAAACTGTTGAGCAAGCACGACCTCACAGGACGTGTGGCCGTTATCGACTGCCTGACACTCTGGTGTACCAACTATTTCTTCGAACTGCAGGATGTCGCACCTGCCTTGGATGCCTTGAAAGCTGAATTCGACAAGTTTACCGCCCACGATGCCACCTATATCTTCGTAACCAATGAGATAGGCATGGGGGGGGTAAGCGATAATGCCGTCCAACGGAAGTTCACGGATTTGCAGGGCTGGATGAACCAATACGTGGCAAGTCAAGCAGACGAAGTCATCCTGATGGTCAGCGGAATAGCGGTGAGAGTTAAGAGTTGAGAGTTGAGAGTTATGAAAACATTTAAGATAGAAAGTCCTGGCGAGGCCATCCGCCCTGCCATACAAGAAAAGATTGACAACCTGAACAAGCCTAAGGGCTCTTTAGGAGTGTTAGAGGAACTGGCGATGCAGGTATGCCTGATACAGCAGACGCTCACGCCCTCGCTGGCCTCTCCCTGCCATCTACTGTTGGGTGGCGACCACGGCATAGAGCGCGAGGGTGTCAGCGTCTCGCCACGTGAAGTCACTTGGCAACAGATGATAAACTTTACCCGTGGCGGTGGCGGTGTGAACATGTTCTGCCGCCAGCATGGCTTTAAGCTACGCATCGTAGACGTAGGGGTAGACCATGACTTCAAGATGGAAGATGGAAAATTGAAGATTGAAGATTATAAGATTGCCCCAGGCACCAAAGACTTCCTCTATGAGCCAGCCATGTCGGAGGAGGAATTCGACAAGGCCATAGATATAGGAGCATCGTTGGTGGACGACTGCGTGGCAGAGGGTTGTCGCGTTCTCTGCATCGGAGAGATGGGCATTGGCAACACCTCTCCCTCGAGCATCTGGATGAGCCTGCTCTGCGACATCCCGCTCGACGAGTGTATCGGCGCAGGTGCCGGCCTCGACACACCAGGCATCCAGCACAAGCGTGAAGTGCTTCACCAAGCTGTAGCACAATTCTCATCTCTCAACGCTCCGCTCGGCCCAATGGGACGCTTGCGAAGCCCGTCGGAGCAAGAACCCTCAACGCTCAACCCTCAATTCTCAATTCTCAATTCTCAATTATTTACGTCCTTCGCTACTTCGGCGGTTTCGAGATGATTGCCGCCATTGGTGCGATGTTGCGTGCTGCCGAGCGACACATTATTATATTAGTCGACGGTTTTATCATGACTGCCTGCGCCCTCGGCGCCATCCGTCTCTATCCGGCGGCACAGAGCTATATGGTATTTGGCCATTGTGGTGATGAGAGCGGCCACCGCCGCATGCTTGATGCGATAGGTGCCAAGCCTCTGCTCTCGCTGGGTCTCCGTCTGGGCGAAGGCACGGGTGCCCTCTGCGCCTTCCCCATCCTCGACTCTGCCGTACGAATGATTAACGAAATGAACAATTTTGAAAATGGAAATATCACTAAATACTTCTAAATGGTACGACCGTCTCTGGGCGGCACTCATCTTCTTCACCCGTCTGCCTTTTTGGCGAGTCTACCAACCACCCAAGGATGCCTATCAGGGCGTAGTGGAGTTCTGGCCCCTGGCAGGCTGGATCACGGCGGGCGTGATGGCGGGAGTGCTCTATGGCTCCTCCCTGGTCTTTAACTACGAGATAGCCGTGTTGCTGGCCATCGCCAGCCGGTTGCTGCTGACAGGTGCGCTCCACGAAGATGGACTGGCCGATTTCTTCGATGGCTTCGGAGGTGGAGGCCGTGACCGTCAGCGTGTCCTTGACATCATGAAGGATTCCCATATCGGCACTTACGGCGTATTGGCACTCATCGTCTATATGGCCTTGTTGTTTTTCGCCCTCCACTCGTTGCAGCCCGTCGATGCCGCCCTCGCCATCCTCGCCATAGACCCCTACGCCAAGATGGTGAGTGCACAGGTCGTTCAGATGATGCCTTACGCACGTACCGAAGCAACGGCCAAGAACAAGACCGTCTATCGCAAGTTCTCCGCAGCGGCGGGTGTATGCCTCGCCTTACAGGGATTGCTGCCCATCGGACTGTACATCTTGTGGCTGCAGGACCGCATTGACTGGACGATGCTCATCTTCCTGCCCTGCCTGACCATGTACTTCCTCTACCTTTTCATCTGGCGACGCTTGCGCGGATACACCGGCGACTGCTGTGGCGCGCTGTTCATCCTGATAGAACTCACCGCCTATCTCGTCCTTGCCTATTACCTGTAAATAATCGTCAATGGCCAAATATAAAGAACCCGCACAGAATGTCTGTACGGGTCTCTTGGTGTTCTTTGATTTATGAAGATATGTGTGCGAGACGTTATCCCAGGCTGATAGCCTCTGAGGGGCAAACGCTAGCGCAAGTGCCGCACTCTGTGCAAGCATCAGCGTCAATTACATACTTCTCGCCCTCGGAGATAGCCTCCACGGGGCACTCACTCTGACATGTACCGCAAGCGATACAATCGTCACCAATTACATAAGCCATAGTTGTAAAAAATTAAATAAGGTTATTGTTAGTGATACTTATTATTTGCGATGCAAAGGTAAGCAGTTTTTCCGAACTGTACTAATTTTTAGGTATCTTTTTTCTCAATTTATACAACGTCGAAATAAAACGGCATATAATAAGCCTCTCGTTTTTCCGTTAAATAATAAGAATGAAGAAAGCGACACTCATAGCCCTTTCCCTGCTGCTCCTGCTGCCGTCCGTGGCCCTGTGCCAGATTCGCAAGCCGCAGAACAAGCCCTACATAGACCTGCGTCCCCTGCACTTCGGCATCAGCGTAGGCCTTAATCTGCAGGACATTGAGTTCGAGAACGTGGGTCCACAGCTGATGGAGGATGGCACTACACGCACAGTGCTCTGCGATGCCGACACATGGAACCCGGGCTTCAGCGTGGGCGTGCTCGCCGACATGCGTCTGAGCAATCATTTCTCCTTCCGCCTCGCACCAGCCATGCACTTCGGCTCGAAGCGCCTCATCTTCCGCGACCTCGACGTGCTTGACGACAGAGGCCACCCGACGGAGGCCACGCAGGACATGAAGAACACCTACATCGCCTTGCCTCTGGAACTGAAGTTCGCCGCCGAGCGCTTCAACAACTACCGCCCCTACATGCTCTTCGGTGTCAGCCCGATGATTAACCTCACGGGCAAGGACCAGGAGTACGTGCAGCTGAAGCGCTTCGACACACATATAGAACTGGGAATGGGCTGCGACTTCTACCTGCCTTTTTTCAAATTCATCCCCGAGCTGAAATTCTGCTACGGACTTGGCGACGTACTAGACAAAAGTCACGTCGATGAACTCACCGACGTGAACAAGCGCATCTATGCGCAGAGTGTGGCCAACGCCAAGCCCAGCAAAATGTTCGTGCTCTCCTTCTATTTCGAGTAATTTCCTTCGTTTTTTATAATAGTTCCACTTTCCTTCTTAACCGTCTGAACTACTTTTAGTTAACGAAGATTCCGTCTTTTCTGAAAGTCTCAGCAAGTATCACCAAAGTCCTATTCTGTCAACCAGACAACTCGCCACTTTTGCTGTTCAAAACCGGCTTTTCATGAATGTACTCACGGGGACGGGTGCGGCGGAAAAAATCAAAAGCCAATGGCCTGTACTCCTGCGAGCATAGGCCATCGGCTTGTTTTGGATAAGGGTCTTAGAGTGCCACCCTGCCGATTCCTTTCATGTCGAGTGCCACCTGTACGCCCAGAGCACGGAAGGCACGCATCATGGAAGTAAGAGTGATGCTCTTTCCGCTTTCCAGACGGCATACTTGTGCCCGTTGCACTCCCATTTTCTCGCCTAATTGCGCTTGGGTGAGCCTTTGTGCCTTCCTCGCCTGTTTGATGGCCTCACCGACACGATAGGCCTGTACGGCCTCATCCACATCACGCTCAAATTCGTCACGCTCAGGGGTCCCGATGGGGCCGTAATCCTCATCCAGCAATTCTTCGAAACTATAAAGCTTCATGTCTCCTACCTGTCTCATGTCGTTTTGTTTTTATTCTCAAAATACTTTTTTCTGATACCCTCTGCCTTTGCAATTTCGCTTTGTGGTGTCTTTTTCGTCTTCTTGACAATGCCATGAGTGGCGACAACCAGCGTGTTCGTTTCTTTATCCCAAAAGGCAAATAGCCTGTAGTAGGTTTTCTCATAGAGCGTGCGAAACTCCCATATTTCCGTTCCGTCAAGTTTCTTGAAGAGTTCTTTGTTGCGTTCTCCTTTCTGAACCCGACGGATATTGCGGCCTATCTTGCCCCGAATCTCTATAATTGGGTGCAAAGATACAAATTGTTTCTTAAATGTGTAACAATTTAATTTATTTTTTGTAATGCGAAAGTGCGGATTACAAATCCTTATATTCATTGCGGCCCTAAAAGTGAGATATTGAGTGAGGTATGAGTGAGGTATGAGTGAGGTATCTCGGTTTTTTTTAACAAAGCCGTTTTCTCGTTTTCAGTGAGATTTCTAAGTAAAACTTACTTCACATATTTCTTCCTATCTTGTATAAACATGCCCTTCTGCGGCTTGTCCGCAAGGCAGCGGCCCTGCAGGTCGTAAATGCCTGGTAGCACAGGAGAGGATTGCACTTTATTCATACCCACGACAACGCTCGTCTCAGGATTATTGCAATGGTACATATCCGCTACGGCCAGCATGGCGGCCTTCTGGGCTATGGGGGCTGTGTAATCGTCAACGGAAATCATAGGCGAGCTTCCCTGTATCCATTCCTTGTTGATGCGTGTCTTGTCCTCGGTCACCGGGATACCCGTCCTAGGGGCGATAATTGCCTGGTAGTAGCAGCATGAGGCCGCATAGCGGGTGAGGACAAATTCACAGTGGGCGCCATCGCTTGTCAGGTCCATATCGTTGTTCAGCGAGCTGGCCCGCAGGTTCTGCACGGCAGTACCGTAGGGCAGCACGATACCGATGTCATAGTCCCCGTAACACTGTCTCACCGACTCTGCAATGAGCCTCCACCGTTCCAGCGACGACCCTTCGGCATTGTACTCATCGTTGCTGGCAGAGCTGTGCTGTAGCACCAGTCCGATGGTGGCCTGTGGCTGATGCTCGTTGATGATGGCGAGCAGCTCGTTGAGGTATCCGTTGACATCGTGGTTCGTCCACTGCTCATAGTAAGGAGCAGAAAAGGGGTCGGGCTGTATGAAGATGATGTCCCACTGTTCACCGCTTAGTGCCTGGCGGAAGAGTGAACCGTCGCCCGCCTTGCCCTCTCCAGTGGCGATGCCGGCATCGATGCCGCCGACAACCTTTTCTATCCGGTAGTCCAGGTGGATGTCTATGTCGTTGTAAGTATCGTACCAGTCCTTGAACGAGGCCGAGGACAGCATCATGCGGTAGATACACAGATCACTGACGTCAGCCTCCATACCCTTGACAATTTCTGGCAGGTAGCACGTGGTGTCGAAGGTGAAGCTATTGCCGATGTGCAGAATCTTCAAGTTAGGTTTCGTAAGCACTCCGTTAATACTAGTGTCAAGCCCCTGTGCGGCAGCATCGTAGCCGCATAGTCCAGGCTGGCCAAGCTGGACTACAATGGCCAGCATGGCAATTATAAATTGCTTCATGTTTCTGATTTTATTCTGCCTAGTCCATCAGCACCTTCATGCTCTTTTCGCCTATACGCACGATGGCCGTGTCGCCCTTCTTCAGCGTAGTGGCGATGGAGGTTGTTGCGCCATTGGCCTTTGCCGCTGACAACCTTCGGCCCGACAGGTCATAGACCGTTATCATGCAGCCCGCTTCTGCGCCCTGTATGATCAGCGTTCCACCGTTGCTGCTTATCAGTACGGGCCGGGAAGAAATTACCGCCTCGTCGATGCCGATTTCCTCATTATTTCCCTTGGGAAGCCAGAAGAGCGTGGCCTTCACAGTCTCCGAATTCTTATACCCCTCACGCTTGGCGTAGGAAGTGATGATGTAGGATGCAGCCAGCTTGATATTCCCCTTATGTACCAGCGTGCCAACATCATAACAGGAAATCGTCGTGACATACTCTACATCCTCCGTCTCGCACGAGAAAATCAGTTCGCTATTGTCAATGGTGATGGACGGCTTTGCACAGACTTTCTCCGACGGATTCTCAGATGGAACAAAAGGTTCGCCCGTCTCCATATCCACAATGGTGAAATAAGACCAGGGATAGGTGTCGTGGAATTTCTCCATCAAGTCGTGGGGAACGTGTACCTTGGTCTTTTCCCAGTAGCTTTTGTTCCTTCCAACGGGCCTTGTTTCCACCATGTCGGGGCCAAAGAAAAATGCGCCACCGTATTGAGTGCCTGCTTCAATGAAGGAAGGACAGTAGATGTCTTTCAGAAGCTCAACGTTAAATACTTCATGGCCTAACTCTTCCAATCCTTCATTAAAAGATATTTCCTCAAGCTTGCAGCCACTGAAAGCCTGCACTCCGATGCTTTTCAGCCCTGAAGGACACGCCAGCTTTTTCAGTCCGCAGAAATCCGACAAGTTGTATAGTCCAAAGGCACCAATCCCAATAGCCTCCAGGTTGGTGGGGAATTCAATACTGGTCAGCTTCTCAGTTCCAGAGAAAGAATACATTTCAAGTACACGGATGTTATTGCCGAGCGATACCGACGACAAGTTCTTGCACATCAGGAAAGTACACTTTGGCAAAGTGTCCATCTCACAGTTCAGGTTCACCGTTTCCAACTGGTCACAATAGGAGAACACCCCCTCGCCCATCTGCTTGATACTGCCTTTCCAGTCGATGGTCTTTAGGCCACACTTGCTGAAAGCCTCCTTTCCGATGGTCTCAACCGATGAGTTCACTTCGACGTTGGTCAGCAGCGTCTGGCCGGCAAATGCCCGCTCACCTATCTTCTTTACTGAATTGCCCATTACAACGGACGTCAGGAAAGGCCTGTATTGCGCACTCTCCTCGTTTATTCTAAAGGCATTGTCACCTATCTCCGTCACCGAGTTAGAGATGACCAACGAGGAAACGCCTCCAAAGCGGCCCTCATGGATGGATCCCTCCAGGATTTTGGTTACAGGGTATTGCTTTCCGTCATAATTTACATACTCCGGCATGATGAACTTCCCATCACCGACTAAGCCTATCTTACTGTCATCGGTTGTCCCGCCGTTATTGAAACAACTTACCAGTGTCGCTCTGTCCTCCTTCAGATATATCAGATAAGTGGCGTGTGACCCACTTAGATAACTGTAGATTGGGTACGAAAGACCGTCAACAGTGAAAACTTTCCAGTAAGGAGTATCACCTTCCAAATCCACCCACTTGTCTATCTTCAATATGTCTTCGTATACAGAATAGCCTTGTATAAGGTAAATGACATCGCCACTGTCATCGTATGGATAGGCAACCTCCCGATAATTGAGCTCTTGCGCACCTGCCAATATGGAAATGAGCAGGGCGAATGTAACAATAAACAATTTCTTAATGAACATAGTTTCTTTTATAATTTATTGTTAAGCATGATTAGTTATTTTGTCTTGACCAACCGCTTCGTGCTGATCATCTTTCCGTCAGCGTAGAGTGTGCACAGGAAAATGCCCTCGTCGAGGACTCCGCTGCTGATAGAGGCGCTCGTTTCGGATGGTGATACCGGCACTCTTGTCACTACGCGGCCACCCATATCGGTAACAGCTATGTAGGCATTGCTGACGTCGTCGGCAAGATGGTAGCGCACCTTGGCTGGCTCGCTGACCGTCGTGGCGGCAGCCGAGAGAAGGGTATTGCCAATGGCGGCACGGACAGAACTGACATCGGAAGAGAATGAGCCACGCGACATAGCATCGAGTATTGCCATTGTACGGCTGTCAAGTTCGTATTTCAGCTCCTGAATACAACCTACCAAAACGGATATAAGGCCATATAAGTTTATGCCTTTTTCATTATACTTACTATAATCTGTCACTTGAGGTAATTCGGCTTTTACCTCGTCATGCAACATTCCAATGAACCGCTGCTCGTTCTCATAGTAGTACTTTCTGGTGTATTCAACAACATTCAACCCCATGAGATTATTCAATAAATCCTCCTGTGACAATTCGCTGCCATAAGGAACGATATAGCTCCATTCCTCCGTTTCGTTTGGAATATCTACTTTGCCTTCACATTCCAGTGTGAGGTAACCACTATAATAATAGGTGTCAGTACAAAGGCGCACTTCAAAGTCTCCGGTGAGCATGGTGGGCAAATAGATGGGAGGCTGTGGTTGCTGACAGGCTTCTTCATAGACGCAAGTATTGTCTATGAGAAGCATGAACGTCACGGAGTCATCGACCTCCGGCAGTATCAGCTTATGGTCATCCTGAGTGATGAACAACGGCAATGAAGGTGCGCGTTTTTGTTCTTTCACGTCTGTTTGGGTGTCGATGATGTAAAGGGGCACATAAAAAATCTTTGCCTCTACGGCTGTCAAGCTTCCCATCAGGAAGGCAACAATCAATAAAAAGAATTTCTTTATCATAGTAATTAATGTTTAAATTTGGTGCAAAGGTAATAAATAAACCGAATAGCGCCAAAAAAAACGTTGTCGAGATGATAGACAAAAAGTTTTCCATCACCTCGACAAGTTCTTTGTTTGCCGATAAAATCGGCAAAAATGATTACTTTATAGTCATAATCCAGTGCTCGAAATCCTTGGCGTTTCCGTCTTCTCCCGTCAGCTTCTTATACAGCCTGTTTTTCAGTTTTGAGGTATAGCCTTCCGATACTCCTGTCAGTCGGTCTATGCTTACCGACGGGAATGAAAGGCGCGTCAGCAGACAAACCACATACTCCTGCTCGCCGAGTGGCTGTTGTGGCGGGTTGACCGTATCGTAGAACGAAGGGATGTTGTCGCTGACGAGTGCCTTCAGGTTCTTTATGTCGATGAAATCGGCTATTTTGGGTGGATTGCTGTTTGCCAGCTCTTGCAGATGGGTGGTGATGGGCGAAGTGCTCAGCCTGTCTTCGAGCGAGAGCTCCCTGATGGTTGTCTGGTAGTTGGCAGCGGCAATGGCACGTTGCCTGTCGCGCCGCTGCGCCAGATACACCACAACGAATATGACCAGCAGGAGCGATAATATGGCAATGACCATATAGAGCCTTGTCTTCCTGAGCTCGTTGCTTTTCTGCTCCACCATCAGCTGGTTGTGGTTATAGTCGAACATTGCCTGTAGCGACTGAATGTTCTGCGACTCTGAAAGCATATAGACAGAGTCACTCATGCAGTAGCCTTCCGCAGCATATTTGGCCACGGAGTCAGCGTTACCCTGCTTCTCGTAGAGCAGCTGCAGACCTTTTCGCCCGGCAATCTGGTTGTTGATGTCGCGGCCCTCGCGCAGCTCCTTGCGGAAGAAGTATTCGGCAGAGTCAGCTTTGTCTACTTGCAGATAGTACAGGCCGCGCTTGTAGTAGAAGATTTCGCGGCCAGGCCTCACATTGCCCAGACTATCGACGTAGGCCGATGCCAGGTAAGCCTCGATGGCAGCCTTGGCCTCGTCGGTGCGATGCTTGTCCAAGAGCAGCAGGATGGTGGCGTTCTTGGCGGCGGCAGCTCGGTCGTGCTTCCCTACGGCAGTAAAGAGTTTTGCTGCCTCGGTAGCAATGGCGAACGCCGTGTCGGCCTCTCCCATGCGCTCATATTCGTTCGACTGGTCGAAATAGCACTCTATAGCCATCAGCGTGTCCCTGTCCTTATAAGCCATCCGCTGAGCTTCCAACAGTTCTGCTATAGCGGTTCGTGGCTGGTAGTGACGATGGAAAATCTCTGCCATCTGGGCATGCACACGGCATAAAGTATGATAATCGCAGTCGGCGCTTGTGGTGTCGGCGCTGGCAGCGGCAGCGTGGTAGGCCTCGAGGGCATTAGGCAGTTTACCGATGTCGTAGAAAGCTCGGCCTAGCAGGTAGTAGGCCTCCATGCGCTCGTTGGGCGTACCGTGTCGCTCGTAGTAGGCCGCCACCTCCTTCATCACGGAGTCGGTGGTGAAGTCTATGTACTCCTTGTTCATCTCACGGGCACGAAACAGTTCCTCCCGCATACGCTCATGGCGGCCAGCATCACAGGCCGAAAGCAGCAGGAGGGGGATTGCAAATGGCAACCAATCGAAGATGGACAAACGGTTATGGTTCATTTGTTAAAGTGTGAGTTTTCAGCTGCAAAGGTACAAAATAAACCGAAAGACACCAAATAAAACGTTGTCGAGGTGATGGACAAAAAGATTTCCATCACCTCGACAAGTTCAGGTTTTGCCGATTTCATCGGCTAAAAGGCCTACCACAGTAAGAACTATTTATCGGCATTTTGGATATGAATTAAACATCATAGCTGGGCTATGTCGCTCTCGGTGAGTGACAGGCTCTTGATAATAATATCCATCGGGACACCGTTTTCCTTCAGACTTCTGGCATTGGCAATACGCTCTTCAGCACGACCTTCGGCAAGGCCTTCAGCACGGCCTTCCTCACGACCCTCTGCAAGACCTTCAGCAAGACCTTCAGCACGACCTTCAGCACGACCTTCCACCCGACCTTCTGCACGACCTTCAAGTTTTCCTTCACCCCGGGCGGTGACAATCTGGTCGGCCAGGATGACACGATCGTCAATGTAACGTCGGTAGGCCATTTGTTCTTCACGGCTCATCTTGACGAACAGCAGTTTTTCACGTGCTTCCTGCAGGCCGGGCGCATTGGCATCCTCAGGAATGTCCGTGTTGGCCAGGAAGTAGCACCACTGCTCCAGGGGCACTTTCGACCAGCGGTTAAAATCGTTCACCTTCAGGATAATGTACTCCGGGAACAGCTTATATACGCTGTCCACGCCAAACTTCTGCTTCTGGAAGGTCGAGAGCTGCAGGACGTCATCGTAGTGCTCACCCCGAAACTCAGTACGTCCGCGATAGATGAAGTCCTTGCCCTGACCCAGGTCGAAATAGACGATGTTGATGCTATAGACCTTTTTCACGTTCTCGTAGTTCTTCCCGCTGTCGATGTATTCCGTAACCAGTTTCGATGCACCAAAGAGTATGCGCTGGAAGTAGGCATACTCCGATTCTCCCTGCACCTCGACCAATAGCAGTTCGCCGTCTTCGTCCTCGGCCAGCAAGTCAACGCGGTTCATCTTGCTGTCGTCGCGTTCCTTGTTGCCCTCACTCTCTAAAAGACGGTGAATCTTCACTGGCCGTTCCAACAAGGTCGAAACGAACCCTTCCAGCACACCGAAGTTGGCCTTGTCGCGCAACAGACGCTTCAGGGCCCAGTCGAAACTGATAAATGTCTTGTCTCTCATTGTCGCCTTCCTTTCTTCTTTTGACGTTTCTCGGGTGCAAAGTTACGAAAAAGCGGGCGAACCGCCAAACGATTCGCCCGAATTGTTACTAGATGCTCCTAAAATGTGCAGGAGGCCCTGTATTTTGCTTTTCAAAATCGCTTCTCATTCGTGGCTGTCGTGCCATATCAGAAATTGACTCGTCCTTATTCATTTCTATTTCCACAAAGCCTTTGCGGTCATTGTCTATTAATGACACCAAACCATCGTAGCTGTAGCCGTTATTGTTGCATTTCAGATACATCTTGTCGCCATGGGAAATGCTGTCACCTCCTAATTCAAACCAAATGAGATAATAAGAGTCATCTTCGATTGAAACGTCAGAAATGTTCCGATATACAGGTTCAAAAACAACGGTAAGAGAGTCGTGCCCCTCTGCTGTCTTAGAAATTCTCTTTATTGTCTTTACACCTTCAGGTCGGCCTTTAAACTCCAAATCACAAAATTCAACAGTTAAGTGATCTCCACCGAATCCAAATACCACGTATGGCCGTCCTTTATACGACTGTTCCTTAGGATAGACATCCTGGCCTCCTGTAGGATGCTCGTGACCAATAATTGTGTATGATTCTTCGTCTGTGGAACAGGCGACCCATGCTCCCGAAACTATGAGCAAGGAAAAGAATAGGGAAAAAAGATTCTTCATAGTTGTATAATCTTTAGTTGTCTAGGGTCGTGGGGACAGGCACTTAACCCAGACTCGGGTCAATGTTCCTGTCCCCACGACCCTAGCGGAACAGGGTGAAGAAATATGACATGTCATCACACGGTTCGCTCTTGAACCTGTCTTGGAACAAATGTCCTATACGCCCGTACTTCTTGTTAAAACAGAAAACATAGCTTGAGGCGATTGACTTCATTATATCGCCAATGTGCCATTCCTTTTCCCTGAGCAATAAATGAACATGATTCGGCATCAAACTAAAGAGGTCTTCGTGTGGCCTCACGGCCATATGAAGAACTTGTTGTACTGCTGGTGTGCATGAATCTATGGGGATTAGCCTTGGTTTTGACGTTGGCAACGCATCGTCAGGAAAGAAACAAATCAGCGGAACCGGT
>JAFVFY010000111.1 GCA_017475265.1 Prevotella sp. | reverse complement strand
TGCATCATTTACACCACCGCAGAAGAGAGTGCCAGCCAGATGACTCTTTGGATAGCAGTCAATCCAACCAGTTAGACCAGCCTCGGCCCTCTTTGGCGTTTGTTCTTCATCCTCGGCTGCCGTTGTCAGCAGATAGACATCACGGAACTGATAATCCAGTTCATACATAGCGTTCATGCGGTCTATGAGTGTCTTCATCTGTCCACTCATCTCGTAATAGTAGATGGGAGTAGCCCAGCAGATGACGTCGGCCTGAAGCACTTTCGTCATGATGTCGTTCACGTCATCGTTGATGACACAGCGCCCCAGTTTCTGACAAGCCAAACAGCCCTTACAGAACTGGATATTCTTGCCTGCAAGTGAGATCTTCTCTACATCGTTTCCAGCAGCCTTGGCACCTTCCACGAACTGGTCAGCGAGCATATCGCTGTTTGAGCCATGACGAAGGCTCGTGGATATAACTATAACTCTTTTCATCTTTGTTTATTTTATGCTGTTAATCTATACTCATTCGGTGTCATACCTGTGCGCGACTTGAAGAGGCGCGAGAAGTGCTGCGGATATTCGAAGCCGAGTTGATAGGCTATCTCGCTGACGGGTAGGCGGGTTTCAACGAGCAGTTGCTTAGAACGCTCGATGACGGCATCCTGGATGTGGCGCTGGGCGGTGGTGCCGCTCTCCTTGCTGATGAGGTCGCCGAAATAGTTGGGGGAGAGACAGGCCTTGTCGGCGAAATAGGCAACAGATGGCAGACCGTTACGTTCGGGATGACCACTGATGAAGTACTCGCGCAACTGCTGATGGAAGGCTGTGAGGATGTCGCTGTTCACCTTGTGGCGCGTGATGAACTGGCGGTCGTAGTAGCGCATGCAGTAATCTAGGAGCAGGCCGATGGCATCGGTGATGAGCGTCTGTGAGTGGCGGTCGATGGGGTGCTGCAATTCCTCTTCGATTCTGTCGAACAGTTCCACCACCATGTGCTGCTCACGCTCCGATAGATGTAGGGCCTCGCGCTGGTCGTAGTCGAAGAACGTGTAGTCGTTGATGCGGCGTGCGAGTTGCGTGCCGTAGAGCAAATCTGGGTGGAACAGCAGTCCGCGTGAGGGCGGCATGGGGCGGCTCTCGTCCCATTCCACCTCAACCACCTGTCCGGGCTTGAAGCTCACCACTGTGCCCTCCTGATAGTCGTACTTCTCGCGTCCGTAGCGTATCGAGCAGCCGTCGCCCTGCTTCAGGAACAGCGCATACAGGCCGTAGTTCAGCCGCGAGTGATTCAAGTCGCTGGCCATCGGATTGGCGTGATTCACCACCGTCACCAGCGGGTGTAGCGTCTCCCAGCCGTACAGTTTGTTGTACGCATCAACGCTGTCTATCTGAATGATTCTCTTGTTGGTCATTTCAAATTGTCGTGGAAGAATGTAGCAAGCTTGTCGAAGGGGATGTAGTTCTGTTCACCACCATCGTAGAGGTCGCAGTGGGTGGCACCAGGAACAATGTAGAGTTGTTTGTTGCCGCGAGTAACGATGAACGGCTCAGCAAGCGGTGCATTGAGCGGCTGCAGGTTCTCATCCTGTCCCTGCAAATCAACCTTTGCGCCCGTCATGTTCTCGTAGGCAGTGATGCCGAAATAGCGGCTGTGAGCCTTCTCACCGTGAAGAATCATGACGGCATTATCAATCTCGTTGGTGAACTTGAGGAAACCGGCATTGAGCCAGGGCAGCACGGATGTCTTGTTCCAGCCCTCGTTGGAGTTGAGACTACGCTTATGGTAGCCGCGAGGGGTCTTGTAGTAGGCATGGTACTGCTGAACGAACCACGGCATGTTGGTCGTATCTTCCACCACGCCGCCTGCACGCTCGTAGGAGCCGCCCCGGTAGTCCTTCAGCCGCTGCTCGGCCAGGGCTTTGCGCATCTCGTCACGCGCCTCTTTGCTGTCGCCCTCGTCGTTGTAGCCGTTCTGCGACACGCGGCTCATGTCGTACATCGTTGTCGCCACGGTGGCCTTGATACGCGGGTCGAGTGCCGCTGCATTGAGGGCGATGCCTCCCCATCCGCACACGCCGAGGATACCCACGCGGTCAGGGTTCACATCATCGCGCGTCATGAGGTAATCCACCGCCGCAGAGAAATCCTCCGTGTTGATGTCGGGAGAAGATACATAGCGAGGTTCGCCACCCGACTCACCGGTATAGGACGGGTCGAAGGCGATAGTCAGGAATCCGTGCTCGGCCAGCGTCTGTGCATAGAGACCGCTCGACTGTTCCTTCACGGCGCCGAAGGGACCAGAGACGGCGATAGCAGCCAACTTCCCCTCTGCATTCTTCGGTGTGTACATGTCGGCAGCCAATTCGATGCCGAAGCGGTTCTTGAAGGTCACTTTCTCGTGAGTCACCTTGTCACTCTGCGGGAACACCTTGTCCCACTCCTGAGTCAATTGCAATGTTGTATTCATATCTTCGTTTGTAGTTTGTTTGTTCTCGTTGCAGGCCGTGAGCGTCAAGCCCATCAGCACTGCGGCAAATACTGACTTTCTCATAAAATTACTTTTTTACCATTTCTAATGAATATGCCTTTGCTTGGATTCTCTACTCGCTGACCATTCAGCGAATAGTACGCTCCGCTTTCTGCATTGGAGCGGACATTGCTGATACCTGTTGCATTGTTCAGCGACAGCGTGACCCTGATGTTGCTTTCGCCTGCTTTGAGGTACGTGCGCAGTTCGCTCTCCGACAGTCCGTCAATCTTACCCAAACGGGTGTAGCTCCACGAGTTCGTGCCGTAGAAGATGCAGATATTCGAACCGTTGTACAGGATGACGTCACCCGGTTGTGCGTTAATCTGCTCGTTGCTTATGGGCAGCGAGAAACCCAGTACTCCCCAAATCTCAAAGTCTCCGCTGCTGTTCAGCGTCACGGTTACCGCTCCGTCTTTCAGTCTCTCCACAAGTGCCTGAGTGGCGGCATTGTCAACAAGCGTAGCCGGTTGCGTCACGCCGCCAATAGTGATATACATTTTATCCATAGTAGTTTGTTTTTCTGCGAAGTTCAGCGTTGGCAGCCAGTTCTGAATTAGCGAGGCGCGGTTCCCGTGGTTACTTGCATTGATCCAAAGGGCATCGCCCATCCAAGTGACGTTCTTCACCAGTCGTTCCGCATCGGCCACCACGCCGTTGATACCGCTGCTGTGGCTCGACACAATCAGCGCCACATGCTTGCCCGCCATTTGCGAACTATAATTAAACAGGTACGTCTGCATGATGGCCGCCATCTGGCTCCACCACAGGGGTGTGACGATGATGATGTTCTGATACTGCGAGAGGTCGGTAATGCTTACAGGGTCGATAGACGGATAACTCGCCGCATCGTTGGGCGCAGCCTTGATAGCGTTCAGCAGCGCCGTGCCGATGGCATAGCCGTTTGCCTCGTACTTCTGCGTCTTGTCCGCAGGTTCAATCCGCATCACGTCAGCCTGTATTTGGCTCGTCAGAGAGGTCACTATCTCGTGACAATTGTTCGTGTAACTGTAGTACACCACCAGCGTCTTGCCTGCCTCCTGCACGGTGGCGGCCTTCACTTCGTCGTCCTTTGAACAGGCAGTCAGCAACATTGCTGCCAGTAACATCATTATCTGCTTCATCTTCATTACGTTTTGAAATCCGCTGCAAAGGTACGACGATTCTGCCAATCAGGTACTACCCAAATCTTGGAAAGAATTACCAATATTACGGAAAGTGCTATTTCCCCCTATTGTAATATGTCATATATATCATCTGTTACAGGCTCTAACCACTCGTTAGATGCTCCATCCTGCACATCCTTATGATATGTTAGATGCTGGAACCACGAATCTTTGGCGGCTCCGTGCCAGTGCTTCACTTCGGCAGGGATGGCGATGACGGTGCCGGGAGTCATCTCCTGCGGTTCTTTGCCCCATTCCTGATACCAGCCGCGACCGGCGACGCAGATCAATACCTGCACCTGTTTGTGATGGATATGCCAATTGTTACGGCAGCGAGGTTCGAATGTGACATTATGCACACCACCGCCTACATCAGCCAAGTAGCTGTTGCCGATGAAATACTGCGCATAGCCCGTATTGGGTTCGCCCTTCGGCCACTTACTGCGCAGGGTATAGCTCTCGCTGTCAAGCCACGCACAGAGTTCGTCAACGAGTTTCTGCGGGTTGCCCATGTTTACAGCCCCCTTCTTGTGGGCAGCCAGTTGTGGAGCAACACCATCGAGACCGCTCAGGGCTGCTACGGTTACTATCTCGCGATCTGCAGCAGAGAGCTGGTCGCCAGCGAAGATGTCACCAAAGAGGTGTGACTTCAGATAGTAGTCGTCCTGCGGACAGAACTCATAGTTAAAGGGCTTTCCTGAGAGTTGTGTCTGGTTCTTCACGCCCAGTTCGTAAGCCTTCTTAGCATCATCCCACTCTGCAGGACGCTTCCAAGGCTTGCCTTCTTGCCATTC
>JAFVFY010000024.1 GCA_017475265.1 Prevotella sp. | reverse complement strand
TGTCGTTTCAATGTCCATAATGTCCACTTTTTCGTTCTTTTTCAGAATGAATGGACATCAAAACGAGGCTTTTTCATGCCTCATTGGGGCTTTAAATAGCCCCCGGAAAGTGAACGGGTATGGGGCGGATTACGCACCTTTTGCAAAGTCCGTTGACTTCGTGGCCGAGAGGTGTTATTATCAGACTCTCAATGTGAACGAGCAAAACGCCTATCTCCATGTCAGAGGTCACAATCTTTTCGAGCTTGTAGCTTACATCGGTGATTTGCTTTGTCGCGGCACTTCCTTATCGTTCAAGAAAGATGTTTTGATTAACGACCTGTCGCCACAGACTTATTGGCAAATACAAAACATCACAAAAGACCTGTCAATCATCATTCAATAAAACAACGACAACATACTCGATTTCATGAAGGAGTGGGAGTATGGATTAAAGTTATTCCAGCAGCCATTTCCAGACGGGGATAACCTCGATGGTGAGGCTGCATTCTGTTATCTGCTCCTCGTGGTCTCGAGTGACGATGACGGCTCTTTGCAGGGGGAAGGCCTTGTGAAGAGACACGAGGTCGGAGACTTCACGGCGGCGGGTCTCCTCGTCGTTGATGTCGAAGGAAGCCTGTACGGCAAGCCTTGATTCTGGAACGTAGAAATCGACCTCAATGTTGCGATTGTAGTAGAACAGGCGTGGTTCGTCGGTATTGCTGAATTGTTTCATCAGGTGGATGGCACATAGGTTCTCTAACAGTTTGGTCTCTCCATTGAAAAGGAAGATGTTCAGAATACCATTATCTGAATAATACCGTTTCTTGATGGTCTCTTGGTCTGTGACCGGTGACACAAAATTGGAGAGGGAAAACGTCAAATAGCTCTCTTCAAAATACTCAAGGTAATCCTTGACGGTGGCCAGACCTATCTTCTCGCCAGTCGATTTGACAATATGCTGTAGCCGCGTTAAGGCTGTCGGCTGCATCACGCTGTCGGCCATCTTCTTTGCCAGCAGACGGATGGAACGGGTGTTGCGTATGCCATGCCGGGCAACAATGTCACCCAAGAGAATCTTCTGGTAGAGACTGTTTATCCACTCACGTTTGTCAAGGAGGTCGAACGACTCAGGGAAACCACCGTAATAGAAATAGTCATCCATGCGACGGGCAATCTCATGCAACAGTTTGGAGTCATATTGCCAGTTGTTTCGTAGTGTCACTCCGCGATAGGAAAGGTACTCCAGGAAGGAGAAAGGCCAGATTTCACGAATGACAAAACGACCACCCAGTGTGGTGGCTATCTCGCTACTGAGCATTTTGGCGTTGCTCCCCGTCACCATGATGCGGTACTGCTGGTCGGCAAGACGGCGCACAAACTGTTCCCATCCCTCGATGATCTGTATCTCGTCGAGGTATATCAAGGGTTTATGGTCTCCGAACATCTCGGCATAGCAGTCGAGGATAACTCCTAACTCCGTGGCGGGCATATAGCGGATGCGCTCATCCTCAAAGTTGATATAGAGGCAATCTTCCAAAGTGATTTCCCCTGCGGCAATGCGTCGTTGCATGTCCTGAATCATCAGGCACGACTTGCCGGCCCTTCGGATGCCTACCAGCACGTAGTTCATCCTGCGCTCAAACAACTGAGGACGCTCCACAAGCTGCCTTTCGCGCACCTCACGATGCCGCTCCATAATAATGTTTTTGATGACCTGTTTATCCATATTTCAGAAATTATTTCAATCTTTACTGTTGACTATTGATGAATTATTTATACCTATACAGCGAAATATTGCTGCAAAGTTAGAAAATAATAGTCTAACAATTGCAAAAACAAAAGAAAAACTATCGGAGTTTCACACTTTTTGTCTAATTGCTTTGCACTTTGTCAGAAAATGCTTAATATTGCAACCACAAAACATCACAAAAGACCTGTCAATCATCATTCAATAACACATAAAACATCTTGGCAAAGAAAAACGACGATAAGCGAAAGAGATGAAGAAATGTAAGGCGACGTGAACGGTGATGGCACCATCGTTCTGCTTCTGAAGTCGTGAAGATTTATGTTTGTTGCATTGTTTCATGCGATTGTTACATATCTTACACGTTTATGCGAGAAATCCGTAATTGTGACGATAGGCATGTCCATCGTCTCAGAGGCTCGCGTGCAGAAAGTAATAGTAATAAAGATTCTTAATTGTTTTTGTATGTCGTAGTTGTTTCGTATCTTTGCAAACGAAAAAAGTTATAAAATTCGGGACTAAACTCCCGATTTTATTATGAAATTCGGGAGTACACTCTCAAATTTCATAGATTTATGTACAAGACTTCCTGAAGATGCTTTGGAACGGTGAGATCTTCTAAGAGAGAGGACATGGACGAATTGAACCTCTTTGATAAGCGATGGAACAAGAAAAAAATATAACTATGACACGTACCTACATCATCACTCTTTTGCTGTTTATTATCGGCCAGTCATTTTATGGCGGACTGGCTGCACAGAACAACTTCGTAAAGGGCGCCGACGTTGGATTCCTGCAAGGACAGGAGCGGCGGGGCGTGGTGTTCCACGACCGCAACGGACGGGAGCGCGAGTGCCTGGAACTGTTGAAGAACGACTATCAGATGTCCGCCATCCGGATGCGCGTCTGGGTGAATCCGCGTGGCGGCGACTGTGACAAGAACGAACTGCTGGCGATGGCCAAGCGCGTGAAAGCCCTAGGCATGGATCTGATGGTGGACTTCCACTACAGCGACACATGGGCCGACCCCCAGAAGCAGGGCATACCCGCCGCCTGGCAGGGGCACAGCTTCGAGCAGATGAAGTGCGACCTGAGGGAACATACCATCGACGTGCTCACCCTGCTCAAGCAGAACGACATCACGCCCCGATGGGTGCAGGTGGGCAACGAGACAGCCAACGGCATGCTGTGGCCCATGGGACATATCGAGAAGAACCCCAGTCAGTACGCTGGCTTCATCGGCGCTGCCTACGATGCCGTGAAGGAGGTCTTTCCCGAGACCACTGTCATCATACACCTGGATCGCGGTCACAAGCAGTCGCTCTACGACTGGAACCTCGACATTGTGAAGAAATACGGCGGCAAGTGGGACATGATAGGCATGTCGCTCTATCCATACTGGGCTCGTAAAGACCACCCGGAACTGAATGCCGACAGCATCATTACCGACTGCATGCGCAATATCCGTTATTGCAGCAAAAAATACGGTTGCGATGTGATGATTGTGGAGACTGGCTTCGAGGTGGACGAGCAGCACCCTGAGCTGATGGAGGAAGGACGGCGCCAGCTGACCCGCATCATTCATGAGGCGCAGACAGAGACCGAGGGCCACTGCCGCGGCGTGTTTTACTGGGAACCGCAATGCCTGCCCGGCGGCTACAGGCTCGGAGCCTTCGACAGCAAGGCTGCACCAACGGCCATTATGGAGGGATTTGTAGAGAAGCAGACAAATAACGTGAAACCGCAGTGACAGAGCTGAAGTAAGAACTAATTTTTTAAGGGAGTGAAAGGGACGATACTTTTCACTCCCCTTTCACTCCCTTTAAAATTAGTTCTTCTTCAGCACCACGGCTGAGCGAGCGGGAATGTAGAGCTTCAGCCACTCCTTGTGGTCTTTCACGTAGAGGGGGTCGAAGTTGGTGAAGTGCGTCATCGTGTCGTCGGCGAATCCGTGGCCGCCGAACTGCTGCGCGTCGGTGTTGAGCACGACCTCGTATGAGCCTGTGGGCACGAGGAAGCCGTAGTCGGTGAAGGACTGCGTGGGCGAGAAGTTGAAGACGAAGAGGAGGTCGCCGCGCATGAAGGCCAGCACCTGGTCGCCGTCGTTGTGCCATATCTCCACGACGGGCTTGTCCTGGAAGTTGCGCACGAGCTTGATGACGCGGAGCATCTCGCGGTCGAAGTCGCCGAGCCAGTGGTAGCACAGGTCGTGGTTGTCCACGAGGTTCCACTGTCGGCGTGCATACTTGTAGCTCCATCCGTTGCCCTCGCGTGGGAAGTCAATCCATTCCGGGTGTCCGAACTCATTGCCCATGAAGTTGAGGTAGCCGCCGTTGATGGCGGCGCAGGTGACGAGGCGTATCATCTTGTGCAGGGCGATGCCTCGCTCGGCCACGCCGTTCTCGTCCTTCTTGGCGAAGTGCCAGTACATGTCGGCGTCGATGAGTCGGAAGATGATGGTCTTGTCGCCCACCAGAGCCTGGTCGTGGCTCTCGCAGTAGCTG
Source organism: Prevotella sp. (assembly GCA_017475265.1). GTDB lineage: Bacteria > Bacteroidota > Bacteroidia > Bacteroidales > Bacteroidaceae > Prevotella. Next base: position 38,088 of record JAFVFY010000024.1, on the reverse strand, counting down.
ATGGTCTTCTCGTCGGGTCGGCGGTTCTTCACCTCCCAGAATATGGAGCTGGGCTTCCAGTTCTCGTCGCTCTGTTCCTTGATGGTCTTAATCCAGTAGTCGGGGATGTTCATGGCCATGCGGTAGTCGAAGCCGAAGCCTCCGTCCTCGAACTTGGCGGCGAGGCCGGGCATGCCGGAGACCTCCTCGGCGATGGTGATGGCCTGCGGGTTCACCTCGTGTATGAGCTTGTTGGCCAGCGTGAGGTAGCAGATGGCGTTGTCGTCCTGGTGGCCGTTGAAGTAGTCAGCATAGTTGCAGAAGGCCTCGCCCAGACCATGACTGTAGTAGAGCATGGAGGTGACACCGTCGAAGCGGAAGCCGTCGAAGCGGAACTCCTCAAGCCAGTACTTGCAGTTGGAGAGCAGGAAGTGGACAACGTCATCCTTGCCGTAGTCGAAGCAGAGCGAGTCCCATGCCGGATGTTCGTGGCGGTCGCCAGGGTAGAAGAACTGGTTGGGGTCGCCACAGAGGTTGCCCAAGCCCTCCACCTCGTTCTTGACAGCATGACTGTGAACAATATCCATGATGACAGCGATGCCCAGACGGTGAGCCTCGTCAATGAGGGCCTTCAGCTCCTCGGGTGTGCCGAATCGGCTGCTGGGGGCGAAGAAACTTGAAACGTGGTAGCCGAAACTGCCGTAGTAGGGATGCTCCTGAATGGCCATCACCTGTATGCAGTTGTAGCCGTCCTTGGCCACGCGGGGCAGCACGTTTTCACGGAACTCGGTGTAGGTGCCCACCTTCTCGGCATCCTGACCCATGCCCACGTGGCACTCGTAGATGAGCAGCGGGTTCTTCTTCGGCTTGAAGTTGGCTTTCTTCCAGACGTAAGGCACGGCGGGGTTCCACACCTGGGCGCTGAAAATCTTCGTCACGTCGTCCTGCACTACGCGACGGCACCAGGCGGGTATGCGCTCGCCCTCGCCACCGTTCCACTTCACCTTCATTTTGTAGAGCTGTCCGTGCTTCAGGTCCTTCTCCTTCAGTTTCAGTTCCCAGTTGCCGGTGCCCTCAATGCGTTTCAGCTTGTACTTCTCATCTTCCTTCCAGTCGTTGAACTCGCCGATAAGGTAGATTTCGGTGGCATTGGGCGCCCACTCACGGAACACCCATCCGCGCGTCAGCTTGTGCAAGCCGAAATAGAGATGCCCGCTGGCAAAGTCGCCGAGCGGCTTCTTGCCGTTGCGGGTCAGCTGGTTCAGCTTCCATACTGCGTGGTCGTGACGACCGCTGATGGCACCTTCAAATGGTTCAAGCCACGGGTCGTTCTGCACGAGGCCGATATGTTGTGGAGCTTCGGGAACGGCGGTCTTTTTTGTCACTTTCTTTGTTGTCTCTTTCATATAAATTCAGAAATTGGGTTAAAAAGGTTATCGCACCTATATTTACGATTTTCGATTTACGATTTTCGATTTACTATTTTCGATTTATACCGCTATCGGATGACCATCTTGCGGCCGTCAATGATGTATAGGCCTGGTGACAGTCTGCGATTGGACGATTTGTCGTTTGTGATTTTACGACCGCTGAGGTCAAAGCATGTGCTTTCCCCAAATCGAGAACCGTACATCTGTGAAACGTCAATATCCTTGATGCCTACGACAAAAAAATCCTTAGGCTGGATGCTGAGCTGCCCCAGTACGAAGTCGGAATTACGAGCGGCATCGGTGTAGAAGGCAATGACATAGTCACCATTCTCAGGAATATCGAACTCGAGTGTCTGCTGAATGACGTCGGTGAACTTATTTCCTGTGTCGCCACCAATATTGACGGTGGGCGTGTAAATCTGGGATACCACTTCCTCGCCGCTAACACTCTCTATGGCGACAGTCACTGGCTTGAAGTTGGGCTGATTCCAGTTGCAGAGTTTGTACTTGACAACATAATGTCCTGCGTGCAAGGTCAGATGGGAATTGGCTTCGTTGTCGCCGTATTTCGCATACGCGGCTTTCGCCCTGATGGTTGCGTTCTGCACGAGGATTCCATATCCAAATCCTCGGGTGGTATTCGTGAAACGTAGGATGCGGGGGCCATCGGTGTATGTGAGGCTTCCACCCACACGTTTCGTGGAGCCGTTGCTCACGTGCCACCCCTGTGGCACCATGCCTTCTTTGAAAAACTTATTGAAGGTGTAGGTGGCTTGTGACACAGCATAGTTGACCTCGCACGAGGCTTCTGCTGTCTTGCCATTGCTGTCAGTGGCCACCGCGCGAATGTCGTGCTTGCCAGTTGCAGGGGATGCCAATGTCGTGGTGTAGGGAGCGGCTGACAGTGACTCTATCAGCGTGTTGCCATCATAGAAGTCTATCTGTACAATCTCGCCTTTGGTAGCTTTGGCTGTCGCAGTCAATGTGAGGTCAGGAAAAACTGCCTCTTCCTTCGGAGCCATGAAGAGATAATTGGCATCGCTTGAAGGTTCGGTGATGCTCGCTAAAGGCATATTCAGAGAGAAACGTTTGCAGAAGTTCCAGATGAGGTGGCGGTTCAGATCCATGGGCCAGTGTCCGCCGTTGTTGTAGGAGTATAGCCACACTTCGCCGCCGTTAGGACCGCCCGTCCATTTCTCCAGGTCGCCGTCATACCAGCTGCTGCTGACAGGCTTGTAGCCGGTCGTCTTGGAGTAACGGGTGTGCTTGTCGTGCTTGGCATAATTCTCGATGTAGGCGTGAATACCATACTGCTCATAGCCGAACACATCGTCGCCGTAGGCAATGCACTCCAACAGGTTGACGGGCTTCTTACAGTTGTTCCAAGGCTGTTCGGAGAACTGGATGCCGCTCGTAGGGGCAAAGGCCGCAATCTTGCCCTGCATGTTGGCGATGCAATGATGGATGAGCATAGATCCCATTGAGAAGCCTGACCAATACACACGTTCTTTGTCGATGTCAAAACTGTCTGCCATTGCTTCAATCGTCTTGGTGACGAAGTTCTGGTCTTTCGTGCCGCCTGTGTCCCATGTGTTGCCATCGCTGCGCAGATAGGTGACGACGAACTTGGCCGTGTCGATTATTTCGTACATCTTGTCACTGTCATATTGGTATTCCGGACTTTGGTTCATACCGTGGGTGACGATGAACAACGGTGACTTGGCAGGAAGTGAGTTAGGGGTGAAAACCACCATGTTCCTCTTCTGTCCATTTACAGTAATGTCAATCGACTGCTTTTTGTAGGCGGAAGCCTGGAAAGCGAAGAGGAACAGAAGTGAAAAATGGAAAATGAATAGTAATGAACGTTTCATAGCTGGAATTTATTAGTATGGAACTATTAGATGCTCTTTACACCTTTACCTTGAAGATGGCCTTCTTGATTTCTGGGGCCATGGAGATGCAGGGGGCGTGGCCATCCTGGGGGAAGAAGATAGCGAACATGCCGGGCTGGCAGTCGATGAAACTCTCGGCCATGAGGTCGGGGTACTTCGTGATGTCCTTCTCGACGTTGTAAGGAAAGTCGGGCAGGCGGCAGAGGGGTGTGTAGCCATAGGTCTCGGGACCGTCGATGGGAATCTGGATGTCAATCATGTTGACGTGGGTCTCCAGGACGGCCTCGTCGGGAGCCTTGCCTTTGGCGATGGCGATGTTGACAAAGAGGTCGTTGCCTTTGATGGGATACTTGCCGGCCTCCATCATTTCGAGGTCATTTTCGGCGATGAATTTTACCACGTCCTTGAAGAGCGGGTTGATGGCTTCGTACTTGGCCAGGTTTTCTAGTGTGTCAATAATCATAGCAGTATTGATTTGAGGATTGAGATTTGAGATTTGAGGTTTGAGATTTTAGAATTCTGCGTTGCGGCGTCCGTTGGTGTAGGTGCCCTTGTGCACTACTTTCCCGTTGCGGTCTTTCTCGAGGAATTCTCCGTCGCGGCGGCCTTCGTTATAGTTGCCCTCGAAGCGGAGTCCTTCCTTGTCTATCTCGATGGCAGGTCCGTGGCGTACGCCGTTCTTGTAGTATGCCTTGAACTTCGAGCCGTCGGCAAGGTTGCCGGTGCACTCACCGCTGGGCTGTCCGGCCACGAACTGACCCTCCACCACGTCGCCAGCCTTCGTCGTCAGCTTGCCCTTCCCGTTGGCCTTGTCGCTCTTCCACTCTCCGTTGTAAGTCGTGCCGTTTGCCCAGACGAAGCGTCCATTACCTTGTTTGTCGCCGTTGTAGAACTGGCCGGTGTAACGGTCGCCGTTGACACATTTGAAGATGCCGGTGCCCGTGCGTTGTCCGTTTTGGTAGTCACCTTCGTAGATGTCACCGTTCGCAAACTTGTATATGCCCTTACCGTGCATGAGGTCGTTCTGGAACTGGCCGCGGTACTGGTCGCCATTGGCGTATGTAAAGCGACCCTCGCCATGCTTCTTGTCGTTGAGCCACTGGCCTTCGTATCTCGAACCATCACCCCAGTCGAAGGTGCCACGACCACTCTTTTTGTCTTCCTTCCAGTCACCCTCGTACCAGGCGCCACTGTCAAAGGTGTACTTGCCTTTGCCGTTGCGCTTGTCCTCGCGCCAAAGCCCTACGTAGGTGTCGCCGTTGAAGTAGTACATCGTGCCCTCGCCTTGCTGATAGTCCTTCCACCACAGGCCTACATATTTATTATTGTTCGCGAAATAATAGGTACCCAATCCGTGTTGGTGGTCGTCGAGCCATTGGCCCTCGTATTTCTCACCATCGGAGAAGGTGTAGGTGCCCTCGCCATTGCGCTTGCCTTTCTCGTACTGGCCTTCGTAGGTGTTGCCGTTCTTCCAAGTTGTCTTTCCTTTACCGTGGGGCATGCCTACGGCCATCTCTCCGAAGTACTCGCCGCCGTCCTTGGTGGTGCAGGAACCAAGGGTAATCTTTTGTGCACCTGTGGCCAGCGAGAGCAGGAGGAATAGGGTGGTAAGTATGTATTTGAGTTTGTTCATTTCGTTATTATTCAGTTTTGTATTTTAGGCCTTAGTCTTTTAACCTTAGGCCTTATTCTTCGCTCTCCAGATGCTCCTCCTTGCAGCGGTAAACGCGTCCAGGATATTTGTCGAGCAGTGGAATATTATGGGTAGACATGACAATGGCTGTGCCCGTCTTCGAGATGGTCTGCAGCAGGTTCATGATGCCGATTGCCGTCTGGTGGTCAAGGTTTGCAGTGGGCTCGTCAGCGACGATGAGGCGGGGAGAATTTAGAATAGCACGTGCAAATGCCACACGTTGCTGCTCGCCGCCCGAGAGCTCGTGAGGCATTTTGTCTTTCTTCCCAGTCAAACCCACATCGCTGAGAACTTGGTCTATGCGTTGGCTGCGCTCAGCACGGTCTTTCCAGCCTGTAGCCTTCAGCACGAACTCCAGGTTCTGCTCCACGCTGCGGTCTCCAAGTAGCTGGAAGTCCTGAAACACAATACCCATCTTGCGCCGCAAGGCGGGAATGTGCTTGCGCTTCAGTGTTAGCAAGTCCTGTTCCAGAACGGTGGCCTCGTCGGCCTCGTCGATGTCCAGCTCGCAGTAGATGGTCTTCAACAGCGTGCTCTTGCCCGAACCGACGCGGCCGATGATGTAGACAAACTCCCCGTCGTCGACGTGGAAGTCTACATTCTTGAGCACTTCGATGCCATCCTTCTGCGTGATGGTTGCGTTTTTGTAGTTAATAATCATGGTCTGTTTTAGCCCCCTAAGTTAGGGGGGTGGGGGTCTGAACAAATTAATTGTTCTTACCCTCAATAATGATAAATATACTGTTAATTAGGGGCTAATTTCGCGGCCTTCTCGGCCCTGCGCTTCTTGTCCCATTCCGGGTCGTGGCGGCGGCGCAGTTCCTCGGCGATATCCTCTATGCGAAGGCCACGGGCAGTGAGCATCACCAAGAGGTGGTAAATCATGTCGCCAGCCTCGTAGATAAGCTTGTCATCAGGACCGTTGATAGCCTCGATAACGGTCTCTAGGGCTTCTTCTCCTACTTTCTGCGAAATCTTCGCTATACCGTCGCGGAAGAGACGGGTAGTATAGCTGCCTTCGGGCATCTCTGCTTTTCGCTTTTCAATGAAGTCCTGAAGGTCGGAGATAAACTGCAGCGGACAGCCTTCCTGGTAAATAGGCGTGTTTTCCTCTCCCCAGCATGTATCGGTGCCCGTGTGGCAAGTGGGGCCATGGGGATGTACCTTTACCAACAGCGTGTCGTTGTCGCAATCGTTGGCAATACTCACTAAGTCGAGAAAATGACCGCTGGTCTCACCCTTCGTCCAAAGAGTCTGGCGGGAGCGGCTCCAGAAGGTCACCTTGCCGGTGGATATTGTCTTGTCGTATGCCTCGCGGTTCATGAAACCCAGCATGAGTACCTGCCGCGTGTCGGCGTCTTGTATTATGGCGGGCACAAGGCCGTCCATCTTGTCAAAGTCTATCGTCATAATCAAATATATGCGCTGGTTACAAAATCTGAGCGCAAAGTTAAGCATTTATGACGAGACTAGCAAAGATTTATATTTTTTTTGCGGTATATTATATATTAATAATGTATAGGACAGACAAGGCTGGTTGCTTCGTCAATGTATACGACCATCACAAAAAGTTACTTCTTGGCGGGTACAAAACTCTCCCAAGTCTGGTCGTCGTAGTACACTCTGATTTCTGTTACTCGCCTTGCTGGCTTGTCAATAATTTTTACCTCCTCACGGATGACCTCTGGACGGGTATTTCTTGCGCCATTGTAATGACCACTACTCGGAGTGGCGTAATGAGTCGTCGGGGTGGGGGCAAGAGATTCGCCAAAGTCGAGCGTCGGCTCAGGAGTCCAGGTTGATCTCGGCGGTGCTTGGTTGGGAGCGACTGTAGGGTTGGGGGAAGTGGGAGGGACGACAGCGTCAGGAGTGGCAGCACTCTGGTACATACTACCTGTTCCGAACATGAGCCAGTCTAGGCTGATGTCAGGAAATTTCTTTTTCACTGCCTCCACGATGTTGATGGTGGGCTTCGTGCGATCGTTGAAGATGCCGCTGAGGGTGGCAGGGTTGATGCCGAGGAAGTCGGCGAACAACTGCTGGGTCATGTGCTGGCTCTCCATGAGCGTCTTAATTCTGTCTTTCATAATGATGGGTAGGGGAAAGCCCCTGTTTTTGGGTTTTTCTTTCGATTTACAAAGGTAAATAGAATTCTTGACACTACCAATAATATTAAATTTATTTTCGGAAATTTAAAGTTTGCAGATATAATTGTAAATGCGCAAAATGGATTTAGGATTGTAAAACAAGGTTGACTTTATATTTGCAAATTTGAATTTATTACCCTAAACCATGCAGAACCTTAAATATAGGCCTTTTAGCTAAATAACTGGGAATAATTTAGATATTTACAGAATTAATAGGCCTATTCAGCACTAGGGTGGACCATGCAAGGAATTATCAGCTTTTTAGATACCATATTATATTAACAAAGAAATATAACTGTTTAATATTTAATCATTTATAAACTAAAAAATAACTTTGCATATTTATGTCTTTATAAATTTAATCTCGGATATTTAGATTTAAATATTTGACTTTTTATATTGTAATGTATGGCGATTTAAATGATTAAAGTGTTGCCAAAATTTAGATTTCTATTCTTGTGACATAGCATTTAGATAATTAAATCAAACATAATTAAATGCAAACAAATGTGAAGCATAAATTTGTGAGTACCTAAAAGTCCAAAAATCGCCAATACTCGCAAATTCTGCACAACTGGACGGAAGAATCAAAATACGCGAGTTTTGAAGGGGTCTAAATGGATGTAACCCCTTGGTTTTATCGGTGTTTAGGCGTAAAAAAAGCACCCTTGGCAGGTGCTCGTTCTAGGAGAAAATAGGTGGCCGGAGGGCTTGTTTTAGTGCAAAATGTAAAAAATTAGTTCCTTCATTAGCTCCTCAGGAGGTGTGTTAGGGTTGTCCAGACCCTTACTTTTGCCATCTATCTCACGTAGTTTACCAATTATATCCATCACTTTTCTGGCAGTGTAATTTCTCATGCCTGTCATGTACTCCTTGGCAGCCCAGGGTGACCTCAGTTCCAGCCATTCGGCCACCGCCTCTTGGCTCTGCCGCTTTGGGCAATAGTAGGCCACCATCATGTTTTGGAAGAAGCTGAATAGCAATGGGAGAATGGAATAGATACTTCCCGCTTTTGGGTTTTTGTCAAAATAATTGATAATCTGATTGGCCTTGAAAACGTCCCTATTTATGATTGCGTTGCGCAGTTCAAAGCCATTGAAATCCTTGCTCACCCCTATCTGATCTTCCACCACCTGAGGGGTCACCCGGCGGTCGTTTTCGGGCAGTGATATGAGTACCTTCTCCAGCTCGCTGGTCAGACGCGTTAAATCGGCTCCTATGGCCTCCGCAATGAGCTGAGTGGACTTCGGGTCGATAGTCACCTGTCGCTCGCGTAGGAAGCGTTCTATGAAGGCTGGGAGGAGGTATTCTTTCATCTTTGTACTCTCGAAGAGAATGCCTGCCTGCTGGATGGACTTCGCATATTCGCGTTTGCGACCGTCTATCTTGCCGTTTTTGTGGCACAACACTAGCACGGTGGTTTTCATGGGCTGCTTCATATACTTCTCCAGCGCGTCTGTCTGGCGTATATTTTGCGCCTCTTTCACTATCACCACCTGCCTTTCGGCCATCATGGGATAACGACGGGCGGCATCAGCTACTGCCGATGCCGTCACGTCGCTTCCGAAAAGTATTGTTTGGTTGAAATCACGCTCTTCAGGCTGTAGAGCATGCTCAGCTATGTAATCGCTTATTTGGTCGATATAGTAGGGTTCATCGCCCATGAGATAGTATACAGGCCTGAAGTTGCGCTCGCGCAGCTCAGCCATGATGCTGTCAAAGGTAATTGCATTCTTTGCCTCTGCCATTTTTGGTGTCTGAACTGCCGTTAAATGCCCGTTTTCTTACAGTTTCTGCTGTACTTCAATCTCCTGGAAGGTCTCGATGATGTCACCCACCTGAATGTCGTTGTAGTTGACCAGAGAGATACCACACTCGAAGTTCGTGGACACCTCCTTGACGTCGTCCTTGTAGCGTTTGAGGGCGTTGATGGCACCTGTGAAGAGCACGATACCGTCGCGGATGAGGCGGGCCTTGTCCGAGCGGTGAACCTTGCCCTCGGTGACCATGGCACCGGCCACGGTTCCCACCTTCGAGATTTTGAACACCTCGCGGACCTCGATTTGTCCGGTGACTTCTTCCTTGATGACCTTGTCGAGCATGCCCTCCATGGTAGAGCGCACGTCCTCGATAGCGTCGTAGATGATGCTGTAGGTGTTGATTTCCACACCCTCGGTGTCGGCCAGCTTGCGTGCTCCTGCTGATGGACGCACCTGGAAGCCGATAATCACAGCCTTCGATGCGGAGGCGAGCATGACATCGTTCTCCGAAATCTGACCCACGGCCTTGGCGATGACGTTGACCTGCACCTTCTCGGTGGAAAGCTTGATGAATGAGTCGCTGAGGGCCTCGATAGAACCGTCGGTGTCGCCCTTGACCACGATGTTCAGCTCGTGGAACTCGCCCAGAGCAATGCGGTGCGATATGTCATCCAGACCGATGGTCTTCTGTGTGCGCAGACCCTGCTCACGCTGCAGCTGTTCGCGCTTGCTGGCTATTTCACGAGCCTCCTGCTCGGTGTCCATGACGTTGAAGGCATCGCCGGCTGTCGGAGCGCCGTTGAGACCCAATATGATGGCGGGTTCTGCAGGCTTTGCCTCGTTGATGCGCTGGTTGCGCTCGTTGAACATGGCCTTGATGCGTCCATGGCTTGAGCCGGCAATGACGATGTCGCCGACCTTCAGCGTGCCGTTGCTGACAAGCACGGTGGATACATAGCCGCGGCCCTTGTCAAGCGAGCTCTCGATGATGCTTCCGCTGGCTTTGCGGTTGGGGTTGGCCTTGAGGTCGAGCATCTCAGCCTCGAGGAGCACCTTCTCCAGCAACTCCTCCACGCCGATGCCTTTCTTGGCAGAAATCTCCTGGCACTGGTACTTGCCGCCCCATTCTTCGACGAGGAGGTTCATGTTAGCCAGGTCTTCGCGAATCTTGTCGGGATTGGCGCCAGGCTTGTCTATCTTATTGATAGCGAACACCATAGGTACGTTGGCGGCCTGTGCGTGAGCAATGGCCTCCTTCGTCGTAGGCATGACGCTGTCGTCGGCTGCCACGATGATGATAGCGATGTCCGTCACCTGAGCACCACGGGCACGCATGGCGGTGAAAGCCTCGTGACCGGGGGTGTCGAGGAAAGTAATCTCGCGCCCGTCGGGCAGCTCCACGTTGTAGGCGCCGATGTGCTGTGTGATGCCGCCGGCCTCGCCGGCAATAACATTGGTTTTGCGTATGTAGTCGAGGAGAGAAGTCTTACCGTGGTCTACATGACCCATGACGGTCACGATGGGCGCGCGCGGCTGGAGGTCGTTCTCGTCATCCTCCTCCTCGTGGATGGCGTTCTGCACTTCGGCAGAAACATATTCAGTAGTGAAGCCGAATTCCTCGGCAACGAGGTTGATGGTTTCGGCCTCCAAGCGTTGGTTGATGCTGGCCATGATTCCGATGGCCATACAGGTGCTGATGACCTTTACCACCGGAACGTTCATCATCGTAGCCAACTCCGAGACAGTCACGAACTCCGTGAGTTTCAGTACTTTGCTCTGTGCTGCCACTGCTGCCAGCTCCTCGCTGAGTCGCTCAGCCACGGCGTCGCGCTTCTCGCGGCGATACTTTGCTCCCTTCTTGTTCTGTGTCGTCTTCGAGGTGAGGCGTGCCAGCGTCTCCTTTACCTGGCGTGCCACGTCCTCCTCGCTAGCTTCTAAAAGCTTCACGGGCTGTTTCTTGTTCTTGCCTTTTTTCGACTGGCTCTGTGCCTGTTCGTTGAAGTTCTGGTTACCGCCCTTGTTCTTCTTCTTTCCTTGTCCTTGCTGCTGCTGTTGCTGCTGACGTGCTGCGGCCTCGATGTCTACTTTTCCAGAGCGTATGCGCTCACGTTTACGCTTCTCGCCATTTGCTTGTCCTACAGCTGTTGCGCCACGTTGCTGTGCGGCCTTTTCCTCGCGCTGCTTGCGCTTCTCCTCCTTCGATTTCTTCTTCGGGCGAGTGCTCTGGTTGATGGACGAGAGGTCAATCTTGCCCAACACATTCACCTTCGGAGCCATTTTAGCCTCGCTCTTCAGGGTGTAGATGTCTTTTACAGGAGCTGGAAGCGGAGTCTTGTCCGGGGCTTCGGGCTGTTCCTGTGCTCCCTGTGGCTGCTGAGATACTTGGGGCTCTTGTATCTCCTGAGGCTCATCGATTATCTCTGCTTCCTTCTCTTTAATGACCTGATCTACAATATCTTCAGTCTTTTTGGAGGGTGCTGTTTTTTCTTTCTGAACCGGACTCTCGGCAGCAGCCTTTGGCTCAGTTTTGGTAGCTGGGATTTCAGATTCCTTTGCTGCAGGTGAGGCGGCTTTAGGCTTGCCCACATTGCCGAGGTCAATCTTGCCCAACGGCTTGAACTGTTGCCGCTGTGCCAGTTTCTCCTCGGTCTTGGTAATGGCCTTTATTTCTTCAGGCTTCTTCTCCTTTGGTTTCTTAGGGAAAAGCTTGTCGGCCTGGGTCTTCACGGCCTTGTCACCACTGAATTCCTGCACCAAGGCTTTGTATTGCTCGTCGCTAATCTTGGTGTTGGGGGTGGTGTCGTCGCGAATCTCACCCAGGCTGGTTTTCTTTTTCAGGAAATCAACTGCCGTTTGAAGTCCTATGTTCAGTTCTGTCAGTACTTTGTTTAATCTTATTCCCATTCTTCTGAGCCCCTAAGTTTAGGGGTTGGGGGTCTGAACATCCCCCGTTAAAGTTAAAACTATTTCTTCTGCAATTACCCATCAGATAGGCTGGTTGGCTCGTTCAGACCCCCAACCCCCTAACTTAGGGGGCTTAGGTTACTCAAATTCTGCTTTCAGCACTTCGAGCAGGTGGTCGACGGTCTCTTCCTCGAGGTCAGCCTTTTCGATAAGCAGTTCACGCGGTGCGTTGAGCACCTCACGTGCGGTGTCGTAGCCGAGAGCCTTGATGGCGTCGATGACCCACTGGTCGACCTCGTCAGCAAACTCGTCGAGGTAGATGTCCTCGTCGTTCTCGCCCTCGTTGACCACGCGGAACACGTCGATGGTGTACTCTGTGAGCATGGATGCGAGCTTTATGTTCATACCGCTCTTACCGATGGCGAGGCTCACCTCGTCAGGCTGCAGATAGACCTCAGCCTTGTGCTTCTCTTCGTCTAGGGTGATGCTGGTGACCTTTGCTGGAGACAGTGCACGTTGTATGAAGAGCGATGTGTTGCTGGTGTAGGCAATGACATCTATGTTCTCGTTCTGCAGCTCGCGCACGATACCATGCACACGTGAACCTTTTACACCTACGCAGGCTCCAACGGGGTCGATGCGGTCATCGAAACTCTCCACGGCCACCTTTGCTCTTTCTCCCGGCATACGTGCCACTCGGCGAATAGCGATGAGACCGTCGCTGATTTCGGGCACCTCGGCCTCCAGCAGCCTCTTTAGGAACTCCGGGCTGGTACGCGAGAGCATGATGCGGGGCACATTGTTGTCGTTGTTCACCTCTTTCACCACGGCACGGATAGTTTCGCCCTTGCGGTAGCTGTCGCTGGGAATTTGGTCGCCCTTGAGCAAGTGCAGCTCGTTGCCCTCATCATCCATGAGTAGCACTTCACGCTTCCACATCTGGTAGACCTCGCCACTGATGATGGTTCCCACGCGGTCTTTGTACTTCTGGTAGAGTGCGTCGTGGTCCAGTTCGAGAATCTTCGATGCCAGTGTCTGGCGCAGGTTGAGGATGGCACGGCGGCCAAACTTGGTGAAGTCCACGGCCTCGCTTACTTCCTCGCCCACCTCGTAGTCGGGCTCAATCTTCAGTGCCTCTGAGAGTGAAATCTCGCGGTTTTCGTCTTGCACGGCGCCGTCCTCGACAACGATGCGGTGGCGGTGAATCTCGAAGTCTCCCTTGTCAGGGTTCACGATAACGTCGAAATTCTCGTCAGAGCCGAAAATCTTAGCCAGCACGTTGCGGAAACTCTCCTCCAATACGCTTACGAGCGTGGTGCGGTCGATGTTCTTTGTCTCTTTGAACTCCTGAAAGGTCTCAAACATGCTGGGGCCTTTCGCTTGTTTTTTTGTTACCATCTTGTATTATTTTCTATTTACTGATTTTCGATTTACGATTTGGTTACGCAAAAGTATTTACGAATTTTCGATTATTGATTTACGATTTGGCTGCGCAATTCGTTCATTATGAACTATTTGAAGTTAATCAGATACTTCGTCGACTTCACTTCGTCCATGTCGAAGGTTTTGTCCACGTCCACTTTCACAGGACGCTTTTTCCCTTCTGGCACCTGTTTCTCCTGTGTGGTGACAGTAAATTTCCGTCCATTGACCTCTTTGAGTGTGCCAGTGAGCTTCTTGCCATCGGCGTCAATGACCTCCACCTGGTCGCCCACATGGTTCTTGTACTGCTGCTCCACCTTGAAGGGCTGCCCCAGACCTGCCGAACCTACTTCCAGTTCATAGTCGCCCAGCTCGTCGCCCAGTCGCTCTTGGAGCGTGCGGCTAAGGGCGGCGCAGTCCTCTATCCATACGCCGTCGGCACAGTCAATTTCTACGATGATGCGGTCATCGTCGGTCATCTGAATGTCTACCAGGAAGTATTCTCCGCTTTGGAGCCATTCTTCCACAATTTGCTTTACGTTTTCTTTTGTTATCATGCTCATCTTTTAAATAAGAATGAGGAGCTTTCGAGAAGCCCCTCATTCCTCTGAACGGTGCAAAGGTAGGTATTTTTCTTGAACCTTGCAAACAATTCTTAATATTTTTTCCTCTTAACCCCCTTTTTTCTGCCTTTTGACAATGTTTTTTAATAATTTAACGAAAAAGAGGCTTCTTGTTTCCCCCATTTTAAGTAATTTTGCAACCTAAATATATGAATTGTATACAAATATATAATCATAAAATCCATTATGAAAGGAATAACACCTATGAAGCAGCGTTTGTATTTTATATTCGCCTCGTCGGTTATGCTAGTTTTGTTGGCCACAGGTTGTTCACGTGATAATGAGGCCTACCAGCCCTCTGAAGAAGAGGTGATGGCCAATGCCGAGGACGTTCTTGGCGTGAAAATATCGTCTGACCTCGACTGGAACATGACCGCGAGTGCCCGGGCGAGCATCACTGTAAATGGTAATTTTGGTGAGACCTACACAGTAAAAATCTACTCCAATGACCCGTTGGTCGATGGTAAGGGCTACGTGCTGAAGCGTGGTCAGGTAGAGAGCGGCGGCACCTTCGAGGTGAAGTTCGATTATCCTTCAGCATCATCACGGCTCATGGTGGGAGTGTCCGACTCGAAGGGCTTCACCAGTTATAAGTCTGTCGCTATTGTTGACGGACTGTTGGAGACTACCTTCGGAGGTGACGAAACTGCCGGTGCACGTACCACACGAAGTAGGGAAATGCCAAGTGTGCCTGATATTACCATTCCTACCTCTGAATACGCTAAGTCATTTCTTACAGATGCCAAAGAACCCACAGACGCAAATGTGGTGGATAACTATGATGATTCAGTCTATGTCCCAGGTGGTACTTATGTGCCAGGAAATCTATGGGGATGGGGATTTAACGGTCAAAGTGTTGGTGGTAAACTTTATTATAATAGTAATAATTTTGGTCAATCTTGGTTTAATTATGAAGACTATGGAGCGACCAAAGAGCAGTTTGACTGGTTCCTGACATATTGTATGCCTTATGTTAACAAGGATTGGGCCTTCTATAATGCTGACAATGAAAACGATGCCGTTACAGAACTCATTACATTGATTAGAAATGCGGGATATTCAGACTGGATAAATGTTTGGCAGGAAGGGTCAAAAGGACATTATGAGGGAGATGGTGAGTCAACTGAAGGATATTGGAACTATGACGAGACCTATGTGAAAAAGTTCAAGATTACTGGCACGTGGGACAAGCTTATCAATGTTCTTGCTACCGAGAAGGGGAATGGCGATGCACGCACCGTCTATATTAGTGGCAAATGGTCGCTCTCCAACCTTGGCACTGGCAATGATGGCAAGCCGATTACAGAGCAGCGAGTTGGCGGAGGTGCTGTTATTGTCGTTGACGAAGGCGGTGAACTGGTGATTCCTGAAGGCAAGCAGCTAACCTTTGTTAATGAGGCACGTCTCGTGGTGATGCCAGGAGGAACGGTTTCTGGTGCAGGAACTATCGTAGTTACCAACGGCAACGCCGTAGGATTGGAGGGTTACAACGGCGGAACTATCAACGTTGGAAAGTTCAACAACAATTTTGGTAAATTCCACAACTATGGTAATCTATATGCCGGTATCTATGCAGCAGGTGCTGGAGAAAGCAATTTCTACAACCATGGGGTGGCGCAAATACTGAGCACGTATGAAACCAATGAACAAAACCAACCATACGATGTGTCGGCTAATGCCCGTATTTACAATGCCTGCCAGTGGATTTGCGTAAATGATATGCGCGCTTATATTGTGGAGAACACCATGGGAAGCTATTTCAAGGTGGGTGGCCAGCTGATGATGAGTATCGGCAAAGATGGCACTAATGATCCAAGCTACGTGGCACTGGGAAAAGGCGCACTCGTGCGGTTAGGCTCATTGTATAACAATGCCTCAGACTGGATCGGCCCAACCAATGGCACCGCCGTATTGGAAATTGGTCAGGTGAACTACCTTAATTGGGACTTCCAAAACACTCCAAAGCACGGATATTTCATCAACAATATTGCTATTACCTTGTCCAACAAGCAGAATACCTGCGATGGGAATAACGTTAGGATTGCAGAATACGGTGAGGACATGACCGCCTATCAGAAGATGAACGTATTGCTTATCAACGGTACGGGCGGCGATAAGAACTACATGGGTAACGGCGGAACGGTGTTTGTGGAGGAGAACGGTGCAAACGTCTTCGTGCCTGTCGATGGTGACTTTGTGGAAGGCGTGAAAGGCTGTACCCCTGGATACAACGGTAAAGGTCGCAACATCTACGATGAACCCGCCGTGTGGACATACGCCTTTGAGGATACTCCGCTTGGTGACTATGACATGAACGATGTGGTGATAAAGGTATCTGAGAACGCGGATGATCCTGGTCAGCTCGAGGTTTATCTTTGCTGCGTTGGTGCATCTTTCGACCTCTATTTATATTTTGGTGAAACAGCACTGTTCTACGGTAAAGAGATTCATGATGCTTTCGGACAGGCTAGGGGTGTGTTAATTAATACTGGTGGCGGAGGACCTGAGGTTGACATCACCAAGATGCAGCCTGCATACGTTGATAAGCCTGACGGTTTCTCCTTTGCCGATGCCGACTTCTGGGTTAAGTCGCCTCTAGTGCCAGAAGGTATTCATGTTGCCAAGAAGGGTGAGGCCCCACTTGGCGTGGCCATACCTGGTGATTGGCTTTGGCCATTAGCTGGGGTGAATATCGAGGAAGCATACCCCAATTTTATCGAATTTGCCAAAGACGTAGAGAAAGCCGACGAGAATGCCAGGAAGTGGTATGTGACGACAGATACCAATCCTGTTAGAGACAAAGTGTTTGTACTTGCAAACAGTAGTTGGCAGTAAGCCACACTACATTTGTACAGAAACAAAATGATAGATGACAATCCCAGCGGCCACGGAGACATTCATTGAGTGCTTTGTGCCCCGTTGGGGTATTTCTAGGCAGCCGTCGCAAAGGTCGATGACCTCCTGATGAACGCCTTTCACTTCGTTGCCTAAGACGAGGGCGTATCGGCGTGACGGGTTGGGTTTGAAGTCTTGCAGCATTGTTGAGCCTTCTGCCTGTTCTACGGCGAGCACCTCAACTCCTTCTTCCTTCAACTTTTTTACGGCTTCTAGGGCATTGTCGAAATAGCGCCAGTCCACATTGTCCTCGGCTCCGAGGGCCGTTTTATGTATCTCGGCATGTGGCGGTGTACCTGTAATGCCGCACATCCATACGGCTTCCAGACGAAAAGCATCGGCGGTGCGGAGCACAGAACCTACGTTGTGCATCGACCGCACGTCATCCAGCACTACTATCAAAGGAACCTTTTCTGCCTCACGATATTCCTCAATCGTGAGACGCTTCATCTCTATCGTCCGCCACTTCCTCATCTGTAAATTGGTAAAACCGTCTTTATCCTATTGCTTTTAGAATAATAAGCGTAATTCGTTTAATTCGTCTAATTCGTTGTTTTCTAAGCCTATAGGTATTATCGGCACAATTTACAACCTTCACACTTGTTGAGCTCACCGCGGAAGCGTTTTTCCACAAGGTAGTGCAGACGGTCGCGGAGCGGTTCGAGCTGGATGTGGTCGATGACCTCGTTGATGAAGGCGTTTTGCAGGAGTAGCTTGGCTTCGTTGAGCGAGATTCCACGCTGACGCATGTAGAAAAGAGCGGCATCGTTAAGCTGGCCGACCGTCGAGCCGTGGGCACACTTCACATCGTCGGCATAAATCTCGAGCATCGGCTGGGTGTACATGCGAGCTTCCTTGGTAGCCGTCAAGTTCTGATTGGTCATCTGTGAGGTGGTCTTCTGTGCACCGGGTTCCACCAAGACACGACCGGCGAAGGCTCCTGTGGCCTTGTCGTCGAGCACGTATTTATAGAGTTCGTTAGAGGTGCAATGAGGTGCTTTGTGTACGATGAGTGTATTATTGTCCACGTGCTGTTGCTTGTCGGCAATGACACAGCCGTAGCACTGGCACTCGGCTCCCTCGCCCGAGAAGGTGAGGTCGAGCTTGTTGCGAGTGATGCCATTGTGCAAGGTGATGACGTTGTGGTTCACGCGACTGTCTCGCTGCTGGTCTATGTAGACATTGCTCACGCGTACATTTTTATTATGTGTCTCCTCCAGGCAGTAGAGATTCAGCGTAGCCCCCTCTCCCACGTATGCCTCGATGACCTGTGTGGCAAGAAAATTCTTATCGTCGGCAGCATGGTCGCAGAAGAGCATCTTCAGTTCGGCACCTGCCTCCAAGATGATAAGTACGCGGCGGTTGACCATCAGGTCTACGTCGGAGCGCAGGATGTTGATGACCTGTACGGCACGGTCCACCTTTACATTCTTGGGCACATAGACGTAGAGACCGTCCTGTGCCAGCATGGTATTCAGGTCGGTGACGGCATCGTCAGCCTTTCCTGCCAGCTGGTTATAGTATTTTGCCGAGGCGAACTCTTTCAGCGAACCGATGATGACGCCCTCTGGCAATGCTCCACCACCTCCTCTCAGAGGGGTAGGGAGTGCCTGTGCAAAGAACGCATCGTTCACCACGAAGTAGAGGCTTGTACTCAGGTTGGGCACATCGCAGCGGAAGGCCTGATAAGGGTCTACGGGAATCGTCAGACGGTTCAGGTTCAGGCCGTAATCTGGTGCAAAGAGTTTCTGTATGTTGGTGTATTTATAGCGCTCCACTTTCTGCGAGGGGAAACCCTGCGCCTTGAAACGTCTGAAAGCCTCGTCGCGCACGTCATTCATCACCTTCGATGAATGTTCGCAAATCATCTGCCGCGTCTGCTCAAATAAATCGATATATTGGAGTTCGCTTTCTTTCATAAACACTTTTGTTCTGTTGCCTGTTTTCGTTCAGAACCCTATTTCCCCCTAACTTAGAGGGCTTTGTTTAATCCAGTCATATCCCTTCTCCTGAATCTCTACGGCCAGTTCGGGCCCGCCGGTCTTGACGATGCGGCCTTGGTAGAGGATGTGGACGAACTGCGGACGAATCATCTCCAGCAGGCGGTCATAGTGGGTGATGACGATGCAGGAGGTCTCGGAGGTCATCAGCTTGTTAACTCCCTCGGCCACGATGCGCATGGCATCGACATCAAGGCCCGAATCGGTCTCGTCGAGGATAGCCAGCCGCGGCTCCAGCATCGCCATCTGGAAAATCTCGTTGCGCTTCTTCTCGCCGCCGCTGAAGCCCTCGTTCACCGAGCGGTTGGCCAGTTTCTGATCCAGCTCCACGATTTTGCGCTTCTCGCGCATCATCTTAATGAAGTCTGCGGTCTTCATCGGCTCCAGGCCCTGAGCCTTGCGTCGCTCGTTGATGGCGGCCTTCATAAAGTTGGTCATCGAGACACCAGGTATCTCCACGGGATACTGGAATGAGAGGAACAACCCCTCATGCGCCCTTTCCTCGGGCTTCATGGCCAGCAGGTCCTTGCCGTTGAAGTGGGCCTCGCCCTCCGTCACCTCGTAGAGCGGGTTGCCTACGAGGACTGCTGAGAGCGTCGACTTCCCCGAACCGTTAGGTCCCATGATGGCATGAGTCTCGCCGTCGTTGATGACCAGGTCTATACCCTTTAATATCTCCTTGTCGCCTATGCGGGCGTGCAGGTTGCGTACTTCTAACATCTCTTTACAATTTAAATATACGTCTCCAGGAACTTGATGGTTCCCTCCACTTTTATCTCTTTCACCGTTGCGGGCACGAGCACCGTCTCTCCTGCACGAAGGGATGTCCGCTGTCCGTCGGCGTTGAGCGTCGCGCTGCCCTTCAGCCCCATGAGTATGACGAAAGAGTCAATCCAGCGGTAGTCGAGTAGGGTAGGGCGGTCGAGGTCATAGACGGCGGTGGCGAATTGCGGGCACCGTGCTATGGCGCAGCGTGCGTTCTTCAGTGGGCGGTATAGTGTGCGGTAGTTGGGCAGCACGGTGTAGTCGATGCTCTCGGCAGCCTCGCGGGTATGCAGCTGCCTAAGGTTACCGTTCTTGTCGCGGCGGCCAAAGTCGTAGATGCGGTAGGTGACGTCGCTCGTCTGCTGTATCTCAGCCACGAGACAACCGGCACCAATGGAGTGTATGCGCCCGGCAGGGATGAAGAACATATCGCCTTCGTGCACCTCATACTGTGCAAGTGCGTCGCAGATGGTGTCGTTGGCCACCATGCGGGCGTATTCCTCTGGCGTTATCACCTGCTTCAGACCACAATAGAGTATGGGCCATTTATCACCAGTCCCTTCTCCCTTCTCACCTTCCAGACAGTACCACATCTCGGTCTTCCCGTGGCTATATCCATGACGGCGTGCCACCTCGTCGTTGGGGTGTACCTGTATGGAGAGGTCCTGATGCGCATCGATGAACTTCACCAGCAAGGGGAACTCGCTGCCAAAGCGCTCGAAGTTCTTCTTGCCCACGAGGTCACCCTTCAGTTGCAGCACCAATTCTGTGAGGCTTTTTCCCTTGTAAGGACCTTCGGCAACGATGCTCACGCTGCCCTCCACGCCAGACACCTCCCAGCTCTCGCCTACACCGTCCATTGGCATGTCCAAGTGCTTGAAGGACGCCAGACGGTTGCCACCCCAGAGGGTCTGCTTCAGTAATGGTTCAAATTTATATAGGTTTGACATGTTTTCTGTATTTGCGCACAAAGGTACTCACTTTTCCCAAACTGGCAAAGGAAAGACCTGAAATCTTTTCAAATATTTCAAACGAATATCCATTATTTCCATAATTTATTTGATGGTTACGTGCTTTATTCGTAATTTATTCGGCTAAATAGCAAGTTAGAAACGGGCAGATACAAGCGATATTATAGGTTAAAGCCGTTCATGAACAGCAAAAGTGACGAGCAAACTGATTGACAGAATAGTATCTCGAAAAGTAAAACAAGTTGTTTTACCTTAGAGAAGTCCGTCCAAACCCTCAGAAAAAACGGCTTTTTCTCAGGTAAAACAACTTGTTTTACTTTGGTGAAATTAGGTGGAACTTCCAGAAAAAGCCACACCTTTGTTAACCAACAATAGTTCAAGCTGTTACGACGAACGGATTTGCCTTTCTGTCAACCTCTGTCAACCTAAAATCAAAAAAACATTACCAATTAGGTGGCAGCACGATATTCTCCAGGTCGTGGGCATTCTCAAACAGTGGGGCGATTTCAGCATCGGTGAATCCAGCAATGCCACAGCCGATGCGTGTAACCAGGAAAGTCAGCTCCTGATGCTCCTTGGCAAACTGGATGAACTCGTCAACATACGGACGGATGGTCTCTACGCCTCCCTGCATCGTGGGTATGCCGTAGCTCTGGCCTTGCAGTCCTACACCTTGACCCATGATGGCTCCAAACTTGCGGTAGGCAATCCATGCTGCCCCACCGCCATGCATTCCCTTCAAGTTGCTGCCGAAGACAAAGATTTCGTTCGGCTGCAACTCGGTTATAAACTCTGGTGTCGTTCTCTTCTGTTCCATATCTGTTTCTCTGATAAAATCCATATCCTCGCAAACCATCGACTCTGCCCTGTCTGCCATCGTACCAGGCATAGACGGGATAGATATCGACCTCTTGGCCGCACCCATGGAAACCTCTCTGTGCAGGATGGTCACCTCGTCCATCACTTCCGGCATGTCCAGGTCCATGTCGAAGTTCTTCCTGAAATAGGGCACGATGATTTGCTCCTTCACTCTCTTGAATTTCTGCGAGACGGCCGAGGACGTTATCCCCATCTTCGCCGCTATCTCCTTCGATTTGAAGCCCTGCAACAGCAACATGTCGATAATCAGCCGTTCGTCACGGCTCAAGGGGGCATGGTCGCAAACATCCTCCACCATACGGTTGAACTGCAGGCGCAGGTCGCTGGTTACGTCGAACGACATCAGATAGTCCTCATACGTGATGCTGCCATACTCCTTCTTGTACCATTTCAGGGCATCGAGCACCACATAGCGGAAGCCATTGATGAGCCATGTCTTCAGGCTCACGTTGGGCGAATGGTCCTCCAAAGGCTTCCAGTCATGCTCCATCAGGTAGAGCGCATACTGGTGAGCCAGCGACATGAAGTCCAGGTTCTCCTTCTCGCGCAGCTGATACCGCTGGTTGAAAATATTATAGCCCACCATACAATACCCGTAGAAATATTCACGGATAATGTTGGCATTGCCCTTGCGGAAACCCCGCAGAATCTCTTCGTCTGACAGTCGCTGGAAGAACATAACTCGATATTTTTCGGCAAAATTACAATTTATTTTTCATTCTCGCTTAATTTTTCTTGAATTTCTTCTTTAAAGAGATAAAAGACGTCTTTGAAATAGAGTATTCACCATTTAAAAGTTACGATTATGAAAACCAAGAGAGTTCACAACCTGATTATTGTCGATGAGAGCGGTTCTATGGAAGTTATACGCAAGCAAGCCTTTGTGGGCATGAACGAAACCCTGCAGACCGTCCGCAAGATGCAGGAGCAGTTTCCTGACCAGCAGCAGTTCGTCACCCTGCTCACCTTCGATACTGGCCACACTACCTGGCACTACGACAACCTGCCTGCTGCACAGACCAAGGACTTGGAATGGAAGGCTTACCGTCCTGGTGGCGGCACACCTCTTTATGATGCTATCGGCAAGGGAATCTCGAAGACCAATGCCCAGATTGAGGATGGCGACCATGTGCTGGTGACCATCATCACCGATGGTGAGGAGAACAGCAGCGAGGAATGGTCGCTGAAGATGATTCGCACGATGATTGAGAAGCTGAAGAAGCAGAACTGGACCTTCACGCTTATCGGTACTGACAACCTCGACGTAGAGACGATGGCCCACTCCTTTGCCATCGACGAGCACTTGGAGTTCCAGCAGAGCGAGGTAGGCACCAAGGCCATGTTTGCCCGTGAACGTCGCAGTCGCGAGCGCTATAACTGCTGTGTCGCCGCAGATGCCGCTATGCCCACAGGTTCATTCTTTGATGAGGGCTAATCCCTCCATAAGAACATCCGCTTCTGTAGCACTTGACTACAGAAGCGGATGTTCCGCAACATCGGTGTTGTCTTATTGGTTGGGCAAGACAAATCATTTTTGTTCTAATTCAGCAATAACAGTATTGACCTTCAGGTGCTGCGTGAGTTTTGCGAGCGTGAGGCGGTGTCTTACCGCAAGGATATCACGTTCGAAGCGAAAAAATAGCGCCCCGTTTTCCTGTAACATCCGAAAGAAATTTCCTCAATTATTTGGGCGTTTCAAAGAATCTTACTACTTTTGCAGTATGATTCAGAATGAGGATTTCCTGACAGACGAGATATACGGGGAACGCTTGCTTATCAGCGTTCGTGCAGACCAGACAGAACTTAGCGATAACATCCGAGTGGCAAGGGTGCTGTTGCGGTGCTTCGACGACATGTACATCCGTATCAATGAGCATCTGCTGGTCATCGGCCACAAGAATCCGGAATATACCATCAACGGGAAACTGGGCGACCGAAAGGGCGTGGAAAGCGAAAACGGCATCAAGTCGGCTTTCCGTAAGGCCAAGCAACAAGGCTGTAAGGTGGTCGTACTCGACTTTGACATGCACATGTCTGAAAGCATTTTGAAGACGAAGAAGATTGTCTCTGGTCTCTTCGGTCGCCATGAAGATTTCAGCGAGGGGAGTCTTGAAGAGTGTTATGTGGTTCATTACAGCAAGGCTGTTGTCGTGAAGGCTGATGCCTTCGCTGCGCCAGACAAGGAAACCATCAAGCAACTGATCAACGACGTGATAGAACGACTGAGGACATAACCCTCTGGGCTATGTCCTCGTATGGTGGTCAGAAAGGTCCAGCTTGAAATATTGCTCCGAAAGCAGTTCGTTTCGCGCCCTCTGACGACATTCTGACGGTGCAAAGATAGACATAATTATTGAAACTTCCAAATTTTCGGGCATCTTTTTTCTCTCATTGCACGTTTTGGTACAAAAACGTTTGCATTTCTCAAAGGAATCTTAACTCTCCATTCCTTTATCCTTGATTTCCTCCTGTAATATTTTCGCCTTCTACCTACTATATAATAGGAAGAAATGACTATCTTTGTACCGTGAAATCGTGTTTGAACAAAGAAAAATGGAAAAAAGTTAGCCTTTAGGGTTTAGTAAATCGGTTTTGATGTGTATTATAGGTATATGACGAAAAGAAAACAAACACTTGAAACGCTGTTCCGACAGCATTACCGGCAGATGTATCGGTTGGCAACCATGCTTCTGCACGATGATGCTGAGAGCAAGGACATTGTGCATGATGTCTTCGCTCAGTTGCTTGCCTCATCAGCTGAGTTGCATGAGAATACGGCAGCAGCGTTCTTACTCACCAGTGTACGCAACCGATGTTTGAACGTGATACGTGGCAGGAAGATTCAGGAACGAGTCCAACGGCTCTACCTCCTCGACCTCGACACCACTATCATTCCGACAGACCTATTTCGTGAAGAGACGAATGCTCTTACAGAGGGCATCAGCCTGTTAGCACCACCCGCCTGTCGTGAAGTGGTGGAACTGCATTTCCGCGATGGTCTCACTTTCCGTGAAATAGCCCTTCGCCTCGGTGTCAGCGAGACCACCGTCTATAAGTATCTGCGCCATGCGCTTCAACAATTACGTGATCACCTTAAAAAAGATTAGCAAGATGAACAAGACCGACCTTTTGTTCCAAATGATGGAACAGCCCCAAGCTTATACCGAGCAGCAGTGGCAGGAGATATTATCGGATGAAGAATGCCGTGAACTCTATTCCCTGATGGCAAAGACTAAAAGTACATTCGATGCCCAAAAGGATATTGATGACGAGACCATCGATGACGAGTGGAAGCGACTGACAACGCCTTCTAGTCATAAATGGCTCCGTGTGGCTGCCATGTTTATCGGCGTCCTGCTGATCTCTGGCATCGCTATCGCTGCAATGCTATGGATAGCTTCCCCAAACCCCTCTAAAGGAGGGGATGCCGAATCACCTGTTTCATGTACCCAAACACCCCCTCCATCGGAGGGGCTTGGGGAGGCAGTCCACTTCTCCAACACTCCACTCGATAGTGTACTTTCGGTCGTGAGCGCCCACTATGGCCATGCCATTTGTTTCCGCAACGACACTTTGCGTCAGCTACGTTTTACTATTGGATGGGATAGCGTGCAACCGCTCAGTACGTTCCTCAACGATGTGAATGAGTTTGAAGGATTGCAACTCGTTGACGAACGGGATACCATATTCGTAAATGCGGATAAGGAGGTACAGCCATGAAACATTTCATCCTCTTTGTTCTATGGGCTTGCTCATTGCTGAGTGCATCGGCACAGACATTGTCCTTGGCTGACGCTTTGGAACATCTGAATCAACAACAGGACGACTACGAAATATCCTTCATTCACAACGAACTGGAGCACTTGCAAGTGGTGGCCGGTATTGAGGGCATGAGTGCTCCCAAGGCAGTTAAACAACTGACTAAAGACCAGCCTGTGCGGGTGGTGACTAAAGGAAAGCAGATATTTGTACAATATAAGCCAAAGGCAGACAACCGTTATATCGTACTCACAGGCAAGGTAAAAGACAACTTGACACACAATGACTTGCCACACTCCAATGTTCGCCTGCTTACTGCCGATGGTGTACGTATTGACTCCTGTGAAGCTATCTCATATATGCAGTATGGCAATAATCCTCCCATTGAGTACGCAGACTTTGCTTTCAGAGTTCCCGCACGACCAGCCAAATATATCATTCAGGCGACCTACGTAGGCTTCAAACCCACCGAAATGCCTTTTGAGTTGAACAACATCTATCGTCGAGAACAGCGCCGTGAACTTCCTCCTGTCTATATGAAACGTGAAACTAAGATACTTCAGGAAGTGGTTGTCACCTCGTCAAAGGTGCAGTTCTACTATAAGGGCGATACGCTCGTGTTCAATGCCGACGCTTTCGAGTTGGCCGAAGGCTCAATGCTTGATGCGCTGGTACGTCAGCTGCCTGGTGTAGAATTGAAGGAGGGAGGTCGCATCTACCACAACGGCAAGTATGTCGACGCCCTGCTGTTGAACGGAAAAGACTTCTTCCGAGGTGACCACACCATTATGCTCGACAATCTGCCGACTTATACTGTGAAGGACATTCAGATTTACGACAAGTGGGGCGATCAAAGCGAGTTTCTTGGTCAGCACGTCATGGGTGACAACCGCTATGTGATGGACGTAAAGTTGAAGAAGGAATACCATATTGGCACGTTGGCAAATGCAGAGGTTGGTGGTGGAACTAAGGAACGTTGGCTCGCCCGACTCTTTGCTCTCCGCTTCAGCGACCACTCGCGCCTTGCGGCCTATGCTACAGCCAACAATATGAATGGCGACGGCAAACCAGGAGAAGCGGGCAGCTGGGACCCGCAAAGATTGCAAGACGGTGGACAACTGACTCAGCAACAGGCAGGTATAGACTACAACGTGGATGACCGCAACAGCAAGTGGAAAGTTGACGGCAATGTGCAAGTGACCCATACCGACCTTAACCGTGAGACGAATACCTTCCGACAGAACTACCTCTTCACAGGCGATACTTACGACCGCATCCACAACACTCAGCGCGACAAGAACTTGAAGCTGAACACCAGCCACCACTATTACCATAACTTCGGCATGTGGAATCTTGACGTTCGTCCATCGCTCAACTATCAGAAGTTTGACAACAGCACATACAGCCTTGCCTCAGCCTTCTATCAGAACGACAGCCTCATCAACCGCAATTTGCAACGAAGTCTCACAGAAGGTCACAGCATTGACGGTGCAATACGCCTAAACAGTACTTTTAAGTTTCACCATAGTCCCGACTGGGCTTCCCTCGATGCTGAAGCCAGCTTCCGCGACCAGCAGGAAGACCGCTACCATCGTCAGTCTGTTGAGTATGCCAGTCAAACATCTGCAGCTTTCAATCGCTACTACCGCAACCATCCCAACCGTTCATGGAAAGCCAGGGGTGGTGGCACCTATCAAATCAACTTCACCCAACTGATCCGACTGCAATTGAATGCGAGCTATACTCACAACGACCGCCGACGCGAGTCATCGCTCTTCGACATTGACACCACCTACGCCCTCGGCCAATTGCCGTCGGCTTATGAATATGAGCAATACATTGATCGTCGCAACAGTTATACGAGCCACTTCACCGAAGATATCTACGAATTCAGCCCTCGACTGTTCTTTAACGCCTACACCGACAACGAGTCATATCAGGAAAAGTGGTGGTCACAACTCGGCTTCCCTGTCACACTCGTTCGTCAACAGCTTAACTACCAGCGTGGCAGCATAGACACCCTCGTCACTCGCAACACCATGCCCATCAACATCTGGGACTGCTTTATCCAGTATACTACCATCAATAAAGTGACGGGGCATGCCCAGAAACTGCATCTCCAGTACATTGCCACGAGCACGACACCCGACTTGCAGAACCTTGTGGATATGCGCGACGATACCGACCCGCTGAACATCCGCCTGGGCAATAACAGTCTGCACAATGCTGTTAACCACCGGTTTTCGTTCAGTCACCAATGGGGAAACGCGAACCAAAAAGAGGTTAGTCATCGGTACTCGCTCGGCTACTCAATCATCCAAAACGCCCTTGCCATGGGTTATCGCTACGACCGCGCCACAGGTGTCCGCACTTGGCAGGCCGACAACGTGAACGGCAACTGGAATGCCGATGTCAACTACAGCTTTAATACTGCTATTGGCAAGAAGCATCCGCTCCGCCTCAATGTTAGCCCGAGTATCACTTATCAGCACAGCGTCGATTTGGTAGACCAAGAGCGTAGCACCGTCAACACCCTCTCGCTCAACAACACGCTGAAACTCTCCTACAAGTTAGGACAGCACTCGTTCAGCTTCAAGAACACCACCCTTTGGCAGCGATACACCAGTCAGCGCACAGATTTCGAGACGCAACAGCCCCTCACGCTCACCAACAGCCTGACTGCCCTGCTGAAACTTCCGTGGAAGATGGAACTCAATACCGACTTGAATCTCTACACCCGTACAGGCTATGCCGACTCAAGGCTTAACACCACCGACCTTGTATGGAATGCTCGTCTCTCGCGCCCCTTCCTCAAAGGTCGCCTACTGCTGATGCTCGACGGCTTCGACCTCCTCGGTCAGCTCGACAACGTTACCCGCATCGTCAACGCCCAAGGCCGCACCGAAACCTTTACCAATGTCCAGCCTTGCTATGCTCTGCTGCATGTTGTGTATAGATTTAATAAGCAACCTAAAAAGAAATAATGTTAGTACTATAAAAATGAGTAATAAACTCGGGAATCTTCTGAATGTGCCCATAAAACAAAGAAAATACAATGAGTCCGTAATATAATTCCTCAAATATTTGGGTGTCTCAGAGAATTGCAGTACCTTTGCACCCAGAGCATTGACAGCTTTCTTGCCATTCCTTTAAAATCGTTACACAAGTTAATGCACAGGAAAGAATGTCTGCCGGCTCACACCTCCATACGGGGGCGTGAGCTTTGGCTATGGCATTTGTGCACAGGTGTAACGAGCCTTAAGGAATGATGTTGTTGTCAGTAAACAAGTCCGCGCCCCCTTTTCTCCAAAACAATCTTATTCTTTTGAGAAAAAGCAAATATGAATCAACATAAAGAAGTCCCAGACTTTCTGGGCGGCCTCGGCGATATGCTGCCCGCCGATGTCCTGAAGAAGGTGAACGAACTGCTGGAGCAACTGCACCGCGCAGACAAGGATCACCAAGGCAGCCCCGTGTTCATCTATGCCCCAGGCAGCCAGTATGTGGATAAACAGTTTAATATTGGAGCCTACCCCCAGCCCCACAAGCCTCACCCCCTAACCCCCTCTCCAAAAGGCGAGGGGGGAGTAGATAGTGCTGAAGCGTCAAAGAGCCTGCCTGAAGTTCTCGCCACCGATGAAGCGATGGCGCTGTGGCGGAAGGCGCAGCAGGCGGGCTACGTGGATGAGCACTACCAGCCCCTGCTCTCGCGGACGCAGGCGGCACTCCTGGCCGATGCGATGGCTGAGCGGTTGGGCATCAAGGAGAAGTGGAAGGTGTATGGCGATTTGTGGAAGCGGAACAATATGCGCGGTGACTATACGCGTGCCATGAATCAGCGACAGTCACTGGATTTCCAAGACAAGTTGAAGCGGTTGTTTTCTACGGATATTGAAGAAAACACTGGCAAAACATAAAATAATTGCACAAAGATTTGGAAGTTTCGGAAAAAGTTCCTATCTTTGCACCGTCAGAACATGAGTTTTGACTATCCGGGTAGAATCCCGAGGTTGCAGGACTTAATTGACACCGCTTCAGGAGTAAGACATCACCGCCCCTGCTCCATTTGTATAAAAACCATCTCGCAAGGGGTGGTTTTTATCGTTCATAGACTTTTATGAACATTCGAAGGAAATCACTGTTTGTTGCCAAGGCACGTTTGACAATGATGCGTTTGCCTCCCTTGAAGATCATAACTTCGATGGCTTTCTTATTTACCTCAAAATACTTTTTTATTGAAAGGGCCAGTTGACGGGTGTTATATTCCGTTGTCATATTGATGAGAATGCTATCACATTGTCCTATAGAGTCTAACAGGCTGTTGCCAACGGACGCCCAAATACCATTTGATCGTATGGTAGCCATTGCTACCCGTTTCAGAGATTTTAGAAGAAAATGGGCTGTAAGATGCTAAAAAAGGTAGAAATATTTGGAAGTTACGAAAAAAGCACTTACCTTTGCAAAGTGAAAGGAACCTATTTAGGGTAAGAGCCCCGGTTGGTCCGGCAAGCGACTTGCTAAAATAGAAGCACTTTTAAACTCCGCTTCAGATGGATAGCCCCGGTTGGTCCGGCAAGCAAGGCCATTAAAGCGGAGTTCCTTTTTTAAGTTCACCAATTGTTGCTTCGAAAGAGAACTTATCAATGATGGCGTATGGCTTGTAGGGGCCGTGGTTCTTCATCTTTCGCATGGCAAGTATTGTTCGTACGCCGAGATCACGGTCAAAGTAGGCAAAGTAGGCACTTTCCTCGTGCTTCCCTTCTTTTACCGTCCGCCAACCGATGTATTCACTTTTCTTCAAGAAACCAGGAATGTCCTTTGCCAATGCATTTTTGATGGCATTGAACTTGTTGTCACGAGAGGCCTTGCTGACGATGGTTTTCAAGTCAGACTTGGTAATCTCCACATCCATCGTAATGCCATTGGTTATGGTGAAGCGTAAGGGATTTCCTATCAGAGAATCCGCTTGCTGCATGACTTCTTCTCTGATGCGCTTGCTTTCCTTATAATAGTCTTCTGATGTTCGCTTGTCCATTTCGGATGCAAAGGTACAAATAAAACGCTAATGAGCCAAATCTTTTACTCACGTTTTTACTTAGGCTCGGATTCTTACCCCAATTCTTAACCCAGCGGTAAAAAGGTAGCAAAGCTCATGAGGTTTCAGTATCTTTGTAACCGAATAATCTTTATTAATATGGATGAGAACAAACATAAAAAGTTTTGAGTCCCTTGATAAGGGACGGCTATAAAGCAGGGATAAAATATGAGCAAAAAGAAAAAAACTGAGACCGCCGGTGAGCGAAAGCCAAACTGGAAGGAGTACATGGCCACGGTGGAAGACATTCAGAACTTCCTGATGGACAGGATTCTGCTGCGGCATAATGTGATTACGGGGAGGGTGGAATACCGGCTGCCAGGCTCTATGCCCCCTAAGTTAGGGGGCGACAGGGGTCTGAACGAGGGAATGTCCTGCGCTTGTTCAGACCCCCCGCTCGGCTCTGCCGCTTTGCTATGCAAAGAACCCCCTAACTTAGGGGGCTTGTGGCAGCCCATCAGCGACCGTATCGTCAATTCGCTATGGGCCGAACTGTCGGCTACGAAGGTGGTGCGGGTGCAGGACATGTACAGAGTGATAGAGTCGGACTTCGTGCCGGAGTTCCATCCGTTCCGCTATTACCTGAAGCACCTGCCGAAGTGGGACGGGCAGAACCATATCCTGGCGATGTCGGTCTCGGTGAGCGTGAAGGGCCACGTGCAGGAGCAGATGCTCTTTGCTGAGTACCTGACGAAGTGGCTGGTGGGCATGGTGGCGGGATGGGTGGACGAGTCGGTGGTGAACAACGTCATCCTGGTGCTGATTGGTGAGCAGGGGTCGTACAAGACGACGTGGTTCAACTATCTGCTGCCGCCGGAGCTGTCGAACTATTTCTACACGAAAACGAATGCCCAAAGGATGGGACGCGACGACCTCTTGACCTTGGCACAGTACGGTCTGGTGTGCTGCGAGGAGCTGGACACAATGAATGCCCGCGAGCTGAACCAGTTGAAGGCGGCGGTGACCATGCCGTCGATTGACGAGCGGGCGGCGTATGCCCACTTCCATGAGCACCGCAAGCACATCGCGTCGTTCTGCGGAACGGGCAACAACGTGCAGTTCCTCTCTGACCCCACGGGCAACCGCCGCTGGCTACCGTTTGAGGTGGAGTCGATAGAGTCGCCCCGTGAGCATCCCTTCGACTATACTGGCATCTACTCTCAGGCGTATGCGCTCTACCAGCAGGGCTTCCGCTACTGGTTCACGCAGGAGGAGATTGTGCGGCTGCAGCAGCACAACAGCCAGTTCGAAGCACCAAGGCTGGAGAAGGAACTGGTGCATCTCTATTTCCGTAAGCCCGTTGGCATAGAGGGCGGCATCTTCATGCCTGTGGCCCGTGCCATGCAGATAGTGAGCGCGAACATTTCGCAGAAGCTCAGTGCCGTCCATCTTGGCAGGGCCTTCAACGACCTGGGCTACAAGAGGGTGAAACATGGCAGTCAGAGGGGCTACATCGTGGTGCAGCGCACAGGCGAAGAGATGGCTGCAGCACAGCGCATCATGGCCGACGAAGCGAAACCTGAGAGGGACAGTAGACAGTAAAGGACAGTAACTTTTAAACTTTTCTCGCGTACGTGTGTGCGAGTGTACGCGGAAATGTTTTCATTTTCTACTGTCTTTACTGTCCTACTGTCCCAGAAGAACACGATACTTGCGAGCCGCAAGTATCATGTTTAGACCTCGTAAGTATGGCACTTAACATAGGTAAATATGATACTTAGCACACGTAAACATGATACTTAGTAACCAAAAAAAATATAGTTATGAAAGCAATGAGCAAACAACAGTTGGCCGACCGCGCCGGGGTGTCGGTCAGGACACTGAACAGCTGGTGCAGGCCCTATCAGCGTGAACTACAGGAAATGGGCGTGACCCCGAGGATGAAGGTGCTGCCGCCGCACGTCGTGATGTTCCTCGCAGACAAGTTCTGCATTGACGTGGATGGTTGATGTCACACAGAAATCACGGAAATCACAGAAAGGCTGCGCGATGGGATAGGGTCACACAGAAATCACGGAAATCACAGAAATAATCCGTGCGGAAGGTTTGTCGGCGCAGCCTTTCCGTGGTTTCTGTGATTTCCGTGTGACAACAATGGAAGCCTTTCTGTGGTTTCTGTGATTTCTGTGTGACTAAGACTGCATGCTGCGGTAGGTGCGCAGTCCGTAGATGATGATGACGATGAAGCAGAGCAGGGGGATGAAGAACGAGACGTTGACGGCG
This sequence comes from Prevotella sp., assembly GCA_017475265.1. Lineage (GTDB taxonomy): Bacteria > Bacteroidota > Bacteroidia > Bacteroidales > Bacteroidaceae > Prevotella. Next base: position 5,651 of record JAFVFY010000024.1, on the reverse strand, counting down.
GGATGGCCGAGGATTACTTCTTGGTCGATGACCATTCCCTGAAGCGGGGGCATGAGGGCTCCGCCGACGATGGCCATGACGAGGAAGGCTGCGCCGAGCGACGTGTCGCGGGCGTCGACGTTCTCAAGTGCAATGCCGTAGATGCTGGGGAACATGATGGACATGAACAGGCTGATGGCCACCAGAGAGTAAAGTCCCCACATGCCGTTGATGACGATGGCACCAAGGGTAAAGAAGGTGGCGCAACAGCCAAAGACGGTGAGCATGAGGCGTGTGTTGACGTACTTCATGAAGTAGGTGCCTACGAAGCGTCCGATGAGGTTGAGCGACATGGCGCAGATATTGAACATCTGTGCGCGGGCCTTGTTGATTCCCAGGTTGTCGGCATACTGGATGATGAACGTCCAGACCATGATTTGTGCGGCGACGTAGCACATCTGCGTGAACACACCCTCGCGGTAGATGGAGTTACCCCAGAGGTTCTTGAGCGTCAAACCTATGCTGTGCGTCTGTCCGTCGGCCTTCATTTCCTCGCCTTTTGTCTTCGGCATCTTTGTCAAAGCGATGACCACGAAGACGCATAGCACGATGAGGCCCAAAGCCACGTAGGGGTCGCGGATGACGGCCAGGTCGTGGAGCCTGATGGAAGCCTTCTCGCTGTCGGATAGTGCGAAGAAGAGAATCTTTCCGGCCTCGTCGCGGCGGTCACTCCACAGCTGCGGCAGCACGATAAACGAAGCCACGGCCATTCCCGTGAGCGACCCCACGGGGTTGAAGGCCTGCGCCATGTTCAGACGGCGTGTGGAGTTCTCCTTGTCGCCAAGCGAAAGGATGAAGGGGTTGGCCGTTGTCTCGAGGAACGCCAGTCCGAAGGTGAGGATGTAGAGTGAGACACAGAAGAATGAGAACTGCTGGAACTGTGCCGCCGGAATGAAGAGGAAGGCTCCGATGGCATAGAGGGCCAGTCCGAGCAGCACACCGCTTTTGTAGCTGTAGCGTCGGATGAAGAGGGCTGCAGGAATGGCCATCGTGGCGTAGCCGCCGTAGAAGGCGAACTGAATCAGTGAAGCCTTTGCCGCCGACAACTCCATTACGGTCTGGAAGGCTGCCACCATCGGGTTGGTGATGTCGTTGGCGAAGCCCCAGAGCGCGAACAGTGACGTAATAATAATGAACGTGACCAGGTATTTACGAGGCACGAGGGGAGCAGACATACTATTTGACGATTTACTATTTTACTATTTACGATTTGACGATTTAATCGTTGATGAGGCACTCGCCGGTCATGTCCTTGGGCTGCTCCAGTCCGAGGATGTGGAGAATGCTGGGAGCCACGTCGGCCAGGCGACCGTCCTTCACCGTTGCCGAGTTGTTGTCGGTAACGTAGATGAAGGGCACGGGGTTCAGGGAGTGGGCGGTGTTGGGTGTGCCGTCGGGGTTGATGGCGTTGTCAGCGTTGCCGTGGTCGGCAATGATGATAGCCTCGTAACCATTACGCTTGGCAGCCCTGATGACGGCCTCCACGCACTTGTCGACGGCCCATACGGCCTTGGCGATGGCGTTGTAGACACCGGTGTGGCCCACCATATCACCGTTGGCGAAGTTCACCACGATGAAGTCATACTGCTGGGTGCTGATAGCGGCGACGAGCTTGTCCTTCACCTCGTAGGCCGACATTTCGGGCTTCAGGTCGTAGGTAGCCACCTTCGGGCTTGCCACGAGGATACGGTCTTCACCCTCGTAAGGAGCCTCGCGGCCGCCGTTGAAGAAGAACGTCACGTGGGCGTATTTCTCGGTCTCGGCGGTGTGCAGTTGCTTCAGACCCTTCTGTGAAAGATATTCGCCGAGGGTGTTCTCCACGTTCTCCTTGGGGAAAAGAATATGTACGCCTGTAAAGTTGGCGTCGTAGGGTGTCATGCAGTAGTACTGAAGTCCTGGGATGGTCTTCATTCCAGCCTCGGGCATGTCCTGCTGGGTGAGTGCGATGGTCAGCTCCTTGGCGCGGTCGTTGCGGAAGTTGATGAAGATGACCGCATCGCCCTCCTCGATTAGACCGCCACGCTGGGAAGCGTGGCCTACTAAGGATGCGTTGTGGATGGGCTTGATGAACTCGTCGGTCACTCCCTCGTCGTAGCTCTCCTGCATGGCCTGTACCATGTCGGTGGCCTGTTTACCGGTACCGCTGACTAGGAGGTCGTAACCCTCCTTCACACGCTCCCAACGCTTGTCGCGATCCATTGCGTAGAAGCGGCCCACGATGCTGGCGATGGCTGCGTCGTTGGCTGCACAAACGTCAGTAACCTGCTGGATAAAGCCCTTGCCGCTCTTCGGGTCGGTGTCGCGGCCGTCCATGAAGCAATGCACAAAGACCTGGTTCTTCAGGCCGTAGTGCTTGCCCACCTCTATTAATTTAAAAAGGTGGTCGAGGCTGGAGTGCACGCCGCCGTCGCTCGTCAGTCCCATAAGGTGCAGCTTCTTGCCCTTTTCCTTGGCGTAGGTGTAGGCGGCCTTCACCTGTGGGTTCTCCACGATGCTGTTGTCCTTACATGCGCGGTTAATCTTCACCAGGTCCTGATAGACGATGCGTCCGGCACCGATGTTGAGGTGACCGACCTCCGAGTTGCCCATCTGTCCGTCGGGCAGACCCACGTCCTCGCCGCTGGCTGCCAACTGTGAATGTGCCGAAACGGCTGTCAGATAATCAAGAAAAGGAGTAGGCGTATTGTAAATCACGTCGCCTTTGCCGTGCTGACCGATTCCCCATCCGTCGAGAATCATCAGAAGTGCTTTCTTTGATGCCATTGTAGTTTATTGTTTATTGTTTGATGTTTATTGGTTAAACAAGTCAGGTTGCATGATGTTGCCGCCGTATGGGTTGCGGCCGAAGTGCTTGTAGGCCAGTTCGGTGGTCATACGGCCGCGGGGAGTGCGCTTGATGAAACCCTCCATGATGAGGAAGGGCTCGTATACTTCCTCCAAGGTGCCGCTGTCCTCGCCGATGGCGGTTGCTATGGTGGTCACGCCGACGGGGCCGCCACGGAACTTGTCGATGATGGTGAGCAGAATCTTGTTGTCTATCTCGTCCAGGCCATACTTGTCGATGTTCAGCGCCGTGAGCGCCACCTGCGAAATCTTGGTGTCTATGCGCCCCGTGCCTTTTACCTGGGCAAAGTCGCGCACTCGGCGCAGCAGGGCGTTGGCGATACGTGGCGTTCCACGTGACCGGCTGGCGATTTCCATCGCAGCATCCTCGGTGATGGGCACCCGCAGAATGGCCGCCGACCGCTCTATGATGCGGGCCAGCGTCTCCGGGTCATAGTACTCTAAGTGCATGTTGATGCCGAAGCGTGCCCTGAGCGGAGCCGTAAGCAGACCGCTGCGCGTGGTGGCGCCGACGAGCGTAAACGGGTTGAGGTCTATCTGTATGCTCCGGGCCGACGGGCCTTTGTCAATCATGATGTCGATGCGATAGTCCTCCATGGCCGAGTAGAGATACTCCTCGACGACGGGCGACAGACGGTGAATCTCATCGATGAAGAGCACGTCGCGAGGCTCCAGCGAGGTGAGGATACCTGCCAAATCGCCGGGCTTGTCGAGCACGGGGCCGCTCGTAATCTTGAATCCCACACCCAGCTCATTGGCGATGATATTGCTCAGGGTCGTCTTTCCCAGTCCGGGAGGACCATGCAGCAACGTGTGGTCGAGTGGCTCGCCACGATACTTGGCAGCCTCTACGAACACCCGCAGGTTCTCGACAATCTTCAGCTGTCCGCTGAAATCGCCGAATGTTAGCGGTCGCAGCGCGTTCTCAAAGTCCTTCTCGCCCTGACTCGTAGGCCGCTCCTCGCGTATGTCAAATGTGTCATCCATCATAATCAAGGGTGCAAAATTACTAATTATTTTCTGTTTATTAGCAAGGTCAGGGTGTTGATAAGACTGAATTAAGGATTATTAACCCACATTAATCGGCCAACAGACGGCTATTTCACCAAATATTCGTACCTTTGCACCCGCAAAAACAGAATTATTCACAAATTAGTAAACAATTATGGACGATTATCCGGCGGCAACAGGGACTTACTACGAGTATGTCCGCAGACCTTGAGGCGGAGGAATCGACATTCGTGTTGCCCATCCTCCGGCTCCGTAAACCACGGTATGGACTTGCCTTGAGCATGTCCGCAAACATTTTAACGAGGAAAGGCAACAATGAAAAGTTACTGGAACACCATTGGCGGGCTTAGCCAGCTTCAGGAGTGGCAGCCCAATTGCTGGATTCAGGTGACGTGTCCCACGGACGACGACCAGCGCGAACTGGAGGAGCGCTTCGGCATTCCCGACTATTTCATCACCGACATCAGCGATACCGACGAGCGTGCGCGTTATGAGTATGACGACGGATGGATGCTCATCATCCTCCGCATACCCTACGTCAAGGAGGTGCGCTCACGAACACCCTATACCACCGTGCCTCTGGGCATCATTCACAAGCGTGACGTAACCATCACCGTGTGCTACTACGAGACGAACATGATGATTGACTTCGTCTCCTACCAGCAGCGTCGTGGCGTGGGTTTCACCGACTATGTGGACATGATTTTCCGTCTGTTCTACTCTTCGGCGGTGTGGTACCTGAAGCGGCTGAAGCAGATTAACTCGCTCATAGATAAGGCGAAGCGAAACCTTGACCAGAACGTGAACAACGAGAGCCTCATCTCGCTCTCACGACTGCAAGACTCGCTCACCTATTTCCAGACTTCCATCCGTGGCAACGAGACGCTGCTATCGAAGCTGAAGTTCAAGCTGCAGATAGACGAATTGGACGCTGACCTCATCGAGGACGTAAACATCGAGATGACCCAGGCCCGCGAAACCACCAACATCTACTCGGACATCCTGGAGTCGACGATGGACACCTACTCCTCTATCATTAATAATAATATGAACACGGTGATGCGTACCCTTACCTCGGTGACCATCATCATGATGTTCCCCACGCTCGTGGCTTCGCTCTTCGGCATGAACCTCGTCAACGGCATGGAGGAGACGCCCTACGGCTTCGGCCTCGCCCTGGCTATTTCACTCATGGTCTCGGGTGCGGCGTGGTGGTTCCTACGACACAAACGACTGGTGTAATTGTAAATCCGTAAATCGTAAATTCGTAAATCGTAAATAACAATGATGACAGCAAAAGAAATCCGCGACTCGTTCAAACAGTTCTTCGAGTCGAAAGGCCACGCCATCGTGCCGTCCGCACCGATGGTAGTCAAAGACGACCCCACACTGATGTTCACCAATGCCGGCATGAACCAGTGGAAAGACATTATCCTGGGCACCCGCGACCCGGAGCCCCGCCGCCGTGCAGACACCCAGAAATGCCTCCGCGTCAGCGGTAAGCACAACGACCTCGAAGAGGTGGGCCACGACACCTACCACCACACCATGTTCGAGATGCTCGGCAACTGGTCGTTTGGTGACTATTTCAAAGAGGGAGCCATCGACATGGCATGGGAATATCTGGTCGACGTGCTGAAGCTCAACCCCGAAGACCTCTACGTGACCGTGTTCGAGGGTTCACCCGAAGAAAACATCCCCCGCGACGACGAGGCTGCCCGCTACTGGGCCAAGCAAGTGCCCGAGGACCACATCAT
>JAFVFY010000002.1 GCA_017475265.1 Prevotella sp. | reverse complement strand
TACCGCTTTGCGGTCTCCAGCAAAACAAAAGAAAACAAAAAAAAACAAGAAAAAACAATTTAATATAGGTTTTATTTGGTTTTGTTTGGTTTTATGGGGTTTTGCGTAACACCGCGAAGCGGTACCATGAATAATTCAGGTTAGAAGAAATCTGTGAAATCCATTATAATCTGTATAATCCGTAAAATCCGTTGTTGAAAAGAGTATGAATAATCCAAGCTTGATGGAAATTTTGGAGGCAGGATGATGGTAATTCAAGCGTAGGGGAATGTTAAAATGACATAATAGTTAGCTGGGTTTGCTATCTGTTCGGAGTATTTGTTGTATTTTTGCATCAACTATGAAAATACAGGATAGGATAAAGCAACTGTTCGGTATGCGCAGGGGACTGTCGATTGTCATATTGGCGGCCGTGCTACTGGAGTTGTTGTCTGGTGCACAATATTATTTCACGCACGAGCTACTGGAGGATCAGCTGGAGAAGCGTGCCGAGGCCGAACTGACGTTGAAGGCCATCCTGATCAAGGGCTCGCTGACCGTTGCTGAGGGAGTACTGGAGCACCATCTCTGGGACATCCGCAATAGCTTGTATCATCCTGACTCTGTGGCTGAGAACGTATATCGCATGATGATGGTTAGTCATCGCCTGAGGGGTGGCGGCGTGTGCTTCGTGCCAGACTACTATCCCTCGAAGGGCAGGCTTTATGAACCTTACGCCAGGAATGAAGGCGACACGGTGGTCTTGTGCCAGTTGGCAGGACCCGAGCACGACTATACTCTGAGCAGTTTCTACAAGCAGCCCCTCTCTCTTGACGAGGGGGCATGGGTAGAACCCTACGAAGACAAGGAGGGTGCGCAGGACAGGATTATCACTTACGGTAAGCCTGTCCACGACAAGGCTGACAACCTGGCGGGAGTGGCGGTTATCGACGTGTCGCTGGAATGGCTCAGGGACACCATTGACCGCCGGCATATCTACCCCTCGTCGTTCATGCTGTTGCTCACTGAGGACGGCGAGCCCATCATCCAGCCAAATGAGGAACGCATCAGCCGGGAGGTTACGGAACGCATCATCACGATGATCAACGACAGTACGGTGGCTCGTAAGAAGAGTAGCAGCGGAAGGAGTACGGTGATTTATTTTGACACCGACGAAAGGGATGGCACCGTATTCTATGTCAATATGAAGGGTAAGCCCCGTTGGCAGCTGGCCGTGGTGTGCTACGATGACGAGGTGTATGCTCCGTTGTTGTATCTGCGTTACCGTCTGCTGCTGTTGATGCTGGCGGCTTTCGGCATCCTGCTCTTTATGATTTACATCTTCTCCCGCATCGAGGAGAAACTGAAGAAGAAGAGTCTGGAGCAGGAGCGCATAGACGGTGAACTGCGTATTGCCAACGACATTCAACAAGCGCTGCTGCCTTCCGATGAGGACAAGCTGACGGGCGTGGGCGATGTGATAGTAGAGGGAAGGCTGATTCCCGCCAAGGCCGTGGGTGGCGACCTCTACAACGCCTTCATCCGCGACGACAAGCTCTTCTTCTGCATAGGCGACGTCACTGGCAAGGGCATCCCGGCAGCCATCATCATGGCCATCACCCAGACACTCTTCCGTAACGTGGCAGGGCGTGAGAGCAATCCTGCACGTATCATGGGTGAGCTCAACCAAGGCGCCTGTCGAAACAACAAGTCGAACATCTTCATCACCCTCTTCATCGGTGTCCTCGACTTGCCCACGGGACACCTGCGCTACTGCAATGCAGGGCATGAGGTACCCATGATTATTAGACAATTTGACAATTTACAATCAGACAATTTGCAAATTAACAATTTGCCTGTGCTCAGCAACCTGCCCATCGGTATTTTCGATGAATTCAGCTATGAGATGCAGGAGATGTATCTGGAAAAGGGCGACATGCTGTTCCTCTACACCGACGGACTTACGGAGGCGAAAAATGAGCAGAAGAAACTACTCGGAAGAGAACACGTGATGGAATTGGTTGCCGCTGCCGGTGCCACAGCCCCCAAAGCTTTGGTGGAAGGTGTTATTGACCAGTGTAAGAAGTTTGTCGGCAACACCGAACAAAGTGATGACCTGACGCTGCTGGTCGTCAGCTATACGCCGAGGGAAGAACAGTATGTCCTTGACGAGACGCTGACGCTGCCTAATGATGTGAAGGAGGTGGCGACGCTGAGCAGCTTCGTCAAGGACGTGTTGGCGCGCCTGAACATTGGCAAATCGCTTGTCAGCAAGCTGCGCCTGGCACTGGAGGAGGCTGTGGTGAACGTGATGGAGTATGCCTATCCAGCTGGCACCAAGGGAGACGTAAACATCCGCGTGACATTCGACGGGAAACGGCTGAGGTTTGTCATCTCGGACAGCGGCATATCCTTCAACCCGACGGAGGCCCTAAAGGCCGACACCACGCTCTCAGCAGAGGAACGACCCGTAGGCGGTCTTGGCATCCTGCTCGTGCGCGAGCTGATGGACTCCATCAATTATGAACGTACAGGCGGCAAGAACGTCCTGACGCTGACGAAAACAATAACAATAAACAATAAACAATTACCAATAAACAATAAACGATAAACAATAAACAATAAACAATAAGCAATAACAACAATGAAGACAACGATTGAACAACTGGAAGACAAATTCTTTGTGACCCTGGAGGGTGAACTCGACACGGCAGCTGCCGCAGACGTGGAGCAGATACTGCAACCGCTCTACCACAGTAATGGAAAGGATGTTATCATCGACTGCACAGGGCTGGAGTATATTGCTTCGAGCGGACTGCGCATCCTCATCAGCGTGCTCAAAGGCGCTAAGGCTGGTGGCAGCAAGGTCATCCTCAAGAACCTGAACGATGACATCAAGGACGTGTTCAGGCTCACGGGATTTATCAATCTCTTTGAATTTGAATGAGCGACTCTTTCAACAGAGTAGCGGGAGCATTTCTTTTTTTCGTCACTGTCAACGCGGCCTTAGCCCAGAACGAGGGCGTTAACCAGCTTGATGTCAGTCTGAACATGCTGGGGCATGGTGAAGCGCGCGTCGGCGGCTTTGATGCGTCTGAAACCGAAAATAATGATGACCTGAATGAGGCCTACTTCCTGATGGAGAGGTCGCGCCTGACGGTGGACTACAAGCGCCCAAGTCTTGAGACGAAGGTAACGGCTCAGCACTCAAGCATCTGGGGACAGAAGGGGCAGGGCAGCTTCAACCTCTACGAGGCATGGGTGAAGTTGGACAAGAACGGCCTTTTCGCACAACTGGGCCGTCAGGCATTGTCGTACGACGACGAGCGCATCATCGGTCCCAATGACTGGGCTATGGCTGCGCTTTCGCACGATGTGCTCCGAATGGGCTATGAGGGCTATGGACACAAGGCCCATGCCATTCTCGGTTTTAACCAGAATGCAGAGAACACCCATGGAGGAACATACTATGCCGACGGGGCACAGCCCTACAAGACGATGATGACGGCCTGGTATCACTACGATGTTCCCAAGATTCCGTTAGGTGCCTCGGTGCTGTTTATGAACATAGGTATGCAGGGCGGAATTAAGGGTGGATTATACAATAACGAGCCACACACAAGATTTCAGCAGCTGCTGGGTGGATACATGTCGTACAACCCCGGCCCGCTGACCGCCGAGGCATCTTACTACCGCCAGATGGGCCACAACGAGGATAACGCCAAGATAGATGCCTGGATGGCCAGTTTCAAGGCTACCTGGCAATTCTCAATTTTCAATTCTCAATCCTCAATTCTCAATTCTCAAATCTTCTGCGGCTACGACTACCTGAGCGGTGATGAGTATTTCGCCGTGCCGCCGAAAGGAGGTCTGGGACTGGTGAAGCACGATGTCGTCCGTGGCTTCAACCCGCTCTACGGCTCTCACCATAAGTTCTATGGCATGATGGACTTCTTCTACGTGCAGACCTATCTCAACGGTTTTACTCCTGGTCTGCAGAACCTCTATGCCGGTGTCGGCTATAGCCCCTTCAAGGACTTGAAGCTGAGGGCCACCTATCATTACATGGCCATGACCACCACACTGAAGGATATTGACAAGACACTGGGCCACGACATAGACATTGAGGCCTCCTATCAGATTATGAAGGATGTCCGTTTCTCGGCTGGCTTCTCCTATATGGTCGGCACTGAGTCGATGCAGCGTCTGCAGCGTGCCGACGAGAACAACCGTCTGCGCTGGGGATGGTTCTCCCTCATCGCCTCGCCCAAGATTTTCACCACGAAATGGTAGCCAACAGCTAGGACGACAGGTTAAGCGAGGATAGTAGAAAGTGAAAAAGCTGCTGAAAGTTCTAGGCATTATTGTTGCCGTTGTCGTCATTCTGATGGCGACAACGACAGTCTTACTTAACACTGACAGTGTGCAGAACTGGCTGATGAAGCGTGCCGTCGTTCTGCTGAAGGAACAGCTACAGACAGAGGTGAGCGTGGGACATGTCAGCGTGAGCCTCCTCAAGGGAAGCGTGACGCTCACCGACGTGGAGGTAGACGACCGTCAGGGGCGAAAGATGCTCCGCTTGGATAATCTCACCGCTGCACTTTCCCTCAATGCCCTTTGGCGGCATGAGGTCGTCATCACAGAAGCCAATATCAGTGGTCTCAAGGCACAGCTCTGCAAACCGGCCTCGCCTACCGACAGCACGGCAAACTACCAGTTCCTTGTCGAAGCTTTCAAGTCACATGGGGCGAATAGGTCTAATGGGGCAGATGGGTATCACAAGTCCATTGCTTTCCGCATTGCTACCGCCACCATCGACGTCGACAGCCTCTGCTTCACGACGGACAATGGCCGCCCGCGTCGCAACACGGGCAAGCCCCACCACGGAGCCTTCGATGCCGGACACCTGGACATCTGCACGGCGATGAAGCTCAGACTCAGCGTTCAATCTTCAATTCTCAAATCTCAAATCTCAATTCTCAATTTTCAAGACCGTGGCTCCGGCCTTCAGGTCGACAGTATCCAGTTGCAGGCAGACATCGACAAGGACAGCCTTCGCCTGAGCAACGTGGAGATTCGTCTCCCCCACACCAGTCTCTCCTTTGCCGAAGGATGGGTAGTGCTGCCCGACTCATCAGCTAACCGTACTCTTCACTATGACGTGCCGCAGCTCACCGCCACCACCCAGATTCGTGACATTGCCCAGCCATTCGCCCCGGCGCTAAAGAACTTCACCACGCCCCTGCAAGTGCAGTGTGCCTTCAGTGGCGATGCCGATGGCATGGACTTCAAGGACGTGAAGGTGACAAGCACCGACCGTCGTCTGCACATCGATGCCTCGGGCAACATACGCCAATTACGCGACAAGGAACGTCTGCACGTACATTTCGATGTCGGTCAGATGACCGTCCACGGCGGGATGGCAGAGCACATCATCAATCATTTCTCCGTCAAGAAATTCATGATGAAGCAGCTGCAGGCTCTTGGGCGCATTGGTTATAAGGGCCATTTCGACGTGGTGCACAAGAAGGAGTCTTTCGCTGGACGTTTGAATACCGAGCATGGCAACATCAACTTCCAGTTCGCTGTCGACGATAACAATAAATACCTCAGCGGAACGGTCGCCACCGATTCGCTGCAACTGGGACGTATCATGGACATGAAAGACCTGGGGCGCATAGTCTGCAGTGCCGACTTCCGCTTTGACATCTCCAAGCCTCGCACGGCAAAGGTGCGTCAGGAGAAGGGTGGCAAGCTGCCCATCGGTAGCATCGAGGCCGAGGTGAGCGAGTGTCATTATAAGTCCATAGCCTTGCACAATCTCTCAGCCACCATCAACAGCGACGGTGCCGAGGCTACAGGCCGTGTCGTGAACCAGCACAAGCAAGTAGACCTCTCCTGCACTTTCACCTTTACCGATACCGACCAGATGCACAAGCTGAAGATAAAGCCTGGCATCAAATTTCACCACAGTGACAAATGAAGGACGGCCTGAACAGACATCTATGTCTTGCATCGCACAACCCACGTCTCATTGACCATCATTAACTAGCTGGGTTTCACTTTTTGTTAGCAGAAATCAAGGATTTGCAGCAAAATGAAAAACTTTTTTGCTGTTTTGTTTGCAAATTAACATAATAATATGTACCTTTGCACGCAATTTTCCAAAACTATATGCTATGAGCAAACTGATAAAGCCGGTAAACTACCGCCCACTGCTTGACCCCCGTCAGACGGAGCAGGGCATCAAACTGATAAAAGAGTTCTTCCAGCAAAACCTCTCCACCGAGTTACGGTTGCGCCGTGTCACCGCCCCGCTGTTCGTGCTCCAGGGTCTGGGTATCAACGACGACCTCAACGGTGTGGAGCGTGCCGTGAGTTTCCCCATCAAGGACCTGGGTGATGCCCGTGCCGAGGTGGTTCACTCGCTGGCCAAGTGGAAGAGGCTGACGCTGGCTGAGTATGGTATTGAACCGGGCTACGGCATCTATACCGACATGAACGCTATCCGTGCCGACGAGGAGCTTGACAACCTCCACTCCCTCTACGTCGACCAGTGGGACTGGGAGGCCGTCATTAGTCGTGAAGACCGTACCGTGGCCTTCCTGAAGAACGTTGTCGAGCGCATCTATGCAGCCATACGCCGCACGGAGTATCTCGTCTGTGAGACTTATCCGCAGATTAAGCCTTTCCTTCCAGAAAAGATTCGCTTCATACACTCTGAGGAACTGTTGGCCATGTATCCTGGAAAGAGCTCAAAGGAACGCGAGGACGCCATCGCCAAGACTTACGGCGCCGTGTTCATCATCGGCATCGGCGGCAAGCTGGCCAATGGTGAGAAGCACGATGGTCGTGCTCCCGACTATGACGACTGGAGCACCGTGGCCGAGGACGGACGGCGCGGACTGAACGGCGATATATTGATATGGGACCCTGTTCTGGAACATTCCGTGGAGCTGTCATCGATGGGTATTCGTGTGGACAAAGAAAGCCTGTTGCGCCAGCTGAAGCTTGAACAGCAGGAGCAGCGTGAACAGTTATACTTCCACCAGCAGTTGCTCAACGACCGCTTGCCACTGTCCATTGGCGGAGGAATCGGACAGAGTCGCCTCTGTATGGTACTGTTGCACAAAGCCCACGTGGGTGAGATTCAGGCCAGCATCTGGCCCGACGATATGCGACGCGAATGTAAGGAATTGGGAATGTCGCTTATTTAAGTACTCTTGCGGGTACACCTCCTACGACGGAGAAAGGTGGCACATCCTTCGTCACCACGGCACCGGCGGCAATGACTGCATGACGCCCTACGGTGACCCCCGGAAGGATGACGGCATTGGCCCCTACCCACACATCATCTTCAATAGTAACTGGTTTCGTCGACACTCCCTGCTCGTCTATGCGCAGCGAGGTGTCGGCGAAATTGTGGTTCAGGGCCGTCACGGTGATGCCCTGTGCCAGGTTCACATGACTGCCTATGGTGACCGGACCAATGATGGTGTTGTGAAGCCCAACGCGCGTATGATCGCCGATGACGACGTCGCCAACGGCATTGTTGATGCATGAGAAAGACTCCACCACGCTGCTGCGGCCAAGGGAAAAACGGCGATAGGGTGGGGTGTCCATGCGTACCGACCAGTAAATCTTCGACCCTCGTCCACGATGCTGGTAGAGCGGAGCCAGCAGACGTATGTACCAACGGGGACGGGCATCGCGCTGGTTCATCACTAAGTAGTCAAGGAAATGCTTGAGGCCTTGGCAGCCATTCAGACTCTCTCGTATCGATTGCTTATTCATCATTCTCAACTCTCAATTCAAACTTGGATTATTCATGCTCTTTTCAACAACGGATTTTACGGATTACACGGATTATACAGATTATTATTAATTTTACCCTGAATTATTCATGGTACCGCTTCGCGGTGTTACGCAAAACCCCATAAAACCAAACAAAACCAAATAAAACCTATATTAAATTGTTTTTTCTTGTTTTTTTTTGTTTTCTTTTGTTTTGCTGGAGACCGCAAAGCGGTA
>JAFVFY010000110.1 GCA_017475265.1 Prevotella sp. | reverse complement strand
GTAAAAACCGACTAAAACGAAACAGTTTTAAGGGGCAATCAGTCCAAAGCTGAGCAGTAGCGTGAGAAACGCGGAGACGACCCCTCTCAAAACTGGCCCATACGCATTCCACCAAGCACCTCATTCAAAAAATCGAATTCTCAGAGGGGTCAATGTAAAGATTTTTCAGCACGTGCTTTGTTCTCTAAGGAGCTTAGCTTGGATTATTCATACTCTTTTCAACAACGGATTTTACGGATTACACGGATTATACAGATTATAATGGATTTCACGGATTTCTTTCATATTCGATGAGGGGATAATAAATAATCCGTGGAAATCCGTGAAATCAGTTTTAATCCGTTGTTTTTCCATATTGCCGTGAATAATGTAGGTTAGGAGTATTGAGGTTGTTTGTCACACACGTTATGCCTTTGGCTCGCTACGCCAGTCGGAGATATTGCGCTCCTCGGAGGAGAAGGCGATGCCTACCTTGGTGACGGGACGGCCGTCGAGGGCGTATTTGTCGGCGTAGCCCTTGCGGCTGATCTGTTCGAGGGCGGCATCTGCGGTGTCGTTGTATTTCAGCTCCATGACATAGATGCCTCGGGGCATCTTCAGCGTGATGTCGGCACGTCCTTGCGATGAAAGGTCCTCGGCCACCACGTCGGCACCAAAGGAGACGAAAAGCGTGTAGAGCATGGCATCAAAGCCCCCTAAGTTAGGGGGTTGGGGGTCTGAACCAGCGTCAGTATTCCTCTTGTTCAGACCCCTGTAGCCCCCTAACTTAGGGGGCGCAAGCACACCGGCGAAGAACACCTTCAGGGCTTCGATGAAGGCCGGCAGGTCGCCGTCGTCGCGGAAGTCGTAGTAGGCCAACTGCAGGGCAGAACTCTGACGGGAGTTCATCTTTTTGCCAGCCACATGCTTGAACAGGCAGTCGGCAAAGCCTCGGCGCACCTCTGCATTGGGGAAGTCGAGCGTGTAGATAATGTCGAAGTCGTAGTTCTTACAATCCTTGATGGTGAGGTAGCCGCTCTGATAGAGAATGGGCAATGGGTCGTCTAAGGTCTCAAAGGGGAGGTCGAAGGCCGTGCTGGGCAGTCGGATGCCCTCCACCTCTGCCATGTCGATGGGCGGCATCTGCGCGAGCATATCAATGAGGGCCTGTGTGGTGCCGCTCTCAAACCAGTAGCTGTTCACCTTGTCGTTGTTGAACGCCTTGAATAGGCTGAAGGGGTTGTATATGTCGGTCTTGCCCTCGCTGAAATGGTAACCGTCGTAGTTGGCCTTCAGCTCGGCCAGTATCGCATCGTAGCTCTTCCCTTGGCGTCCGGCCATCAGCTCGATGTCGGGCCGCAGGGTAGTGACGAGTTCCTCCTCCGTGATGCCGCAGATGGTCTCGTAGGCCGGCACCATCGAGATGTTGTTCAGGTTGTTGAGCTTGCTGAAGATGCCCATTTGCGAGAATTTCGAGATGCCGGTGATGAATACGAACTGCAGGTGTCCGTCCTCACTCTTCAGCGGGCCGAAGAGGTGCTGGAATCGCTCGCGCACAGTCTTCTGCTTCTCGGCATCGCCCAGGCTGTGCAGCATCATGTTGTCGTATTCATCGACCAGCACCACCACCTTCTTCCCCGTCTGCTTCTCGGCTGTGTGGATAAGCTTCTTCATCCGCAGGTTAAACTCAGACCTCTTCCTGGGCTTGATGCCATATTCCTCTTCATAGTCCGAGAGCGTGTCATCGATAAGGCTGTCAAGTTGCTTGATGGTTGACATGTCGCCGGCACTGAAATCGAAGCGCAACACGGGGTACTTCTCCCACTTCCAGTCACTCCGGGCAATGAACAGTTGCGGCTGCTCGATGCCCTGTTTCGTGGTGAACGCCTCGAACAACTCGCGGCGGCCCTCAAAGACGGCGGCCAGCGTGTTTACCAGCAGCGACTTGCCGAAGCGGCGCGGGCGGCTGAGGAAGTAGGGGCAGCCCTCGGTAATCATCTTATAGATGAGCGGGGTTTTGTCAACGTACAGGAATCCCTCCTGTCGTAGTTTTTCGAAGCTCTGGATGCCTACGGGGTATTATCTCCTTGTTGCCACCATGATAATTTGCGATTTACTAATTTACGATTTACGATTTACTAATTTGCAATTTACGATTTGATGCTGCAAAGGTACGAATAAGCGAGCAAAGAACCAAAGGATTTTTCTTTTTTATCCCTGTATTATAGCCGCCCCTTATCTTTTATCGCCAAAAGTGCGCGTTATTCCAAAATAATTCGTAACTTTGCAGCCGTATTCTTAACAACGACAATTATGGCGATGGGGCTGTACAGAAAAACAATGTTACTGATGGCGCTTGTGGGCTGGATGACGGCTGGGGCGCAGACCGTCGGAGAGATTACCGACAGCATTAAGGCTGGGCTGAAGTCCAGTAGTGTGAAGGAGGCTGTAAATACGCTGAAGGGGGCCTTCGCCAAGAAATCGGCCGAGGCCGACCAGATGATAGGCACCTGGACCTTCGTGGAGCCTGCCGTGATGGTGACCAGCGGCAAGCTGCTGGCGAAGGCTGCCGGCAACCTGGTGGATGACAAGCTGGAACGGCTGCTCGACGAATACTTCGAACGGGCGAATGTGACACCTCAGAACACCAGCATCACCTTCCGCAAGAACGGCACGTTCAGCCGCTCGGTTGCAGGAAGGAAGAGACAAGGCGTGTGGATGGTTGGGGGCGACAAACTGCTGCTGGGCATCAACAACGTGCAGACAGCCGACATGACCACGCACATGGAGAACGACACGCTGACGCTGGTCATTGAGGTATCGCGGGTGATGGGAGCACTACAGACGGTCGGCGCCCTCTCTGACAGCAAGATCAACAACGCACTGATTAAACTGGCCAAGGGCCTGAAGGGCGTGGAGGCCGGATTCGTACTGGCCCGTAAAAAGACAGGCGGTAAATAGTCTTTTCAGTCTACATTATAAGAACAACGGATTAAAACTGATTTTACGGATTATCACGGATTTTTATCTCCAAGTTAGATATAGAATTCTGAGGAATCTATCAGTCCGGCACGGAGGGCGTACTTCACCACTTCGTGGGCGGTGTTGATGCCCAGCTTGCGGAAGATGTTCTTGCGGTGGGTGGTGATGGTGTGGATGCTGGAGAAGCGTTCCAGGGCTATCTCCTTTGTGGTCTTGCCCTGTGCTATGGCCTTTACAATCTCCGTCTCGGTGGCCGTCAGTATGTCGGGTTTATCGTCTTCGTACTGCTGGCGGATAATGGTCTCCAACGCCCGCTGACTGATGAACCGCTTGTGACTTCTGACGGTCTGGAGGGCTTCGCGCACCTCCTGTAGCGGACCGTCCTTGAACACCACGCTAAACTGATGGGAGGAATAGATGATGCGGCGTATGAACTGTGGCGTCAGCTCGTCGCTGATGAGAATCCATTCGGACAGGGCGAAACGCTCAGCGACAATCAGGAGATGGTCTTCGTCGGCGAAGTCGAACAGGGTGTAGTCGAGCAACACCACGGCACTCTCGTGCTCCTTGAGCAGCTCCACAAGTCCGGCCCTGTCGGAAGCACGGTACACCATGTTCTCCTCATCTTTCCGGAGAAGGCTCTCCAGCGCGAACCGCGTCAGCTCCTGATTGTCGGCAATGATATAATTCCTCATAATAGATTTCTTGTTGTCACACAGATTTCACAGATTAACACAGATTAGGAACTGACACTTAAACTTTACGATTGCCTTCCTATTTATGAACAACGAATTACACGAATTACACGAATTACACGAATTACACGATTTTTACTCTGGCACAGCGATTCGTATAATTTAAAAGCAATTCGTGTCAATTCGTGAAATTCGTCTAATTCGTTGTTTAAAGAACTCATATCTTGTCGAAAGCCTGTGCCAGGTCATCGATGATGTCGTCGATGTGCTCGGTGCCGATGGAGAGGCGGATGGTCGAGGGCGTGATGTGCTGTTCGGCCAGTTCCTCGGGCGAGAGCTGCGAGTGCGTCGTGGTATAGGGGTGGATGACGAGGCTCTTCACGTCGGCGACGTTGGCCAGCAGCGAGAAGATCTGCAGGGCGTCGATGAACTTCCAGGCCTCTTCCTGTCCGCCCTTCACCTCGAAGGTGAAGATACTACCACCGCCGTTGGGGAAGTACTTGTTATAGAGTGCATGGTCATGATGACTCTCAAGGGCAGGATGGTGCACGGCAGCCACCTTCGGATGGTTCTTCAGGAAGTCGACCACCTTCAGGGCGTTCTCCACATGACGCTCCACGCGCAGGCTCAGCGTCTCGACACCCTGCAAGAGGATGAAGGCATTGAAGGGCGAGATGGCAGCGCCGGTATCACGCAGGATGACGGCACGGATGCGGGTGACATAGGCGGCAGCACCTACAGCGTCGGCAAAGACGATGCCATGATAGCTGGGGTCGGGCTTGGCCAGCGTGGGGAACTTGTCGGGGTTGGCCTTCCAGTCGAACTTTCCGCCGTCGACGATGACGCCGCCGAGGCTTGAGCCGTGACCGCCGAGGAACTTCGTGGCCGAGTGAACCACGATGTCGGCTCCGTGCTCCAACGGACGGATGAGGTAGGGCGTGCCGAAGGTATTGTCCACGATGAAGGGGATGCCGTGCTTGTGGGCCACGGCGGCCACGCCTTCAATGTCGAGCACGTCGCTGTTGGGGTTGCCGAAGGTCTCGGCAAACACCACCTTCGTGTTCGGCTGGATGGCAGCTTCGAGCGCCTCGAGGTCGTTCACGTTGATAATGGTGTTGCTGATACCCTGGGTGGTTAAGGTATGGGTGATGAGGTTATAGCTTCCTCCGTAGAGGTTGTCGGCGGCTACGATGTGGTCGCCGGCCTGCACGATGTTCTGCAGGGCATAGGTGATGGCGGCGGCACCAGAGGCCACGGCCAGTCCGGCCACGCCACCCTCGAGGGCTGCCACACGGTCCTCGAAGACTCCCTGTGTGGAGTTGGTCAGGCGACCGTAGATGTTTCCGGCATCGCGCAGACCGAAGCGGTCGGCAGCATGCTGAGAGTTGTGGAACACATAGCTCGTGGTCTGGTAGATGGGCACGGCGCGGGCGTCGGTTGCGGGGTCGGCCTGTTCCTGGCCTACATGGAGCTGAAGGGTCTCGAAACGATAGTTTTTCTTTGTACTCATAATCTTATCCTTTCTTTTTTAGCCCCCTAAGTTAGGGGGTTGGGGGTCTGAACAGACCACCCGTTAATTAATAATATTGTTTAAAATCTCTTTCCCATTTTGCTTTTGGTCTGTTCAGACCCCCATCCCCCTAACTTAGGGGGCTAATGACGGTGCAAAGGTACGGGGTTTGGAGATTTCCACCAAATTTCTTGCGTAATTCGGAAAATATACCTAATTTTGCACCCGAAAAAGAAAATCTTTCCGACTCGGGCTTCTGGGAGTCCGCTTAACAGAATATATTTCTAAAACATGGCAGAAATACTCGATGAAATAGACTTGCAGATACTGAAAACGCTGCAAAAAAACGCAAAACTGACCACCAAAGAGCTGGCCGAGGCCGTCCATCTTACCCCTACGCCGGTGTTCGAGCGGCAGAAACGGCTCGAACGGCAGGGCTACATCAAGAAGTATGTGGCTGTGCTCGACCCTGAGAAGCTGGGCATGGGCCTGCAGGTGTACTGCAAGGTGAAGCTGAAGCAGATAAACCGTGAGATAGCCGAGTCCTTTGCCCGTCGTATCATGCGCATAGCAGAGGTGACGGAGTGCTACAACACCTCCGGCGCGTACGATTTCTTATTGAAGGTACGCGCACGAGACATGAAGCAGTATCAAGAGTTTATTCTCACGAAACTCGGCGAAATTGAGTCTGTCGGCTCCATCGAGAGCATGTTCGTGATGAGCGAGGTGAAGCAAAACTATGGTATAACCATCAACTAATAATAAACCAATCAAGCACACACAATGAAAAGAGTATTCCTGATGATTGTAGCCGCCATGATGGCTACGGTGAGTATTAACGCACAGGACGAGTGGCAGAACGAGATTGCCGTCGCCTATGGTGCAGGTTCTAACACCGACATTGTCTCAAGCATCGGCGTGGGCATGTTCACAGGCAAGCAGACCGGCTACTGGGGGCCTGTCAGCGTGGAGTATTTCCGCCATTTTAGTTCGGGCATTGGAATTGGTGCCGTGGCTGCCGTAAGCGGATGTAAATGGGAAGAGCACAACAACGCCAAGTCGACTTACTTTACCTTCATGCCCGCCTTGAAGTACAACTGGCTAGTCAAGGACCACTTTGGCATGTACTCAAAGATTGCCGCAGGTATTACCTTTGCAAAGGACTCTGGCACCAGCAAGAACAATAGCCGCTCGAAGTTCAACTGGCAGGCCTCGTTTGTGGGCATGGAGTTTGGCGGTGCCCTCCGGGGCTTCGTTGAGGTTGGCTTCGGCGAACAGGGAATTATCCTCGGCGGCCTGAGATTCAAATTCTAATTGACGATATACAATTGGCCGGGAGTGGTGTCGAGGTCATATTCATAGACCTTCTGTACTTGAGGCTTGATGATGGTGACTTGTGTCGGGGATTGCGAATCCCCTCCAGCAGATTGCGAATCCCCTCCAACGGTGGCGGTTAGCGGCTGGCGAATGTCGGCGGGAGCCATGAAACTGTTGGGACAGTCACCTGTGGCGGGGCGCAAGTCCTTGCCAGAGAGTGGCTGGTAGGAACGCAGGCGCAGGGTGCCGCCGAGCGTTGAGTAGATGGTGGCCTTGGTAATCTTGCCGTCTGCCCATGCGATATCAACCGTGAAGCCGCCACGGGCACGCAGTCCCTTCACCTCACCTTTGTTCCAGTCATCGGGTAGGGCGGGCAACAGGTGCAGGGCGCCGTCGTGGCTCTGCACGAGCATCTCGCAGATGCCGGCGCTCACGCCGAAGTTTCCGTCTATCTGGAACGGCGGGTGGGCGTCAAAGAGATTGGGATACGTTCGGCCAGCAGGATATTCGCGCATCTTTGCGTCGCTGGGCAGGATGTGCAGCATGTTCTTGATGATCTGGAAGGCGTGGTTGCCGTCGAGCATGCGGGCCCAGAAGTTTGTCTTCCAGCCGAGGCTCCAGCCGGTGGCCATATCGCCGCGCTGGTGCAGGGTGTTGGCGCAGGCGGCGAAGAGTTCGGGATGTGAGAAGGGCGAAATCTGATTCGAGGGATAGAGGCCGTAGAGATGGGAGATGTGGCGGTGTTCGTCCTTCGGGTCGTCGGCATCGATGAGCCACTCCTGCAACTGGCCGTAGCGGCCTATCTGCATGGGCGGGAGATTGGAGATTTGAAATTTGAGCTTTGAAATGTAAGAATCGTCTTTTCCCAAGACTTCGGAGGCCTTAAGCGTCTGTGTGAGCACGTCGAAGGCTATCTGGTTGTCCATCGTCGAGCCGGCGCAGACGTTCGTGCCTTTGCCTTGCGGGCCGTGTTCGGGTGACACCGTTGGCACAGTCATCAACATTCCCGCAGCCGACTTGATTTCCCCGGCCGCAGGATAAACCTGCATGTAGTCGAGCAGGAAGTCGGCGGCTCCCTTCAGCACGGGGTAATAGGATTCGAGGAAGTTCTTGTCGCCGGTGTAGAGGTAGTGCTGCCAAATGTGGGTCGTCAGCCAGGCGCCGCCGGTGGGGAACATGCCCCAGGGCGTGCCGTCGACAGGGCCGGCGATGCGCCACAGATCGGTGTTGTGGTGGGCTACCCATCCGCTGCAGCCATACATCTGCTTGGCGGTGACGGCCCCCGTCTTGCTCAGGTCGCGAATCATCGAGAACAGCGGTTCCTGCGTCTCGGCCAGATTACCGATGAGGGCGGGCCAGTAGTTCATCTCGGCGTTGATATTGATGGTGTACTTCGAGTCCCAGGGAGCATTAAACTTGTCGTTCCACACGCCCTGCAGGTTGGCGGCTTGGCCTCCGGGCTGCGATGAGGAGATGAGCAGGTAGCGTCCGTACTGCATCATCAGCGACACCATGTCGAGATCAAGAGATTTACTATTTTCGATTTGGCTGGCGCTCTGCTCAAATGCTATGAGGCGCTGGTCGGTGGGCAAGGCTGAGGCCTCGTTCTTGGGTAGTACCAGCGACACGCGGTCGTATTGCTCCTTATATTTCTTGACGTGGTCGGCCAGCAGTTGTTTGTAGGGCTTTCCCTTGACAGCTGCAAGTGTCTCATTGTTCTTCTTCACAGGATTGCCGCTGACATCCTTGTAGTTCACGAAGTTGGTGGCGGCGGCGATATAGAGCGTTGCGGTGGAGGCATTGGCCACAGTCAGCTTATCGGCACCACGTTCCACCTTGCCATCGGCCTCCACCAGGATGCGGCACTCAGCTTTCAGACCTGCCTTGATGCCTTCCTGCTCCACACCGTCGACGACGGCGGCCAGTTCGTTGACAGTTCCGTTTATCCCCTCATGCTCCGAAACGGTAAAGACTTTCGACTGTAGCTGTGTTGTGAAGTCAACGTCAAACGACAGCGCCCCCTTCTTGCCAGCCTTCAGCTGTACGACAATCACGTTGTCGGCCAGCGAGGCGAAAACGGTGCGCTCGTATTTCACGCCCTTATATATATAAGATGTGGTGGCAGTGGCATCGCCCAGGTTCAGCGTCCGGCAGTATTTATCCACGTCTGTGTGGCCCAGCTTCAGCTTCAGGCTGCCCATGGGCAGGAACCTCATGCCGTGGGGCCCCTTCACGAAGTACTGGTCTATCAGTTTGGCGGCCTCGGCCTCCTTCCCTTGGAAGATGAGTTGCCGCACCTCAGGCAGTGCCGCCAGCGACTCCTGACTGTTGTTCGAGTGAGGACTTCCGCTCCAGAACGTCTCTTCGTTTAGCTGAATCTCCTCCACGTCGGTCCCGCCGTAGACCATCGCCCCCAGCGTGCTGTTGCCTATGGGCAGGGCCTCCAGCCAGTGGGCGGCCGGTTGCTCGTACCAGAGCCTGTGTTGCTGCGCCATTGCGCTATGGCTTGTGGAAACGAAAAATGGTGCACAACATAGTGCAAGGATGGTAAACAAACACTTTTTCATGATGATTTCTTTTCTGTTGGTGATGCTTAACTTGGATTATTCATATTCTTTTCAACAACGGATTTTACGGATTACACGGATTATACAGATTATAATGGATTTCACGGATTTCTTTCATATTCGATGAGGAGAAATAAATAATCCGTGAAAATCCGTGAAATCAGTTTTAATCCGT
>JAFVFY010000023.1 GCA_017475265.1 Prevotella sp. | reverse complement strand
TGTAGCCATATTGTCGGAATCACTTGTTTTTCTTTTTCACGCACAAAGATAAGTGAAATTTCTGACATGGGCAAGTGTTTATAAGAGTTTAACGCTCAAACACTTGCCCTCATTATGGGGCTATTAGTTGCGGATTTAAGGCTCCAAAGAAAGCCGTTTCCTCTCAGTGTCACCCTGACACCCCAAAACACAAAAATCCTATATAGAATATGTTTAACCTACATTATTCATGGCAATATGGTAAAACAACGGATTAAAACTGATTTCACGGATTCTTACAGATTTATTATCTCCCAGGAATCATTGCCGACAGGATAAAGTGAACAAGAAGCAAATCATCCCCGGCTCCAAGCAGTTGTAGCCGGGGATGAAAGTGATCTGACTCTGAGTAGCCTTTACGCATTGCATATGCTAATATTCAGTTCCGCCAGATAGCAAATCCGGTGGAATGGAGTACTATTTGCCTGCCATGATACTGATGATGGTAGCAATGTCGGCCACATCAACGACACCGTCTCCGTTTACGTCGGCCTGTGCGGGCGAGACGCCAGCGCTCCCAGCCATCGCGCTGATGACACTGGCGATATCCGCCACATCGACGGTGTTATCGAAGTTCACGTCACCCTGAGGCTGGTCATCCATCTCCACGATTTTCCTGAACTCTTTCCATCCATCCGTAGCTTCATACTTCGATTTCGTTCCACGGGGGACATAGAGGGTGGCATTGGCATAACGCTGGCGGTCGAAAACATCGCTGATGGCGAAAGGCTCCCTTATCATCGACCGTACCTCCTCTATGGACGAGCAACCGGAGAACGCCCCTTTGCCGATAGCTTTCACGCTGGACGGGAAGGTGACGCTGGTAATGCTGCTGCCGCCTTGGAAGGCATAGCTGCCGATGCTGTCCACATCATTGGGAATAACGAGGTCGGTCACCTCCTTGCCGTTCAAGTAAAGGTGATGAGCGTAGTTTAGAGGATTGTTTACACCATACTTTTCATCATAAATAGTTTTGCACCATGCAGCAAGGTCCGGGATATGAACTTCAGTAAGACCAGAACAACCATAAAAAGCTTTACCGTCAATAAACTTAACGGACTTTCCGATGGTGACAGAGGTCAGAGCGTCACACAAATAGAACACAGCATCACCGATGGTGGTCACGGAATTGGGGATAATGAAACTAGTGAGACCTTTGCAGTATGAAAAAGTACCGCTCTCGATAGTCGTAATCGAATTTGGTAAAGTGATGGAAGTGAGGCCGCTCTGATTGAAAGCATTGCTGCCGATGGCTGTTACGGAGTTGGGTATACTAATGCTCGTCAGACCGGTGCAATAAGAGAATGCCCCTTCCCCGATACTAGTCACGGAGTTGGGGATACTGATACTGGTGAGGCCTGTGCAATGACGGAAAGCGTCCAAAGGAATCTCTTTGATTCCTCCACCTAAGCGGATGCTACTCTTGAGGCCAGACCATGTGTCATAGCTGCTGAAAGCATAGGGAGCCATGGCGACGACGGTGCCTAGGACTTCAACCTCAGTAGTTGACGGGTAGGAGTAGTAGCCACCGACAGTGAAAGCATATTCGTCTATCTCCAGCTGGCAGTTGGGCAGCGTGAGGGATGACAAGTTGCTGTAAGGGAAGCACTGTCTTCCCACGAACAGGCGGCTGCTCTCCGCCCGATCCTCGAAGATAATACGGAGCAGGTCGGCGGAGCCACTGACGAGTCCGGCAGGAAGCACCTCCACCTCGCTGCCCACGACAATGCGGGTAAGGCTGGGAAGAGAGCCAATTTTGGAACCCTCTCCTAAATGGCGAGCACGAATAGTAAGTTGAGCTATGCCAGATTTCTCGAATGCATCATCGTAACTCCAGTAGTTATTCCCAATAATCTCCACATTTTCTGGAATAGTAATCTTGGTAAGAGAGGTACAGCCGTAAAAAGCCCTCCTTCCAATGTATTTAAGTGAAGATGGCAGATCGGCAGACTTCAATTTCGTACATTCAGAAAAAGCCGACTCGCCAATCCTTGTTAGGCCCTCTTTGAATACAACCTTTGAGATGTCGTCACCACCGAAAGCCCACCTATTGATGTTCTTAAGCGTAGATGGCAACTCTAATGTTACATTGTTCCCCACTGTCGTTTCCTCTTCGTAGATGAATCCAGGGTCGATGGATATTGTCCCCTCTTTTATTTTGATGGTGGTTCCGTCGGACACAGAGCTAAGTGTCATCCGGATGGCTATCGGGCCATAATATAGAACGCCGTCGCTGCCAGCCTTCTGCTCCTTGGCCCACTTTGTCCCTGTGAATGCATAGGGACCTATGTATTCTAGGGAAGACGGGATGGTAACTGAAGCAAGATTACTGCAACCATAAAAAGCCTTTTCTCCTATTTCCTTCACGCTGTTAGGAATCGTTATTCTTCCTAAACTATATCAGTCACCAAAGGTTCCTGCTCCTATCATTTCAAGGCTCTCAGGTAAAGTTATGCTTTTTATTTTTGTCCTATTAAAAGCTCCATCAGTGTAGCTACCAGAAAAGTCTTTCTCCATCACTCCTATTCTTTTCAGAGTACTGGGGAGCGTGACGCTTACCATATTTACACATTCTTCAAACGCCCTGTCACCTATCTCAACAAGACCTTCCGGCATGACGACTTCTTTCAATTTCGTCCTCTCAAAGGCTCCACTGCTATCATACGTGTCATAATATGTATCACTCCATTCGCGAAACATAATATCTCCTTTTGGATTGGCAATGGTAAGAGACTTCTTGCTTTTTGTAAATGTTACACTTTCCAACGGAACATTATAGAAAGCTCCACCGCCAATGTAGCTGAGGCTTGCAGGAAATGTAAGGGTCTGCAATTTAGTGCCGCAGAAAGCCTTGCGTCCTATTGAGTCAAGATTATTTGAAAAGGTTGCTTTTTCCAAGTTGCTACAGCGATAAAAAGCCAAGTCGGATATTACTTCTGTCCCAGAGAGTATTACGCTTGTTATGCCAGTACAGTCCAAGAAAGCCAAAAAAGATAATTTCTTCAGTTTAGGAAGCTCCATTATTCCCATGATTCCAGAGCATCCAGCGAAGGCACTCTCACCTATGGTCTGCAGACTATTCAGGTTCACCTCTGTCAGCCCTGTGCACCCGCTGAAGGCCTCAGTGCCTATCTCCGTCACGCCGGAGAGATTGATATTGGTGAGCGAGACGTTGCCCTTGAAGGCTTTGTCGGCGATGGTGGTCAGGCCGCCGGGTACCTCAACAGTCTCCAAGAGGTTGCTGTTGGCGAAGGCCCACATGCCCACCTTCTTCACGTCCGATGGCATGATGATTTTTTTCCAGCGGCGACCACTGAAAAGCACCCGGCAGACCCTTGCCGTAGTAGCAGTTGTATTTCTCGGGGTTGAACTCGCCTTCCGCTGCCTTTGCAAAGAACGGGCCGGTAGCCCTGGAGCGGGCGAACATGCCACTGTAGCTGACAGGCGTTGCGTTGGGATTGCTCTTGGCCGGCACGAATTTCTCCTCATTGGAGATGAAGAAGGCAAAGCCGTTGTCGATGAGGTAAGGCTCGTCGCTGGGCACAAGTGTTGCACCCCTCATGTTCAGCGTACACAGGCTTGCTATGCGTCCTTCGCACTGGCGCAGATAGGCGATGTCGGGTGCTCCGAGTTTGCCAGTGATAGTGAGGTCGGTGATGTTGGTCACCGACTGGGCATTGATAACAGCCTCAAGGGTTTCCGCTGTCTGCACGTTCACTGTGAGCTGTGCTGCGGTGGCCGCCACCGATGCCATCAGTGCTGCGGCCATAATGAATAGTTTCCGTTTCATAGTTTGTAGATTTAGTTATTATACCAGTTAAATACAAATGTCCCTGCCTTTGGAGAGACCATACACTAAACCTTCGGGCAAAAGAAAAGCGCAGGTCTTCACCATACGCATCTCAGGTCTACCACAACCTACAATCAACTATGGGAGTTCCTGCGCACTGAGCGCAAGCCTCGTTGTTGATTGTTTTTGCTCTGTTCACTTTCCGAGGTGGTAGTTCGAGATGCGATTGAGCAAATGAAATGTCGTGCATCCTCTCCTGGAAGCACTGTTTATGCGTTTTGGCAGCATCCCCAGCGGGAAAATACTCTGCCTGTTGTTATCAGTCCATTGGTTTGATGATATTTAGGTGTAATAATTATTCTAAGGTGATGTCAAACATACTGTTGATGATTTTATTCATAATTCCGTCGAAGTGTTCTGCTTTTACAAATGTATTATATGTATTCAGCACATGACGTACTTTGAAGAAGGTTACGATGTGTGTCACAAAGAACGACTGCTTTGAAAGTGGTTTGTTCAGCCATTCATTCTTTATTTCTATTGTATATTCAGGTAAATAGTTCTTAGTAGAAATCAGCGCAGCATAAAACATCCCATCCTCGTTGTCGAAGAGCCTGTCGGTTGACAATACCAATGCAGGATGGACCTTGTATTGTCCATCAGGCAAGAGGAAAGGAACCTCAACGATTTCTCTCTGCGACACTTTTGTTACAGCCATCTTTCCAATCCTTTTATTAGTCTTCCACTATTAGCATCGATAATGTCTTTTATTTCCGAACAGCTGATATCCGTTTCGGGGAAATGTGCTGGTGTGGGGTTCGTCATGAGCCGTTCCAGTTCTTCATCAGAGGGCGAATTGTTCCTATGCTTCACTTTTGCAACCCGCTTAGTGTGTGTAGCATCTTCTGCCAAGCTTTCTTCCTTGGCGGCCTGCTCGATGAGATGTTCCCCCAGCCACCTCTTGCTTTGTGCGCTGAGCGACATGGTGTTGAGGAATGCCATAATTCCCTCTAATGGAATCGTTGTCGTTGCTGTCATAATATTGAAAAAATGTACAAATGAAATATCGCCTTTCTCCCTTTGTGGCGGGCTGGCACGGAGCCTGGCCCTACACCTGGGATAGTCGGTGGGTGCAAAATTACGAATTATTCGGGAAACGACAAAGAAAAGTGGGAAAAAAATGTATGAATAAGGTTTTGTTGTACTATTTGTGTCGAACTTTTTGTCGTAAAGGAGCGTATAGAAGGTTTACCCGCCGAATGGGGTGCGGTTGATGATGGAGCGGCCAAGGGTGACCTCGTCGGTGTATTCCAGTTCGTTGCCGACGGCGATGCCTCGGGCGATGATGCTGACGGGGACGCCAGTAGGGGCAAGTTTGCGGAAGATATAGAAATTGGTGGTGTCGCCCTCCATGGTGCTGCTGATGGCAAGGATGACCTCCTTGACGTCGTTCTCTGAGACACGCTGCACCAAAGACTCTATCTCAAGGTCGCTGGGGCCGATGCCGTCCATAGGCGAGATGAGACCGCCAAGGACATGATAGAGACCGTGGAACTGCTGGGTCCACTTAACCACGAATTTAACGAATTACACGAATTGCACGAATGAGCCAACCCGTGCTTTGCCTGATAGCACATGCGATGAGTCTCAGACGGGACAGCAGTATCACGCCAAAGAAGACAAAGCTGCTGAAGACGAAGATGAAGAAACTGCTGGGGGAGACCCTTACACATCTTGACGAGGAGTTTGAGAGCTTCAAGAAGGGCATCCTGAAAGTTGAAGACTATCTGTTCACCTTCCTCTCTGACCCGCGTGTGCCATACGACAACAATGCAAGTGAACGGGCGTGAGGAAAATCAAGATAAAAACAGAAAGTCAGTGGATGTTTCCGCACAGACAGCGGTGCCGACGATTTTGCCAAACTGCATTCCATAGCGGAAACTGCCCCATGAAGAACGGAAATTCCAAATTCAATGCCATACTTGCTGTCGTAAAACAGTAAGAACCGTCCCCACCAATCTTGTAATCGCCCTTTTCACCCACAAGAAAAAAACCAGATAAAACCTACAACAAAGGTTTTATCTGGTTTTTTTCTTGTCTTTTTGCTTACTTGTTATATAGAACAGGTGGCTTAGTAAGCGAAGAGCGGATACTCCTTCATCTTCTCGTTGACGCGCTGGCGCACACTGGCGATGACCTCCTCGTTGGTCGGGTCGTTGAGCACCTCCTCAATCCAGGCGGCAATCTGTACCATGAGGTCCTCCTTGGCACCGCGTGTGGTGATAGCAGGAGTACCAAGGCGTATGCCAGAGGTCTGGAAGGCTGAGCGGGTGTCGAAGGGCACCATGTTCTTGTTCACCGTGATGTCGGCGGCTACAAGGGCATTCTCAGCCACCTTACCCGTCAGGTCGGGATATTTCGAGCGCAGGTCTACGAGCATCGAGTGGTTGTCCGTGCCGCCGCTGACGATGCC
Organism: Prevotella sp.; assembly: GCA_017475265.1. Lineage (GTDB taxonomy): Bacteria > Bacteroidota > Bacteroidia > Bacteroidales > Bacteroidaceae > Prevotella. The sequence continues at coordinate 2,572 of JAFVFY010000023.1, read as the reverse complement.
GAATCCGCGCTTGATGAGCTCCTCGGCCAGCACCTTGGCGTTCTTCTGCACCTGCTTGGCCCACTCCTTGAACTCGGGCTGCAGTGCCTCTCCGAAGGCCACAGCCTTGGCTGCGATGACATGCTCCAGCGGTCCTCCCTGCTGTCCGGGGAAGACGGCGCTGTTGAGCAGGGCCGACATCTTCTTCACCTCACCCTTCGGAGTCTTCAGGTTCCAGGGGTTGTCGAAGTCCTTGCCCATGAGGATGATGCCGCCACGCGGTCCGCGCAGGGTCTTGTGGGTGGTCGATGTCACGATGTGTGCCCACTTCACGGGGTTCTCCAAGAGTCCGGCGGCGATGAGACCTGCGGGGTGAGCCATGTCAATCATCAGCAGGGCACCCACTTTGTCGGCAATCTCGCGCATGCGCTTGTAGTCCCACTCACGGCTGTAGGCCGAGCCGCCGCCGATGATGAGCTTCGGCTTGTGCTCCAGGGCCAGCTTCTCCATCTCGTCGTAGTCCACGCGTCCCGTCTCCTTCGAGAGGTTATAGCCCACGGGCTTGTAGAGGATACCGCTGGTGTTCACCAACGAACCGTGGCTGAGGTGACCGCCATGGGCCAGGTTCAGTCCCATGAAGGTGTCGCCCGGCTGTAGCACGGCGAGTAGCACGGCGGCGTTGGCCTGTGCGCCAGAGTGGGGCTGCACGTTGGCATACTCTGCACCGAAGAGCTGGCACACACGGTCGATGGCCAACTGCTCCACCTCGTCTACCACCTGGCAGCCGCCATAGTAGCGCTTGCCGGGATAGCCCTCGGCATACTTGTTCGTCAGGTAGCTGCCCATGGCCTCCATCACCTGGTCGCTAACGAAGTTTTCACTGGCAATCAGCTCAATGCCTTTCAACTGGCGCTGATGCTCTTTCTCAATCAACTCGAAAATCTGCTTGTCTCTTTTCATCTTTATATTAAGATAAGTAACTTTCGAGTGCAAAAGTACACATTATTTTTGAAATAGCCGCCAGTCGTAATTATAAAAAAATGAAATAAGCCCCAAAACATGACCGAACCGGCACAGACAGCACCGTAAAAGTGCAATAATCCGTTGCACTTTTTCAATTGCTCTTCATATTTCATTAAATTTGTCTAAAAATACGCATATAAGTGTACGTGGAAAGATGATAATTATTATCTTTGCATCGACAAAACACTAAGAATATGAGCGAAGCAAGGATTACTTCTATTGGACAGACAAATGCCGTAGGTTTGTTCTCGATTACTTTTGAGGGTGACAATCTCACGGAGTTCCGTAAGTTTATTGAGAAATTCAAGGACGATGCAGTGCGCAGTAAGGAACTGAATGCCATACTGAATGAGATTGGCAGAATAGAGCAGAATGGCGCTCTTGAACGCTATTTCCGCTATGAGGGGAAAATGGGCGACCATGTTATGGCTCTTCCTGCTTTACGTAGCGGACTTCGTCTATACTGCCTGCGAATGTCAGAAAGTGTACTGATTGTAGGCAATGGTGGTGTGAAGAACACACGAACTTACGAACAAGACCCGGAACTAAACGGTTATGTGATTAACTTGCAAAAACTCGATGCCCTGCTGCGTGAAGATATTCGTAAGGGCATTGTGGTGATTGAGGCTACAGAGATATATGGTGCGGACGATAAAACTTTTGATATATGAAACGGGAAGAAGGAACTTGGGAACTGGTGCAGCAACTGATAGCCGCCATTCCGCCAGAGCAGAAAAAGCAATTTGATTACTCTAATGACATTTCAGACCGCCTTGACGCAATCATGAAAGAGCGGGGCATCTCTCAGCGTGAGTTGGCCAGGATGACAGGCAAACGCCCATCGGAGGTGACACGCTGGCTCTCAGGCCAGCATAACTTCACACTGGCCACCATAGCCAAACTCTCAGTGGCACTCAACCACGATTTTGTGGCTGTCATTTAGAAAACCAAACAACTGGGTAACAACCCATAAAAACATAACAATTATGAAAAAAATCCTTTTCCTCCTCGCCGCCATCCTGCCGGCAGTGGCCGGGGCGTATGAAGCACGTATTGACGGCATCTATTACTATTTTAATAAGGACGCGAAGACGGCGACGGTGACGTACTATGATTATTTTAGCAACCAAAACGCCTATTCCGGCCTCGTCAACATCCCTGCCACGGTGAACTACAGCGGGGAGACTTACGATGTGACAGGGATAAGTGACTATGCTTTCCGTTATTGCAGCGGCCTGACCTCCGTCACGATTCCCAACAGCGTGACGAGCATAGGACAGTATGCTTTCTCTGGCACAGGATGGTACAACAACCAGCCTGACGGCATCCTGTATCTTGACAATTGGCTGATAGGATATAAAGGAAATAAGCCAGAAGGTAAGCTCGTGATTGCCCAGGGGACAAGAGGAATAGCTACCTCTGCTTTCTATGGCTGCAGCGGCCTGACCTCCGTCACGATTCCAAACAGCGTGACGAGCATAGGAGGCTTTGCTTTCTTAGGTTGCAGCGGCCTGACCTCCGTCACGATTCCAAACAGCGTGACGAGCATAGGATACGAGACTTTCCGTGA
>JAFVFY010000022.1 GCA_017475265.1 Prevotella sp. | reverse complement strand
CGTCGCACGCACTCAAGTCAACCAGTTCGCGACGCACTTCCACGGTTGAGCCGCGGCATTTCACGTCACGCTTAATCAACGGCCTGCGCTCCCTTTAAACCCAATAAATCCGGATAACGCCCGGACCTTCCGTATTACCGCGGCTGCTGGCACGGAATTAGCCGGTCCTTATTCTCAGGGTACATGCAAAATGGGACACGTCCCACACTTTATTCCCCTGCAAAAGCGGTTTACAACCCATAGGGCCGTCGTCCCGCACGCTACTTGGCTGGTTCAGGCTTACGCCCATTGACCAATATTCCTCACTGCTGCCTCCCGTAGGAGTTTGGACTGTGTCTCAGTTCCAATGTGGGGGACCTTCCTCTCAGAACCCCTACCGATCGCGGGCACGGTGGGCCGTCACCCCGCCGTCAACCTAATCGGACGCATCCCCATCCCATGGCGATAAATCTTTGATCCGAATCAGATGTCCTCTTCGGATAGCATAGGGTATTAATCCGACTTTCGCCGGGCTATGCCCTACCAGGGGGAAGGTTGGATACGCGTTACTCACCCGTGCGCCGGTCGCCATCAAACCAAGCAAGCTTGGTTCATGCTGCCCCTCGACTTGCATGTGTTAAGCCTGTAGCTAGCGTTCATCCTGAGCCATGATCAAACTCTCCATTGTAAAAATGTATCTTCGAGACACCCCACGGGAAAACCGCAGGGAGCGCTCTGTCTGAACTGACAAAGGACGGATCAAAAAGTTCAAGTAAACTATTGCACTTATATATATAAAATGTATAAGCGAATTGAACGGTTCGTTTCATTTACCCAACGGAAACTAATTGACAATTGATAATTGACAATTGATAATTCCGCTGCTTCTTGTACTACTTCTTCTGTCTATGTAAATCTTTCAAAGAACTCTTAATGATGTTTCTCGCCCAATTTTTGAGCGAAAGCGGGTGCAAAGGTATATACTTTGCAGTAAACGGCAAAATATTTTTTTGTTATTTAATAAATATCTGCCAAGAATTTAATGGTATTAACAAATTTAATCCCTTCTAGTACCTAAAATGCGTAACAAATAGATAAAAAGGTTGATAAAATCTAGGTAGAGAGACAACGCTCCAAGCAGTGCAATTTTTTGTGCGCCTTCTCCTGCATCGGTAGCCTGAAGCAGCATCACCTTAATCTTCTGCGAGTCATAGGCCGTGAGTCCGACAAAGATTAGTACGCCTGCATAATTGAGTATCATCTGTAACCCAGAACTTTGTGTGAACACATTGACAATGGAAGCTATGATAAGACCGATGAGTGCCATCACAAGGTACTTTCCCCATGACATGAGGTCGGTCTTTGTGAAATAACCATAGGCAGCCATAGCAGCAAAGGTTCCTGCGGTGATGAAAAACACGCTGACCACCGACGAAGCGGTATAAACCAGAAGGATGAATGACAGCGTAGCTCCGTTAATGACTGAATAGAGTACGAAAAGCAACGTAGCCACCGTAAGCGAGATCTTGTTAATAGCAGCAGTAATGCCAAAGACAAGGGCAAACTCAGCAATGATGAGCCCCCAGAAAAGAACACTGTTGGTGTATATGGCTGTGAGCAGGGTCTCACTCGTACCCACAACATATGCAGTAATGGCCGTAATAATAAGGGCAAAGGTCATCCAAAGGTATACCTTGCGCATGAGAACGGGGAATACGGCTGCAGCCTCAAGCTGCTGCTCGCGGGAAAATGATGTTGATAAATCTCTGTAATCCATAATTAATAATGTGTATTGTTAAAAATAATAATGCTTAGAATCTGATGTCAAGCTGTGCATCAAATAAATTATAGTTATGCTTGTCGGGATTGGCAATATTGCGGTCGTTGACGCGTGCATACTCCACATTAATCTGCAGATTCTTGTTGAAGATATAGTCGGCTCCTATCTCGTAAAACGTCTTTGCCGAGCCCCATTCAGCCCTGTCACGATAGAGGTCATAACGTGCCTTGACGTGGAATCTGTTTTTGATGACCGGCGCAATAGTCAGCACATAAATACCGTCGGCTTTGTCACTCGTTTGGGATGCGTTCCATCCCTGGCTGTGGATGTACTCTGAACGGAATGTCCAGTCGTTGCTAGCATACTCTGCCGAAAGTGCATATCGGTTTTTCTCTCCAACATTAGCGCGGCTACCCGTCCAACCAAAAACACCGAGGCGCATACCCTTTACTGGCATGACCCATAGTCCGCCGATAAAGTCTTTACGGTTATCACGGTCTTTCTGGTTGATTCCCTCACCATTGAATACTCCCACCTGATAATGCAGGAGATTACGCCCGCTTGAATTTTTGAGAAAATCGCCCTGCACCTGCACACCGATGTCACGTCCGTTAGACCCCTGTTCTCCTGTTCGGTCGGAGAAACCAGCCAACTTTGTAACATTCTGTGAATAGGACATAAAGCCCTGGGTAATAGGGTGCATGGGGTTCTCGAAGGTAAACGGACGTTTAAACTGACCAGCCTTAACCTTAAAGAACTCGTATTTCTGCCATTCGCCAAAGAGGTCGACCAGACGGATATCGGTTTTAGACTTGTCGGGGTCGTAGGTGTTACCATTAATCTGCATCTGTGCCTTCCAGTAGAAGTCACTAAGAACACGACCCTCTAAAGCAAGACGAACCAATCTGAGATTAAAGGAATTGCTTTTGGCATCTTCTTGGTCGCTAGCCTGATACTGCACCATACCATAACCACTGAAGTGAATGTTCTCATACCACTTCTTCGCTTGCTGGGCGCTCATAGAGAGTGACACCAAGACAAGCAGGAGGGGAATAAATAGTCTTTTCATAATTATAATAATGTACGCGTAACAATGATTTTTCGATGCAAATTTACATATATTTTTTGAATTATAATGCTGACACGATAAAATTTATATTAATTTGTCTAGAAAACATGGTTTTAAGCATTTTTATACCATTCGTCCTTCGTCATTATCCCTAATTTGCTTACCTTTGCCACAGTTTCATAGCCAAAAAACATTGTGACCTACGCCGACATCATCCTTCCCCTTCCCCTCGAGGGTTATTTCACCTACTCCCTGCCCCTGCATTGGCAAAGGCATATTCAAGTTGGTGTCCGTGTGCTAGTGCCATTCGGTCGTAGCAAGAAATACGTAGGTCTTGTTGTGAGGCTTCATGATGAGAAGCCAAAAGACTACCAGGTAAAAGACCTGTTGGAAGTGATGGACTTGCAACCGATTGTCTTTCCAGCCCAACTTCGCCTTTGGCAATGGATGTCCGAATATTATTTGTCGCCCATCGGTGAGGTCTATAAAGCTGCTTTACCCTCCGGGCTGAAAGCTGAAGAAGGCTATAAGCCGCGAACAGAAACCTACATTCGACTCACGAAACCCTTTCAGAGTGAAGAGTCTCTCCACGTAGCCCTCAACATGCTGGCACGTGCACCAAAGCAGCAGAATGTCTTAACCGCCTACCTGCAACTCTCAGGGTGGGAGCTTGTCAATAGTTCTGCCGATTCCCCTAATCCTGTCATTTCGGAAGTTTCTCGCGAAGAACTACTAAATATAAGTGGAGCTACTCTCCCTGTTATCAACGAGTTATGCAAACGCGGGTTGCTGGAGACATACGAGGTGGAAGTGGGACGTCTGAACCATGGCGGACAGCCTCATCCTGAGTTAATAAAAAAGATGAGCACAGCGCAACAAGATGCTTACAACAAGCTCCTGCTCTCCATGATGCATAAACGCGTAACCCTCCTCCATGGTGTCACCGGAAGTGGCAAGACAGAGATATACATGCACCTCATCCAACGGGAGTTGGAGCAACACCGTCAGGTACTCTACTTGCTGCCCGAGATTGCCCTCACCGTACAGATGATGGATCGTCTGCGGCGCGTCTTTGGCGACCGTATGGGCATCTATCACTCCCGTTATAGTGATGCCGAGCGCGTGGAGATATGGCAGAAACAGCTTTCTGGAAACCCATACGACATCATCCTCGGTGCCCGTTCCGCTGTGTTCCTTCCTTTCCAACGCCTAGGCCTAGTCATCGTCGACGAAGAACATGAGACTAGTTACAAGCAGCAAGACCCTATGCCACGCTACCATGCCAGAAGTGCGGCAATCATGTTAGCCTCGCAAGCTGGTCAGGAGTGCAGCGTTCTCCTTGGTACAGCCACACCTTCGATGGAGACCTACCACAATGCAAGAAAAGGCAAATACGGACTGGTAGAACTCAAGGAACGTCACCAAGGCATCGAACTACCAGAGATACAAGTTGTAGACATTCAGGACCTTCGACACCGTAAGTTGATGCGTGGGCCCTTTTCCCCTCTTTTATTGGTGCGCGTACGTGAAGCCCTGGAGAGCGGTCAACAGGCCATTCTTTTCCAGAACCGACGCGGATGGGCGCCGATGGTTATGTGCCGACAGTGTGGATGGGTGCCCCATTGTGAGCATTGCGATGTAAGTCTCACGCTTCATCGCACTATTAACCAGTTATCGTGCCACTACTGCGGCTTTACCTATCGCGTGCCCATGGAGTGTCCTGCTTGTGGCAGCAAGGAACTACAAGGACGGGGCTATGGCACGGAGAAGATTGAAGACCAGATACGAGAGTTGCTGCCCGACGCCCGCATAGCACGCATGGACCTTGACACCACACGTACACAGCATGCTTACGAGCGCATCATCAACGATTTCGCTGCAGGGCGCACCAACCTGCTCATAGGTACCCAGATGATTAGCAAAGGTCTAGACTTCGACCGCGTTTCCGTAGTAGGAATCCTCGATGCCGATGCCATGCTCCACTACCCTGACTTCAGGGCCTACGAACATGCCTACATGATGATGATGCAGGTGAGTGGGCGTGCAGGTCGAAAAGGCAAGCGTGGACTAGTCATTTTACAGACACGCGACCCACATCAGTCAGTCATAGAACATGTCGTAAGGAATGATTTCCAGACTTTCTTCAGCGAGCTATCAGGCGAACGCCAGGCTTTTCACTATCCCCCATTCTACCGTCTTGTCTATATCTACCTAAAACATAAGAGCGACGCCGTTGCCGATACGGCAGGTCTAGAGATGGGAAGTCGGCTTCGTCAATGGTTTGGAAGCCGAGTGTTAGGTCCCGACAAGCCTGCCGTAGCCCGTGTCAAGAAGTTATGCATACGAAAGCTTGTGCTAAAACTAGAGCCTGGACTAGACATCACCCTTGCAAAGAAATACTTACGTACGGCTCAGGAACAGATGATGAATGACAAGCGCTATGCCTCACTACAGATATACTACGATGTAGACCCGCTATAAAAAAGGGACGCAAATTGCGTCCCGAAAATATTACTTGTACAAGTATCGTTTGATGCTCTTCTTTGGTGTCTTGGCGAATTCCTCGTCGTAGATGACTATCTCACTGATTTTCTCGTAGGCCGGAAGTGCTTGGTTCAGGGTGTTACGGTTCTGTTCCATGATGCCCTCCAGGTCATCGCGGGTAAACTTCATCAGCCGGGCCTCCTCCAGGTCAGGGTGCACCAGCGCCACAAGCTTCGAGTCACGCTGTACGACGATGCTCTCCGTGACAAGTGTCATTGAGTTCAGCTTGTCCTCAATCTCCTCGGGGTAGATGTTCTGGCCATTGGCGCCAAGTAGCATGTTCTTTGAACGTCCGTTGATATAAACGTTACCGTCTTCATCCATCGTACCAAGGTCGCCAGTGTGATACCATCCGTCTTTGTCGAGTGCCTCTCGTGTAGCCTCCTCGTTCTTGTAGTAGCCCAGCATGACATTCATTCCCTTGGCCAAGATTTCGCCCGGCACACTGGAGGGGTCTGGCGAGTCTATCTTCACCTGCATGTGTACCACGGAACGCCCACAAGATCCGGGAGCGAAGGTGTGCCAGTCGCTATAGCAGATGATGGGAGCACACTCTGTTGCACCGTAACCCACAGTATAGGGGAAGTTGATGCGTTTGAGGAACGACTCCACCTCCTGATTGAAGGCTGCACCACCAATGATGATTTCATACATGTTTCCACCAAAAGCCTTCAGCACTTCCTGGCAAATCATTTCGCGCACCTTCTGGGAGATAATGGGCATTTGCAGCAGCAGTCTCATGCGGTTGTTCTGAATCTTCGGGAACACTTTCTTGCGCACAATCTTTTCAATGACCAGCGGAACGGCAATGACCACACGGGGTTTCACCTCTGCCAGTGCCTGAGCGATGATGGCAGGAGATGGCGTGCGGGTGAGATAGAACACGTGGCAGCCATGAAGGAACTCGAAGATAAACTCGAAAGCCATTCCATACATGTGAGCCATGGGTAGGATGGAGATGATATTGTCCCCCTTGGCAATAGTGCTGCCAAGCACCTGACAGGCAAAGTCATAGTTCGACCAAAGAGCACGATATGGAATCATCACACCCTTCGAGAAGCCCGTTGTGCCGCTGGTGTAGTTGATAAGTGCCAGCTCATCAGGACTCTGCTCTTTATAATAATTTATGTGTTCCTGCCGGAAATACTTGGGGAACTTCTGCCCGTAGAGTGCGTTTAGGTTCTCGCGTGCATAAGTTAGCTTTTCCGAGCGCGAGAGGATGAGCGAGTAGTCGGTGCTGCGTATGATTCCCTCCAGCCCAGGCATCTGTTCTGCGTCGATAGTCCCCGAGACGTAGTCTCCTGCGAAGAGGAGTTTGGCGTCAGAATGGTTCACGATGTTGTGAATCTGCTCGGGCATGAACTCATGGAGGATGGGCACGGCTATGGCTCCGTAGGTGAGTGTGGCAAGAAAGGCCACGGCCCACTGGCTGCTGTTGCGTCCACAGAGGGCTATCTTGTCGCCCCGAACGACACCAGAGTTCTCGAACAGTATGTGAATTTTCTCTATCTTGCGTGCCACATCGTGGTACTGTAGCGTCTGTCCCTTGTAGTCGGTCAGTGCGTCAAGGTCCCAGAAGTCAATGACGCTCTTCTGGATCAACTGATTAAAGCTAGGAATGTTTTCCATAGAAGAATACATTAAATTCGTTGTAGATATAAGGTATTCGTGAAATTCGTAGAACTTAAGTACTAGAAAGAGGTATCATGTGTAGAGGTATCGTTTTATACTCTTCTTCGGAGTCTTCTGGAATTCCTCTTTGCACAGCTCTATTCGGGTTATTCTCGAGAACGCGGGCATTTGCTGGTTCATGTTTTGGCGGTTCTGTTCCATAACGGCTTCCAGTTCGTCACTCTTCAACCCGGCAGCCTCGTCCTGGTCAGGGTAAACGAGGGCTACAAGATGCTCGCCACGCTGCACCACTAGGCTCTCGCTGACCATGGGCATGGAATTCAGCAAGTCCTCAATCTCTTCTGGGTAAACGTTTTGTCCGTTAGCCCCCAGAAGCATATTCTTTATACGTCCTCTGATGAAGATGTGCCCTTCAGCGTTCATGGTGCCCAGGTCTCCAGTGTGATACCATCCATCGCTGTCAAGAGCCTGGCGCGTTGCCTCCTCATTCTTGTAATAACCCAACATGACATTCGTTCCCTTTGTCACTATCTCGCCGGGTATGTTCTCCGGGTCTTCACTAAGTATGCGCACTTCCATGTTGTCGAGCACACGTCCGCACGAGCCTGGTAAGAACTCATGCCAGTCACTGTAGCTGATAAGCGGGGCGCACTCTGTAGCACCGTAGCCAACAGTCAACGGGAATCCGATGGAGAGCAGGAACTGCTCCACCTCCTTCGACAGGGGTGCTCCACCTACGATAATCTCGTATGCCTGGCCTCCAAAAGCCTCGTAGACCAACTGGCAGATGCGTTCCTTTACTTTGTTCTGCACCACAGGCATGGAAAGCAGCAGCTTCATGCGCGGGGAGTTAAGCCTTGGGAACACTTTCTTTCGGATGATTTTCTCGACGATAAGAGGTACAGCGATGACAATACACGGACGTATCTCGGTGTAGGCCTGTGCTATGAGCGAGGGCGAGGGCAGACGGTTGAGGAAGAAGAGGTGGCATCCGCTACAGAAGCCGAAGATGAACTCTATCGACAGGCCATACATGTGAGCCATGGGCAGTATCTCCAAAAGCTGCATTCCGCTCTTCACCTTGTCACCCAACCGCCGCAGACAGAAGTCAAGATTGCCCCAAAGTGCACGGTAAGGCAGCATCACGCCTTTCGAGAAACCTGTGGTGCCGCTGGTGTAGTTAATGAGTGCCAACTCTTCTGGTGCGTCCTCGTAATAGCCGAAGTCCTCCTTACGGAAGTCATAGGGATACTTGCTACCGAACATCATATTCAAATGTTCGCGCGCATAGGAAAGCTTTTCGGAGCGCGACATAAGCAGCGAGAAATCAGGAAGATAGACTATCCCCTGCAACTGCCCCATCAACGAGTGGTCGATGTCCTTGGCCACGTAGTCGCCAACAAAAAGCAGTCGCGCCTCAGAGTGGTTCACAATATTATGGGTTTGCTCCGAATTGAACTCATGAAGAATAGGCACAGCCACCGCTCCGTAAGTCAGCGTAGCGAGGAAAGCTACAGCCCAATGGGCGGAGTTACGTCCGCAGATAGCAATCCTGTCACCTGGCTGGATGCCACTATGCTCAAAGAGAATATGAAGTTTCTCTATCTTACGCGCCACATCATGGAACTGAAGCGTAGCTCCTTGATAGTCGGTCAAGGCATCGCTATCCCAGTGGCGCGTGATGGCATCGTGTACGTATTTATTGAAACTTGAACTAGCGTCCATTGCACAATTTTCAAAATTTTGTGCAAAGGTACACTCTTTTTCTGCACAAAACAAAAAAAAACGTGCAATATTAACGTAATTTAGCAAGACAACCCACCAAATGAAATACATGGGTAAAAACTTTGCATAGAACTTTTCTATATGGATACCCATGTGGACTCATATTGATTTTCAGTGGCCAGGGAAAGAAATATGTCTGGAAATTTGGCTGTAAGGAGAATTATGCCTAACTTTGCAAGCTGGAATGAATAATGAACGTGTTAGAGAGATAAGCCGTTTTGTGATGGTAGGTGTTTTGGCCACTGCCCTTCATTATGCCATTTACTACGTGCTCCTTCCATATATGAGTCACAATGTGGCCTTCACGGTGGGCTACTTGGTGAGTTTCCTATGCAACTATGGTCTTTCTTCAAAGTTCACTTTCCGGGTGGGCACATCGCTGCAACGGTTCGTAGGTTTCGGGCTGAGTCATGCCACTAACTATTTCATCCAGATTATTTTACTCAACCTGTTCATTGGCCTTGGTGTGTTAGAGTTTCTGGCACCGTTGCCAGTCTATGCAGTTGCTGTACCTGTCAACTACCTGATGGTGCGTTCCGCTCTCACACGCCGTAGCAGGGAGAACGATGGCTACTGGTTGTTTCTCATGGTGGTGGGTTTCGCTATGCTGTGGCTCAATCTCATGGATGTGCCTACCTTGAGCGATGACATGATTTACCGATTTGCATGGCAAACGGACGAGACGGCTCCTGTAGAGACCATCGACGGAGTGGGTGACCTGCTGCGTTCGCAGTGGACGCACTACCTTAGCGTCAATGGTCGCCTTTTGCCACATCTTCTGGCTCAGGCTTTTTTGGTGTTCGTGCCGCCCGTAGTGTTACAGGTGCTCAATACGTTGCTTTTTGTGCTAATGATTCACCTTTGCGCAACATGGACTTGCAAGGACATTGCAGACCGCCTATTTGCTGCTGCCCTGACCACTTTGCTGTTGTTTGTGGTGTTCAGTGGTTTTCGCACGACAATGGTGTGGGGGTTGGGAACGTTCAACTACCTTTGGCCGACAGTGGCAGTGCTGACGCTGTTGCTCGCACTTTCGAGAACTGATGTGAAGAAGAGACGCTATGCGCTACTCTTGCTAGCTATAATAGCAGGCTGGACTCACGAGGCAATGTCGCTGCCCGTAAGCATTGCCTTCGCTGTTTGGATTACCGTTCACAGAAAAAAACTGCATAACCATCGGCTGACACTGGCCTGTATGCTCCTGTTTATGGTGGGCATGGTACTTTGTATGCTGTCTCCCGGCATCTGGAACCGCGCAGGCGAAGGCATGAGCGTAACGAGTCGCATAGTGAATGGGGTACTGAATGGAGTTACTAATGTGCGCGTTACATGGATGCTTGCCATTGCCTTATTGGTGATGTGGCGACAAAAGGACATCGTTTCCTTGCGGTCGCATCTTTCCACTCATCGCTATGAATACATCGCCCTGGTAGTGGCCTTGGCCATTGCGCTGCTGTGCGGGACGACATTGGAACGTGTGGCTTTCTATGCCGAATTCATTGCTATGCTCCTGCTCACGAGAATTCTATTATCAGCAATGTCCAAACGGGCAAAGCAGTGGCTAATCTGTGTATGTTGTGTTATCATGTTGCTGGCCTATTTCCCTGCATACATGGTACGTGCAGAGAACGCAGACAACTGGCAAAAGGCAGAGCAACAAATGTTGGAACATGATCGAGAACTGATAGCTGTGCACATGCCTCAGAAGGGCGAGAACAAGTTGATGGACTTTTTCCGGGAACACTATGTGAACAGTTCGTTTACCTTTGGATTCTATTGTTCCTACATGGGGTTCGATGCCAAGGACATCAATATGCGCTGTGCTGCACGGCTGTATGGAAAGAAACGGCTGACCTTCCTTCCAGATGATGTAGTTGAACGCATTGCGAGTGACAGTACCGCCTATACCGATTATGAGCTTGACCACAACAAAGACCTCTACGTATGGCGCATGGACGACGACAGGCAAGTGAAGAGCTTAACCTTCATCCTCAATGAGGAGGACATCTCGCAGCTTATGCCCCACCAACGTCTCTTGGCTTATAAGGGCGATGAATACGAACTGGACGACTTCAATTTTGAGGTAGTAACTGTTTGTGGCCATCCCTTCTTGGTCTTTACCAAGCCCACAACTAATATATATAGGAGAATTGGAGGATTGAAAATTGAATATTAAAGATTAAATGATTTGCAATATGAAACACTTTTTGTTCGCGCTTCTAGCATTTGCCTTAGGCGCACAGGCACAGACAGGAAACATCATTACCGTTAATCTGGAAAATGATGCTGTAACTCGTTTTCTGGAGGAGGTGACCTACGCCTCATCCGAAGACACCAGTCAGATAATAAACTTTAACGTGGAACCACCAAAGCGCCGTGACATCCCACGCCCAGTTTTTATCCCAATACCTGATGCCGATACTGATACGCTGCTGCTCACGTATGCCGACGATGCTTTTTACAGCGAAGGAGTCCATACCCTGATTGTGTCTAAGGGCACCACGGAGGCAGAGCTGTACAATCTAGTTCCGCAGCGCACATATTATTACAAAGTGGAGAGTGGTGATGAAATCCTGGCGAGTGGTGAGATTCATACCGAGGGGCAAGTCCGCATGATTTACGTTCCTGGCGCTAACAACATCCGCGATTTGGGAGGATGGCCTACGACAGACGGTATGCGGTTAAAATATGGCAAACTGTTCCGAGGAAGTGAGTTGAACGGAATCCATACCGTGGATTCTGCTGCACTGGCTATTCTGACCGATGATTTGAACATCAAGGCAGAAATTGACATGCGCGCCTGGTATGAAGATGATCATAACGTGTCGGCTTTTGGATTCACCTCTAATATGTGGGGAAACTCAGCAAATCCACCATACTATTACACATCCGACAGTGGCCAGCTTCTAGAACACCTACAGAATTCCTCCTACAAACTAAAATGGCAAAGGGAGTTTAATTTCATCATGCAAAACTTTATAAAAGGTCGTAATGTGTATTACCATTGTAGGTGGGGTGCTGACCGCACTGGTTATCTCTCACTGTTTATGGAGGGACTGCTGGGAGTCGACTACGACAGTATGATAAAGGACTATGAGCTGACTTTTTTTTACAATGCTTACAACGTGAAAGAAATGATCGACCCCGTGGTAGATTACATCATGACGCTTGAAGGTACAACCATGCAGGAGAAGTTCAACTCCTTTTTCGTAGACACGCTGAAGGTAAGCCAAGCTAATGTCAACTATTTCCGGCAGGAAATGTTGGAGAAAGTCAACGAAGAACCTAACCCTGTTACAGCCATTAACAGTCCAGGACTCACCGATGCCAGAAGGTCTGCTACTGTCTACGACCTTTGGGGACGCAAGGCTACAAGAACTGGTCGCAGGGGCATCTCTATTGAGATTACTACAGACGGAACAGTCAGGAAAGTCATAAGATAGCCTATCCAATGATGAATAAGAAAGTAAGTATCATCGTCCCTGCCTACAACGAGGAGGCATCGCTGCAAGCACTTTATGAGAGTGTTTGTCAGCTAGCCGACACGTTGCCCGCCTACGACGTGGAACTGCTATTTGTCAATGACGGAAGTACAGACACCACACAGGACATCATCACCTCTTTAGCAAGCAAAGACCATCGCGTGGCCTTTGTCCAACTGTCGCGTAACTTTGGTAAGGAGGCTGCCATGCTTGCAGGTTTCGACCATGCGAAGGGCGACTGCGCTGTGGTCATTGATGCCGATCTTCAGCACCCACCACGTGTCATCGCCGAGATGCTGCAATGGTGGGAGCAAGGCTATGAGGATGTCTATGCCCGACGTCGCACCAGAGGCAAGGAGAGCTGGCTGCGCCGTCGGCTCACCCTGCTCTTCTATCACATACTTGCCCGCTCCACTCGTTTCAATGTGCTTCAGAATGTTGGTGACTTCCGTCTGCTAGACCGCAAGTGCATAGAGGCTCTGCGACAGTTGCGTGAGAGCGAGCGATACACCAAGGGACTATACAGCTGGATAGGATTCCGCAAGAAAGACGTGCTCTTCGACCAAGAGGATCGGCGCTACGGTGAAAGCCACTGGAGTCTGCTGAAGCTCACCGCCTTTGCCATAGAGGGTATCACCAGCTTCACCACGGCACCGCTTAGATTGGCCACGCTCTTGGGATTCATCACAGGAGCTGGAGCCATTGTCTACCTCATCTATACATTGGTGAAGGCCATCATCTATGGTGACCCCGTGGCAGGTTACCCCACGCTCATTTGCGTCATGTTGTTTCTCGGTGCCGTGCAGCTTATTTGTCTTGGGATCATCGGCGAGTACCTTGGAAGGGTGTTCAATGAGGCAAAACACCGGCCCATCTATCTTGTGGAGGACTATCACGCTGCGTCATAGCGAGAATACAGTTTGGACAGGGCAATAAATGATTTTTTCGGATGGATTTATGCGCTATAACGGTGTTTCCAACCCTTAAACGACCCGTTTTTCATCCTCACAAGAAAAAAAAGTTAGAAAACTTGCACGTATTTGAAAAAAACTACGTACCTTTGCACCCGCTAACGAAAACCGCACCGTTTAGCATTCGGGATGTAGCGCAGTTGGTAGCGCACTACGTTCGGGACGTAGGGGTCGGGCGTTCGAGTCGCCTCATCCCGACCAAGAAAGGTCAGATAACAAGATTCGTAATCAGGATAAGTGGTCAACGAGGGCCACTTATCGCTTTTTAAGAACAAATATTAATCACAATACACAACACACAACGCAAACAAAGCATTAAAGATTATGAAGAAAATCAGAGCAGCCGTCGTTGGTTACGGCAACATAGGGCAGTACGCCCTTCAGGCCCTCGAGGCAGCCCCCGACTTTGAGGTGGCAGGTATAGTAAGACGTAATGGTGCACAGGACAAGCCCGCAGAGCTGGCAGCTTACGACGTTGTAAAGGACATCCGTGAACTGAAGGACGTTGACGTAGCGATATTGGCTACGCCGACACGCTCCTGCGAGGAGTATGCCCGTCAGATACTGCCACTGGGCATCAATACCGTGGACTCTTTCGACATCCACACGCTTATCAGCGACTACCGCAAGAACCTCATGGAAATTAACAAGCAGACGGGAACCGTGAGCGTTATTGCTGCCGGATGGGATCCGGGAAGCGACAGCATAGTTCGCACCCTGATGCAGAGCCTTGCACCTAAGGGGTTGAGCTACACAAACTTCGGCCCTGGCATGTCGATGGGACACTCTGTTTGTGTACGTTCCAAGAAGGGCGTGAAGAACGCACTCTCCATGACCATTCCCCTTGGTGAGGGCATCCACCGCCGCATGGTCTATGTTGAGCTGGAGCCAGGGGCTAGTCTGGAGCAGGTAACTGCCGACATCAAAGCCGACCCCTACTTCGCCAACGATGAGACCCACGTATTCCAGGTGGAGAGCGTTGACGAGGTACGTGACATGGGTCACGGTGTACACCTGGTGCGTAAGGGCGTGAGCGGCAAGACGCAGAACCAGCGTCTGGAGTTCAACATGAGTATTAACAACCCTGCACTCACCGGTCAGGTGCTCGTCAACGTGGCACGTGCTTCGATGCGTCAGCAACCTGGATGCTACACTATGATTGAGCTGCCTGTGGTGGACATGCTGCCCGGAGACCGCGAGGAGCATATCGCACACCTGGTATAGTTCATCGTGAAGGGTTCGTTATACATTATTATATATAGGCACACACAAACCTTTTTTATATTATGAGAGACTACAGACAACTAACACAAGATGAAATCCAGGTACTCGAGCAGAACGTCTGCTGGGCAGAGGATTGGACGAGGGTGCTTGTAGCCCCGGGGTTCCGACCTTACAACTTCCACCGAGTAATGTTCTACGGTGACATCCGTTTGGGAGAGTTTGAGAAACAGGTAGAGGTGGCTAAGGGCTTTTTCAAGCACTCGGGCATCAATGATGCCACACTGCGCAACGTTTCAGTGGGCAACGACTGCCTTATTGAGAAGGTGGGCATCTTCATCAACAACTACACCATTGGTGACGACTGCTACATTTCGAATATCTCGACGCTGGAGACCACCGAGGGCGCCAACTATGGTGCTGGCTCAATGATTTCCGTTCTCAACGAGATGGGTGATGGTAACGTGATACTTTTCCGCGAGCTGAACTCCCAGCTGGCCTCGTTCATGGTGAAATACAACCAGGACAAGGCGCTGATGAACCGTCTGCGCCAGCTTATTGACGACGAGGTGCGCATCTCTACGCCTGAGCGGGGTATCATTGGCAACCGTGTAAAGATTATCAACACCAAGGACATCACCAACACCGTCATCAAAGGTGACTGCGAAATCAGTGGCTGTGCACGGCTCAACGAGTGTACTATTCTGAGCAGCGAGGATGCTAGCGTGTTTATCGGCACGGGTGTCATTTGCGAGAACTCGATTATCTGCGATGGTTGCTCCATCAACAACTCAGTGAAAATGCAGGACTGCTTTGTGGGCGAGGCCTGTCAGATTACCAACGGTTTCACCGCTGAGGCTAGCCTCTTCTTTGCCAACTCGTATATGGCCAACGGAGAAGCCTGCGCTGCTTTCTGCGGTCCATTCTCGGCAAGTCACCACAAGTCGAGTCTGCTTATAGGTGGCCAGTTCTCGTTCTACAACGCCGGTTCGAACACCAACTTTTCGAACCATGCCTACAAGATGGGACCACTCCACTACGGTACGTTGGAGCGAGGCACCAAGACGGCATCGGGCAGCTATGTGCTCATGCCCGCCACCATCGGCGCCTTCTCGGTGTGCTTTGGCAAACTGATGCACCATCCCGACACGCGAAACCTTCCCTTCTCCTATCTTATTGCTTACGGAGAGACGATGTATCTGTCGCCGGGACGTAACATCACCACCGTGGGTCTCTATCGCGATATCAAGAAATGGCCGAAGCGCGATAAGCGCTCGAAGCAGTCCAAGAAGAGTATCATCAACTTCGACTGGCTTTCTCCGTTCACGGTAGGCGAGATTCTGCAGGGCATTAATATCTTGAAAGCATTGCGGGCTGCCAGCGGTGACAATGTCACAACCTATAACTTCCATGAATACGTCATCAATGCCTCAAGTCTTCGCAAAGGTCTGAAATACTACGACATTGCCCTACGTATTTACATGGGAGCAGTACTAAAGCGTGCTCTGAAGGATGGTTCCCTTGTCAAGCCTGCTTCCGAGGTGGGTAAAGGCACTTGGTGCGACCTCAGCGGACTACTGCTGCCGGAGAGCGAGGAGCAGAGGCTCCTGGCAGACATCAAGGAAGGCCGAATAGAGAATATTCAGCAGGTGCTTGACCGCTTCGACGACATCAACAGCCACTACAGCGTTTACCGCTGGGCGTGGAGCTACCAGCTTATCCTGGACTACTATCACCTGACCGAACTCGACGAAGCTGCTTGCGAGCGTATACGTGAGGACTATGTCAAGGCCCGCCGTGCATGGATTGCCGAGATTCGCAAGGATGCTGAGAAGGAATATGCTATGGGTGACGTGGAGCAGGAGGTGTTCGATGACTTCATCTCAAGGCTCGACCATGAGATAGACTACGAGAATTGATGTTAAATAAAACTAATAATTGCGTTTATTTGTAACACAGGATTCTTCGTTAGCAAAAAAATGTGTACCTTTGCACCCTGTTTGGAGTAAGTATCAAAAAAAGCAACAAAATTAAAGTAGATAGCAATGTCTAAAGTTTGTCAAATCACAGGAAAGAAGGCACAGATTGGTAACAATGTGTCGCACTCGAAGCATCGCACAAAGCGCACCTTCGACGTAAACCTGTTCAGCAAGAAGTTCTTCTATGTAGAGGAGGACTGCTGGATTCAGTTGAAGATTAGCGCCGCTGGTCTTCGTTTGATTAACAAGGTAGGTCTTGACGCCGCACTGAAGCAGGCTGTTGCCAATGGCTATGTGGACTGGAAGGACATTAAAGTAATAGGAGACTAAGACCATGGCAAGCAAGAAAGCAAAAGGCAACCGCGTGCAGGTCGTACTGGAGTGCACGGAGATGAAAAGCAGTGGTCTGCCCGGCACAAGCCGTTACATCACCACGAAGAACCGTAAGAACACCTCGGAGCGTCTGGAGCTGAAGAAGTACAACCCCATCCTCAAGAAGGTTACCGTTCACAAGGAAATCAAGTAACAAACGCATTTTAATCGACTGAGATAGTATGGCAAAGAAAACCGTCGCTACCCTCCATGAAGGCTCGAAGGATGGTCGCGCTTACTCAAAGGTTATCAAGATGGTGCGCAGCCCCAAGACGGGTGCATTCATCTTCGACGAGCAGATGGTTCCCAATGAGGCCGTAAAGGACTTCTTCAAGAACTAAGAAATAGTAAAAATCTTCTCATAGTTATGAATATGCGGGAATACCCAAACGGTGTTCTCGCATATTTTTCGCTGGTCACTGTTCTCGCATATTTTTCGCCTTAATGGTACGCAGCTACTCCCCTCCCTTGTAGGGGAGGGGTCGGGGGTGGGGTCACTAATAGTGGCGGAGGGCGGTGTCTTTGTCCACGTTCTTCACGATGAAGCGTTCAAAGGCTAGGCCGAAGTCGTTCCAGCGATATTCTGCTACGACATAGCGGCCATCGGTGGTTGTTTCCAGACTACGGACGATGCCGTCTACAAACTTGAAGTCTTGAAGTATGCCACCCAATTTCGACCCCATCCATAATGGACGGGCCTTGCCCTTCACTAGATGGAAGATGAAGATTCGGCGACCTTGTTCTTTGTGATAGCGTGTGGACTTCACCACACCGACAAGGGCATCTTCGATTCCGTCGCCATCCACGTCGCCCGTACAGTAACGATAGACAGGGTAGGGGAGTCGCCAGTCGTTTAGCCAGTAGAGACTGTCGTGCTCCTGGTGCAAAGTGAACTGGGCGGAAGAAGTGAGAAGTGAAAAGTGATAAGCGATAAGTAGGACAACGCTTCTCATAGCAGTCGGCGTATTTCTTCCTCTACACCGTCGGCCATCTGTACGGAGCGTTTCTGCAGCAGTCCTTCGCGGTCGATGGTGAAGAACTCGGGAACTTCCTGCACGTTGTAGCTGGGCAGCGACGTTGCATTGGGGTCGAAGACGCAAATCCAGGGCAGGTGCTCGGTTTGCTGTTTCCAGAAATGCTCATCGCCGTCTATGCTCACCTGATAGATTTCCAGGCCCTGTGCGTGGTATTTGTTATAGAGTTCGCGCAGTTCTAGGATGCGTGCTGCCGAATCTTTCAGACCGAAGGAGTGGAAGTCAAGCAGTACAACTTTTCCTGCTAGCTCCGTCAGCGTGCGTATGTTTCCGCTAGCATCGGGTAGTTGCAGCTCTATCAGTCCTGCGTTGACGATTTTCCCTTCCAGGCCATCCGTATTCTGTCGTGCCATGATGGCTCGCTGTTCGTTCATTCCCTTCAGGGCAATGTTGCGCAGGTACTCGGTGCGAAGTGCTTCTGGGTAGTAAGTGTCCCAGCAGGTCGCTACGGCGCCGAATGCTTTCATGTCCTGCGGATTGCTGCGTTCATAGAGATTCCATTGACCCAGCGTCTGGAAGAGGGCGAAATAGGCGTAGGCCTTCTGCGGCTCCACATATATATATTGTTGTGTGGTGATGTCCTTATACTCGTTTACCATTGTCTGCAATGAGTCGAGACGCTGCTGTTGTGTCAGGCTTCCATTACGTTCCAGAGCCATAGCGCGCCGTTGCAGGTCTTGCTGTAGGAGTGCCAGCTGGCGGATTTTCTCGCAGTTGTCCGAGCCTGTGACTGTGTAGTTACTGCCCATGCCTGGGTACTTGGCATTGATGGTGACGGTCTCTGTTGAATCGATGGAGAAGTTGATAATCTGGTTGTGCAGGAGCAGGACGTAGAAGTCTGGAGCATCAGGAGCATCGCTCTTGAACGAGAACTTCCCATCGCTGCCCAGCTTCACGGAGTCCATCAGCTCAGGACCGGAGAGCGACTGGTTGTAAAGGTAAAGCGTAGAGTCCTGGGCACCCTCGATAGTGCCCTCGACGGTGAACTGTTTGTTGTCGGTACATGCCACTATGACTAGCGCCATGAGGCCTGTTATTATGATCTTTTTCATCTTAACTATGAACTATGAATTATGAACTATGAACTATGACTTATGAACTATGAACTAAAACTATCCCACTGTTCCTTCGAGTGAGACGCTGAGCAGTTTCTGTGCCTCGACGGCGAACTCCATAGGTAGCTTGTTGAGCACCTCCTTGGCGTAGCCGTTCACGATGAGGCCGACGGCCTGTTCGGTGGGGATACCACGTTGCTGGCAGTAGAAGAGCTGGTCTTCGGATATTTTCGATGTCGTAGCCTCGTGCTCAAAGATGGCCGTTGGGTTGTGCACGTCCATGTAGGGGAAGGTGTGGGCGCCACATTGCGAGCCGAGCAGCAAGGAGTCGCACGAGGAATAGTTGCGGGCGTTCTCTGCCGTAGCAGCAGCTCGCACCAGTCCTCGGTAGGAGTTCTGCGAGTGTCCTGCGCTGATACCTTTCGAGATAATCGTGGATTTCGTGTCGCGTCCTATGTGAATCATCTTCGTGCCCGTGTCGGCTTCCTGGTAGTTGTTCGTCACAGCCACGGAATAGAATTCTGCCTGGGAATTATCACCTCGCAAGAGGCACGACGGATATTTCCATGTGATGGCACTTCCCGTCTCCACCTGTGTCCACGAGAGCTTGGAGTCCACGCCGCGAAGGTCGCCGCGCTTCGTCACTAGGTTGAGCACGCCGCCGCGTCCTTGCTCGTCGCCAGGATACCAGTTCTGCACCGTGGAGTATTTCACCTCGGCGCGGTTCATCACGATAATCTCCACGATGGCTGCATGCAGCTGATTCTCGTCTCGCATGGGAGCCGTACATCCTTCAAGGTAAGAGACGTAGCTGTCGTCATCGGCAATGATGAGTGTGCGCTCAAACTGCCCGGTGTTTCTGGCATTGATGCGGAAGTAACTGCTCAGCTCCATAGGGCAGCGCACGCCCTTGGGGATATAGACAAAGCTTCCATCGCTGAACACAGCCGAGTTCAGGGCGGCATAGAAATTATCCTTGTAGGGTACCACCGAGCCGAGATACTGTCTTACGAGGTCGGGGTGATCCTTGATGGCATCGCCGATGCTACAGAAGATGACTCCCTTCTCGGCCAGTTTCTCTTTGAATGTGGTCTTTACACTTACTGAGTCCATGATGGCATCGACGGCAGTGTTGCCGCTCAGGGCCAGGCGCTCTTCGAGGGGGATGCCCAGCTTGTCGAAGGTCTTTTCCAGCTCGGGATCTATGGTCGGGGATTGCGAATCCCCTCCAACGCTACCACCGTTTACAGAACCCTTGGCGGGCTTCTTTGCCGTTGGGTCGGCGTAGTAGCTTATCTCCTGATAGTCAACCTTCGGCACATGAACGTGTCCCCATGTAGGTTCCTGTTGTTCCTTCCAGTAGTGGAAAGCCTTCAGGCGGAAGTCGAGCATCCACTCCGGCTCGCCTTTCTTTGAGGAGATAAGCCTCACCACGTCTTCGTTGAGACCTTTCTCTATAATATCGGTATGCACGTCGGTAGTGAAGCCGTACTCATATTTCTGCTCCGCTATCCGCCGCACCAATTCGTTATCGTTCTCTGCCATTTGTCTCAAATATCAAAACAGGTTGCAAAGGTACACATTTTATGCGAATCAGCAAAAAATCCAAACCTCTTTTTGGGAAGTTTTCAGGAAAAGGCGTCTGAGATAGCTGGCCCTATGGACGATTCATTCAAGATGTTTAACACCAAAACGGCTACACTCAAAATCGCGTTGAAAAAAAACAAGTGGCAGAACCAAGTGGCTGTAGCTATTGGTTATCATCAACTATTTCCCAATGGCCACTATAACCACTACCAACATACTTGATATGGGGTAATTTTGCAAGATGACGTTTAATGGTATTTTAGATTATATTATCACGGCTTGGAACTCGTAGTAATTGTATATTTAGCCAAGTCGTTTTCAATAGTTTCAGTACTGCCGCTGTCATAACGTATGACAAGCAGAGATTTTCCATTTTCTGTTCTTTTATCAACGATGGTACAGTATCTATATTCGTAGATGATTCTGTCACCAACCTTTACGCCAGAGTATTCTTCAACAGATTTTTCCTCGCTAACTACGTCATCTTTTTTAGTATTCATATGCTCACCCTTTCTTGCCTCATCAAACTTGGCCTTCATCGTCGGGTTCTGATAAGTTAGTTTCTTGATGGTCAGCTCTTCTGCCTTGTTATTGGCGATGCGCAGATTGTTTTCCGAGCCTAAGAGATTGGCCTTGATCTTTTGTAGATGGTCGATGGATTTGTCTATTTCCTCGATGGCCCGTTGGAATTTTTCACTTGCAAGACGATAATTGTTGGAGAAACGCTCCTTGAAATCGTTCAGCTTCGACTCGAAGTTTGTCACGTCCACCGACTGGCTCTGTGCCAGCACCAACTGCCGTTGCAGGGCGATGCTTTTCTTTGAGGTCTGCACTAAGAGCGTGATGATGGGTATGAAGAACTGCGGACGGATGACATACATCTTGGGATAACGATGGCTCATGTCCACGATGCCAGTGTTGTAGAGTTCGCTGTCGGGTTCGAGCATCGAGACGAGCACGGCAAACTCACACTTCTTTGTCCGGCGGTCTTCGTCCAGCTTCTTCAGGAAGTCCTCGTTGCGGTGCTTGGTGGCAGTCTCGTCCATCTCGTTCTTCATCTCGAACATGATGGAGATATACTCAAAGTCGCCGTCGAAATCGCGGAAGATGAAGTCGCCCTTCGATCCTGTGGTGGCATCATTGTCTTTCTCGAAATAAGCCTGCGGCATGATGGGCCGAATGGTCGTGTTGAAGAGCGTGTTGCAATGGGCCTCCAACGTTTCGCCTACCATCTTCGTCGACATGCGCGTCTTCAGGTCTTTGTAGTAGTCCACCATATCCTGCTTCTGCTTCAATTGCAGTTCGTAGCCTTGGCGGATGTCATGCTCACGACGCATAGAATCATTCTTCTCGGCATCCAGTCTCTCCTTCCATGTTGAAATCTCGCTTTCCTTTAATTGAATAATCTGGTTTGCTCTGTTCTGTTCCTTCAATACGGCTACTTGCGTCTGACTCTGGCTCTGTGCCACCTGCCCTTGTAACTGCAATATCTCAGCTTCCTTCGCTGCTAATAGTTTTTCATACTCTGCCTGCTTGGAAATGGCGATGCCTTTAAGCTGTTCCTCAAGTCGGGCTATTTCAGCGTTCCGCCTTTCCAGTTCCTGTTTCTTGGCATTCAGTTGTTGCTGGAATCCCTGCTCAGCCCGTAACTTGTCAGACTGGCGAAGCAACTCCTGCTGCTTCTCCATTTCCTTGACGCGACGTTCCACATCGGCCTGGAACTCCCGAGTCCTCACCTGATTGACGACAGACGCATAACTCGCCTCGTCAACCGAGAACACTTTACCGCAATTCGGACATTTTATCTCGTTCATCTTAACACGTTGTTAAATGATTCCACGTTTCTTAAGTTCCCAGAAGCAGCGTTCCGTTGCCTCAATGTCACTCATCGCATTATGGGCATCGTCGAAATCCTCTCCGAAGAGTTTCCAATAAAGCTCTTGGAGCTTTGGAAATTTGTAACCATAGTAGCCACGTATCCTGCAGAAGTCCGTTGATGACTGCATGGTGCAGATGCCCCTCTTCTTGCCAACTTCATCCCTCATGCCGAGGCGAATGTGAATAATCCGATGGTAGTTCGATTGTAATATTGCTTAATCATATTACCGGTTTATTCGTTATTGTTATTGGAATGCAAAGTTACACATTTCCCCTGATACAAACAAAGAAATGAAAAGGATTTAATACTTTTTGCGATATATAGAGGGCGAAAATGGAAAACATAGTGTTTAGGTGACAGAAGTATGATACTTAGGTGGCGCAAGTATAATACTTAGGCTCAGTAAGTGTGACATTTTTTCTGGCGAAAAGTTTTTAAAAATACTATACATTCCTGCATTTTTGTTGTAACTATCTAAATATAAATAATTTAGCTTATGTATAGAGCCTACATAATTGATGGGCACTATACATTCATTGAAAACAGACGTAGGATAGTACCAAAATAACGTATCTAAGTATCAGATAATCAGTTTGTTTCCAAATATTTCTCTGTGGAAACAATTTGTTTCCATTGGAGAAACAAACAGTTTCTACGGTAGAAACAAACAGTTTCCATAGGAGAAACAAAATCATATGACTGTTATTGTTACTGCTTTCCTCCGTTATGTATGTGGATATAGTCCGTTTACTGCCTATGTATAGTGGCACCATAAAATGTATGGTCTATACATAAACTAACATTCTGTATATATGTGAGTTATGAGAAAAATGTAGGAATGTATAGTGAAATCAAAAAAAGTTCGTGAGAAAAATTGATTCTTGTTATTCTTTCGTCCCAGTCGCAGGGGCAAAGAATCCGCTTAACTCGCAGCTGTGGCAGATAATGACGCACCTCTGCGGCTATATCGTTGTAGAGCGTATAATACTCATTCAATGTAGGACTTGTCACTGCATTTAGTGCTATTGTACGTGAGCCTATGGGAGCAGAGAACATACAAAAGGATGAAAAGAGCCTAAAAAGTGCGAATGAGGTTAAAGGATGTTAAGTGTTGTTAGATTTGCCAATATGATTATGGTGTAACTCCGATAAAAGTACTATCTTTGCAGCGTACTTTTGGATTGCGGGCAAGAACGTCCGTGGTGCTAAGTGAGGCATAGAATTTGAGGCATAGATTTATTACATTTATTTATAACCATTCAAACACAAGAATTATGAAAGCATTTAAGGTAACTGCTCTTGCACTCTGTGCAGGATTGATTATGGCCAGTTGCAGTAACATGGCCAAGGGAACAGCAATTGGTGCCGGCGGCGGTGCCGTGTTGGGTGCTATCATTGGCAATATTGCTGGTAACACCGCTGTTGGTGCCGCTATCGGTGGTGCCGTAGGCGCTGGTGCTGGTGCTATCATCGGCAAGAAGATGGATAAGGCCAAGAAAGAGGCCGAGGCCGTGCAGAATGCTCAGGTGGAGAGCGTGACCGACTCTAACGGTCTGGAGGCAGTCAAGGTGACGTTCGACTCAGGCATCCTGTTCACCACGGGTAGCTCTACGCTCAGCAGCACTGCCAAGACTTCGCTCACACAGTTCTCAAATGTGCTGAAGAGCAACGCCGACTGCGACGTGGCCGTGCAGGGATATACCGATAACGCTGGATGGAAGAACTCCACTCCTGAGCAGAGCGTTCAGAAGAACCTGAACCTTTCGCAGCAGCGCGCACAGGCTGTGACCAACTATCTGCTGTCGCTTGGTGTTCCCAGCACTCAGATTCGCAGCACGATGGGCTACGGTGAGTCTAATCCTGTGGCCGACAACTCGACGGCTGCCGGCAAGGCTCAGAACCGCCGCGTGGAGGTTTACATGTATGCCAGCCAGGCCATGATTCAGGCTGCTGAGCAGGGCACATTGCAGTAAATGAGGAAAATCTTTCGCAGTATTCTGCGGTTTCTACGCTGGACGGTGGGCCTGTTCTTCGGGTCCACCGTTCTTGCCGTCGTGCTGATGAAGTTCGTTCCCGTCTACTACACGCCGCTGATGATTATCCGCCTGTTCCAGAACGAAGAGATGAAGCTGGAGCATAAGTGGGTGCCACTTACTGAGATTTCCAGACAGATGCCGTTGGCCGTCATGGGAAGCGAGGATGCACATTTCCGAGAGCACTATGGCTTTGACATAGATGCCATCGGCAAGGCGGTGAAACGAAACCGTGAACACCCGGAAAAGAACCAGCTGGGTGCCTCGACCATCTCGCAGCAGACGGCGAAGAACGTGTTCCTGTGGCCAGGACGGTCGTGGGTGCGCAAAGGACTGGAAGCATATTTCACCGTGCTCATCGAGCTGTTCTGGGGAAAGGAACGCATCATGGAAGTGTACCTCAACTCGATAGAGATGGGAGTGGGAATCTACGGTGTGGAGGCCGTAGCACGGGAACATTTCGGATGCACCGCCCGCGAGCTTACCGCAGAGCAATGCGCCCTGATAGCAGCTACGCTGCCCAATCCGCTACGTTTCAGCAGTAAGCACCCAAGTGAATATATCAAGAAACGACAGCGGCAGATACTCCGCGAAATGAAATACTTGGAAAAACATGAATAGTCACAAGGCAGGATTCGTAAACATAGTGGGAAACCCCAACGTGGGTAAGTCGACGCTGATGAACCAGCTCGTAGGTGAGCGTATCTCTATCGCTACCTTCAAGGCTCAGACAACGCGTCATCGCATCATGGGCATCGTGAACACTCCCGAGATGCAAATCGTGTTCAGCGACACGCCAGGCGTGCTCAAACCCAATTACAAACTGCAGGAGTCGATGCTTGCCTTCTCGGAGTCGGCACTTACCGATGCCGACATCCTCCTCTACGTCACCGACGTGGTGGAGAATCCCGAGAAGAACATGGACTTCCTGGAGAAGGTGCAGAAGATGACCATACCTGTCATACTGCTCATTAACAAGATTGACGAGCTACAGAAACAATTCTCTGGTGGAAGACCGGATGCACTTCTGGGCGACTTGGTCTCTCGTTGGCACACGCTGCTGCCTAACGCAGAGATACTGCCCATATCGGCTAAGAACAAGTTCGGCACCGACATGCTGCTCCGTCGTATTGAGGAGCTGCTGCCCGAGAGTCCGGCGTTCTTCGACAAGGACCAGCTGACCGACAAACCCGCACGCTTCTTCGTCTCGGAAATCATCCGCGAGAAGATTCTCCTCTACTACGACAAGGAGATTCCCTACTCGGTGGAGGTGGTCGTGGAGCGCTTCAAGGAGGACGAGCAGAAAATTCACATCAATGCCGTCATCTACGTGGAGCGAGAGTCGCAGAAAGGCATTATCATTGGTCATCAGGGAGTGGCATTGAAGAAGGTCGCTACTGAGGCTCGCAA
This sequence comes from Prevotella sp., assembly GCA_017475265.1. Classification (GTDB taxonomy): domain Bacteria; phylum Bacteroidota; class Bacteroidia; order Bacteroidales; family Bacteroidaceae; genus Prevotella. The sequence goes on along the minus strand of JAFVFY010000022.1, from coordinate 48,433 downwards.
GACGCTGGAGAAGTTCTTCGACAAGCATATCTACCTCGAAATCTTCGTCAAAGTAGACAAGGACTGGCGCTCCTCGGAACGCGAGTTGGGCAATTTCGGATATCGTCTGGAATAATTTTTCTTGCCGAAAGTTTTGTGCTTTCGGCTTTTTTGTATATCTTTGCCGAAAATTACGGATAATAATCATTTCACAAAATAAATAATGGGAAACCTAGTAGCGATAGTGGGAAGGCCCAACGTGGGCAAGTCCACCTTATTTAATAGACTGACAAACAGCCGGCAGGCGATTGTGAGCGAACAAGCTGGCACTACACGTGACCGACAGTACGGCAAGTGTGAGTGGTGCGGTCGTGAGTTCTCCGTAGTCGATACCGGCGGATGGGTGGTGAACAGCGATGACATCTTTGAAGAGGAGATTCGCAAGCAGGTCATCATCGCCACCGAGGAGGCCGACCTCGTGCTCTTCCTCTGCGACATTAAGAACGGCGTCACCGACCTCGACCAGGATGTGGCGCAGATACTCCGAAAAGGAGTGAAAGGGAGTGAAAGGGGAGTGAAAGGGAGTGAAAGGGACGTTACCTTACCTCCAGTAATCCTTGTGCTTAACAAGGCCGATGACGGGAAGGACCTCTATGGGCAGTACGATTTCTACAAGCTAGGCTTGGGCGACCCCTGGTGTGTGAGTGCTGCTACGGGAAGTGGTACTGGCGACCTGCTGGACAGGATTATGGAGATGCTGCCTGAGAAGAATGACGATGGGCTGGAAGAGGGTATTCCCCGCTTTGCCGTTGTGGGAAGACCCAACGCAGGTAAGTCGAGTATCATCAATGCCTTTATTGGCGAAGACCGGCACATCGTCACAGAGATTGCCGGAACGACACGCGACAGCATCTACACCCGCTACGATAAGTTCGGTTTTGACTTCTACCTTGTGGACACGGCTGGCATACGTCGTAAGAACAAGGTGAGCGAGGACTTGGAGTTCTATTCCGTTATGCGTAGCATCCGTGCCATCGAGAACAGCGACGTGTGCATCCTGATGATTGATGCCACACGTGGCATCGAGGCACAGGACATGAACATCTTCCAGCTTATCCAGAAGAACAACAAGAGCCTTGTGGTGGCTGTGAACAAGTGGGACCTCGTGGAGGACAAGTCGCAGATAGCCATCTCTACCTTTGAGAATGCCATCCGCGAGCGCATGGCTCCCTTCCGTGATTTCCCCATCATCTTTACCTCGGCCCTCACCAAGCAGCGTATCTTCAAGGTACTGGAGACGGCGAAGCAGGTCTATCTGAACCGCAAGCTGCGCATCGGCACCACGAAGCTCAACGAGGTGATGCTGCCCATCATTGAGGCCACGCCACCACCATCCATCAAGGGCAAGTATATTAAGATTAAATATGTGAGCCAGGTACCCGACACACAGATTCCCACCTTCATCTTCTACGCCAACCTGCCGCAGTATGTGAAGGAAGCTTACAGACGGTTCTTGGAGAACAAGATACGTGAGAACTGGACGCTTACCGGCTCACCCATCAACGTATTTATCAGACAAAAATGATTAAAGATTGATAATAGGATATGATGACAAAACAGATGATTAGTAAGGCAGTATTGGCGCTGCTGTTGATTACTTCAATGGTTGCTTGCAAAAACACTCCATCTCCTGAGGAGGCAACAAAGGCTGAGGCTATGGCTGTTGCCCAGGCATGTTACGACCGCTTGCTTGAGGGCGACTACGACGGTTTCCTGGCTTTCCGCCATGACATTGACAAAATCCCAGAGGAGATGCGCCCGCAGCTGGCCGATGCCTACAAGATGTATATGGCTACGGAAGAACAGTTGCACAAGGGCGTGAAGAAGTTCACCGCCGTCCGTGCCGAGATGGACTCCACGATGCAGATGATGCATGTGTTCATGCAGCTTGACTATGGCGACGGTACGCAGGAGGAGGTCGTCGTGCCCATGGTGCCTGATGGGAACGGACAGTGGAGGATGAAGTGATGTGGCTCATTCTTGCATTCCTGTCGGCTGCCTTCCTTGGTGTCTATGACTCGCTGAAGAAGAAGGCTCTGCGCGACAATGCTGTCATTCCCATCCTCTTTCTGAACACGCTGTTTTCGTCGCTCATCTTCTTGCCGTTCATCATTGTGAGCGGTACAAGTAGCATGCTCGACGGGAGCATCTTTCATGTAGGCAGCGGTGGATGGGAGGTTCACAAATACATTGTCTTGAAGTCCATCATCGTGCTCAGCAGTTGGCTGCTGGGCTATTTCGGTATGAAGCACCTCCCGCTGACCATCGTTGGCCCTATCAATGCCACACGTCCCGTCATGGTGCTCGTGGGTGCCTTGCTGGTCTTTGGCGAGCGACTCAACGTTTGGCAATGGGTGGGAGTATGTCTTGCCGTAGTCTCCTTCCTGCTGCTTAGTCGTAGTGGGAAGAAGGAGGGCATCGACTTCAAACACGACCACTGGATATACATGATTGTAGGAGCTGCTGCTATGGGAGCCATCAGCGGACTCTACGACAAATATCTCATGGCACCCGTAAGTGAGGGTGGGGTAGGGCTCGACCGCATGATGGTTCAGTCGTGGTACAATATCTACCAGTGTGGCATGATGTTCGCTATGCTTATGCTGCTCTGGTGGCCCAAACACCACCAGACTACTCCCTTCCACTGGGACTGGGCAATTATCGGCGTAAGCCTTTTCCTCTCTACTGCCGACTTCATGTATTTCTATTCCCTTTCACTGCCCTCGGCTATGATTAGCATTGTCTCAATGATTCGTCGTGGCAGCGTTATTGTCAGTTTCCTCTGCGGTGCGATGTCCTTCCATGAAAAGAACCTTCGGGCCAAGGCTGTCGACCTCGCATTGGTGCTTTTGGGAATGGTGTTCCTCTACATAGGCAGCAGATAGGCTGCAAATAAATTTCGTGTTTCTTCGAGAATGGCCAATAGCTCTTCCATGTGTGTGGCACGGAGCATGGCGATGCGGGTTGGGCGGAAATTGGGAATGCCTTTGAAGATGGGTGTGGCGGCAAGGTGACGGCGTGTGTGAAGAATACCCCGTTGTTCGTCGATGCGCTCCACATTGATACGTAACAGCTCTTCCAGTATGTCGAGTTTCTCGTCAGTTGTGAGGGGCTGTTCGTTGTTTCCATCCAAGGCATCGCGGATTTCTTTGAATATCCAGGGGCAGCCGAAGGTGGCACGTCCTACCATGATGGCATCCACACCATAGCGGGAGAAGGCCTCACAGGCCTTTTCGGGGGAAGTGATGTCGCCGTTGCCAATGATGGGAATCGTGATGCGGGGATTGCGCTTCACCTCGCCGATAAGCGTCCAGTCAGCCTCGCCAGTATACATCTGGGAGCGGGTTCGTCCGTGGATGGTCAGCGCTTGTATGCCGCAGTCCTGTAGCTGTTCGGCAAGGGTAGTGATGATAAGCTGGTCGTGATTCCAGCCCAAACGAGTCTTTACCGTTACGGGTACTTTAACGGCTTTCACCACTTCGCGGGTAATCTCCAGCAGCAAGGGGATGTTCTGCAACATGCCAGCTCCGGCTCCCTTTGATGCAACCTTCTTGACAGGACAGCCGAAGTTGAGGTCGATGACGTCGGGGTGAGCCTCTTCTACAATCTTTGCAGCCTCGACCATAGCGTCCACCGTGCGACCATAAATCTGTATGCCGACAGGACGCTCCTCGTCACTTATCTGAAGTTTGCGAACCGTCGAGGCTACATCACGTACAAGGGCCTCAGCACTCACAAACTCCGTGTAGACCATCGACGCGCCGAAACGCTTGCAAAGCAAACGGAAACCTATGTCCGTCACGTCCTCCATCGGGGCAAGGAAGACGGGCCGTTCGCCGAGGTCAATGTTTCCAATCTTCATCGCTTGAATGTTTTCCTGACGATTCCATCGTAGGTGTGTATGGTGATGCACACGGAGTCCGTCATAGCATCTTTGAGGGGGATGCTGACGTAGGTACGCTGGGAATAGTATTCGGGCACGCCACCCTGGTCGTGGTGTAGTGTCAGTTGCATCGTCTCAGTACCGTCATCATTACGATGGAGCGTGTCTATGTGGCAACCTAGAGTATGAATAGCCTGCTCGTCGTCAGTAGAACCCATGAGAAGGTAGATGCCGGCGTTGAGGTAGGCTCGGTTGGGACTTATCCAAACGCTCTCAAAGCGGACGGGGTCGGTCTTGAGGTTCTTCAACCTTTTCGGCATGAGGACGCCGACGCGGCTGAGTCCAATCACGTCGGCCATGCCGTCGTCTCTCTTGTTGAAGTAGGCTACGGCGCGGTAAGTGGAGTCGGGAGTAGTCATCCAGCTGTTTTTGAAAGGAGTAGCAACCGAGTACCTGTCGTTAGCGTCGGTGATGAAATAGTCTACCAGCACGTTGCTGTTTATGTGGATTTCAGCCATCTCGGCCTGCATGAGTGAGTAATCACCCTCGCCTTTGTCGTAGGCATCGTTGGCACAGGAGGAGAGGACGATGAGAGCTGCGCAGATAGCGCAGCCTACGAGACAATTAACAGGAAAGTGCTTCATGAGTTAGTTGTTGTAATGTTCAGTTTGTTACGCAGGGGATTGGCATACATGGTGAGTATGCATTGTCTGAGGAACTGTTCGTCTTTGTTGGGGAGTGTGATTTTCGCCAACTGGCCTTCGAGGTACTTCTCAAAGCGGTGGCGGTCATGGGCAGTATAGTGTTCTGCCTGGATGGTGTTGCCGTTCAGCATGTCGAGAGCGACGTAGTTGGAAGGGTAGATACGGTATCCGGCATGTATCTCGCGGTCCATGCGATGGGACAGCTCTTGGTAGAACTCCTTGCGCGGCAGGTCTTTCAGCTCGTCTATCCAGGTGTTCACAGGCGTTCCGCAATGGTAATGTACGCGACCTTTGTAGCCTAGGATTCCAGTCTTCATGTTGTCCAGGTCGTCTTGCTTGCTCTTCTTGAAAGAAGGGTTGTCACGTTTCTGCTGCATCTCCTCGGCTTTCAGGTAGTCGCAGGGGTCGTACTCATAGCTGATAGTCAGGGGTACGATGTTCAGTTCGCGGAGACTGTCGACAATTGAGATTTGAGAATTGAGGGTTGAGATTTGAGAATTGACCGCACTTCCTCCCATGGCCAGCATCTTTAGCACGGCATCGCTGGTGCGGTCATCGCTGTCCTTGGCGCGTCCTTCGCGTTGTGCCAGCCAGATGTTCTCATGCTTCTCGGTCACGGCGTAGTGGATATAACGGCTCATGAGCTGACTGGACGCTAGCATCTCCTTCGGCGTGAGACCACGACGAACGGTGAAAGCCTTGTTCATACGCACCAGACGCTTTATCCAAGGATAGATGAGCAGGTTGTCGCCGATGCCAATCTCTACGGTTGTGGGGTGACCGGCCTCGACGAGCTTCACGTCAAGGAAGGCAGAGTCGAGGACGATGTCACGATGGTTGGAGATGAAGGTGTAGCGTTGGGATTTGAGATTTGAGGTTTGAGGTTTGAGATTTGAGATTTGAGATTTGAGATTTGTGTCGTCGAAAGAACAACCGTCGGTGTGTTTTCTAATGATATAGTTCACGACGGGTCTCATAAACCTCATTTGGAAGTCCAGCGGAGTCTTCACGCCCTTGAAGGCAAGGCGCAGCAAACCGTTACGCAACCCCTTGGGCAACCACGGTGCGTAGCCCTTCATAATGACGTTAAACTGCCGGTCGTTTATCAGATCCTCAAAGGCCTGCTTCATCTCTTCCGGCTCGTAAGGCCGTATGTCGTCGAAAGAGCCCCCTAAGTTAGGGGGTTGGGGGTCTGAACGACCTACATTTGTTATATTCTCATCCATATTAAATTAGTTTTGAAGCCTGTTCAGACCCCCAACCCCCTAACTTAGGGGGCTAGCAAAGGTCAGAACTGGTTCTCCACGATGTCTGTCAGCACGTCAGTCATAGAGAGGCCGGCGGCACGCACCTGCTGGGGTATGAAGCTGGTCTGCGTCATGCCGGGTGTGGTGTTGATTTCAAGCATGGTGATGTCACCCTGTGGCGAGATGATATAGTCCACGCGTATGATACCGTTGCAATGGAGAATATCGTAGATGGCCGATGTGAGCTGCTGCGCACGGTCTGAAAGTTCGGCAGAAATACGGGCAGGAGTAATCTCTTCCACCTGTCCGTTGTACTTCGCGTCGTAGTCGAAGAATTCATTCTTCGTCACCACCTCCGTTACGGGAAAGACCACGCTCTTTTCCTTCGTCTTATAGCAGCCGACGGTGATTTCCGTACCCTCGAGGAACGACTCAATCATCACCTCGTCGCTCTCCATCATGGCCACGCGAAGGGCAGCGGCTAGCTGGTCGGGCTTCTTCACCTTACTGACTCCAAACGAGGAACCGTCGTTGGCGGGTTTCACAAAGCAGGGCATGCCCACGACGTCGATAATCTCGCGCTTGCTGACCTTCTCTTCTTGTCCACGACGGATGAGCACGCTCTCTGCCACCCGCACACCGTAGCTCTTGAGATACTGGTTGAGCACAAATTTGTTGAAAGTCATAGACTCGACAAGCACGCCGCTGGTGCTATAGGGAATGTTAAGCAACTCGAAGTACCCCTGCAGGATGCCGTTCTCGCCAGGTGTACCGTGGATGGTGATGTAGGCATAGTCGAAATGGCGGGTACGGTTTCCCTCACGGAAGGAGAAGTCGTGCATTTTCACTCGCGACGAAGTGCCGTCGGACAAATCAACATGCCAGTCGGTACCTTTCATCTCGACCACGTAGACGTTGTATAGCTCCTTGTCAAAAAAGGAGTAGAGACCTTGAGCCGAGCGCAACGAAACGTCGTGCTCACTACTGTCGCCACCGCAAACGATGGCTATGGTTCGTTTCTGAAGTTTCATCTATTTTATTTACGATTTACGAATTTACGATTTACGATTTGTTACCTTAGCGGCAATTCATTTACAATTCACTTTTACCTTTTAAATAGTTGCGCCATTTATCTATCACCGCCAGCATATCCTCTGGCAGAGGACTGGTGAAGTCCATCTGCTCACCCGTCGTGGGATGACGGAAGCCCAGCGTCTGTGCATGAAGCACCTGACGAGGGCAGAGCTTGAAGCAGTTCTGGATGAAGGCCTTATAGGACGCAGAACGCTCGCCGCGCAGAATCTCCGTACCACCATAGCGCTCGTCGGCAAAGAGCGGATGACCCAGGTGCTTCATGTGGGCACGTATCTGGTGGGTACGACCCGTCTCCAGCCGGCACTCCACAAGCGTGGTGTAGCCATAGCGCTCCAGCACGCGCCAATGGGTGACGGCGGGCTTGCCTATCTCTGAGTCGGGCGGGAAGACGGCCATGCGCAGCCGGTCTTTCGGGTCACGGCCTATGTTGCCTTCTATGCGGCCTTCGTCGTCTACGAAGTTGCCCCAGACAAGGGCGACGTATGAGCGGTTGGTCTCATGGTGGAAGAACTGCTTGCCCAAGATGGACTTCGCCTCGGATGTCTTAGCCACAAGGAGCAGACCGCTGGTGTCCTTGTCAATACGATGAACGAGGCCTACCTGCGGGTCGTTGGGGTCGTAGGTGGGAAGGTTCCTAAGGTGCCAGGCTACGGCATGAACCAGCGTTCCGTGGAAGTTGCCACATCCTGGATGTACCACCATACCGGCCGGCTTGTAGATGACCATAAGGTCGTCGTCCTCATAGCGCACGTCGAGGGGCAGCTCTTCGGGCACGATGGTAGTGTCGAAGTGAGGACGGTCGAGCATGAGCGTGATGACATCGCCGGCACGAACCTTATAGTTGCTCTTTACCGGACGGTCGTTCACATGGAGAAACCCTGCCTCGGCAGCCTGCTGTATGCGGTTACGCGAGGAGTGTTGCGTGTGCTCGGTCAGATATTTGTCTATGCGCAACGGCTCCTGCCCACGGTCTACTTCCAACCGCAGATGCTCATAGAGCTGACCGCCCGCCTCGCCTGATTCTTCTTCAAGACTTTCGTCCAGCAGCAATTCTTCGTCTTCAAATATCTGTTCTTCAATCATTTATAATCTTTTCTATCATGTTTCCCGTCACCCTCGGGGAGAGAAAGCCGTTTTGTCTATGAGAGAAAGCCGTTTTGTCTATGGGAAAAAGCCGTTTTCTCTACCAGAGAAAGCCGTTTTCTCTCTGGGCTTTAATCTTCAGGAACCTCCTGGAAAGGGTCTACGAGGTCTATTCCTCCGTTGAGGAAGTTATCGATGTCGATGCTGTCCTCATCGATTATCTCCTCCAGTTCCAGGTCTTCCTCGGTGAGTCCGTTTCCGATGATAAGTGTCAGCGTCGACTCTTTGGCCACCATGTCGCCGGCTTCCAGGTTACGTCCGTCACATTGCAATCCGTAAACCCAGTCCTTGTCGCCGTCGATGAGTTTCGGTTCCGTGAGCTTAAACTCCAAGGCCTGCAGACGGGCCTGTGCCTGACGGTAGCTGCTGTTTCCAACAAGGTCGGGAATGGCCACACGAGGCATCGTAAGAGAATTGATAGTCACATAGACGATGCGCCCGCTCTTCACGCTGGCTCCCGCCACGGGCTTCTGTGCCACGACGCATCCGGCAGGCATCTTTTTATTATAGGTGGAGTCGCCAATCATGACGATAAGACCCAGCTCGTCGCCACGGGTCACACAATCTCTGTAGTTCTGGCCGCTGAAATCGGGCACGCTGATGCCTTCGCCGTGGTGAGTATAGTTGTCCAACCACCACATCAGGCCCATCATAAGTAGCGCCGCTACCACTACCAAGGCCAGACAGTTACCCCACATGACAGGGGATAGAAGTTTACGGAAAAAAGACTTTAAAAACATTATTTCTTCTTTAGTGGTTGCAAAGTTACGGTAAAAAGCGTGAACAGCCAAATGAATTATCTTAATATCCTCCAAATTTTATGAAATATAGTTTCATACGTTTGTGCGTGTCGTAAAATCTTTTTATATTTGCGCTTTGTTAATAAGAGAGAGTAATGGAGCGTCTGGGCGTTGATACGGGATTGGTGCTTGAGGGCGGAGGTATGCGTGGTGTGTTCACCTGTGGTGTGCTCGATGCGCTGATGAAGCATGAACAGTATTTCCAGTATGTCGTGGCGGTGTCGGCGGGAGCCTGCAACGGCCTTTCCTATATGAGCCGTCAGCTACGCCGGGCACGCTTCTCGAATATCGATTTGCTGCGTAAGTATGGCTACATATCGCTGAAGAGCCTTATCAAGACGGGCAGCATCTTCGACCCGAACCTGCTCTACGAACGTTTCCCCGACGAGATTCTGCCTTACGACTACGAAGCCTACGAGCGTAACCCTGGAACTATTGAGATGGTGACTACCAATTGCCTGACAGGACGTGCCGAGTATCTATCCGAGCGGAAAGACCGCCGACGGCTGATTGCAATCGCCAAGGCCAGTAGTTCGCTTCCCTTTGTGGCGCAGGTGACCCAGGTGGATGGCAAGCCGATGCTTGATGGCGGCATCGTGGACTCCATACCCGTTGAGCGTTCTATCAGTCAGGGACATCAGTTGAATGTCGTCGTGTTGACCCGTAACCGAGGCTACCGCCCTAGCGGACATGATATAAAGATGCCGGCGTTTATATATAAAGAGTACCCGCGCCTGCGTGTAGCCCTGAGCCATCGTACAGAGGTCTATACCCGTCAGCTGGAACTGGTGGAGCGCATGGAGGACTGGGGCGACGTCATTGCCATCCGTCCGCAACGGCCTTTGGAGGTAGACCGTGTCTGCCGAGACACAGAGAAACTGGAACGACTCTATGAGGAGGGACTGGAGCAGGGCGAGGCCTTCTGTGCCAAATACCAACTAGCGCTGCGCTAGACGCTTCGCTAATGAATAAAGAATAATGAATAATGAATAAATAAGAATAATGAGTAAATAATAAACCTAAAGCAAAAACAAGACTGACTATGAAAGAGAGAAAAACTGACATGAACCGCCGTGAGTTCCTGCACAGGCTGGGACTGGGTGCGGGCTCGGCTTTGGCCATGATGGCTATGGAGCCGCTGAACGTAATGGGAGCGCGGACGTCCTCGTCCGCACAAAGCGAGGCAGACAACAAGATGACCTACCGTGTGCAGCATGGTTCTGGTGAGAAGATTTCTTTGTTGGGCTTCGGCATGATGCGCCTGCCCGACAATCAGGAAGAGGTAGATGAACTGGTGGACTATGCCATTGCCCACGGCGTGAACTATTTCGACACGGCACCGATGTATATGGGTGGCCGCTCGGAGGTGCTGACGGGTAACACGCTGAGTAGGTTTCCCAGAGAGAAATACCATGTGGCTACGAAGATGTCGAACCAGAACGGGCGCACGTGGAGCTACGATAGTTCGAAGCGGATGTATGAGCAGTCGCTGGAACGCCTGAAGGTGGACTACATTGACTACTATCTGCTGCACAGCATCGGAGGTGGTATGGAGTCGCTGAAAGGACGATTCCTCGATAATGGCATCCTCGACTTCCTGCTGAAGGAGCGTGAGGCCGGACGTATCAAGCATCTGGGATTCTCCTATCATGGCGATGTGCGCGACTTCGACTGGTTGTTAGACCGTCAGGAAGAATACCATTGGGATTTCGTGCAGATACAGATGAACTTCCTCGACTGGCGGCATGCCTCCATGAAACAAGGGCGTAGGCATGATGCCGATGCCGAATATCTCTATGACAAATTAGAGAAGAAGGGTGTGCAGGTAGTTGTGATGGAGCCCCTGCGTGGTGGCGCCTTCGGCCGTATGGCTACTGAACTGTCTGACCAACTGAAGGCTATGCGTCCCAATGACAGTACCGCCCGATGGGCTTTCCGCTGGGTGGGTTCCTATCCCAATATCCTGACAACCCTCAGCGGCATGAACCGTATGGAGCACTTGGTAGACAATGTGGAAACGTTTTCACCGCTGGAGGCCTGCACAGAGGCAGAAAACAAGCTGCTAGCCGATATAGCAGACCAGATGTCGGGCTTCCCCACCATCCCCTGTACTACGTGCGAATACTGTATGCCTTGCCCCTTCGGCGTAAACATACCAGGCAACTTCGCCTATTATAATGAGGCTGTGAATGAGCACATCCTTCCCCTGCCCGACAAGCAGGCTGCCGACTACATGGAGCGCAAACAGCAGTTTGCCGACGGACTCCGCAAGGCCTTGCCCGATACCGCCAAGTGGGCCACCCAGTGTACTGACTGCGAGGAATGTCTTAGTAAGTGTCCACAGCAGATACGCATCCCCAACCAGATGGCACGTATCGTGGAGACGCTTAGGAGGAGATAGTTTATGGAGTTAAAGGAGTCAAAGGGAGTTAAAGGGAGTTAGAGGGAGTTAAAGGACGATACTCTCTTCTCAGAAAAAGTATGGGTCAACAAGACAAACGTCTTTTAACTCCCTTTAACTCCCCCCATAACTCCCTTTAACTCCCCCCATAACTCCCTTTAACTCCCCCAAAAGTTGAGCGAATGTGAAACTTAAACATACTATTTATTATTAACTTAAAACATTACAATTTATGAAAGACCTGAAAATGTACATCAACGGCCAGTTCTGCGAAAGCTCAGCCGGAAAGTGGATTGACGTATTGAACCCATCGACCGAGGAGGTTATCTCCCGTCAGCCAGAGGGAACTATTGAGGATGTGAACCGTGCCCTCGATGCTGCCCGTGCTGCCCAGAAAGCCTGGGGCAAGACTCCGGCTATAGAGCGCGCAGGATACCTGCTGAAGATTGCTGCCGGCATCAAGGCCCGCGAGAACGAATTTACGGAAATCATTATGCGTGAGCAAGGCAAGACCCGCACTTGGGCTTCGATAGAGGTAGGAGCTACCATCGCCTACTTCGAGTATATGGCTACCTTCGCCCGCCACATCGAGGGAGAAATCATCCCATCAGACCGTCCCAACGAGACCATCCTGTTGACGAAGAAGCCCATCGGTGTCGTAGCTGGTATCCTGCCTTGGAACTTCCCGTTCTTCCTTATAGCCCGTAAGGCCGGTGCTGCCCTCATTGCAGGATGTACCATTGTTATCAAGCCCTCGCAGCTTACTCCCGAGAACTGCACGGAGTTTGCCAAGGTCGTTGATGAGATAGGTCTGCCTGCAGGTGTCATCAATATCGTCACAGGTAAGGGTAGCGTCATCGGCAACGAGATGGCCGGTAGTCCGAAGATAGACATCGTCAGCGTGACAGGTTCGGTCAGCGCCGGAGAGAGCATCATGGCCGCTGCCTCGAAGAACATCACCAAGGTTAGCCTCGAGCTGGGCGGAAAGGCTCCCGCTATCGTGATGAAGGATGCCGACCTGGAGCGTGCCGCACAATGGATTGTTGACAGCCGTATTGGTAACAACGGCCAGATCTGCAACAATGCCGAACGTGTCTACGTGCAGAAGGAGGTGAAGGATGCCTTCACCAAGATTCTTGTCGAGAAGATGAAGGCCGTGAAGGTGGGCGACCCCTGTCAGGACGAGAGCGTCGACATGGGCCCGCTGGTGGAGAAGCGTGCCTTGGAAAGCGTCACCGAGAAGGTGGAGCGCGCCATCAAGCAAGGAGCTAAGCTGCTCTGTGGTGGAAGCAGGGTAGGGGATAAGGGCTACTTCTATGCCGCTACCGTACTGGATGACTGCCGTCAGGACATGGACATCATCCATGAGGAGACCTTCGGACCGGTCATCCCGCTGATTACCTTCGAGACCCTTGACGAGGTTATCGCTATGGCCAACGACTGCGAATACGGACTGGCCAGCTCCATCTTCACCAAAGACCTGAACGTTGCCGTAAAGGCCTGTCGCGAACTGGAGTTCGGCGAGACCTATATCAACCGCGAACACTTCGAGGCTATCCAGGGCTTCCATGCCGGCGTGAAGAAGAGCGGTATCGGAGGTGCTGACGGCAAGCATGGTGTCGATGAATATCTCGTCACCCACGTCACCTATCTCGACACCTACGAGGACATGTGACCATTGTGTTCGTGAACAAACAAAACATTCATTGCATAGTGTAAAAAAACGTTACAATATTTTGTTGTTACTAAATAAAACACTACCTTTGCAATAGAAATTAACAGGTACCAACCTTTTACCTTAAATTTATATACTATGATAGGATAACACAAGATGAAAAACCAAAAAAGTGCACCTCGTGAGAGATGCACTTTTTTATTTCTCTAACGTTCCCTTAACGCGGTGATAGTAGCTCAGCGGGGGCAAACCTTTTAGGGTGGGATGAATGATGCTGATGAAGTCCCGAAGCAGGAGGTCTGGACGGAAAGGTGTCTCTTCGTAGAACATCGAGGTGGTAACGTTACAGGCGTAAATCATTCTTTCCCGTACGGGTCTCAGCTGTCGGTAGCCTGGTTGTTCGTTGAGCAGACGGTCGAGGGTGATGGTATCGGAGGCATCGTAACGGAAAAGCCACACGTCGCTCTCTCCCGCCTTTTCCAGAACGACCTCAAAGGGTAGTGAGAGGCTGCCACTATGGTCATCGTTGGCAAAGGCATAGTTGGCTCCTGCATCTACGAGCATCTGTCCGATGGTGCTGCGCCCACCAGGTACATACCACACCGAGCCGGTCTGCTTGTCGACGAGCACGGAGCGCCCCTTGCCTGCTTCCTTGGCTTGTTGGCAGAGGGCGTGATAACTGCTGTCGACGACGGCAAAGAGCGAGTCAGCCTCACGCTCACGGCCATAGAGCATACCGTAGAAGCGCATCCATTCGGCGCGGGCAAGAGGTGACGACTCCATATATTCAGCACACTCTATGAGCGGGATGTTCACATCCTCAATGCGCCCATAGCCACCACTATTCTCAAAGGGCGAGAGCAGGATGGCATCGGCCTGGGCGTCAATAATCTTCTCTACCAAAGGGTTCATGCCGTCGCCACAGTCCACAAGGCGACCATCGCGGCAACCATCCTGCACAAAGGGCACCTTGATGTATTTCAGGTCGGCAACACCGGCCACCTGTTCCTTGGCGTTTAGCTGGGCAACAAGGGCAGCGTGCACGCTAGTGAAGATGATGCTCTTCTGGAGCGGGACGCGAACAATGGTTGTTCCATGTTCTGTGTGATTCGACTGTGTCGCATCATGGGGGATAAGGAGGTAGCGGTGAAGAACCTTTCCTGCCTTCCAAGGGTTATCGACGGTGACGAGACGATAGCCGTCGTGTTGTTCCACATGGATGAGACGGGCATACTTGAAGGCGATGGTGTCGGTGGCTTCATCTATCAACTGGGTAGTGCCCCGGTTGCCGGTACAGGCAACCAGGGCACTAAATGCCAGTGATACTAATAAGAGAGGTTTCATCGAATGACCTTTTTGCCGTTTATGATGTACATACCACTGGTGGGTTGGGCAACACGGCGGCCCTGAAGGTCGAAACATTTACTATTTACAGATTCACGATTTACGATTTCTGTGATGCCCACTGTGACATTCTTCTCTGGCAGCACTTCCTCACCCTCAGCACCGAAGTCATCGAAGCAGAAGTAGGCGGGGGTGTTCATGCCATAGTCGCCGTTGTCGGTGCTGGAAAGCTCGAAGTTCATCTTGTGCACCTTGCCAAGGCCAGAGAGGTCTACATAGCGCCAGTCGTCGATGATATAAGCCTTGTCAGCATAGCGCAAATCGGCCAGGTAGTATTCCTTCGTGCCAGTCACCTCATCATTGGAATCGTAACCTGTGATGGTGAGCTTGAACCAGTCACCCTCGCCGAACACCTTGGCGTATGGGTCGCCGCCGGTCAGGGAGTTGTAGGTATAACTGCTGTTGGTGATGTAGAAGCCGGGCACTATGACATCCTCGTCGGAAAGGACTGTTACATAGCAAGGTCCGTTGAAGGCAGCGACGTAAGCCACACCATAGTTTTCAGAGCCATCGTAACCGCCGCCGACAACATTATTCCACTGGTCATCGAGGGATTCATATTTCGTCTCGGTGCGGTTGGCATAGCCGAAGAAATACCAGTAGTCCCAGTCGCTCATACAGCCGTGGGCAAACTCGTAGCCACCGCTCACGAACTCCGTGCGCTCGTCATCTTCTTCTGTGCTGACGCTGATATGACCATCGGCAGGCACCTCAAGCTCCTCGAAGGTGGCCACCTCCAGAGGCAGCGTCACATTCTTCTCTGGCAGCACCTCCACACCCTCGGCGCCGAAGTTGTCGAGGCAGAAGTAGGCGGGAGTGTTCATGCCCCAGTCGCCGTTGTCGGTACTGCTCAGTTCGAAGCTGAGCTTCTTCACCGCGCCCAGAACGCTGAGGTCCACATAGCGCCAGTCGTTGATGATATATGCCTTTGAAGCGTCGCGCAGGTCGGCGAGGTAGAACTCCTTCGTGCCGGTCGGCTCGTCGTCGGCGTCATAGCCAGTGATGGTGAGCTTGAACCAGTCGCCCTTGCCAAACTTCTTGGCGTATGGGTCGCCGCCGGTCAGGGAGTTGTAGGCATAGCTGCTGTTAGTGATGTAGAAGCCGGGCACTACGACAGGCTCGTCGGAGAGCGGGGTGACGTAGCAGGGACCGTTGAAGGCTGCGGCGTAAGCCACACCATAGTTGGCAGAACCGTTGTAGCCGCCGCCCACAACATTATTCCACTGGTCATCGAGCGTCTCATACTTCGTCTTGGTGCGGTTGGCATAACCAAAGAAATACCAGTAGTCCCAGTCGCTCATGCAACCATGGGCAAACTCATAGCCACCGCTGACGAACTCAGTACGCTCGTCGTCCGCCTCGGTGCTGACGCTGATATGACCGTCGGCGGGCACCTCAAGGTTCTCAAAGTCGGCCACAGTTAATGGTTGCTGTGCCATGGCAGGCATGGCAAGAAGTGCTGCAAAGTAAAAAATCTTTTTCATAAGCATTTGCTGTTTTTATTTGTGATTATAATTAAAGAAAAACTTCTTTCCGTTTTTGATATAGAGACCCCGTTTCTTGATTGACCATTGACCGTTGACCATTGACCATTTTATGCGGCGGCCTTGCAGGTCGTAGCATTGTCCTGTTTGTTGCGACTCAGTCGCAACATACTGAACGATACCAGCAGCTTGTTGTATGGAGGCATCAAGGTGCAGGTCTTCGGCCCCGAGGATTTCTGTGCTTGTTTCGCCAAGCCTTCCGCATGTCTGGTTCGTGGCGTTATAGCAGCGCACGAAGTCAATATGAGTCAGGCTGATGGGGTGCCCCTCAACATCTACCGCCCACCCTATGTCGAACGAGCATCCCTCGGCGTTGCTGTTCGGCTGGTTGTCGGCATAACCGTAATCGTATGCCGGGAGCAGATAGGTATTGCCGTTCATAACGGCATTGTCGGGCAGACGTGCACCCCGGAAGGTGAGCGTGCCCTGTGCTGCGAGCCAAAGGGGGAAGTACTCCTGACTGTGGAAGGTGTTACGCAGCACGCTGCCCGTCATCCCCTGGTTATCGCTCCAGGGTGTGTCGCCCATCGCATTGTAGGTGTAGGTCAGTTCATAGTTGTGCAAAGTCTGCGGATTTTCATACTCGCTACCACGCAGCTCGTACCACTCATCGTCGGGCAAGTGATTGCCGTTGGTGTCCTGTGCCACAAGGACGATGGCTGGTTCGGCATTATTGTCGAAAGCATTGCCCCAAACGGCGAAGTCACGCTGCCCCTCCACATTTGCCACAGGGTGGTCGAAATGGAAGGTGATATAACCGCCATACGCACCCAGCGTCACCATCTCGCGGGCATCACTGGCCAGCCGCTTGGTGCATTTCTCAGCCATTGTCTGCGGCGTGTCGTCAGGGGTGGCTTCGGGCAGTGTGTTGACGAACTGCCCCGGGGCGGGAACATACTCGTCAACGGCCTGGATGAACGCGGTGTGCTGGCCATCATGAGGCTTGTCGTCATCTTTTGGATCTTCGATCTCAGGGAAGTGGCCGTCAGGCGGCAGGGCGAGGAAATGTCCGGGATTAATATACACCTTGTGCTTGCCGAGCTGCTTGCCTTCCGGCGACCACTGGTAGAGGTAGCCCGCACCCTCAAACGAGGTGGCATCGGTGCCGTAGATATAGCCGGTGTAGGGGTTCACGTAGATGCCGTAGGGCTGGCCCATCTTCTCGAAGTCGGTCTTAAGCGAGCCGGGCAGCGACTGCGTAATGCCGTTCTTCCCCTTGCTTTCCATCACGGTTTTCGGGTCGATGGTAAGATAATAATTCTCGTAATCACCAGTGAGATAGGAGAAAGCGGAACCGACAGCGAGGAAACGACCGTCGAGGGTCGTACAGTTATATGTCATGGACACATTGAGCTTGACAAAGCAGTCATCGCCATTTAGTGCTGCGTTGCAGTCGAAGATAAGGCTGGCGGCTGATGTGTCATAGTAGTCTCCGGCTGAGTTGATGCACAGGTATTGTCCACTTTGCGACATCTTTCCGAAGAGGTTGGGCACGCCCGTGTCGATGGTCTTCTCCACCGTCATCGTGGCGGCGTCGATGATGCTCACCGTCGTTTCGTAGTCGTGGTTTTCTTGGGCGGCATAGCCTCCACTGTTGGCCACGAAGAGATGCCCCTTATACAGGGCGATGCCCTCCGGCTCGTAACCCACCTCGCAGGCGGCAATGGTCTTGAAGGTGCTGAGGTCTATCTTCGCCACAAAACCCTTGTTGAAATGCTTGTAGCCGCTGGTGGTCAGACACTCGTGGCCGTAGCTGGTGACATAGACAAACTTGCCGTCGCTGCACAGCTTGCGGTTGTTGGGAATGTCCTCTGTGGCAGCCACGGCCTTTCCCTCTGGCGTGATGAACTGTACGATGTTCGACCAGTTGATGGCAATGGCAATGAGGTTGTCATTAATCTGGATGATGTCGTTGGGCGTGTCACCCAGCTTCTTTCCGTTCACGTCGCGGAACCACTGGTTGCTCACCACATGGTCGTTCTCAAAGTAAGTCAGACGGCCATTGTCTACCTGCCACATACCTTCGTTCAGTAGCAGCAGCTTCTCTTGCGCTTCGCTAAAGAACAATGAACAAAGAATAAAGAATAAAGTCGTCAGCAGTCGCTTCATAATATAATTCGTGTAATCTGTGATCGTTAATTCGTGTAATCTGTTTAATCTGTGGTCGTTAATTCGTATAATTCGTGTAATTCGTTTAATTCGTGGTTGTTATTTCGTTTAATTCGTGAAATTCGTGCAATTCGTTGTTTAGAATCCAAGATTGAGCGTCAATCGGTAGTTACGTCCCGGCATGGGGTATCGGGGTATATGTTCGTATTGTTCGTCGAGCACGTCGCACACCTCCAGGCAGAGGCCGGTTGAGAGACGGCCAAGCATCGTGGTGTACGACAGCTTCATGTCTACATTATTATATGGTTCAAGAATGTCCTCAGGGTCGGCATAGCTCCACATTCGTTCTCCCACGTGCATATAAGATGTGGTGAACGAAACGACCCCACCCCCGCCCTTGATGGGAGGGGCGTATGAGACGATTCCCGTCAGCGTGTATGACAACTCCGGCGAGTAGCAAATCGGCTTGTCGTAGGTGTCCTCATCCTCCGGGTCAGTACGGTTAAGGTCACGTTGCCAGGTAAGCGAGGTGAGCAGCGAGAAGCGCCAGTCGCTTTTCGAGTAATGCCCTTGCACCGTAGCGTTCAGGCCCCGGCAAAACGTATAGCCATAATTCAGCATCGTCCAGGTATACGTCCCCTTCACTGGCAGACAGACGATACGATCCTCAATCCTGTTCTGGTAGACATCGGCCAGGAGGTCCATTGACCATTGACCATTGACCATTGACCGTTCACGTTTATTGTTTATTGTTTCACGTTTATTGTTTATTGTTTCACGTTTATTGTTCCAGTGCCATTCCACGCCGAGGTTCCACTGCTTCGTATATTCCGGCTTGAGGTTGCGGTTGCCCACCTGCGTGTAATAGAGGTCGTTGAGCGTGGGAGCACGGAAGATTTTCTTGTACCATACCCGCAGCGTCACCCCATAGAGCGTATACGCCAGCGACACAGTAGGCGTCCAGCGGTCAAGTGGCTCCGCATGTACAAACGTAAAGTCATGCAGATGCTGATGCAGCAACGACACAGCGGCCTGCAAGCCCATTGCCCATTGCCCATTGCCCGTTGACCTGTTTATTCTGGCAAGGTTCATCTGTGCCGCCACCACCTCCTTCTGGTCAAGGCGGAACACGTTCTCAAACCGTTTCAGGTCAGCCCGAAGCTTACTGTAGCGTACATCATAGCTCGTAGAAAGCGACAGCCACGTCCACGGCGTATAACCGTAGCAAACGGCTCCATAGCCATCCTCCTGGCGGTAGTGATTATCCACGCGGGCGGTGTTCTGGTTCTCAGGGTAATCCGTGCAATAGCGAAGATACTCGTTGGTGTACTTCGCGTTCAGCTTTATGCGGTGGTGGTTTGCAAACTCCTGCTGATAACTGGCTTGTACAAAGAAGTCGCGGTCCCACTCACGTCCCACATTCACATACTTGTCGCTCAACCGTCGGACAATGCCTCCCGGACAGCCTCGCTCTGACTCATAATAATAAAGATGTGTAGAGAACCCTCCCTTGAAGAGTGCTCCCTCGATGCGCCCGTAGTGAATGTCGCTGTTCGCCCGGCGGCCCACCGTGTCCTCATATTCAGAATGATAGCGGAAAGGATAGTCACCCTCCGAGTCTGTCCATTCGCCATCCACGAAACCCTGCCAGCCGTTGAGAATTGATAATTTAGAATTGACAATGGAGAATTGTGCGTTGAGCTTTGCCGTCCAGGTGGAGAACGACGCCCGCCGCAACTGTACCGACAGGGAGTCCTTCGTCGGACGGCGGGTGCGAAGATAAACCGTAGCCCCAGAAGCATACTCCGAAGCCGACTGACAATTATCGAGCTTGTTGGCGTTGTAGAGCGTCACGCTCTCCATCGACGAGAGGGAGAACTTGCCCAGATCGACGGTGCCGTTCTGCGCGTTGGTGATGCGAATGCCGTCGAGGTAGATGCCCACGTGCTGCGCGCCCATCGACCTCACGTTGATGGTCTTCAAGCCTCCAAGACCGCCATAGTCCTTAATCTGCACACCGGCAAAGTACTTCAGCGCATCGGCCACCGATGTCGTTGACAAAGCCTGCAGGTCGACGCCGCTCAACTTCTGCGACGTAGCCAGCGGACGCTTGCCATAGACCTCAACTTCCTCCACGCGCAATGACCGCAGGGAATCCTGCTTGTCTAATTCCGCCACACCCTCCTGCCCCCATGCACTCAGGGCAAAGAGAGACAACACAAAAGAAGTTGAGACAAAGCCTCTCATTTACAAATCAATCTTCAGTTTTCAATTTTCAATCTTCAATTTTCCATCTTCAATCTTGAAGCATCTTCTCCTCCCGCCTAACCTAACCCCAGAGGTACCGGCAGGAGCAATCTTCGTGGCAGGTCTTCTGACTCGTCGTCCGGATGGCAAGCGGTCTTCCCAATAATATCAGTGACCATCATTGCTTGCCCCGTTTGAAAGGCGACTCACAGCTGCGGGACAGTCGGGGAATCGCACCCCATTCCCTTTTAATCGGTCGTCGAACCACAATTCAAGTGCAAAGGTAAGAAGAAACTTGTGAAGAACAAAATTATTAACTCTTTTTTATCACAAGATAAGATCCAACCAGAAGACGAGGCTGAGCAAACTCACGCACTTAGCTCAACCTTGTTAGCTGGTTAGCTCAGCTAATCCACGCACTTGGCTCTGGCGCTTATGTAAAACCCTTTGACTTCCATTTGCCTGACCGCCAGCGACGGAGGAGGATGACACCACGGACGTTCTCGTCGAGGGCGAAACCTACCCACATGCCGACTAGGCCGTAGCCGAGGGGGATACCGATGACATAGCTCAGGCCGACGGCGATGCTCCATTGGAAGATGACACCGACGACGAAGGGATAGACAGTATCGCCTGTGGCGCGTAGCGTGCTTCCAGCAAAGATGTTCGACGTGCGTCCAATCTCCAGGAACCAGTCGACGACGAGCACCCATACCCCCATAGCGATGATTTCCTGATTGTCGGTGAAGGCGCTGAGGATGCTACGCCCTGATAGTGCCAGGAGTGCCGAGCCGGTGAGGGTGATGATCATCGACCAGCGGAAGAAATAGTTGCCGAGGATATAGGCGGCCTGATGTCGGCGCTGGCCTACGAGATGACCCACGAGGATGTCGCCGCCCTGCGTGATGCTGATGCAGAACAGGTAGACGAACATAATCATGTTGTGGCAGTAGGTGCGGGTGGCCAGCGCCTCGTTGCTAATCTGATTGATGAAATAGGTGATGACCACCTGTGACAGACAGTAGGAGATGTTCTCGCTCATGGCGGGGATGCCAATGTAGAGCAGGTTGCGCAGCTCCTGCCAGGGAATGGGACGGAAATAGCGGAGCGGGAAACGCGGTATGTGTACCTTGAAATGGATGGCGGCGAGCAGCACCATTGCGACGTCACGACTGGCGGCAGTGGCGATGGCGGCTCCCTCGACACCCATCTGCGGACAGCCCCATCGTCCGAAGATGAGGGCATAGTTGCCCAGGATGTTCAGGACGTTGACGATGCCCGTCACCACCATTGGGTAGATTACCTTGTCGGCGCTACGCAGCGAGGCAGAGAACGTGAGCGACAATGCCTGGAAGAATGACAGGGCTCCCGTCAGCCGAAGGTAGACCAGTCCATCGCTCATCAGCTCAGGGCGCAGCCCCATCAACAGCAGCAGTTGCTCAGCATAGAAGAAAAGCAGGACGCTGACCGCCAGGCCAAGCATCAGGTTCACCACCAGCGCCATGCCCACTACCTGCACCAGCCGCTTGCGCAGTCCAGCCCCGATGTACTGCGCACAGAGAATGGCCGCACCCATCGAGAAGAACTGATAGACGAGGAAAACGAGCGAAATGAGCTGGTTATCAAGTCCCACCGCCGCTACGCTGTTGTCGCTGTAGCGGCTCAGCATCACGGTGTCGACGGCACCAAGCAACATCACCAGCGCCATCTCGATGAATACCGGGATGGTGAGTACTTTCAGCTGGCGCTTCAGGGAGTGGTCGGGCATAGTATGCCTATTCCACTACGAAATCAAATGACTGCAGGTCTTTGTCGAGCGATGAGGTGCCGTAGAGAATCTGGTAGCGTCCGGGCTTTACGGCGAGCTCATAGGCCATCTCGTCGTAGTATTCGAAGGCCTCTCCGTCGAGGGTGATGCTGGCGGTCTTGGTCTCACCGGGCATCAGCGAGAGCTTCTGGAATCTCTTGAGTGCCTTGATGGGTGCACCTGCATCATCGAGACGCTTGACGTATACCTGTACGGTCTCCGTTCCCTCACGCTTGCCGGTGTTGGTCACGGGTACGGTGAGGGTGACTTTGGGATTTGAGATTTGAGTTTTGAGATTTGAGATTTTAGCCTTGCCAACGGCGAAGGTTGTATAGGAAAGACCGTAGCCAAAGGCATACTGGGGCACACCGGTGAAGTAGCGGTAGGTGCGATTCTTCATCGAATAGTCGAGGAAGTCGGGCAGGTCATCGTTCGAGCGATAGAAGGTGACGGGCAGCTTACCACCGGGATTGTAATCGCCGAAAAGCACCTCTGCCAAGGCCTTGGCACCACCCTGTCCTGCATACCAAGCCTGGAGCAGGGCATCATACTGACCCTCTACGCTGCCGAAGGCGATGGCCGAACCAGAGCAGTTGACAAAGATGACAGGACGCCCCGTCTGGTGCATGGCGCGGACGAGCATCTGCTGAACCTTAGGCAGTTCGATGTCGGCCTTGTCGCCACCTTCACCCTCCATACGGGCAGAGATTCCACCGATGATGATGATGGCATCAGCATCCTTCACCTTGTTGGCAAGGTCGGTGAAGTCGGCCAGCTTGCGCTCGCAGATGTCGCCACGCAGCATGGCGAACTGTCCGTTGCCGTGACGGTATTCTATGACTACGTCGTAGGTCTTGCCCTGCTCCACGGGGAACGACTTGTACTCCACGCGGCGACCGAAGCCGAAACCACGACGGCCACCAGGCTTGCCCTCTTCTACCACCTCACCGTTGACTTTGAGCAGATAGCCGTTGTCGGTTGTCAGCGTGTACTTCATCTCGCCTGTGAAGGTGGAGACATACTTACCGCTGATGCGCACGGAGAGCGTGTCACGATTGACACCCTGGGCAAAGCCCCAGGCACCGAAGGTAGAGAAGTTCAGTTCGTTGTAGTAATCGGTCTTGGCAGGTTCGCCCGCAAGTTCCTTGTTGTTGAAGAACTCCACTTTCACGCCCTTGCCGTCGTTGAAGTCCTGCAGGTGATGGATGGTGGTGTATTCGTCGTTCAGCTCACAGGCTTTCTCATAGATAATCTTTGCACCAGGCACGGCGGCCTTGATACCGCTAAGCAAAGAGTGCTGATGGGCCTCAGTCGGAGTTCCACCATAGTTGCCGTTGAGCAGGTCTACGTCGTCGGCATTAGGACCGATGACTGCGAGTGTCTTGATGTCTTTCGACAGGGGAAGCACGGCTCCCTTGTTCTCCAATAGCACCATCGACTCACGGGCAGCCTGAGTGGCCAGGGCGTCGTGCTTCTCGCTGCTGATGACTTCCGGAGCGAGCTTTGCCCAGGGCAGCATCTCGGCAGGGTCGAACATTCCCAGCTCGAAGCGTCCCATGAGCGTCTTGCGCAGATGGCCGTCGAGGTCACTTTCCTTTATCAGGCCTTTCTTCAGACCTTCGGCCAGGCTCATAAACACCTTTCCACACTCGAGGTCGGTGCCATTGAGCACGGCATCGACAGAAGCCGAAAGTGGGTCTGGATGGGTCTCATGCTGTCCTTTGTTATAGAAGTTATTGATGGCATCGCAGTCGGTAAGGACGATTCCGTCGTAACCCCATTTGTTGCGCAGGATGTCGATGAGCAGGACATCGCTGGAGCAACAGGGCTTACCCTCAAAACGCTGATAGGCACACATCACCTCACGCACGTTTCCTTTCTTTACCAACGCCTTGAAAGCGGGCAGATAGGTCTCCCAAAGGTCACGGTGGGAAGGTTCCACGTTCATCGAATGACGCAAAGGTTCAGGACCGCTGTGCACGGCATAGTGCTTGGCACAGGCGTGGGTTTTGAAGTAGCTCCCCTCGCCTGTCGTAGATGGGGTGGGGGTGAGGCCGCCCTGCATTCCCAGCACGGTCTGCACGCCCAGCACGGCATTGAGATAGGGGTCTTCTCCGCAGGTCTCCTGTCCACGACCCCATCGTGGATCTCGGAAGATGTTTACATTCGGGCACCAGAAAGTAAGTTCTGGGTTGCCGGGATAATAGGTCACACCCTGGGGCACATTGAAGATGTTGTGGTCAGAGCGGTTCCAGTTGGCACGTGCCTCGTCGCTGACCTGTGAGAACACGTCATAAACCAGCTGGGCATTGAAGGCTGCTGCCATGCCGATAGGCTGTGGATAGACGGTGTAGCCACCCTGGCGCACACCATGACAGGCCTCGCTCCACCAGTTGTAGGAAGGGATGCCGAGACGGTCGACGGAGGCCGACTTGTTCATCATCAGTCCTACCTTCTCGTCGGGGGTGAGCAGAGACAACAGGTTTTCAACACGTTCCTCCCTCGAGAGCTTCGGGTCTTGGAACGGATACTTCACTTGTGCTGACACAGTCGTGGTCAGCAGCGCGATGAGCGCCAATAACGATAATTTCTTCATGCCAATTTATGTTTAAGATATTGTCCTGTGATGCTGTCTTTGCACTTGGCCACCTCTTCGGGCGTTCCCGCTATGACGAGGTTGCCGCCACGGTCGCCACCCTCGGGGCCGAGGTCTATGACGTGGTCGGCCATCTTGATGACGTCAAGGTTGTGTTCTATAATTAATATGGTGTGGCCACGCTCTATCAGCGCGTCCATTGACTTCAGCAGTCGGGCGATGTCGTGGAAGTGAAGACCTGTGGTGGGCTCGTCGAAGATGAAGAGTGTGGGCTCTGCCTTCTCCTGCCCAATGAAATAGGCCAGCTTTACGCGCTGGTTCTCTCCACCAGAGAGGCTTGAGGAGTTCTGGCCTAGCTTGATGTAGCCCAGGCCGACGTCGTAGAGGGGACGGAGGCGCTTTACGATTTGAGCATTGAGATTTGAGGGTTGAGCATTGAAAAACTCGATAGCCTCCTCAATGGTCATATTCAGCACGTCGTCGATGTTCTTCCCTTTGTACTTCACGTCGAGGATGTCGCTCTTGAAACGGTGACCATGACAGGCTTCGCACTCCAGCACGATGTCGGCCATGAATTGCATCTCGACGGTGATGGTGCCTGCACCCTTGCACTCGTCGCAGCGTCCGCCATCGGTGTTGAATGAGAAGTACTGCGGCGTGAAGCCCATCTGCTGGGCCAAAGGCTGCTCGGAAAAGAGTTCACGGATAGCATCGTATGCCTTGACGTAGGTGGCAGGGTTCGAACGAGTGGACTTGCCGATGGGATTCTGGTCTACGAATTCCACACGCTTGATGGCATCCACGTCACCACCCATACCGCCGTACTCGCCTGGAGCGTCGAAGACCTCGCCGAGGTGACGCTTCAATGCAGGATAGAGGATTCCCTTGATGAGGCTCGACTTGCCGCTGCCAGAGACACCCGTGACGACGGTCATCACGTTCAGCGGTATCTTCACGTCGATGCCCCGCAGGTTGTTCATCCGTGCCTGGCGGATGTCGATATACTGGTTCCAGGGACGACGGGATGTGGGTACGGGGAGGATTTCTTGACCGGTAAGATATTTTATTGTATAGGAGCTACAAGTTGTAGCGCTATCGACCTCTAACTTCTTTTTACTACTTTTACCTTCTTCTAACTCCTTCAAACTTCCCTCATACACAATCTCTCCTCCTAGCCGTCCGGCATCAGGCCCCACGTCGATGAGCCAGTCGGCAGCACGCATGATTTCTTCGTCGTGCTCTACCACGACCACGGTGTTACCTAGTGCCTGTAGTTGTTTGAGCACTTTTATCAGTCTGTCGGTATCTCGGGAATGGAGACCTATCGACGGCTCGTCAAGGATATAAAGCGATCCCACAAGGCTGGAGCCAAGCGACGTGCAGAGGTTGATGCGCTGGCTCTCGCCGCCGCTAAGGGTGTTCGACAAACGGTTGAGCGTGAGATAGCCTAGTCCTACGTCGAGAAGGAACTGTAGACGCGACGTTATCTCGGTGAGCAGACGACGGCCAATCTCCATTTCCTGAGTGGAGAGTTGAAGCTGGTCGAACCACTCCTTCAACCTGACGACCGGCATCTCCACAAGGTCGGTGATGCTGCGCCCGGCAATCTTCACGTAGTTGGCCTCTGGCTTCAGGCGGGTGCCGTGACACTTGGGGCAGGTGGTCTTACCGCGATAGCGGGCCAGCATCACGCGGTATTGTATCTTGTACTGGCTCTCGCGCACCATGTCGAAGAAGAAATCGATGCAGGGTTTCTCCTTTGCCTTGCGGTCTGAGGGCAGTCCATGCCACAGCCAGTCTCTCTGCTTCTGCGTCAGGTTGTAGTATGGTTCGAAGATAGGGAAGTCATCGTGCACGGCATGCTGTATGAACCACTCTTTCCACTCGCCAAGCTTCTCGCCGTGCCAGGGCTGCACACAGCCGTCGTAGACAGAGAGAGAAGTATTGGGGATGACGAGGTGCTCGTCTATGCCGATAATCTTGCCGAAGCCCTGACATTCCGGACAGGCCCCGGCGGGAGAGTTGAACGAAAAGAGTTGGTCGGAGGGCTCCTCGAAGGTCATACCGTCGGCCTCGAAACGGGTGGAGAAGTCGTAGCTGAGTCCTGATGGGAGAACCATCAGGCGCATCTCGCCGTGACCTTCGTAGAAAGCAGTTTCGGAAGAGTCTACTAGACGGTCGATGACTTCCTTATCGGAGGAGGCGGAGAGACGGTCGATAACGAGATACAAGCCTGAAGCCCCCCCTACGGCCCCCGAGGGGACTTCTATAGTTATGCCCTTGGAGGAAAGTGAGTCTAAATAGTCATCGATGCGGACTATCGTAGCCCCCTCGGGGGCTGAAAGGGGAGCCTGGGGGGCTATGAGGCGACTATAACCTTGTAAAAGGCTGGCTTTCAGCTGCTGCTCTATGCTTCTGCCTTCGGGGACGATGAGGGGGGCGAGAACCAGGAACTTCGTGCCCTCGGAGAACTCCTGCATGCGACGGACGACATCTTCCGTCGTGTGTTTCTTCACCTCCTGTCCGCTAATGGGAGAGTAGGTATGGCCAATGCGGGCAAAAAGCAACCGCATGTATTCGTAGATTTCCGTCGAGGTACCTACAGTGGAACGTGGGTTACGGGCGATGACTTTCTGCTCGATGGCAATGGCGGGTGGGATGCCTCGGATGAAGTCGCACTCAGGTTTGTTCATCCTGCCCAGGAACTGACGGGCGTAGCTTGACAGGCTCTCCACGTAGCGCCGCTGCCCTTCGGCATAAAGGGTGTCGAAAGCCAGCGATGACTTGCCACTACCGCTCACGCCGGCAATGACAATGAACTTGTCACGTGGTAGCTTTACGTCCACGTTCTTCAGGTTGTTCACCCTCGCACCCTTTATTTCGATATATTCCTGGCTCAAAACTTATATTATCTTATTCACAAACAATCTTTGTACGGCGTTCATTAATGAGCTTCAGTTCCCTCAGCACGTCTTCGTAGTGCAGGCGGTTTAGTTCTGTTGTGCCTTGTGCGTCGAGTTGCTGTCGGCAGTAGTCTTCGAGTTTCTTTAGCTGTAGAGCCACGTAGAGGAGGGCATCGGTGTTATAGCTACGCTGGTTAACAGCCGACTTCAACTCCGCCTCGGTAGGGGTGAGTAGCTTGTTCAAGTTCTGCACGTATGTACGTTGCAGGTGTCGCCGCGCCATAGCCTTCCACTTGTTTTGGCTGTCGATGGGTTTCCACACGGCGTTAAACAAGTCTTCGAGGTATTCCTCCGTTGAGTAGACATCAGGGCGTGCATCGCGGGATGCCATCTGTGCAAGAGGCGTAATAGCCATCATGCGGGTGAGAATGGCGTCCTGCCGCTGGTTGTTGTCCTGTGTGGCATCGGTGGCGGTCTTGCTGATGATGTTCTGCGGATAGAGCCACTCCGGCGCATCAAAGACGTAGTCGGCGATGAACTGCATGGCTTCTTTCTCACGCCAGGCGGGGATGTCCTCGATGACGTCTTTGCCGGGCATATTATTATGGTATTTCGAGCCGATATTGCTGGCAACGTGGTTCACGTAGCGCATGTACTGATCCTGTACGGCCCTGTACATCGTCTGCAAGTCTTCGTACTGGTCGTTATCCTGATGTGTCCATTGCGGCAGAGCATCCATCACGCGCTTCAGGTTCTTGATGCCGTATTCTGAGGCTTTCACGCTATTGTCTCCCAAGTCCTCGGTCTGAGCACGGGCATCGTCGTTACGTCCCTCACCCCCGAACCACAGTCGCGGGTTGGCCTTTAGCGTCGCAGTTGTCTCGGTCATCAACTTCTCCTTCTCCTCATATTCGTCCTTGAACTCTGGGCGCCATTGGTAGCCCCACTTGATGGCCCAGCGGTCGTAGTCGTTGATGCGGGGGAAGAGACCTTTCTCGCCGATATTGTCTTCTGGCTGTGCTACGTAGTTGAAGCGGGCGTAGTCCATGATGCTTGCCGTGTGGCCGTTCTTCTCTACCCAAGCCTTGTCACGCAGCTTCTCCACGGGTGTGGCAAACGATGCTCCCATGTTGTGGCGCAGACCAAGTGTGTGGCCTACCTCGTGGCTGCTGACAAAACGAATGAGCTGCCCCATGAGCTTGTCATCAAATTTCATCGAGCGTGCCCGCTTGTCGACGGCTCCGCATTGCACGATGTACCATTTCGTGAGCAGGTTCATCACGTTGTGGTACCAGCACACATGAGCCTCGATAATCTCACCCGAGCGTGGGTCTACGATTCTTGGGCCATAGGCGTTCTCCGTCTCCGAAGGTAAATAACGCAGGGCAGAAAAGCGTGCGTCTTCGAGGCTCACAGAACCGTCGTCGGGCAGCACTTCAGCCTTGATGGCATTCTTGAATCCTGCCGCTTCAAAGGCTGTATTCCAGTCGTTCACGCCCTGTATGAGATACGGAATCCACTTCTTCGGTGTTGCAGGGTCAATGTAGTAGACAATCTGCTTCTCCGGCTCTGTGAGCTGTCCATTCAGGTAACGCTTCTTGTCCTTCGGCACGAGACGATAGCGCGAGATGAACGACTCGTGCTCCGTCTTGCGCTGCTCGTCGCTGAAGCGCACAAAATTGTTCACGAAGTAGCCTACGCGCTCATCCCACAAACGGCGGCGCATGGGTTCCTTTGGCAGCAATACCACGCTGGTGTTCATACCCAGGGTGATGGCTCCAGTTCTGGAAGCTTCCGAGCGTCCTGCCGTTGCACCGTATGTGCGTGTGGTCTGTACCTCGATGTTCGTGGAAAATACTTTGATAGTGTCGATATACGTTCGGTCAGCCTGTAACCCGCCGAGCTTCAGCGATGTGCTCAGACCACTGGAAAGGTTCGTCAGCGGACTACCGCCCTTGAAGAGCGGCGTCACATCTATGAGCGGTTCTTTGGTGTCAGGATTGGTACCGATAATCTTAAAGGCCTGTACGATGGGGTCGATGGTCGACTGCTCCAGCGTGCGCATGATGTTGTCGCCCTCGTCGGCAATATGGCTTTGCACATATTGTCGCATGAGAATCTGAGATGTGTCGCGCTGCTCCAGGTAGAAGGCACAGTCGTTCACCTCTTCGCCGGCAAACTGTCCGAAGTTCTGAGGCACGGCGGTGAAGCGGCTCACGCAAAGCATCAAGCGACCTAGCATAGAGTCGGGCACCTCGAAGTAATATTTATCCTCGATATGGCGAAGTAGGAAGAGCCCCTCCTGCGTGCTGCCGCCTTTCTTCAGCAGTTTCTGATATTCGGTCTCCTCTTTCTTCGGAGCTTTCTTCTCGGTCTTCAGTGTATCGGCCTTCAATGAGTCGGCGGGAATACTGTCACGAGCAGGGATGGTGTCCTTGGTAGGAATACTGTCCTTAGTAGGAATACTGTCTCCGGATTGCTGTGGGCAGAATTTGGGGCCAGCTCCTACGGTGGTGACCATACTCATGGTCATCAGAGAGAAAAAGAGCAACGCAAGATACTTCATATTCTTGTAGTTTGTCGTGGGAAAGACCCGTTAATAAAGAAATAAGGAATTATTGTAATCCGTCGAGCTGGTGCTTCAGTTTCTGCAAGTCGTCCCGCACGGTGATGAGCCGGGAGATGACTTCGGCCTTCATGTCGGCACCGCTGCGGTTCTGGTTGATGATTTTCTTCGCAGCAGAAATCTTGAAGCCACGCACCTTCACGAGGTTGTGAATGAGGCGTATCTGCTCAATGTCTTTCTCGGAATACTGACGCACCTTGTTTGGGCCTTGCGTCTTGGGCTTCAGGTAAGGAAACTCCGTCTCCCAAAAACGGAGGGTGCTCTCATTGAGGTCGAACATCTCGGCCACCTCACGAATGGAGTAGTAGAGCTTCAGGTTTTTATTCAAGTTAAGTGCCATAGGAATATACAATTTGACAATTTACGATTTACAATTTATTTTTTCCTTTCCTTTATCTGGATTGAACATAATGGCGAAGGCGATGCCAATGACGAGGGCGAAGGCAGCGAAGACGAACCAGCAGTTCTGCCAGTCGCCAAGCAGATAGCCGTCCTGCCACTGGCAGAAGTGATTAACAATTTCGCCGGCAGTCAGAGTGCCCACGGTGGCGCCGATGCCGTTGGTCATCATCATAAAGAGTCCCTGTGCCGATGCCTTGACGTCGGGGGCGCACTCTTGGTCTACGAAGATGCCGCCAGCGACATTGAAGAAGTCGAAGGCCACGCCATAGACAATGCACGACAGGACAAAGAGCAGCACGCCGGGCATGGCGGGATTGCCGATGCCGAAGAAGCCGAAGCGGAACACCCAGGCGAACATGGCCATGAGCATGACCACCTTGATGCCGTAGCGACGGAGGAAGAAGGGAATGAGGAGTATACACAGGGCCTCGCTGATTTGCGAGAGAGAGGTGAGCAGCGTGGCGTTGTTGGCAGCGAAGGTGTCGGCAAAGGCCGGGTCACCCTTGAAACTGGTGATGAAGGGGCCGGCATAGCCATTGGTCACCTGGAGGCACATGCCCAGTAGGGCTGAGAAGATGAAGAACAACGCCATCTTCTTCGTCTTGAACAGGCGGAAGGCGTTCAGGCCAAGCAGTTCAGAGAGCGACTTGCGGCGGGCTGGCACAGGGCCTGCCCCTAAGCGGCATTCTGGCAGGGTAAAGCAGTAGGCAAAGAGCACAAGGCTGAGTACGCCGGAGACAAAGAACTGCATGTAGGTGTACTGGAACTTATAGGCACTCTCGGCCAATGTAAACGAAAAACCGTTGTCATCCCACACGGCGCAGTTGACAAACCACATCGTAGCGATGAAGCCCACGGTGCCCAGCACACGGATGGGCGGGAAGTCCTTCACAGTGTCCATACCGTTGTTCTTCAGGATGGTGAAGGCTGCCGTGTTCTGCAAGGCGATGGTGGGCATGAAGAAACCAACGCTGATGGCATACATGGTGACGAAGGCGCTCTTGTTGGTCAGCTCGTTGCCGAAGCCCGACTGATAGCCAAACCACCAGCAGCAGAGCATGGCTGCTCCTGCCACCAAGTGACAGAGACCTAGCAGTCGCTGTGGCTGGATATACTTGTCGGCCACGATGCCCATGAGGGTGGGCATGAAGATGGATACGAAGCCCTGGATGGCGTAGAACCAGGCTATCGACGAACCCAGGCCGGCGGTCCCGAGATAGTTGCCCATGCATGTGAGGTAGGCTCCCCAGACAGCGAACTCCAAGAAGCTCATTACTGCCAAACGTACTTTCGTGTTCATAACTTACTATTTTTAAAACAACGAATTACACGAATTTAACGAATTACACGAATTTAACGAATTGTCTTTTATTTTCATAGTTGTTGGTTGTTGTAGTAGGCCCGGAGCTGCCCTTGTTCATCGTGGGAGAGGACGACCTCGCCGGGCAACCACTCCGTCTGGGGCAGCTCCTGAGTCAAGGTGTACCAGCGGACGGCTACTCCAGACTGAATCTCCAGTACTGAGGGAGTCGACAGCAACGGGCTGTCCATTTCCGGCGGAAGCACCAGCCTGTGACAGGCTATCCTTCTTAGTTTCTTCATGTTTCTTATGGAAGCGTATGAATTGTACATTGCTCAGGAAGAGCAGACGAACGGTTGTCGTGCGGTCATTGCCGTCGCCGAGGTAGAAGAATCCGCGCAGCTCCTTCAGGTCGCCATCGTCGTAGGCAGGGAAGTTGAGCTGGCTGATGCCCGAGGCAAGGAAGTGCAGATTTCGCGAGATGGTGGTGTCGCGGCCTTTATCGTCCTCGTAGGTACATGCCAGATAGACAACGCCGTTCTTCGAGCCGTCCTGATAGATGTAATCGCTCATGAATTGCAGCAGGAAACTGTCGCCGCGCTGATAGGTGGAGTCCGCCTCCAGTCGGAAGTCCCAGCGGTTGTAGGGCGGTGTGGGCATCATGACCATACGGGTGCGGTCTGCCCAGATGTTGGCAGTGTCGCCCGTGGCATTGAACGAGGCATACTTGCCTATCTCACCCTCGGTGGCACCAAGGATGAGGGCGCGCTCCTCCAGTCTCTCGGCCACCCGCTTATAGACATCCTGAAAGCGGTCGGCACGGGAGTAGTAATAGACCATAGAGGAGTCGAACTCCTCCTGCGTGATACCATGTTTGCGAAATACCGACTGCAAACACAAGGCCTGGAAATAAGGGATAGAGTCGTTGGGCACGGAAGTGTTATGAGCCAGGGCACGCACAAGATGATAGTCCACCAGTATGTCCTCCATGTCGTCGGGCTGGATATACTGGCTCGGTGTCGTGGGGATGCAGGAGAATATTAGAAGGGGAGTGAGAAGGAGTGAAAAGGGAGTGAAAGGGGAGTGAAAGGGACGATAGTTCAGCTGCAGCGAGCGGATGCCAGCTGCTAGACGTTGGACGTTATGGTAGAGACCTATTAGCTTCATGCACATCATAATGACCTTGAAAGTAACGTCCCTTTCACTCCACTTTCACTCCACTTTCACTCCACTTTCACTCCTTAAGGAAATGTGGCTTATCTCCTTGTGGTAGAACAGCAGGAGCGCGGCCACACCCACGGAAATGCTAGAGTCAGCAATATTGAATATCGGGCTGAAGAAGATGAACCGTTCTCCTCCCCACCATGGGAACCAGTCGGGGTAAGTGGTTTCTATGAGTGGGAAGTAGAGCATGTCTACTACTTTGCCCATAAGGAAGGGCGCATAGCCATTGCCAAAGCCAACATACTGGCTCACAGCGAAGTAGCCGGAGGCATCGAAACACAGTCCGTAGAACATGCAGTCGATGAGGTTTCCTGCCGCACCGGCAAGTATCATCGACAGGAAGACGATATAGCCCCACTTGGCATTGGGCTTGTGTGCCTGTAGCCAGATGTAGTAGGACAGGAAGCCGATGGCCACCACACGGAACAGCGACAGGGCCAGCTTCGACCCTATCTGCATACCGTAGGCCATGCCGTTGTTCTCTATAAAATAGATGTAGAACCAGTCGGTGATGCGGATGCTCTCGCCAAGTGTCATCGAGGTCTTTACCCATAGCTTCACAGCCTGGTCAATGAACAGCACGGCGAAGACTATCAGCACCGCCAGCCAACCCTTGCTTAACTTACAACTAAACATTTATTAGTATGAATAACAACGAATTACACGAATTGTACGAATTGTACGAACTAATATTCTTTTCAGGAAATTGTGGAATTGTAAGCAATTCGTGAAAATTCGTGTCATTCGTTAAATTCGTTGTTTATCAAATATTTGTTGTTCGCAAAAACTACTTCCGTTGTTTCTCCAGTTGCTTTGACTCGACGCTGAGTGTGGCGTGAGGTACGGCGCGTAAACGCTCAGCGGGAATGAGCTTTCCCGTGATGCGGTCTATGCCGTAGGTCTTGTTCTCGATGCGTACTAGTGCAGCCTTCAGACCCTGTATGAACTTTTGCTGACGGGCAGCGAAAGCCAAGAGGTCGTCTTTCGTCTGTGCCTCACTGCCTTCCTCCAAAGCTTTGTAGGTGGGCGATGTGTCATCAACATCGTTACTGTCCTTGTTTGTCAGACTGGCCATCAGCTGGTCGTAGTCGCGTTTGGCCAGGGCCAGTTTCTCGTTGATAATCTGACGGAACTCCTCGAGCTCCTCGTCAGTGTAGCGTGTCTTCTCTGTCATGGTCAATAGAATTTACAATATTCAGATTACGATTTGTATTAGTTTAGTTTTTAGTGACTTTAATGTTCAGGCTGAAATCATCGAAATCCACTTCCTGTCCATCGTTTTTCTCGAGTACCAGGCTGTCGGCAAGTACCTGTCGTGCAATATAGTTGCCAAAGGCGTTGACGGCATTCGTGACGGCTTCGTTAGGTTCGATGGTGACGTTGATACGGTCGGTTATCTCCAGTCCGCTCTTCTTGCGAAGGTTCTGTATGCGGTTCACCAGAGTTCGCGCCATACCCTCGGCGCGAAGTTCGTCGGTGATGGTAATATCAAGAGCCACGGTAATGTTGCCCTCGTTGCCCACGAGCCAACCTGGAATGTCCTCGCTGATGATTTCCACGTCAGCGACCTCGATGACGAGTTGCTGCCCCTCCACATCGATAGGCAACGTACCCTGCTGCTCCAACTGGGCAATCTGTTCTTGCGAGAGGGCATCGACGGCGGCGGCCACGGCCTTCATCAGCTTGCCGAACTTCTTGCCCATGGTGCGGAAGTTGCACTTTACCTTCTTCACCAGGATACCCTGACCTTCGGCGAATTCCACATCCTTGACATTCACCTCCTGAAGGAAGATGTCCTTCACGCTTTCGATGTCTTCGCGCTGTCGTGCATCCACGGGTGGAATCATCAGTGTCTGCAGGGGCTGCTTAACGGCAATACCTTCTTTTTTGCGCAAGGCGAGCACGATGGTGGTGATGCGCTGTGCCACCTTCATACGCTGTTCCAGGTCGGTGTCGATGAGCGTGGCATCAGCTTTGGGGAACCGCTCCAGATGTACGGATTTGTCATGCTGGGAAGCGTGACCTACTAAGTCGCGATAAAGTTGGTCGGCATAGAAGGGAGCGAAGGGAGCGAGCAGCTTGGCCACGGTCATAAGACAGGTGTAGAGTGTCTGATAGGCGGCTTGCTTGTCAGCATCCATCTCCTTGCCCCAGAAACGTTTCTTGTTCAGGCGAACGTACCAGTTGCTGAGGTCGTTGTCTACGAAGTCATCAATATAGCGACCAGCACGGGTGGGATTGTAGTTGTCGAGCTCCTTCGTCACATTGATAATCAAGGTGTTCAGGCAGGAGAGAATCCAGCGGTCGAACTCGGTCTGCCCTGTTTGTTGCGACTGAGTCGTAACGGACGGCTCCCACCCATCGACATTCGCGTACATGGCGAAGAGCGAGTAGGTGTTGTAAAGCGTGCCGAAGAAGCCACGCCTAATCTCTGCCACGCCTTCCTGGTCGAACTTCAGGTTGTCCCAAGGCTCGCTGTTGGTGAGCATGTAGAAGCGGACGGCATCGGAGCCGTACTTCTCAATCATCTCAAAGGGGTTCACCACGTTGCCCACGTGCTTCGACATCTTGTTGCCCTTTGCGTCAAGCACCAGACCAGTAGATATGACGTTCTTGAAGGCTACCGAATCAAATATCATCGTGGCGATAGCATGGAGGGTAAAGAACCAGCCGCGTGTCTGGTCAACACCTTCATTAATAAAGTCGGCTGGGAATTGAGATTTGAGGTTTGAGGTTTGAGATTTGTTTAAACCATTATCAATCAGTTCCTTATTCTCAAAGGGATAATGTACTTGTGCGTATGGCATAGAGCCGGAGTCAAACCATACATCGATAAGGTCGGCCTCGCGCTTCATGGGCTTACCAGCGGACGAGACGAGCGTGATGTAGTCCACGTATGGACGGTGCAGGTCAATGCGGTCGTAGTTCTCTTTCGACATGTCGCCAAGCACAAATCCCTGCTCCTTCAGTGGGTTCTTCTCCATTACGTCAGCAGCCACGGCTTTCTCTATCTCGTTGTAGAGTTCCTCGACGGAGCCGATGCAAAGCTCCTCGCCGTCCTCGCTTCGCCAGATGGGCAGCGGTGTGCCCCAGAAGCGTGAGCGCGAGAGGTTCCAGTCGTTGAGGTTAGCCAGCCAGTTGCCGAAACGACCACTACCCGTTGACTCAGGATGCCAGCCGATAGTCTCGTTCAACTGGCTCATGCGTTCCTTGCAGGCCGAGCTCTTAATGAACCAAGAATCAAGGGGATAATAGAGCACGGGCTTGTCCGTACGCCAGCAATGCGGGTAGCTGTGAACATGCTTCTCAATCTTGAAGCACTTGCCAGCGGATTTAAGGTCCATGCAGATGCTGATGTCGAGTGTCTCGTCCTTGTCAGTAAGATTTTCGTCGTAGGCGTTCTTCACGTAGCGGCCGGCATAGCGGCTCCACAACTCAATGTCAACATAGTCCTTGACGAACTGCGGGTCCATATCCTCAATGAGGAAGTATTTCCCTTGGAAGTCAACCACAGGACGCTCCTGTCCTTTCTTGTCGATGACCACAATAGGCACGATACCAGCCTTCTTGGCCACGAAAGCATCGTCGGCACCGAAGTTCGGAGCGATATGCACGATACCTGCACCGTCGTCGGTGGTCACGTAGTCGCCGGGAATGACGCGGAAGGCTATGGGAACGCGGTCGTCCTCGCCCGCATTCCTTCCCATAGGACGTATCATCGGCAGCAGCTGCTCATACTCCATGCCTACGAGGTCGGTGCCTTTGTAACGGCCCACCACGCGGTAGGGCAGGAACTTCTCACCCTTTTTATATTCGGGCATTTCGCCGCCGTC
This sequence comes from Prevotella sp., assembly GCA_017475265.1. Taxonomy (GTDB): domain Bacteria; phylum Bacteroidota; class Bacteroidia; order Bacteroidales; family Bacteroidaceae; genus Prevotella. The sequence continues at coordinate 11,451 of JAFVFY010000022.1, read as the reverse complement.
GGTAATCTCAGCAGCGGTGTCGAAGTAGGCGGGTACACGGGCCTCAGCAAGTATCACGGTGATGCGCTCTGCTGTGTAGGGGTTATAGGTCTCAAGTGCCACGTAGTCAATCTTCGGGCCTACGCAGAGTGCCGTATTGGCAGCCAGCGTCCAAGGGGTTGTCGTCCAGGCCATGAAGTAGAGGTCTCCCCAACCCCTCCGAAGGAGGGGCTCAAGAACAGCACTCCCTGCATTGCTCCCCCCTCCTTTGGAGGGGTTGGGGGAGGCTTTAAAGAGGGCGGTGCACGTCGTGTCCTTCACGTCACGGTAGCAGCCGGGCAGGTTCAGCTCGTGGCTGGAGAGGCCCGTACCGGCGGCGGGGCTGTAGGGCTGAATGGTGTAACCCTTATAAAGCAGCCCTTTCTGGTAGAACTGCTTCAGCAGCCACCAGAGCGTCTCGATGTACTTGTTATCGTAGGTGATATAGGGATTGTCGAGGTCTACGAAGTAGCCCATGCGCTCCGTCAGGTCGCGCCACTCGGCGGTGAACGTCATCACGTTCTCGCGGCACTTGCGGTTGTATTCCTCGGTCGAGATATAGCGTGGCGACTCTGGGTTGTCGATGTCGGCCTTGGTGATGCCGAGGGCCTTCTCCACACCCAGCTCCACGGGCAGTCCGTGAGTATCCCATCCGGCCTTGCGCTTCACCTGGAAGCCCTGCATGGTCTTATAGCGGTTGAAAGTGTCTTTCAGCGCGCGGCCCAGCACATGATGAATGCCCGGATGACCGTTGGCCGAGGGAGGTCCCTCATAAAAAACAAACTGAGGACAACCCTCACGCTCCTCCACGGAGCGGCGGAAAACGTCCTCGCTCTTCCACTTCTCAAGAATCTCATTGTTCACCTGTGTCAGGTTCAAGCCTTTGTGCTCGGCAAATTTCTTCGACATAATATATAATAATGTGTATCACCCTGAAATCAGGGCCTGTAAAACCATGTTTTTTCTTTAGCGTGCAAAGGTAAGCATTTTTTTTAATCCCGCCAAAATTGTAAAGGTAAAATAACATTTCGTCCTAGGTGTTAATTCCTAGGTTATACCCTCCCTTATTATTTGGATACTTGCAAATATTGTAAAATCTTGTAATAATATTGTGTTTTGTATTGGTAAAGTATTAAAAATAATTTACGTATGCACGAATTCTTTTGCTATGATTAAGAAAAGCATTATTTTTGCTTCACGGAAATAATCGCATAACAGTATAAGAGTATGGAACAGAGACACATCTTCAAAAGAATCTTGACAATCATGGCCTTCGTCGTCTTCGCCATCGGAGCTTGGGCACAAGGCGTTAGCGCATTAGAGCAACTGAAGGCCGACCCAAGGAAGGCTTACGGAACGGACTATCCTTACACGTTCACCACGGAGAAACTGACCAAGGCGCCGAAAGGCTATAAACCATTCTACATCAGCCACTACGGCCGTCATGGCTCTCGTTATTATTGGAATGCTTTTCTTTATCGTGAGCTGGACAGCCTGCTCACCATGGCTCACCGCAAGCAATTGCTTACTGCTGATGGAGAGGCATTCTACGAGAAGTTCGAGGCTGCTAAGGACGAGCTGTCAACAGGTGTCAGCGAGTTGACCGACCTAGGCTGGGAACAGCATCAGCGCATTGCGCGGACAATGTACAATAACTTTCCTGAAGTGTTCAAGAAGGGTGGCAACGTGCTTGCCATTGCATCGCTCAGCGGACGCTGTGTCATCAGTATGTCAGGCTTCTGTCAAGAGCTGGTACAATGCAATCCGAAGATAGAGATTCGCGAGCAGTCCTCACGCTTCACCCTCGACGGTGTGGTGCCCGATGACCGTCAGAACCCTGTCCGCCGAGACTTCCCTAGCCCCAAGCCCCGCTTCGAGCAGCACCGCGACCAGTTCAAGGGCGTAGAGAAACTGCGCGAGACGGTCATCAGCCGCACTTTCAAGAGCACCGACGGCCTGCCCGGCAATCTGCACCACATTGGCAGTAACCTCATCAACCTCTACACGTCGTTGCCCAACATCGGCCACGAGGGCATGATGGGAAATCTTATCACCGACGAGGAGGTGGCCAGTGAATGGGAGGGCGCTAACCTCGGTAGCTACTCTTGGCTGTTCCCCCGCCAGTATGTGGTGATTCCTATCTTGCAGGACATCATCAAGAAAGCCGATGCCGTACTTGATGGCAGCAGCAACCGTATTGCCGACCTGCGTTTTGGTCACGATGACCGTCTTGGACCGCTCCACATCCTAATGGGCATTAACGGTGCCGACCGCGACCCTGAGGATCCCTACGAGGTGAAGAACTGCTATCAGAACTGGGAGACCTGCAAGGCCTGCAACATACAGCTCATCTTCTACCGCAAGGGTCGCAATAACGACGATGTTCTGGTGAAGTGTCTGCTCAACGGTCGTGAGGCTAGTCTGCCTGTGCCTACCGACAGCTATCCGTATTACAAATGGTCGGACTTCCGCCAGTTCTACAACGACCGCTGTAAATTATCTTCCTCGTCTTCCCATCAGACTGACAAATGATGTTTATCCCGCGACGAGGAGCCGAAAGCCTGCGGCCGGAAAGGTCATAATAGGAGATGGAGGTTTCTTTGGTGGTTACTGGCATGTTGATACCCGAATAGCCCTCTTCGCCGTAGAAGCCCTTGATGATGGCGTCCTTCAGGTCGGCCTGGTTGAATTCCGGAACGGAACGGTGTTCACCATCTGAGAGTCCCATCCAGTAGAACGTACACATGTCGTTCGCCTTGGCCTGCTCCACGAAATATCGGGTAAAGGCAAGCATGTTGCTCCGGTAGTTGTTGTAGCCATTGTCTGTGCTGGTTCCCCATTCTCCAAAGATAACGGGAGCTCCCTTCGAGGCAAGATGGTTCTTCAGGACGCGTATCATTTGGTTGACCTCGTTCTTGGCATTACTGATGTTCTTGACATCCACATACGAGTGTACCTCAAAGATGATATGGCCGCTTACGTCGTCGGTGGGTAGTTTCATCTGCTTCAGCGGGTCTTGCAGGTGGGTACTCCACTCGCCACTACCACTACAGGCACCGTATGTACTGACGATGAGGTTGCGCTTGGCATTGTTGCCGCCCGTGGCACGAACGGCATCCACAAAACTCTGGGCATAGCTGTTAATGGCGTTATAGGCCGATTTGGCCACGCTGGCGTTGTAATTTGACGAGGTGGCAAACGAGGCGAAGCACCATGAGCCGTATGGGTCGAGCATCTCGTTGTAACCCTCGAAGAGCAAATGCTCGTCATAGTCTTTGAACTCCTCGGCAATCTGCCTCCACACCTCCTCGAAGCGTTCCTTCTGCTTGGCATAGTCTGCCTCGCTGGCTACCAGCCACGCGGTGTTGCCGTCACCTGTGTCGTGGTGGATGTTAAGGATGCAGTACATGCCTTGGCTGATGACGTAGTCTACCACTTCATGTACACGCTTCATCCATGCCGCCTGAATCTTGGTGCCGATGGGGTCTGCCACTGGATCCCAGGCCGTCAAGCTGTTCGTGGCGTTGTTCCACTTCACATCCTTGTACGTGGCCTCCATGTGAGGATACCACGTCACGGGAACGCGGATGGCATTGAAGCCTGCCTCTTTGAACATCTTCATCAACTCAGGCTTTGTCACGGGCTGTCCCCATGCCGTCTCATAGTCTTTCGGCGTGCGCTGGGACCATGCCTCAATCCACATGTTGTTCACATCGCCCGAATTGCTGTCGAGCGTATTACCCAGGTTCCAGCCCATTCGCATGTTCTTGACCGCAGAGGTGGCTAGTTCAAAACCATCAGATTCTTGTGCACAAACCGTCAATGTCAGCCACATCATTGTGCTGACAGCATATAGTTTCCTCATGTTAATATTGTATGTTGCAAAATCAAATTCTCCTATCCTAAAGACGCTCTTTCGAGGCAAAAAGTTACAAATAAGCCGAAAAAACAATCTAGTCATCATATTTTCCTTTAGAAATTTGGCCATTTCGTTTTTTTTTCAGAACTTTGCAGAAAATACTATGACTCATCATTATATTTCATCACTATGAAAATAGGCATTGAAGCCCAGCGCATATTTCGCAGCAATAAACATGGTATGGACTATGTGGTGCTTCAGGAAATTCTCCAGCTGCAGCAGATAGACCGTGACAACGAGTATTTCCTCTTCGTGAAGCCTGGTCCTGACCGATGCGTCCAGAGCAGCGATAATGTTCACGTCATCGAAATTAGTACTCCGTCGTACCCGCTCTGGGAACAGTGGGCACTTCCTCGTGCCGCAAAGAAATATGGCGTTGAGATATTGCATTGTACCAGTAACACGGCTCCCATCTTTTGTAGCATACCGTTGGTACTGACCCTCCATGACATCATTTTCTTAGAGCCACGCGACAAGCAAAACCACTCACTCTATCAGAATATGGGATGGCTCTACCGCAGACTGGTAGTGCCTCGCATTCTAGACAAGTGCCAATGTATCATTACAGTAAGTCATTTTGAGGAAAACAACATCATCAATAAACTGCACATTCCCCAACAGCGCATGGCCATGATATACAATGGCTATAACGAGTGGTTCCGCCCGTTGACCGACAGTGAGCAGGTCTATAAAAAATATATGCCGGAAAAAGGATTCCTGTTCTTCCTTGGTAATACCGACCCCAAGAAAAACACGGAGCGTACATTGGTCGCCTATTCCAAATATCTGGAGAAGTCGGAGGTGAAGCGTCCCTTGCTGATGGCCGACCTTGACCGTGATTACCTTAACGGGATTATCAACCGCAACAACATAGACAATATAAACGGCCACATTTTCATGCCGGGATATATTCCCAACAGTGACCTGCCATATATCTACAATGCCGCCTTTACCTTCCTTTATACTTCGTTGCGTGAGAGTTTCGGTATACCTTTGTTGGAAGCGATGGCCTGTGGCATTCCCGTCATCACGAGCAACACTTCGTCAATGCCTGAGATAGGCGGTACAGATGCCATATTGGTAAACCCCGAAGCCCCCGACGAGATAACTGCCATGCTACTTCGTCTGGAAAGTGATGCCGACTTCTACGAAAATCAAAAGCAAGTTGGTCTCGCCCGTGCAAAGCTGTTCTCCTGGCGACACACAGCAGAGCGACTGCTTGAGGTATATCAAAGAGTTGGGAAGGTAAAGGAGGCTTATCTTTGAAGGAAATGGCTTTTCATGCTGTAAAAGTCGGTTATGAACAGCGCAACTGACGAGCTAACTGATTGACAGAATAGAATCTGGAAAAGTAAAACAACTTATTGACTTTGGTGATTAGTGGGAACTTAGATGAGCTAACCAACGCAGAGGCTGGTTATTGTTATAAGACACAACACATTCCTCCCTTATGTTTGTTGGTAAAGTCCGTCTAATGTCTAAGCAATTGCTAGCTTTTTTCGTGTTTTTGATAATAAAATTTGGTGGATACATAATAAAGTTGTAATTTTGCGCCGAAACAGCTTGGGGAGCTTTCCAAGCAATTTCCATGAAAGAAAATGAGAATTGATATTATTACTGTACTGCCCGAGATGATTGAGGGTTTCGTGCATGAGTCTATCCTGGCGCGGGCAGAGAAGAAAGGCCTTGCCGAGATACGGCTACATAACCTGCGTGACTATACACTCGACAAGTGGCGCCGCGTGGATGACTATCCTTACGGCGGTAGTGCGGGCATGGTGATGCAATGCGAACCCATCGACCGCTGTATCACCGCTCTAAAAGCTGAGCGCGACTACGACGAGGTGATTTTCACGTCGCCCGACGGTGAGCAGTTTAACCAACACCTGGCCAACGAGCTGTCGCTGAAGGGAAACCTCATCATCCTCTGCGGTCACTACAAGGGTATTGACCAGCGTGTTCGCGACCATTTAATCACACGTGAAATAAGTATTGGTGATTATGTGCTGACGGGTGGCGAGCTGGCTGCCGCTATCATTGCCGATGCCGTGGTGCGCGTGGTGCCGGGGGTCATCGGCGACGAACAAAGCGCACTCTCCGATTGTTTCCAGGACGACTTGCTGGCGGCACCTATCTACACACGGCCCGCGGATTATAAGGGATGGCGAGTACCCGACATCCTGCTCAGTGGCAATGAAGCGAAGATACGGGAGTGGGAACTGGAACAGGCACTAGAAAGGACACGACGGCTGAGACCGGACTTACTGGACAGCTAATTCTACAACCACGGATTACTTTTTTTAAAACCACGAATTATACGAATTAAACGAATTATTATTAACAACGAATTATACGAATTAAACGAATTGCACGAATTATTATTAACCACAGATTACACGAATTGCACGAATTATTTAACCACAGATTACACGAATTGCACGGATTATTATTAACCACAGATTACACGAATTTCACGAATTATATAACCACAGATTACACGAATTTTACGAAAGAAATGAATTACAGTATAAAGCATCCTGAGAATATTGGCGGCATGAATGACCGCATACGCCGTCTGCGCCAGCAGAATATGGACACGCCAACGACACTTAGCATAGAGCGGGCGCTGATAGAGACTGAGTTCTACAAGCAGAACTACGGAACAATGTCAACGCCTGTGCTTCGCGCGCGTAACTTCTACGAGATTTGCAAGAAGAAGACCATCTACATAGGCGAGGACGAACTGATTGTCGGAGAGCGCGGCCCGAAGCCGAAGGCCGTGCCCACCTTCCCCGAACTGACGTGCCACAGTGTGGAGGACTTGCATACGCTCGATACCCGCGAGCTGCAGAGCTACCATATTTCGCAAGAGGACATTGACACCTACGAGCGCGAGGTCATACCATACTGGCAGGGCAAGACGCAACGCGAGCGTATCTTCAACCACGTCTCGAAGGAGTGGGAGGAGGCCTACCATGCTGGTGTCTTTACAGAGTTCATGGAGCAGCGCGCCGCCGGGCATACCGCTATGGACGGCAAGATGTACCACACGGGGCTGCTCGATGTGAAGAAACGTATCGAGGAGAAAATTGCCGACCTGGACTTCATCTACGACCCTGAGGCCACCGACAAGCAGCAGGAGCTGGAGGCAATGGCTATCTCGTGCGATGCTGCCATTCTCTTTGCAGAAAGACATGCGGAGTTGGCCGAGGAGATGGCTGCCAAGGAGCAGAATCCTCAGCGCAAGAAGGAACTGCAGAAGATTGCCGAGGTCTGCCGCTGGGTGCCCGCCCATGCTCCGCGAAACCTGTGGGAGGCCATACAGATGTACTGGTTCGTGCACCTGGGCACCGTCACCGAGCTGAACGGTTGGGACTCCATGAACCCAGGACACTTGGACCAGCACCTCTGGCCCTTCTACGAAGAGGGACTCCGTGACGGCACGCTTACCCGTGATGAGGCGAAGGAACTGCTTTCCTGTCTGTGGATAAAGTTCAACAACCAGCCAGCTCCGCCAAAGGTCGGCGTGACGGCGCTGGAGAGCGGAACGTACAATGACTTCACCAATATTAATATAGGTGGCGTGGACCGTAACGGCAATAGTGCTGCCAACGAGCTGTCGACCATCATCCTGGAGATACAGGAGGAGCTGCATCAGCTGCAGCCCGGCCTCTCCATCCATATTGCAAAGAACACGCCAGACGAGTTCCTGCTCGATGGTATGCGTGTCATCCGCCAAGGTCACGGCTACCCCAGCATCTTCAACCCCGACGCCTACGTTGCTGAGATGGTAAGGGCAGGGAAGACCGTCGAGGATGCCCGCGAGGGAGGTTGCTCGGGTTGCATTGAGGTGGGGGCGTTCGGAAAAGAAGCCTACCTCCTGACGGGCTACCTGAACACGCCGAAGATTCTGGAGATAACGCTCAACAACGGCCTTGACCCAGAGACGGGTAAACAGTTGGGAATCAAGACGGGAGACCCACGTGCCTTCAAAACCTTTGAAGAGCTCTACGATGCCTGGCACCGTCAGATGGTGCACTTCGTTGACATGAAGCTTTCGGTAAATAACTACATCGAGCGCATGTTCTCCCTCTATGCCCCAGCCACGTTCCTCAGTCTCTTCATTGATGACTGCATCGAGAAGGGCAAGGACTACTACAGCGGCGGTGCTCGCTACAATACAACTTACATACAATGCACCGGTCTGGGAACCATCACCGATAGCCTCTGTTCGCTGAAAAAGCACGTATTTGAGGACAAGCGATACACGATGGACGAGATGCTGGAGGCACTTTCCTCCGATTGGGGAAATGTCTCACATTCCATCTCTAATATCGAGGTGATGCGTGCCTATATCCGCAACCACACGCCTTTCTTTGGCAACGATGATGCATACGCCGACGGGATTGCCGTGCGTGTGTACGACGACCTGGTGAAGGCCATTGAGGGAAGGCCGAACACCCGTGGCGGGCAGACCCACCTGAATATGCTCTCCACGACGTGCCACAACTATTTCGGTTCGGTCTGCGGAGCCACCCCCGACGGTCGTTTCGCCCACTTCGCCATCTCAGACGGCACCTCGCCTGCACATGGTAGCGATACACACGGGCCTACGGCGGTCATCAAGTCGCTGGGCAAGCTCGACCAGACGAAGAGCGGCGGCACATTGCTTAACGTTCGCTTCACGCCTGCACTTATGCGCCGCGAACAGGATATGGCGAAGGTGGGAAGTCTTGTGCGTACTTACTTTAAGTTCGGTGGCCACCACATACAGTTTAATATTGTTGACACCGCCACGCTGCTCGATGCTCAGAAGCATCCCGACCAATATCGTGACCTGCTGGTGCGCGTAGCTGGTTATAGCGACTACTTCAACGACATGACTGCGCAACTACAGAACGAGATTATCGCCCGTACAGAAAATGAAGAAATGTAAATATGTATAACTAAATTCTAGAATCATGAAAACTTTTAAGCTATTAGTGTTATGTGTGCTGTCGGCCTTCATCGTTGGTTGCGGCACCACGTCCACTGTGCCCATCACGGGTCGTAAGCAGACGCTGATGGTGAGCGACGGCGAAGTGTTGAGCCTCTCGACCCAGCAGTATCAGGAGTTTATGAAGACGGCCAAGACGTCGAGCAATGCCACGAATACGGCGATGGTGAAGCGTGTGGGCCAGAAGTTGGCTTCTGCCGTGACGAGCTATCTCAACGCCAACGGCATGTCGGCTGATGTGCAGAACTTTGCCTGGGAGTTCAACCTCGTGCAGGATGCCTCCGTCAATGCCTGGTGTATGCCCGGCGGTAAGATTGTGGTCTACGAGGGTTTGCTGCCCGTCACGCAGGACGAGGCATCGCTGGCCATCGTGCTCGGACATGAGATTGCCCACGCCGTGGCCCGCCACTCTGCCGAGCAGCTCTCCACGCAGATGCGCCAAGAGTACATCATGCAGTTGGGCACAACGGTGGCAGGAGCAATCGGAATGGGGGAGAAGACACAAAGCATCGTGCAGACGGCAGCTGCGCTGAACTTCAACTTCGGTAACCTGAAGTATTCGCGTGACCATGAGTCGGAGGCCGACTACATGGGACTCATCTTCGCCGCTATGGCAGGTTATGACCCGCAGGTGGCCATCAGTTTCTGGCAACGCATGGCGTCTGCTTCTACCAACCAGCAGTCAGAGTTCTTCAGCGACCATCCCTCGGACGAGACGCGCATCAAGAACATCACGGCATGGATGCCCGAGGCACTGAAGTACTACAAGGGCGGTGGTACAACCACGACAGCCACGACAAAGGCTACAACTAAGTCTACATCGACTACTCCTTCGACGACGAAGACTTTGCACATATCAACGAAGAAGAAATAGCAGCCTTGACCTGTGACATGTTGCTGCGCGAGACAGGGAGCGATTCGTGGCAGTGTTTGATGAGCAGCTGGGTGGAGCCGGAATGTGAGACAATCTGTTCTACTTGGCCAAGGTTGACTAGGAAGGCACGATGGCAACGGACAATCATCGGATAGCCCTGCAACGTCTCCTCCATCTGTTTCATCGTGGCGCGAAGCATGTCGGTATGCACCTGCCCATCACGCAGATGACTGACCTTAACGTAGTTGCCCACGGCCTCAATAAATAATAGGTTGGAAATCTGGAGTGTCACCGATTCGTTTGTCGTGCCAGAGAGGGTAAGAGCCTCCACCCCAGAAACCTCACCCCCGACCCCTCTCCCAAGAAGAGGGGAGTAGTTACCTTTATCGGCAGAAGTCTCAGCAGCAGCGGTATATACTCCCCTCTCTTTTGGAGAGGGGTCGGGGGTGAGGTTTTTTAGCTGTTCATTCAATTCCCGTATCTCTTCTAATTCCATCGCTAGATACTTGCTGCGAAACTTGAAGCGCCAGTAGAGTCCGATGGCGAAGGAGCAAAAGGCGATGATGACGAGCGTTTCGAGGAAATTGACAACAGAAAACACGTTGGAGGGGATTTGCAATCCCTGATGGTCGCTCAGCACGAAGTGGCGATAGAGACAGATGCCCAGTGCTACAAGCGGTGTATTGATAAGCTGGAACCAGAGGTTGCGGCGGATGATGTATTCGGCACCTTTCTTAAATGACCTCGGCATCTTGATGACATACTTCAGGATGATGTCCGTCATCATGCAGATCGAGAAACCTATCACTCCTAAAGCTATCAGATGCACATAACCCTGCCACTGCCACGCATCCAACCCGAAGGGCTTGAACACAGCCAGCGCCACCACAATAAACGTGGTACTGATGATCCTCGTCGTTATCGTTTCTATACGTCCTTGTTTCATACGGGGTGCAAAGGTACGAAATAAAACTGACACTCTTCACATTTCCATGCAGAATATCCCAGAAATTTGGAGTGATTAACATAACCTTTTCTCGAGTACACACGCACATACGTACGCGAGAAAAGTTTAAAAACGTCTGTTACCATCTGTTACCTGTTACCCACAAGTATGCTGTTTAGACCTCGTAAGTATGGCACTTATCGCCTGAAAACATGATAGTTAGGAACTGTTACTAAATTACTTTTACGTTTGTGGTTTAAAAATAAAACGCAAATTTTATTTAGTTACAGTTCCTAAACTCCTTAGAAAACAAAAAAACTCCGCAGAAGATATGGTCTAAGGTCACACAGAAATCACGGAAATCACAGAAAGGGCTGCGCGTAGCTTCCTAAATTCCTAAATTCCTTAGAAAACAGCCCCGCAGGGAAAAACTCCTAAACTCCTAAACTCCTTAGAAAACAAAAAAAATCCGCAGAAGATAATATTCTAAGGAATTTAGGAATCAAGGAATGGCTGCGCCGATGACCCGTAGGAAAACTCCTAAACTCCTAAACTCCTTAGACATTCTACGGAGGCATGGAGATAAGGAGAAGCCACGCGCAGCCCTCCCTTCCTCCTAATCTCCGTAGACAAAAAATAATCCGTAGAGTTTAACAAAGGTCGTGCTGAAAAATCTTTACATTGACCCCTCTGAGAAT
>JAFVFY010000021.1 GCA_017475265.1 Prevotella sp. | reverse complement strand
GTACTACAAAAGCTATGGTCTTGTACTACAAAAGATATGGTCTTGTACTACAAAAGATATGGTTTTGTACTACAAAAGATATGGTCTTGTACTACAAAAGATATGGTCTTGTACTACAAAAGATATGGTCTTGTACTACAAGACCACCTTTTTCGGTAAAAACCGACTAGAACGAACCAGTTTTAGGGGGCAATCAGCCCATAGCTGAGCAGTAGCGTGAAAAAAGCGGAAACGAACCCTGTCAAAACTGGCTCATACGCAATCCACCAAGGAACTCATTCAAAAAATCGGATTCTCAGAGGGGTCAATGTAAACATTTTTCAAGCGGGGTTTGCAGATTCCCTTGAATGGGCAAATCCCCTTGGGCAGGCTGGAGTCTGTACATCGGTTGTATAAGCCCAGATTTCCACGGAGTTGATGATGTTCTGCCAAAGCACGTAGCAGCCGGCACCAATGGATGCTATAGGCGAGAGATACATATAGGACACCCAAATGCTCAGGCCCGTGTTTTTCTGGAAAAGCGCCTGTCCGGCGTTAATCTTCTCGCCTAGCCGATGTCCTATGGCACGCCCGATTACAAACTGTACAACGCATAATAGCAGCGTGCTCACGGCAATGGCAGCCAGCAACGTAATCGTGGCCTCGCTGTGTACAATATTCTTTACTGTGATGCCCGTGGTGATGGAAAGGCACACCGCCCAAGTGTAAAAGCTCAGGTTGGGCATGGCTGTTATGCGCTTTGCTACGGCTGGGGCATAGTGTTGCGTCAGCCACCCCAGCACCAATGGCAGGAGCAATACCAAAGCCACTTTATATAATATAATGAGGAACGCAGACAGGAAGTCGGTGTGCACCGTCTGCTCCAGCAACGGGAACACCAGCGGTATGAGCAAGGCCGAGACGAAGGCCGACAACAACGTGTAGGTGGTCATCGTCGAGATGTTGCCGCCCAGCTTGCCCACCACCACCGGGGCGGCGGCGGCCGAAGGCCCGATGATGCACGTCAGCAGTGCCTCCAGCAGCAGCTTGTAGGGGAACTCCCCATGCTGTTCACCTGCCTCTGTAGGGGCAGGCCCCGTGCCAGCCCGCCAACACACAACCGTCACCACGCCTACCAGCAACAGCTGCGCCACCAGCACTCCGGCGTGCCACCTGTGGGGCAGCATCTGATGGAAGTCTACCTTGCAGAACGTGATGAACAGCGTGAGAAAGACGAACAGCGGCAGCAGCACGTCGAACACCGGCGCCAGTGCCGAGCCCGCAGCATCAAGCCCCGGAACGAAAAAGAACAGCAGATAACTAGCAGTGCCCACGGCGATGGCCACAGGCAGCGTCCACTCCTTCAGAAAACGAACCACGTAGTTGTATCCCGTCATAACCGTCATGACATTGATGCTGCAAAATTACTAAAATTGCACTAAAGTAGTGCAGAAAAGCAGAAAAATTGCACCGTCGTAGTGCAATTTCCCCTCACTTCTACCCATTTCCACGCGGTCTGCTTGCCAAAATCACACCGGCGGAGGGGAACAGAGGCGAGGCTTTTCGCGGGGGGCTTTCGAGTTGGGAAAGGATGCACAAGCAGTTCTAACGAACAGGGCGCACCGTGCGACCGTCGCCGCGGTCGCCGTAGTTCGTGCTCACGCCTCCCGAATAGAAGTAGAGGCACCACGCGCCGTACGGGTCGCTCTCGTAGAGCGTCGACGACCAGTAGTCGCCGCCCGAGCCCGCGAGGTAGAGATCCGAACTCCAGCGGTCGCCTGCGGCGGGGAGGAATATAGTACCGCCGTTGGAACCCGTGAATTTTCTGCCCTTCACATCATTCTGTGTCGTCCACTCTGACGTGCAGTTGTCAATCAGCTCTCGACACTGCTCAATCGTCGGCATCCGCCACGGGGTCTTCCAGTTGGCCGTCGCGGCATCATATTCCGTGCCGGCGATGTCGGAGCCGATGTTCACCAAATGGCTGTAATCTCCATCATCGTTATAATACCCATACTGGTACGTTTCCCAATTGTACACTTCCTTTGTCTTTGTCTCCCCCCATGCGTAGTAGCTGCCGTAGTCCTCCGGCTTGCTGGCGCCCACATTGCAGCACGCCCACTTCGTGCCCGAGGGCAGGCCCAGGTCGATGATGTGCGGATGGTTCCCGTCGGGGCAGGAGGTATAGACCTTCTCCTCAGGCTCGGTGTCCTTGCCAGCCATGATGTCGATGATGGTGGCGATGTCGGCCACGTCCACCTGCATGTCGTCGTTCACGTCGCCCTTCTTGCTGCGGTAGGTCATGGCCAAGATGCGGTTCTTGTCCAGCTCCACGCGCGTGCCGCCACTCTCGATGATGAGCTTGTCGCCGCTTGGCGAGATGGTGAACGTGGCGGGCAGGCCTACCGTCGACAGGCCGCCATCAGGAAGGTGGAACACCAGGCTCTGGGCACTCAGCCCAAGGGCCACAAACACTAACGATAGAAGTAGAAAGATCTTGTTCTTCATAATAGAAATGGTTTTAGTGAATAAAAATCCGATGCAAAAATACAAAGAAAACGTAAAAGGCCAAAGAAATGTGGGGAAAAATTTGCATGGAAAAGGGAAAACAACTACCTTTGCAGGAAAGAACTAAAAAAAACATATATGGCAGAAACAGTTTGCACATACAAGAAGAGACAGAAGCATACTCCTATGCCCATCCGTACACAGAGGCATACTTCCGATGATAACAGTTTGACAGTAGACTATGATTTTGGCGACACAGATTTTGGATATGCAAAATCTGTGGAAGAGCTGAATGTAGCCCTTGACCATGCTGATGCTGTGCGTAACGACTCTTCACATTGGCGCACATTCCCTGAATTTGTAAAGGACTTCAAACAGGAGCACAAGGGATGGTTCGAATAATATGGCAGGATATCGCTCTCGAACAGTTGAAGAAGCATCTTGAGTATTCTGCCACAGAGCAAGATACAGTGTTCGTGGACTACATCTGGGATACGCGAATGAACCCTGTGAAATTGGTCAGATTGTATAAGAACAAATAACTTATGCTATTTCTAAAAAACGTATAAACGCGGAGGAATGATAGAGATCACCAACCTTAAGAAGTCGTTTGGCGAAACAGTAGCCTGCGACATAGAATCGTTCAAAGTAAACGACGGCGAGGTGCTCGGCCTCGTGGGGAACAACGGAGCGGGGAAGACGACGCTCTTCCGCCTGATGCTCGACTTGCTGAAGCCCGACGAAGGGCAAGTGAGCATCGACGGCATCGACCCGTCGGCCAGCGAGGCGTGGAAACAGACCACGGCGGCCTTCATCGACGAGGGATTCCTCATCGACTTCCTCACGCCCGAGGAGTATTTCGCGTTTATCGGAAAGATTAGCGGATTGCCACAGAACGTCGTCGACGAACGCCTGCAGCCGCTGGAGCATTTCACCGGCGGCGAGGTGCTGGGGCAGAAGAAGCTCATACGCAACCTCTCGGCGGGCAACAAGCAGAAGGTGGGCATCATGGCCGCCCTGCTACAACAGCCGAAGCTACTGGTGCTCGACGAACCGTTCAACTTCCTCGACCCCACGAGCCAGGTAGTGCTCAAGCATACCATCACGGAATATGCCCAGAATTCAGGTGCTACTGTGCTCCTGAGCAGCCACAACCTGCAACACACCGTGGATATTTCCACACGCATAGCACTGCTGGAGAAAGGGCACATCATCAACGACCTGCCCAACAACGACGCGTCGGCACGCGAACAGCTGGCCGACTACTTCGGACAGTAGACAATATCCTGAAAGCCTAGCAGACGCCACGACCGCTCACCAGTGCCACGATAATAGACGTAGGCCTGGTAGCGGTTTTCTGTTTGGAAGAACGAGCCCTCCTCAGGCAAAGGATGCGTGGTGCCGTCATAGTCCTGAAGCTGGAGCATATAGTTGTAGTAGCCTAGCTTCTGAAGGATGGTGGCGTTGTAGGTCTTCGTCTCCTCGTCATACTCCATGACATACTGGCTGGGATACTCCGTAGTCCATAGTCCGCTGACGATGACGTTTGCATCGGTATACTCACGTCGCGGTATGAACTGGTAGTGCACATAGACATACTCCGACGTGCGGTCTATCTCGTAGTTGTCGCTGTTGCGTTGCAGCGAGAAGCCGTCGGCATCCTCGTCGTAGATGTAGCTGCGGCGCTCCTCGACGGCCAGTGGCCAGACGTGCCAGGTGCGCGTCGATTCGTCCCAGCGGGTAATGTCAAGTCCCATGGTGGGATGCGAGGGGTCGAGCACCTCAAACTTGTGGTACTCGTTGCCAGCGTCGAAGATCAGGCTTTTGTTGTGTTCCCAGCGCAGCCCCTCGGCCGTGGTGAAGTCTTGTTGCGGGTTCACCTTCTGGTTGTCTTCGCGTCCGTTCTGCTGCACGAACACTTGCAGTTGGTCACTGGGACGGGTGACGCGCACGGCATTGTAGTTCACCGTAAGCGCCACCTGCTGGTAACGGCCGTTAAAGTCCAGGTCGGTGTTCGTCGTCACGGAAAGCCCCACGTTCATCAGCGGCTCCACCACGCGCAACTCGATGATGATGATGTCCGCGTCCTCATCATCATCCGTGATGTAAAGACGGTAGTTACCACTCAGCTTAGGGCTGCAATTCCTGTTGGGGAATTGCAGTCTGTAGTGCGTGTAGAGCGTCGTGGTATTTATCGAGTTGACATAGTCCTCGATGGGTTGCCCGTTGAAGCCCCGCAGCCAGTCGCTCTCGAAGAGTCCCTCCGTTGGTGTCCAGTCAGGGTCGCAAGGTTCCAGCCGGTACGTGTAGCGGTGGTAGTTATGCGACAGCTCGTCGAAGCCGATGGTCAGCACGTCGCTGCTACCCAGCTGAAGCACCGGCAAGTCCTCGAAGTCATCGTTCTTCACCACCTGAAGACCCTTCACCGTGGGCGACAACACCTGATGCCAGGCAAAGCCCCCCACTCCCCTGTTTAGGGGGCTTAAGAATACCACCAATAAAATGATCCTCAATATTCTGTTCATAAAATGGCAATTGATAAAACAACGGATTAAAACTGATTTCACGGATTTTCACGGATTATTTATTATCTTACCATCGAATCTAGAAGAAATCTGTGAAATCCATGATAATCCGTGTAATCCGTAAAATCCGTTGTTGAAAAGAGTATGAATAATCCAAGCTAAATAGGGGGTTGGGGGTCTTACTCCTTAAAGAGGTCCTTGATGCCACCGATGCTGCCGAGCAGGTTAGTGGCCTCGTAGGGCAGGTATACGGTCTTGGTCTTGTCGCCCTGAGCCAGCTCCTGCATCATCTGTATATACTTCTGAGCGAGCAGATAGTTGGCAGGATTGGTGCTCTTGCCCACGGCCTCGGTAATCAGTTCGATGGCCTTTGCCTCGGCCTCAGCCTTGCGGATGCGAGCCTGGGCCTCACCCTCGGCGTGGAGGATAGCCTGCTGCTTGGCAGCCTCGGCACGGTTCACCATGGCCGTCTTCTCACCCTCAGAAGCCAGAATCTCGGCGGCCTTCTCACCCTCGGAGGTCAGAATCTGGGCACGCTTGTTACGCTCGGCCTGCATCTGCTTCTCCATAGCGTTGAGCACGGTGGTGGGCGGGATGATGTCCTGCAGCTCCACACGGTTCACCTTAACACCCCACTTGTCGGTGGCATCGTCGAGCACGGCACGCAGCTTGGTGTTGATGGTGTCGCGCGAGGTCAGCGTCTCGTCCAGCTCCAGCTCGCCGATGATGTTACGCAGTGTGGTCTGCGTCAGCTTTTCGATGGCGTTGGGCAGGTTCGAGATTTCGTAGACGGCCTTGAAGGGGTCTACAATTTGGAAGTAGAGCAGGGCGTTGATTTCCATCTGGATGTTGTCCTTCGTAATCACGTTCTGCGAGGGGAAGTCATAGACCTGTTCGCGCAGGTCGATGGAGTTGGAGTAGGTGTAGCGCCCACGGTTCAGCACCACGATTTCCTTTGCCCGGTCGATGAAAGGAATGATGATGTTAATACCCGGATTGAGCGTGGCATAGTAGCGGCCCAGGCGCTCAATAATCTTGGTTTCCGACTGAGGGATAATCACAAGCGCCATCTTGGCGAAAAGAACCACCAGAATGATGATGGCAATCAGAATGTAAGTCATAATGTCCATGGTTTAAATTTACGATTTACGAATTTGCGATTTACGAATTTCGAATTTACTATTTACGATTTGTTACACGCAAGTTACAGCGTTTCCACTGTAATGATAGTGCTCTCACGCCCTATGACGCGCACAGTTGTTCCTACTGGAATATTGATGTCGCTCACCGCCTTCCACAGGTCGCCGTCTATCTGCACGTAGCCATTGTTGTCAACAGAGATAGCCTCGGTGACGCGTCCCGTTCGTCCCAGCAGGGCATCGGCATTGGTAGCGCGGTTAGGCTCGTTCTTGTGCAGCCAGCGCAGGGCGAAGGGTCTGACGGTGAAGATAGCCAAGAGGGAAAACAGCACGAACAGTCCTACCTGCCAGTAGATACTCAGTCCTACGGCGGCACCTATGACCGCCGCAACAGCTCCGATGGAGAAGCAGATGATGAAGAAATCACCCGATGACAGCTCCAGGATGAGGCAAAGCACGGCAACTACAGCCCATACCTGCCAGGAATTTTGAAGAAGATACTCAACCATAGTTATTCTAAATTATTAATTGGTTAGCGTTATTTCGTTATCACGTTATTTCGTTATCACGGCGTTATTTCGTTATTTCGTTATCACGTTATTAAGTTATCACCCCTCGTTAAATCGACAGGATGAAGTCATCCCAGTCACGTGTAGAGCCTTTCTTGCCAAAGACCTTCTGGTAGAGGCGGCTGCGGGTGGAGGCGACGCTCTCCTTCGAGTGGGCGGTCAGGGTAGCGATGTCCTTAGGCTGCATTCTCAGTTTGATGAGCAGACTGACGCGCATATCCTGTTCACTCATGCGGCAGAGGCTGTAGAGCTTGTCGCTGAACCCGTCGTATACCCCGTTCACTGCCTCCGTCAGTGCGCCCCAGTCGCCCTCCGTCAGACTGCGCCCCTCAGTCAGGCATTGCTTGGCGCGCCGATAGGCCTCCGAGGCGTAGATACTGCTGTCGTCCTGCTGACGGTGTTCCATCACCGCCATCTTCTGCATGGCGTGTATGTTGTCAAGACGGCTTTGCAAGAGCTGAAGCTTGCGGCGGTTCGACTGCAACACTAATATAAATAATGTAATGTAGAACACGGTGCAGATGATGAGTAGGAAGAGTTCGCGGTCGGTCAGTATCATTGTGATTCTCGATTTACAGTTTTTCGATTGGTTTGACGATGCAAAGGTAAGGAAAATCTAGAAACCCCGCAAGAAAAAAGGTTCTCAAAAGTGTGCATCTCTGCATTTGCACACTTTTGAGAACTCCTTTCCAGGCTATAACACGAATCTCCGTAGGTTTCTCTAGAAGAAAAACAATGTCCAGTAAATCCAAACTTGCCCATAAAATTCCAAAAGTGAAACCACAATAAAGAAAAGTCCTCTCATCATTGCTGATGAAAGGACTCTCTTCTTAAAGATGGCGGCCTCCTACTCTCCCGCATTGCATTGCAGTACCATCGGCGCAAGCGGGCTTAACTTCTCTGTTCGGAATGGGAAGAGGTGGGACCCCGCCGCAATAACCACCTGATGTTGCGCTTCGCTAAATAACAAT